>NZ_DAMACX010000009.1:0-108669 GCF_031998825.1 Pseudescherichia sp.
TATTGCAACAAGGCGAAAATCCATTGTAACCATGACAGGACTGGTCAAAAAAAAGCCACTCGTCGAATATTAGCGAATAATGTGCAATACGATGCAGCGGGGGGCAGTCTGAAAATGTAAAGCTTTTACTATCAATTAATAAGAAGACTATTAACAGGAAGAAACATTCAAAAAGTTCGATCCTGTGTTTTTAATGTTCTTGAAGAATGGTGAACAGTGGTGAACAGACGATGAACAGTCGAAACTTCAACTGTTCACCCTTTATCTTACTGTATTAACTATATTTTTATTTATGGTGAACAGTGGTGAATAGTAAAAGATAAAAAAACAAACATCGAGTATGGTTTTCCTGTGACCTTTCCCTGGCTGGCCAGAAGAAGGGCTTTTTGTCTCAGTCGTCACACAATGTCATTTAGTGGCACCGCCTGTGCCAGCCCAGGCACAATTGACTTACTGAAAACGCCCTTACAGGAAGCCGATATGACTAATACCGCTTTATCTTTTCCCGCTGCCACGCAGGTAGTGCTCAATAAGGACAGTCACGCGCCGTCACCTGCCGCCTTTCACAAGATCATGACCCGCCAGGCCGTACAGCAGAAGGAAGACATCTGATGGCCCTGAAATGTCCAGAGTGCGGCCAGGTGGCTTACACCCGCACCAGCTCTTATGAGGCACCGTCCGTCAAGCGCACCTGGTATCAGTGCCGGAACCTCGACTGCTCCTGCACGTTCACTGCACTGGAGAGCGTCGAGAAAATCATTATGAAGCCGCATAAATCCGTGGCGGCAGAACCGGAACCGCGGAGCGATGTCCCGGTGCTTCAGCCGCAGACGCTGGGTCGCTACGGCTCGGCCTACACCCATAAAGACCGTCACGCACAGCCCTGACAGAGAGAAAAAAGCATGACACAGCAGAACATGACAGAAGAAAAGATTAAGGCAACCGCTGAACTCGTTGGCTCGCTCGTGGCAAGAAGCCAGAAGCCATTGCAGGATGAGGGATGGCTCCTGGAGCTGCCCGAGGCCGACGTTATCAGCCACACGACCGCGTTGTTGAAGGACCTTCCCGCTGACTGGCAGGCCCGCGTACAGGACCTCCAGTGTAAACTGTTCGCCTGGCTGGAGGCAAAAAAGGCAGAAGCCGCCGCTGAGGACAGCATCAGCGCGCTGCGCCAGCGTAAGGCCGAAACGGAGCAGGCAAGCCAGGACAACCGTGCGCGCTTTCGTGAACTGCTTGAGCAAAACGGCGGCACCGTCACGCCGGAAATGAAAGCGCTGCGCGCAGAATATCTGGAGCAGCAGGAAACGGCATCTGACCTTACCGGACTGATTGCCGAAAGGGAAAAGCAGCTACCCGCGCTGGCCGATGCTACCGGACGTAAGGCAAATGCCTATGTGTTCTGCCATGACGGCATTATGGACGAGCGTATTGACACGCTCATCGATGAATTTTTTATGGTGAATGGCGTTGAACTCGGCAGCTTATTCAGAATGAAATACAGCCAGTTTGAGCGAAACGGATCGGTCCATGCGGCAGGCGTGATTGAGGGAGCGAACGACGCGGATACTCTGTATCGTAAATTTGCCGTGAACCTCATTGAGAAGTGGACGCATAAGAACCTGCCGCTAATGTTCCGGGATAACGTCATCAGCCTGACTGGCGCTTATCCTGTCAGGGGAGCCAGAACCGACCGGCGCAAGCGCAAAATTTTCTGAGTCTCTGCTTTAGAATCTTATGATGCCCGGCAATATGCCGGGCTTTTTTGTGCTTGCACTCATCAGCGTGAGCGTGCATGTCTATGCTGCATGAAAACGCATGAGTCTCAGGCACCCAAAAGCGGCAGCAAAGGCCAGCAGCGGCGCAGGCCGGAGCCACTCATGCAGGTGCAGGAAAACAGCTGCATGAAGTGCGCAGGCGTGGCGGGGCTACGAGAGCGCGCAACAGGGTTAAATGGTGCCAATCGTACAATTCTCGATGAGCCAGCAAGGTCCGGAGGGGGGCAAATCTCGCTGCTTTGGGGCACTGGAGGAACGCAAGGTTCGAGAGCGAAGAGTGGCGGGCCAGTGCAGAGCGACGCGGCAGAGAGCATTACAGGGGCTTAGGTTGAGGTCGGCATAAGAGGGGGCGAAATAAACAACCGTTATCGTCGGTGAGGGGAGTGAGGATTAACCCTCTGGCTCGCTCAGCTCGTAGTATTCAAAGGTGAGTAAAAGCATGACGCTCGCGTGGTGATAGTTGCGAAAAGTTCACGTCCGCAAAAAAACTGAATTACACCTGCTGGGGCGCAGAACTGTCCGCTCCGTAGACTGTTTAAAAATGCCTGAAGATCCTGCCTTTTTTGTGAAACAGCCATGCATGCATAAGGTGCATGGTTTTGCATGCGTTTTAACCATATTGAATCCCCCGCCAGTATCAGCACTGGTGCGCCCGGAGGCCGTTCATGCCTCTGCATTAAAAGCGGTTTTCAAGCTGGCAGGCGTGGCGGGGAGAGCATTGCGCGCCAGCGGTAAAGTGCTTATTTAATTTAACGGCCTGCGGGCGTCTCTATGCTGTGCGGGTTTGCGGTAGTGTCAGTGCGTAGTACAGGGATATTAGAGCGAGTTGAGAGCTTCCAAGAAGGCCAGGTAAGGGGGAGAAAAAGACGTACACCGGAGGAAAGTACCCATTTTAACGTCCCAAGGTGTAGCTTTTCAGCAGTTCACCTATAACCTCAACATCGCTCATTTTGCACGGTGATGCCCTGAGCCCATCGATATTACTTGGTGATCGGGTACTAGAGCCTGTATTGTAACAACACAGCCACATCCCCCATTCAATAAACATATTTAAGGAGAACTAATGGAAGGGAAAAACTACACCTCTGAATATCTGTTGATTTTCTCAGAAGAAAGAAAGCTAATGCAAAATGAAGAGGATTTAATAAGAGGCCTTCAACTTAACCAAAACTTAAGGATAGAAAAAAAGGGGTCCAACAACACCATCACATTTCATAACACTGAGTTTTCCCTAAACGTAAAGAAAATAAAGTCAAAAAATGAAGCTTACCGTAGCTATCTTATTGATATTTGCAACCTGACTGAGGTTTCAAATGAGAGAGAAAAACTAGCAATTAGAGACCTAAATAAAGAAGTCATTGCTACAATTAGAGAATTACAACACTCACAACTTAATACGCTTAGAGATGACTTAGCAACTGAATTTTCTATTGAAGGCTACAAGCACATACATGAAATAGAAAATAAAATGAGAAAATTAATAACCATTTTTATGTCTACGAAAGTAGGCTTGGAGTGGATTAAGTCAAACATTCCACAAGAAGTCATAGATTCAATCAAAAATAAAGACGTTAAATCTGAAACTCAATCACTGAACACATTCCTTTCAGAAACGGATTTCATTCAGCTTTCCAAGTTTTTATTCGATAAGTATAGTACAATCAAAACAGCCGATGTTCATCGGATTTTAAATAGCACAAAAAAAACCATTGACGTTGAAAAGCTAATGGACTTTGTCCCTAAGAGTAACTGGCAACGATATTTCTCCCCTGAAGTTTATTCAGAAAGCACCGATTCTAAAGAGCGAAATAAAAAAGAAGAAAAACTTATTGACGATTGGGAATCTTTGTATGATCTGAGAAATAAAGTTGCACACAACCGTTTTATTACTTATGAGGAAATGAGACAAATTATTAGAAAAAAAAATGATATCAATGAAGTTATCAATGAAGCATTTAATGCCATTGAGGAAATAGAAATAACTGAACAACAAGAAGCAGAAATAAAATCAGAGTTAAAAACGACCATTCATGAAAAAACTGGAGAAAGTGTAGACATTAGTAAAAACGATGACGCCGATAATAAGTCAGCAGATAAAAAACTTATAGCTGATGGAGAACACCACATAAGCAAGCTAACAAGATACATATATATGAATATTCATGATTCATACAAAAAAGAACTAAGAAAATATAGAAACAAACTAAACAAAGCAGTTGAGAATTACAAATTCTCAAATGACGACACTCTTACGCATAATTTGCTGGAGCTGGAGTTAAATCGGGTAAAAGATTATTTAAAGACATTAAATGCCGTTATTTAGTAAAATAAAACAGGGGCATCACGCCCCTTGATCAATAAAAAAAACAAAAATAATATGATATCATTTAGCAAACTCATAAGGAGATACTAATTTAATTCTATTCTCATCAAGGTAATCAGCCCACCACTGCACCATTAACCTGCGTTCATCCAAATGCTCAGATGTATGAATATAAGCTGCACGTACATTATTACGCTCTGAATGGCTCAACTGTCGTTCTATCGCGTCATCACTCCATAAGCCTGATTCACCAAGCGCACCCCGCGCCATCGTCCTGAATCCGTGCCCGCAGACCTCAGTTTTCGTATCATATCCCATCGCACGTAATGCGCTGTTTACCGTGTTTTCACTCATGACTTTAGTTGCGTCATGATCCCCTGGAAAAAGCAGATCTTTATCACCACTAATCTGCTTAAGCTGCTCTAACAAAATCATCGCCTGCCGACTAAGCGGAACGATATGCTCCTCTTTCATCTTCATTCCACGATACGAATAACGCACGCCTTTAATTTCTTCACGTTTCGCAGGAACGTGCCATAGCGATTTATCAAAATCAAACTCATCCCAACGCGCGAAACGTAACTCACTGGAACGCACGAAAGTGAGTAACGAAAGCTCGACCGCAATCCGTGTCATTACACGGCCACGATATGCAGCAAGACGAGTAAGAAACTCTGGGAACCGGCTGGAGGGTAAAGCGGGGTAATGTCGCGCTTTGGTTGTCGATAGCGCACCGGCCATATCACTGGCTGGATTTGAGTCGATGTAATCATTCTGTACGGCGTAACGCATTATGGCTGTGACACGCTGTTGCAGGCGCTGAGCAACATCATGCTTACCACTGGCATCAACTTTTTTAATCGGGGCTAACAGGTGACTGGTTTTGAGCTGGCGAATGTCGGACGAACCGATATGAGGGAAAATATAAAGCTCAAGATAGCGAAGAACGCGCGATCGATGGTCTTCGCTCCAGCGCTTGTTACTGTCATGCCATTCACGAGCGATAGTTTCGAAAGTATATGCCCCCGAATTCTCAGCCTGAGCTTCTTTCTGTTCGGCTTTTGGGTCAATGCCCTGCACTAACAGCTTTTTAGCTTCATCTCGCTTTGCTCTTGCCTGCGCGAGCGTCACTGTAGGCCACACACCAAAAGCGAGGCGATCCTCTTTTTTGTCAGAGGGGCGTCGGTATTTCATGCGCCAGTATTTAGAACCCTTGGCCGAAACCTCGAGATACAAACCGCCGCCATCGGCCATTTTGTAAGTTTTGTCTTTTGGCTTTGCGGTCTCGACCTGTCTGGCGTTGAGCTTCATTTGGGGGCACATTTCTAATCGAAGTTAAGATGCCCCCAATTATGCCCCCAATGACATCCGGATTTCAACGGACAACCTCGGACGACTCAGGACGTAAAAATCGCTGCAAGCATTGATTTTTAAGGGGTAATTGGACTTTCTCGGATGGTCTTGGAAGTACTAATGGTGCCGAAGGCCGGACTCGAACCGGCACGTATTTCTACGGTTGATTTTGAATCAACTGCGTCTACCGATTTCGCCACTCCGGCACTGAAGAGGTATGCGGAAAACTTCGAGAATTATACCCGTCGCACGCTACCATGCAAGCGCCAGCGTACTCAGACCTAGCTAAGTGTTGAAAAAAACAGCGGTAATCACAGTTCCTTGCCGTACCCCTCCTTCTCTCAATTCTCTTTTCCCATCTCGCACCTTCCGCCCATGCGCCGCCCTACCCCATGCTCTACACTTCCTACTCAACGCTGAACCTGAGGAAACCACAATGAGCACAATAAAAAGCTATGCCGCGAAAGAAGCTGGGAGCGAACTGGAGCTATACGAGTACGATCCTGGCGAACTGCAGGCGGGGGACGTTGAGGTACAGGTAGACTACTGCGGGATCTGCCACTCTGACCTGTCGATGATCGACAACGAGTGGGGCATGTCCCAGTATCCGCTGATCGCCGGGCATGAGGTGATTGGTCGCGTAGTGGCCCTGGGCAGCGCGGCGCAGGACAAAGGTCTGAAGGTAGGCCAGCGGGTAGGTATCGGCTGGACGGCGCGCAGCTGCGGCCACTGCGATGCCTGTATCAGCGGCAACCAGATCAACTGTCTGGAAGGCGCGACGCCGACCATCCTTAACCACGGCGGCTTTGCTGATAAGCTGCGCGCCGACTGGCAGTGGGTGATCCCGCTTCCGGACAGCATCGATATTGAATCCGCCGGGCCGATGCTCTGCGGCGGCATCACGGTGTTTAAACCGCTCCTGATGCACCACATCACCGCCACCAGCCGCGTCGGGGTGATCGGTATCGGCGGACTGGGTCATATCGCCATCAAGCTGCTGCACGCCATGGGCTGCGAGGTGACGGCGTTCAGCTCTAACCCGGCGAAGGAGCAGGAGGTGCTGCGGTTCGGGGCGGATAAGGTGGTGAACAGCCGCGATCCAGAGGCGTTAAAAGCCCTGGCGGGCCAGTTCGATCTGATTATCAACACCGTTAACGTCGATCTCGACTGGCAGCCCTACTTCGAGGCGCTGGCCCACGGCGGTAACTTCCACACCGTCGGCGCGGTGCTGAAGCCCCTTCCGGTTCCGGCCTTTACCCTGATCGGTGGCGACCGCAGCATCTCCGGTTCAGCAACCGGGACGCCGTACGAGCTGCGCAAGCTGCTGCGCTTTGCCGGTCGCAGCAAGGTTGCCCCGCAGACCGAGATGTTCCCGATGTCGCAGATCAACGAGGCCCTGCAGCACGTTCGTGATGGCAAGGCCCGTTATCGCGTGGTGCTGAAAGCGGATTTTTAAATCGTAAATGCCCGGCGGCGCGTAGCTTGCCGGGCCTACCGTTAGACCTTCACTAAAGCAGCAAAGACCTCGGCTACCGCTACTGCACCTGGATCGGTGACGCCCGTCAGGCTGTCGCTGTTAACGTACGACGAGCGCCCCGCCCCCGCTTTCTGCATCGCGGCGGTGCTCTCTGCACCCTCTTTAGCGGCCGCAACCGCAGCGCTAAGATCCTGGCTCTGCAACGCCTCCAGAGCAGGCTGTAGCGCGTCGATCAGCGTCCGGTCACCCAGATCTGCCCCACCGTAGTGTTTCATCTGCTTGAGGCCTTTCAGGAGCGCATCGGCGATGCTGGCCCCGTCGTGGATCGCCTGTCCGGCAGCGGTGAAGAATATCGACATCAGCACCCCGCTGGAGCCGCCCATCACCGTCGCCAATCGCTCGCCGATGAGCTGGAAGAGCTGGGCGCTGTTGTCCAGCGGCAGCTTGCCCTGCTCGAGCTGCTGGGCGATATCCCGCGCCCCTTCGGCAAAGGTCGAGCCGGTGTCGCCGTCGCCGACTTTGGCATCCAGCGCGTTGAGCCGGTTCTCGAGGCTAATCAGCGTCTCGGTGGCGGCTTTAACTATGGCGCTAACTTGGGGGTTGTCGGAGGGCTGGGTCTCGATGCCGGTGCTAATCGCGTTGTGCTTAACCGTGCGCACCGGGGCAAAGGCCACCGGTTTTTGCCAGCCGACGGTCTCGACGTCCGCGTTAAGGGCGCGCTCAAACTCATCGTTGAGGCGCAGCAGCGAGAGCGAGAACCCTTTCATATCCAGGGAGCTGACCAGCGGCGCGGGGCCAATGAGGTAGGCAATCTGATCCTTCAGCGCCGAGTGCGCCAGCTCTTTGGTGAGCAGAGCCATCTCCAGCGCCGAGACGCCGCCGAGGTTGTTGATCAGCACCGCCACGCGATCGTTACCCGCCTGCGCCTTCAGCGGCTCGACGAGGGTATCAATGAGGGTTTTGCTGTTGTGAGAGTCAACGGTGCTGGCCCCCGGCTCGCCGTGAATGCCGAGGCCCAGCTCGACCTTGCCGCGCTGGATGCGGTTCTCCTCCTCTTCGCCGCTGCCCGGCAGGTTGCAGGTCTCCATCGCCAGCCCGAGGCTCCAGACGCTGTCGCTGGCCTGCTGGGCTATGGCCCGCACCTCGCCGAGGGATTTACCCTGCTCGGCGGCGTGGCCTGCAATCTTATGCACCAGCGCCGTTCCGGCGATGCCACGCGGCTGCTTGTTATCCGGCAGGGCGATGTCGTCGGCGACGATCACCATCTCCACCTTCAGGCCGTGACGTTTGGCTTTCTCAGCCGCAAGGCCGAAGTTGAGGCGATCCCCGGTGTAGTTTTTGACGATCAGCAGGCAGCCGCGATCGCCGGTAACGGCGACGATGGCGTTAAGCACGGCATCGACGCTGGGGGAGGCGAAGACGTCCCCGCAGACGGCGGCGGTGAGCATCCCTTTGCCGACGAAGCCCGCGTGGGCTGGCTCGTGGCCGGAGCCGCCGCCGGAGATGACCGCCACGCGGCCCTTATCCCAGTCGCCACGCGCAACGATGCGGATAGCAGGATCGATATCGAGACGCACCAGGTTAGCGTGCGGCGCGGAGATAATTAAGCCTTCGATGGCATCATTGACCAGCTGCTTGCGGTCGTTGAAGAAAAATTTGGACATAGCTTCCCGAGCGGTTAATTAATCGTAAGGAAAGCATAGACGGTGTGACGAAGCGCAAAGTATGAAAGCGCAATTTCCCCCGCCCAAAAAGAGCGGGGGAGGCAAGATTACGCCCGACGCATCATCAGCCAGACGCTGATGGCAAAGAACGAAGCGCTCGGCAGCAGCGCGCCGATAATCGGCGGAATGCCGTATACCAGCGTCAGCGGGCCGAAGATCTGATCCAGCACGTAGAAGACAAAGCCGAAGCTGATCCCGGTGACCACCCGCACGCCCATCGGCACGCTGCGCAGCGGGCCAAAGATGAACGACAGCGCCATCAGCATCATGACTGCCACCGACAGCGGCTGGAAGATCTTACTCCACATGTTGAGCTGGTAGCGGCCAGAGTCCTGCCCGGTTGACTTCAGATACTTCACATAGTCGCGCAGGCCGCTGATGGAGAGCGCATCCGGCTCCAGGGCGACTACACCCAGCTTGTCCGGCGTCAGGTTGGTCTTCCAGGTGCCGCTCACGGTCTGGGAGCCGGTAATCTGCTTCGGATCTTGCAGGTTAGACTCGTCCACCTGCGACAGTTTCCAGACCTTCTGCTGCTCATCAAACGCCGCGTGCGCCGCGTAGCGCACCGACTGCAGGCGACGCTGATCGTTGAAGCTGTAGATGCTCACGCCGTTCAGCTCGCTGTTGCCAGAAACCTGCTGGATATAGACAAAGCTGTTGCCATCTTTGGCCCACAGCCCCTGCTGGGTAGAGAGCATTGCGCCGCCGTAGATGGCCTGGGCACGGTAGTTACGCGCCATCTGCTCGCCCTGCGGCGCGACCCACTCCCCAATCGCCATGGTCAGCAGCACCAGCGGGATCGCCGTCTTCATGACCGACAGCGCCACCTGGAAACGGGTAAAGCCAGAGGCCTGCATCACTACCAGCTCGCTGCGCTGGGCCAGCATCCCCAGCCCCAACAGTGCGCCCAGCAGGGCCGCCATCGGGAAGAAGATCTGGATATCTTTTGGAATGCTGAGCACGGTGTACATCCCCGCGCCCATCGCATCGTAGCTCCCCTGCCCGGCGCGTTTGAGCTGATCGACAAACTTGATGATGCCCGAGAGCGACACCAGCATGAACAGCGTCATCATGATGGTGGTGAAGATGGTCTTACCGATATAGCGATCGAGTACGCCAAAAGCCTGCATTATAACGCTCCTTTACGCACGAAACGGGCGCGTATCCGGCGCATCGGCACCGTATCCCACAGGTTCAGCGCAATCGCCAATGCCAGATAGAACAGGTTAACTGCCCACATCCAGATCATCGGATCGAGCTTGCCCTTGCCGCCGTTAGACTTCAGCGAGGTCTGAACCAGGAAGAAGACCAGATAGAGCAGCATCGCTGGCAGCATAGAGAGCACCCGGCCCTGGCGCGGGTTAACCACGCTGAGCGGCACCACCATCAGCGCCATCACGAATACGGCGAAGATGAGGGTTAAGCGCCAGTGCAGCTCCGCGCTCGCCCGCGGCGTGTCGGTGCGCATCAGGGTGCGCATGTCCATCTGCTCGGTATCGTCCGGATCCAGCGCCACCGCCTGATGGCCCACAATCGCCTGGTAGTCCTGGAAGTCGGTGATGCGGAAGTCGCGCAGCAGCGCGGTGCCTTCGAAGCGCGTTCCTTTGGTGAGGGTCACCACCTGCGAGCCGTCTTTACGCTGTGCCAGCTGGCCGGAGTCGGCGACGACCACCGATGGGCGGGCGTTGCCTTTAGGACGCAGCTGCGCGAGGAAGACGTCGTGGAAGCTGCTGCCGCTCACGCTCTCGATAAACAGCACTGAGTTGCCGTCGGTGGCCTGCTGGAACTGGCCCTGAGCCAGCGCCGCCATGCCAGGGTTGGCTTTGGCCTCCGCCAGCACTTCATCCTGATGACGCGAGGACCACGGCCCGGCCCACATCACGTTAACGGTGGCCAGAATGCCGGTGAAGATGACCAGCACCATCGCCGCCTTCACCAGCACAGCCTTGCTCAGGCCGCAGGCGTGCATCACCGTGATCTCGCTGTCGGTGTAGAGCTTGCCAAACGTCATCAGCAGCCCAAGGAAGAGGCTAAGCGGCAGGATCAGCTGCGCCATTTCAGGTACGCCCAGCCCCAGTAAGGAGAGCACCAGATTTGTCGGGATATCACCGTCAACGGCTGCGCCTAAGATCCGCACCAATTTCTGACAGAAGAAGATCAGAAGCAGGATGAATAAGATCGCAAGTTGACTTTTTAGCGTCTCCCGAACTAGATATCTTATGATTATCACTATAAATACGCCCGTAAAAACCCGTCTTTTTGCAGGAAAATCGCTTGTTTCATGGCTTAAACGTCATTTATTCTCTTGAGTCGTCGAAAGCATCGCTAAGATATAAGAAACTCAGCGGATGCACGTTTCAGGATATGTTCTGACGTGTCGAACTAAGATTAACACGAAGTCACCGCAACAGCGGACATGAGTTACGAAAGCTTGCAATTCTATCCGTAGCCCCGGCTGTTGTCTTTAAGATTCAGGAGCGTAGTGCATGGAGTTCAGTGTAAAAAGCGGTAGCCCGGAGAAACAGCGGAGTGCCTGCATCGTGGTTGGCGTATTTGAACCGCGCCGGCTCTCCCCTATCGCCGAGCAGCTCGATAAAATCAGCGACGGCTACATCAGCGCGCTGCTGCGCCGTGGAGAGCTGGAAGGCAAGCCGGGACAGACGTTGTTGCTGCACCATGTTCCTAACGTCCTGTCAGAGCGCATTTTGCTGATTGGCTGTGGGAAAGAGCGTGAGCTGGACGAGCGCCAGTACAAGCAGGTTATTCAGAAAACCATTAATACGCTGAATGATACCGGCTCGATGGAGGCGGTCTGCTTCCTGACCGAACTGCACGTTAAAGGACGCAACACCTACTGGAAAGTGCGCCAGGCGGTAGAGACGGCAAAAGAGACGCTCTACAGCTTCGATCAGCTGAAAACCAATAAATCCGAGCCGCGTCGTCCGCTGCGCAAGATGGTCTTCAACGTGCCCACTCGCCGGGAGCTGACCAGCGGCGAACGTGCGATCCAGCACGGTCTGGCGATCGCCTGCGGCATTAAAGCGGCGAAAGATCTCAGCAACATGCCGCCCAATATCTGTAACGCAGGTTATCTTGCGTCGCAGGCGCGCCAGCTGGCGGACTCCAACAGCGAGAACATCACCACCCGGGTGATCGGCGAGCAGCAGATGCGCGAGCTGGGGATGCACTCCTACCTGGCAGTGGGCCAGGGTTCGCAGAACGAATCCCTGATGTCGGTCATCGAGTACAAGGGCAGCAGCGATGCCGACGCGCGTCCGATTGTGCTGGTGGGTAAAGGGCTGACCTTTGACTCCGGCGGCATCTCCATCAAGCCAGCCGAAGGCATGGATGAGATGAAGTACGACATGTGCGGCGCAGCGGCGGTGTACGGCGTGATGCGCATGGTCGCCGAGCTGAAGCTGCCGCTGAACGTGGTGGGCGTGCTGGCAGGATGTGAGAACATGCCCGGTGGCCGCGCCTTCCGTCCAGGGGACGTCCTGACCACCATGTCCGGCCAGACCGTGGAAGTGCTGAACACCGATGCCGAAGGGCGTCTGGTGCTGTGCGACGTCCTGACCTACGTTGAGCGCTTCGATCCGGAGCTGGTGATCGACATCGCCACCCTGACCGGCGCGTGCGTGATTGCCCTCGGCCATCACATCACCGGCCTGATGTCGAACCACAACCCTCTGGCCCACGAGCTGATCGGCGCGTCCGAGCAGGCAGGGGATCGCGCATGGCGTCTGCCGATGAGCGACGAGTACTACGAGCAGCTGGAGTCGAACTTTGCCGATATGGCCAACATCGGCGGGCGTCCCGGTGGGGCGATCACCGCTGGCTGCTTCCTGTCGCGCTTTACCCGGAAGTACAACTGGGCACACCTCGACATCGCCGGGACCGCATGGCGCTCTGGTAAAGCCAAAGGCGCAACCGGCCGTCCTGTGGCCCTGCTGTCGCAGTTCCTGCTGAACCGCGCTGGTTTTAACGGCGAAGAGTAAACGTAATACGGCAGTAAATCGTAGGCCGGGTAAGCGTAGCGCCACCCGGCTTCGCATTTAAAGTGACCACAAGAAGCCCCATATATGAAAAACGCAACGTTTTACCTTCTTGATCACGATGGCTTAGACGCAGTAGAAGCGCTGGTGTGTGAGCTGGCCGCCGAACGCTGGCGCAACGGCAAGCGTATCCTCATTGCCTGCGAGGATGAGCGGCAGGCGATTCGCCTCGACGAGGCCCTCTGGGCGCGTCCGGCGGAGAGCTTTGTGCCGCATAATCTGGCAGGCGAAGGCCCACGCGGCGGTGCGCCAGTGGAGATCGCTTGGCCGCAAAAACGCAACAGCAGCCCGCGCGATCTGCTGATCAGCCTGCGGGTAAACTTTGCAGATTTTGCCACCGCTTTCACAGAAGTGGTAGACTTCGTTCCTCACGAAGAAACTCTGAAACAACTGGCTCGCGAGCGCTATAAGGCCTATCGCCTGGCTGGTTTCAACCTGAACACGGCAACCTGGAAATAATGGAAAAGACATATAACCCCCAAGATATCGAACAGCCGCTTTACGAGCACTGGGAGCAGCAGGGCTACTTCAAACCGAATGGCGATGATAGCCAGGAGAGCTTCTGCATCATGATCCCGCCGCCGAACGTGACCGGCAGTTTGCATATGGGCCACGCCTTCCAGCAGACCATCATGGATACCATGATCCGCTACCAGCGCATGCAGGGCAAAAACACCCTGTGGCAGGCCGGGACCGACCATGCGGGCATTGCGACCCAGATGGTGGTTGAGCGTAAGATTGCCGCTGAAGAGGGAAAAACCCGTCACGACTACGGTCGCGATGCCTTCATCGACAAAATTTGGCAGTGGAAGGCAGAGTCCGGTGGCACCATCACCCGTCAGATGCGCCGTCTCGGCAACTCCGTGGACTGGGAGCGCGAGCGCTTCACCATGGACGAAGGCCTCTCCAACGCCGTGAAAGAGGTGTTCGTTCGCCTCTATAAAGAAGATCTGATCTACCGTGGCAAGCGCCTGGTGAACTGGGATCCGAAGCTGCGCACCGCGATTTCCGACCTGGAAGTTGAGAACCGCGAATCGAAAGGTTCCATGTGGCACATCCGCTACCCGCTGGCCGACGGCGCGAAAACCGCCGACGGTAAAGATTACCTGGTGGTGGCGACCACCCGTCCGGAGACCCTGCTGGGGGATACCGGCGTCGCGGTGAACCCGGAAGATCCGCGCTACAAAGATCTGATCGGCAAATTCGTGGTGCTGCCGCTGGTGAACCGTCGTATTCCGATTGTAGGCGACGAGCACGCCGACATGGAGAAAGGCACCGGCTGCGTGAAGATCACCCCGGCGCACGACTTTAACGACTACGAAGTGGGCCGTCGTCACGCCCTGCCGATGATCAACATCCTGACCTTTGACGGCGATATTCGTGAAAGCGCCGAGGTGTACGACACCAAAGGCAACGAATCCGACGTCTACTCCAGCGAGATCCCGGCAGCGTTCCAGAACCTGGAGCGCTTTGCTGCCCGTAAAGCGGTGGTAGCTGCCGTTGACGCCCTTGGCCTGCTGGAAGAGATCAAACCGCACGACCTGACCGTACCGTACGGCGACCGTGGCGGCGTAGTGATCGAGCCGATGCTGACCGACCAGTGGTACGTCCGCGCCGACGTGCTGGCAAAACCGGCTGTGGAAGCGGTTGAGAACGGCGACATTCAGTTCGTGCCGAAGCAGTACGAGAACATGTACTTCTCCTGGATGCGCGATATTCAGGACTGGTGTATCTCCCGTCAGCTGTGGTGGGGCCACCGTATCCCGGCCTGGTACGACAGCGAAGGCAACGTCTTCGTTGGCCGTACGGAAGAGGAAGTGCGTCAGGAGAACAACCTGAGCGCCGACGTCGCCCTGCGCCAGGACGAAGACGTGCTGGACACCTGGTTCTCCTCTGCGCTGTGGACCTTCTCTACCCTCGGCTGGCCGGAGAACACCGACGCTCTGCGTCAGTTCCACCCGACCTCGGTGATGGTCTCCGGCTTCGACATCATCTTCTTCTGGATCGCCCGCATGATCATGATGACCATGCACTTCATCAAAGATGAAGATGGCAAGCCGCAGATCCCGTTCAAGACCATCTACATGACCGGTCTGATCCGCGACGACGAAGGCCAGAAGATGTCCAAATCCAAGGGCAACGTTATCGATCCGCTGGATATGGTGGACGGTATCTCTCTGGCGGATCTGCTGGAGAAGCGTACCGGCAACATGATGCAGCCGCAGCTGGCCGAGAAAATTGCCAAGCGCACCGAGAAGCAGTTCCCGAACGGCATCGAGCCGCACGGCACCGATGCCCTGCGCTTTACCCTGGCGGCGCTGGCCTCTACCGGCCGCGACATCAACTGGGACATGAAGCGCCTGGAAGGCTACCGTAACTTCTGTAACAAGCTGTGGAACGCCAGCCGCTTTGTGCTGATGAACACCGAAGAGCAGGATTGCGGCTTCAACGGCGGCGAGATGACCCTCTCCCTGGCGGATCGCTGGATCCGTGCCGAGTTTAACCAGACGGTGAAAGCCTTCCGTGAAGCGCTGGACAGCTACCGCTTCGATATTGCTGCGGGCATCCTGTATGAGTTCACCTGGAACCAGTTCTGTGACTGGTATCTGGAGCTGACCAAGCCGGTGATGAACGGTGGATCTGAAGCGGAACTGCGTGGCACGCGCAACACCCTGGTCACGGTGCTGGAAGGTCTGCTGCGTCTGGCGCATCCGATCATCCCGTTCATTACCGAAACCATCTGGCAGCGCGTGAAGGTGCTGACCGGTAACACCGCTGACACTATCATGCTGCAACCCTTCCCGGCATTCGATGCCGCCCAGGTTGATGAAGCCGCGGTAGCGGATACCGAGTGGCTGAAGCAGGCGATTATTGCGGTGCGTAACATCCGCGCCGAGATGAACCTCTCCCCGGCTAAACCGCTGGAGCTACTGCTGCGCGGCTGCAGCAGCGATGCGGCACGTCGTGTGAACGACAACCGCAGCTTCCTGCAGACCCTGGCGCGTCTGGAGAGCATCACCCTGCTGCCTGCCGATGATAAAGGTCCGGTCTCCGTGACCAAGATCGTCGACGGCGCAGAGCTGCTGATCCCGATGGCTGGCCTGATCGACAAGGCAGCCGAGCTGGAGCGTCTGGCGAAAGAAGTTGCTAAGGTTGAAGCAGAGATCGGTCGTATCGAGAGCAAACTGGGGAACGAAGGCTTCGTAGCGCGCGCGCCGGAAGCGGTCGTTGCCAAAGAGCGTGAGCGTCTGACCGCCCTGGCCGAAGCGAAAGTTAAACTCGCCGAACAGCAGAGCGTTATCAGCGCGCTGTAATCGCGTTCGCCCCTTACCTCTCTGGTAAGGGGCACTTATCAACGAAGAGCCTCACCATGAATGTTGCAACCGCCACTCAACTGCACATGCGCCGCATCACGCCTGAAGACAACGCGGCTATCGCCGCCGTTATTCGCCAGGTGTCGGCGGAGTATGGCCTGACCGCCGACAAGGGCTATACCGTTGCCGATCCCAATCTTGATGAGCTGTACGCCCTCTACAGCCAGCCGGGCCACGCCTACTGGGTGATTGAGCAGGATGGCCAGGTCGTGGGCGGCGGCGGCATCGCACCGCTCCAGTGCAGCGAACCCGATATCTGTGAATTGCAGAAGATGTACTTCCTGCCCGCCGTACGCGGCAAGGGGATGGCGAAAAAGCTGGCGCTCGCCGCGCTGGATCACGCTCGTGCGCAGGGTTTTACCCGCTGCTATCTGGAGACCACCGCCTTCCTGAAAGAAGCGATTGGCCTCTATGAGCATCTGGGCTTTGAACACATCGACGGACCGCTGGGCTGTACCGGGCACGTCGACTGTGAAGTGCGGATGTTAAAATCGCTGGCCTGAATCAGGCCGGCACGCCGCTGTGAAAACGAAACTCGCTGTCGGGAGTTGAGATAAGCGCAGCCTCCACCTCGCCAAAAAAGCGCACCCGCGGCGTGATATCCTGCGGTGAGATCGCCTGGGCCAGGGTCAGGTAGTCCTCGTAGTGGCGCGCCTCGGATCGCAGCAGCGACAGATAGAACTTCTGCAGATCCTCGTCGAGGTACGGTGCCAGGGCGGCAAAGCGCTCGCAGGAGCGGGCCTCGATATAGGCCCCGCAGATCAGCTTATCAATCAGCGTTAGCGGCTCGTGAGTCCGCACCTCCTTCAGCATCCCTTTGGCGTAGCGGCTGGCGGTGATTTTGACGTAGGGAATGTTCCGCGCCGTCATCGCCTCGCGCACCTGCCAGAAGTGGTGCAGCTCCTCTTTAATCAGCAGTACCATGCTGTCGATCAGCAGGCGGCCCCAGGGATCGTCCGTCTGCGGCATCACGCCCTTACCAATCTGCCGGTGCAGAGCGACAAAGTCCGGCTCCGGCCCCTCACGAAAGGTGAAGGCTTCGTAGGGCTTAAGCCACGCCAGCAGCGTATCGCCGCCGCTTTTATCCGCCACATATTTGCGCACCAGCAGCATCGCCGTCTGCGCGGCCTTAAGCTCGCACACCATATGGTCAGTCAGCAGCAGGGGAAGGTTTGCCGGGTCGCGGGCTTTATCAATCCATGCCTGAGGCGTTGGGCAGTGCAGGAAGTGGTGTATTGGGGAGAGTATCTGGGCGTAGTCCATGGAGTTCCTTGCAGTGCGGCAGCAGGCGCTGCCGCACGAACAATCAAAGCCTGTTACTTAATTGCTGACTTAATTACTTAGTGGCGAGTACCGTCATCATCTTCGTCGACGTAGTCTTCATCGTCTTCGTCATCGCCCTCTTCGCCGTTGGGATCTTCGTAGTAGGTGCCCCAGCCGTCGTACTCAACTTCAAACTTCTCTGCCAGGGTCATCAGCTGCTCTACCTGAGCGTCGATCAGATCGGCATTCAGCGCGCACTCGCTCAGAATGTCGCAGCAGATCACCGTGTCGCCCTCTTCCACTTCCAGCTCTTCCGGCTCGGTCACTTCATAACCCATTTTGAACGCCTCTACCGCCACTTTCTCCAGCGTATCAAAATCGTCAGCGGAGAGATGGTGCTCGATGGTGTAGAGCGCATCAGGATCGCTACCGTCCTCCAGCAGCTCTTCAATAATCAAACGGGTCTCTTCACGCTGCTCTTCCAGATGTTCCTGGTTTGCCATAGCTTGTTCCTCATAATGTGCGGCAGATACTCTTATTTTCACATACCGTTGCCAATGCCTCCACTCCTGACGGAAAAGATTTGTTAAACAGACTTGCAAATGAATATTTAGACATATAAATTGAATTTTAATTCAATTATTGGCCTGCGCCATGTGAGGGAAACATGTCTGCGTTCTACCAGAAACACTTTTTAAAACTGCTCGACTTTACCCCTGCCGAAATTCACGCTCTGCTCCAGCTCGCCGCCCAGCTCAAAAACGATAAGAAACAAGGTACTGAAGTACCGAAGCTGGCTGGTAAAAATATCGCGCTCATCTTCGAAAAAGACTCAACCCGCACCCGATGCTCTTTCGAAGTTGCCGCCTACGACCAGGGCGCTCGCGTTACCTATCTCGGGCCGAGCGGGAGCCAGATCGGGCATAAAGAGTCAATTAAGGACACTGCCCGCGTGTTGGGCCGCATGTATGACGGCATTCAGTATCGCGGTCATGGACAGGAGATCGTCGAGGCACTGGCGGAATTCGCCGGCGTGCCGGTGTGGAACGGCCTCACCAACGAGTTTCATCCGACCCAGCTGCTGGCGGATCTGCTGACCATGCAGGAGCACCTGCCGGGCAAAGCCCTTAACGAGATGACGCTGGTCTATGCGGGAGACGCGCGCAACAACATGGGTAACTCGATGCTGGAGGCCGCCGCGCTGGTGGGGCTGGATCTGCGT
Organism: Pseudescherichia sp.; assembly: GCF_031998825.1. Taxonomy (GTDB): domain Bacteria; phylum Pseudomonadota; class Gammaproteobacteria; order Enterobacterales; family Enterobacteriaceae; genus Pseudescherichia. Next base: position 18,567 of record NZ_DAMACX010000009.1, read on the forward strand.
CTGGTGGCACCCCAGGCCTGCTGGCCGGAAGAGAGCCTGGTAACCGAGTGCAGCGCCCTTGCGCAGCAGAACGGCGGCAGCATCACCCTGACCGAGGATATTGCCGAGGGGGTGAAAGGCGCAGACTTTATCTATACCGACGTGTGGGTATCGATGGGCGAAGCCAAAGAGAAGTGGGCCGAGCGCATCGCGCTGCTGCGCGACTATCAGGTAAATAGTCAGATGCTGACCCTGACCGGCAATACGCAGGTGAAGTTCCTGCACTGCCTGCCCGCCTTCCACGACGACCAGACCGCCCTTGGCAAACAAATGGCGGAGACCTATGGCCTGCACGGCGGCATGGAGGTGACCGACGAGGTGTTTGAGTCGCCAAACAGCATCGTGTTCGACCAGGCGGAAAACCGCATGCACACCATCAAAGCGGTGATGGTCGCCACCCTCGCCGAGTAAAACTTTCGTTGCCGTAGGCCGGGCAAGCGCTAGCGCCGCCCGGCGTTTACGTGGCTTATTACGCCACCAGCAGCTTCACGACCACCTTACGCACCTGGGCCGGATTGCCCACCGCGCATAGCGGCTTATGCACCTCGCCCGGATAGAAGACCACGAAATCCCCTTCGCTGAGCACCACGGTCTTCTCCTGCTCACCTTCCGGCAGAAACGCGATATCCTTATCCGCCAGCCAGTCGGTGTCCGGTGTCCCGGCGGGCAACGTGCTGTAGGTCATCCCCTCCTGGCCTTTCAGTACGATCTGGATATCCAGATAGCGGGCATGATACTCCGCGCTGCGTTTGGCAAACGGCTCGGTCATATCTTCCGAGAGCAGGAAGAAGAGGCGCGAGCCGTCGATATCGTGCTTGCCCGTCGGCGTCGTGTCGTTAACGTGCTGTTTGACGTACTCAATGGCCTGGGCCAGCTCCTGCGGCAGCCAGGATTGCAGGTTGTGAATGTTGCCTGTGATCATGCGTAACCTCTCGATATAAAACATCGTTTCATTTTTAACGTTTATACGAGAATTTCGGCTACCCTACCACTGCTTTTTGCCGAAGCCTTGCGGTAGCGCATGTTTATCGGTAGAGAAGTTAAATTTATGTTAGTACTTACGGCAATACTATGCGCGCTCTCTGCATAAGCGCTGCCTCGAACGCTTATCTCATCAAAATATCCTGCTGAATAAAGAGTATAAATAAAAAAACATTTCGCCGGATCACATATCATTACTTCATCAATACCCGCACCGCTCGAGATATTTATTTTTCTTTTTCACTGCGTCTAAAAATAAAAATACAAACTCTATGCATAAACATTCAAATATGCAGATAACTATTTATTTTTCAAATAGATATTTACGTGAATAGCGAGGCAATATCTACATATCATTAACAATCCAGAATATTAAAAATGATTAGTGCGTAGCGATGCATGGCGTTCTCTAAACTAAAAATAGATTCTCTGAACGATCTCAAACAACCTGACCAGGGTTATTCCACAATCTCTCCCTCGTGAACAGAATCACATTATTAATGCAACAGACATCTACTATATCCACGAAATCCAGCGAACCCCGTGCGTTATGAAATCACTCGTTTCATAACCTCCCCTCTTATTGCCGGAAAACGTAAGGAATAGTTATGGAAAAACACTACGTCGGATCGGAAGTGGGTCAGTTACGTAGCGTCATGCTGCATCGTCCAAATCTGAGTTTAAAAAGGCTAACCCCATCAAATTGTCAGGAGCTGTTATTTGATGATGTATTATCCGTTGAGCGCGCCGGTGAAGAGCACGATATTTTCGCTGATACGCTGCGTGAGCAGGGCGTTGAGGTTCTGTTACTTACCGATCTATTAACCGAAACCCTGAATACACCAGAGGCTAAGGCCTGGCTGCTGCAAACCCAGGTATCTGATTACCGCCTGGGGCCAGCCTTTGCCAGCGATATGCGCGGCTGGCTGGCGGATATGCCCCACCGGGAACTGGCTCGGCGTTTAAGCGGCGGGCTGACCTACGGTGAAATACCGGCTTCGATTAACAATATGGTTGTCGATATTCATACCTCAAATGATTTTATTATGAAGCCGCTGCCAAACCACCTCTTTACCCGCGACACCTCCTGCTGGATATATAACGGCGTCTCGATTAATCCCATGGCGAAACCGGCCCGCCAGCGCGAAACCAATAATCTGCGGGCCATCTACCGCTGGCACCCGCACTTTATTAACGGTGAATTTATTAAATATTTCGGCGATGAAGATATCAATTACGACCACGCCACCCTTGAAGGGGGCGATGTATTAGTCATTGGTCGGGGTACGGTATTAATCGGCATGTCTGAACGTACTACGCCGCAAGGGATTGAGTTCCTGGCCTCCGCCCTCTTTACGCACCGCCAGGCCGAACGCGTTATCGTCGTCGAGCTGCCAAAACATCGCTCCTGTATGCACCTCGACACGGTGATGACCCATATCGATATCGATACCTTCTCCGTCTACCCGGAAGTCGTGCGCCCGGACGTACAGTGCTGGACGCTGACGCCGGACGGTCACGGCGGGATCGCCCGTCGCCAGGAGACCACCCTGCTGCGGGCGCTGGAGAAAGCGCTTGGCGTCACGGAGATCCAGCTCATCACCACCGGTGGCGATGCCTTTGAAGCCGAGCGCGAGCAGTGGAACGACGCTAATAACGTGCTGACTCTGCGCCCTGGGGTGGTGATCGGTTACGAGCGCAACGTCTGGACCAACGAGAAATATGACAAGGCAGGGATTACCGTTCTGCCGATCCCCGGCGATGAGCTGGGACGCGGGCGCGGCGGTGCACGCTGCATGAGCTGTCCGCTGGAACGCGATGCGATTTAAGGCAAGGAGCAGAGAATGAAAACCGAGATAAAGCCTACCCTCGTGGTTGCTCTTGGCGGCAACGCCCTGCTGAAACGCGGCGAGCCGCTGGAAGCCGCCATTCAACGCAAGAATATCGATCTGGCAGCCGGCGTGATTGCCCAGCTTACCCGTCATTGGCGAGTGGTGCTGGTACACGGCAACGGGCCACAGGTGGGACTGTTGGCGCTGCAAAACAGTGCCTATAGCGCCGTCACGCCCTACCCGCTGGATGTTTTAGGGGCCGAGAGCCAGGGGATGATTGGCTACATGCTGCAACAGTCGCTGAAAAATAAGCTTCCCGACTGTGAAGTGAGCGTCCTGCTTACTCAGGTAGCGGTGGATCCCGCCGACCCTGCCCTCGCCAATCCCACCAAATACATTGGTCCGGTTTATGACCAACCGCAGGCCGACGCGCTGGCTGCCGAAAAAGGGTGGTGCTTTAAGGCCGACGGCCGCTATTTCCGCCGTGTCGTCCCCTCCCCACAGCCGATGCGCATTGTCGATCGCGATGCTATTGAGGCGCTCCTCCAGCGCGGTCACCTGGTGATCTGCAACGGCGGCGGCGGCGTGCCGGTGGTTGAAAAAGCTGACGGCTACCACGGTATTGAAGCGGTCATTGATAAAGACCTCTCCGCCGCGCTGCTGGCCCGCCAGTTGGAGGCCGACGCGCTGCTGATCCTCACCGATGCCGACGCGGTCTATCTCCACTGGGGTACGCCGGAGCAGCGCCCGCTCACCCACGCCACGCCGCAGCAGCTCAGCGGATTCACCTTCGACGCCGGTTCGATGGGACCGAAAGTCGCCGCCTGCTGCCGCTTTGTTAAGACCTGTGACGGCATCGCCGGGATCGGCTCTCTGGCAGATGGCCTGGCCATTCTTGCCGGCGAGCGCGGGACCCTGATCCGCAACGATCCTCTTCAATAAACAGATTAAGGACAATTTATGAACATCTCTTTGAAAAAACGTAATTTCCTGAAGCTGCTGGATTTTACAGCAGACGAGATCCACTTCCTGATCGATTTAGCAGTGGAGCTAAAAGCCGCCAAAAAAGAGGGCCGTGAAAAGCAGACCCTGCGCGGTAAAAACATTGCGCTGATCTTCGAGAAAAGCTCTACCCGCACCCGCTGCGCTTTTGAAGTCGGCGCGTTTGATCAGGGCGCGCAGGTGACCTATATCGGACCGAGCGGCTCGCAGATTGGCCATAAGGAGTCTATGAAAGACACCGCACGCGTGCTCGGTCGCATGTACGATGGCATTGAGTATCGCGGCTATGGACAGGCGATAGTCGAAGAGCTGGGGGAATACGCTGGCGTCCCGGTGTGGAACGGCCTGACCAACGAGTTTCACCCTACGCAGATCCTTGCCGATCTGATGACCATGCTGGAGCACGCCCCAGGTAAACGCCTCTCTGAGCTGCGCTTTGCCTACCTGGGCGATGCGCGGAACAACATGGGCAACAGCCTGATGGTTGGCGCAGCCAAAATGGGCATGGACATCCGGCTGGTGGCCCCGAAAGCGTTCTGGCCGGAAGAGGCGCTGGTGGCGCAGTGCCGGGAGATTGCGTGGGAAACCGGGGCAAAAATCACCCTGACCGAAAGCGTTGCTGAGGGTGTCGCCGGCGTTGATTTCCTCTACACCGACGTGTGGGTCTCCATGGGCGAGCCGAAAGAGGCGTGGGGCGAGCGTGTCAGCCTGATGAAGCCCTATCAGGTGAATCAGCAGGTCATTGAGGCCACCGGCAATCCGCAGGTGAAATTTATGCACTGCCTGCCCGCCTTCCATAACGAGCACACCACCGTAGGACGCGACATTGAGCTGGCCTACGGGCTGAAGGGGCTGGAGGTCACCGAGGAGGTGTTCGAATCCGCCCACTCTATTGTGTTCGATGAAGCAGAGAACCGGATGCACACCATCAAAGCGGTGATGGTGGCGACCCTCGGCGAGTAACCACCCCGGGCGTCGCGGCATCTGCGACGCCCATACAGGGAGATAACCCTATGCGCAGATTCAAATTCCCCTCTGCCTACACCATTCTGTTTGTATTGATTGCGCTGGTTGCCGCGCTGAGCTGGATCGTCCCGGCCGGGCACTACCAGATGGTGATGAATGAGACACTTGGTAAAGAAGTTCCCGTCGCAGGGACCTATGCGCCCGTTGCCGCCCAGCCGCAGGGGATCGTTGCCGTTATTATGGCTCCCATCAGCGGCCTGTACGATCCCGATACTGGCCAGGCGGGCGCCATTGACGTTGCGCTGTTTGTGCTGATCATCGGCGGCTTTCTGGGGCTCGTCAATAAAACCGGGGCCATCGACGCCGGGATCGAACGCGTCACGCAGAAGCTCAGCGGCCGCGAAGAGTGGATGATCCCGATCCTGATGGGGCTGTTTGCCGCCGGCGGCACGATCTACGGCATGGCGGAGGAGTCGCTGCCGTTCTACACCCTGCTGGTACCGGTCATGATGGCGGCACGCTTCGATCCGCTGGTGGCCGCCTCAACCGTCCTGCTGGGCGCGGGGATCGGCACCCTCGGCTCCACCATTAACCCCTTCGCCACGGTGATTGCCGCCAACGCTGCAGGCATTCCGTTTACTCACGGCATCTGGTTGCGCGTGGCGCTGCTGGCAGCGGGCTGGCTTATCTGCGTCGCGTGGGTGATGCGCTATGCGCGTCTGGTGCGGCAGGATCCCAGCCGCTCTATCGTTGCGGACAAGCAGGAGGAGAACCTCGCCCACTTCATGGGCGGCAAGCGCCAGCAGGATCTGGCCTTCACCGGCACGCGCAAGCTTATCCTGGTCATCTTCGCCCTCGCGTTTGCGGTGATGATCTACGGCGTAGCGGTGCTGGGCTGGTGGATGGGGCAGATCTCCGGCGTCTTTCTCGCCGCGGCCATTATCACCGGCCTGCTGGCCCGCATGAGCGAGGAGGAGCTGACCGCCACCTTTATTGACGGCGCGCGGGATCTGCTGGGCGTGGCGTTAATTATCGGCATCGCCCGCGGCATCGTGGTGGTGATGGACAAGGGCATGATCACCCATACCATCCTGCACAGCGCCGAAGGCGTGGTGAGCGGCCTCTCCAGCGTGGTGTTTATCAACGTGATGTACTGGCTGGAGGTGGTGCTCTCTTTTCTGGTGCCCTCCTCTTCCGGGCTGGCGGTGCTGACGATGCCGATCATGGCTCCGCTGGCGGACTTTGCCCGCGTCGATCGCGATCTGGTGGTTACCACCTACCAGGCCGCGTCCGGCATTGTCAATCTGATCACCCCCACCTCGGCGGTGGTGATGGGCGGACTGGCCATTGCCCGCGTGCCCTACGTCCGCTATCTGAAATGGGTCGCGCCGCTGCTGCTGATCTTGACCGTATTGATCTGCCTGATATTAAGCCTCGGCGCGCTGCTTTAACGTCCACAGGGAGTAAAGAGTATGAAGGAATACCGCGACTGCTCTACCAAAGAACAGCAGCAGCTTGCCGTCTGTCAGCGCCTGGTGACCGAGAAGAGCTATCTGTCGCAGGAGGCGATCCGCCGGGATCTCCAGCGGCACGGCTTTGACGCCATCAGCCAGTCCACGGTGTCGCGCCTGCTGAAGCTGCTGGGCATTATTAAGATCCGCAATGCCAAGGGACAGCGTATCTATGCCCTCAATCCCCAGCTGCGACCGACACCGGATGCCGCCCGCTGCCTCTCCGAGATGGTGGTGAACGTCGAGCACAATCGCGAGTTTATTCTTATTCATACCGCTGCGGGATACGGGCGAGCGGTGGCCCGTATTCTCGACTACCACGCTCTGCCGGAGATCCTTGGCGTGGTAGCAGGCAGCAGCATCGTCTGGGTAGCCCCGCGCGATGTGCAGCGTACCCCACAGGTGTACAGGCGTGTTAACTATCTACTAAAAATGCATTTATATGCAAAATAACCGTTTGCTTCTGATAAATAGCGCATCGATCCCTTGATTCGCCTTATGAGCTGAGTATAATCGCGGACAATTTGCCGGGAGGAAGCATGGTCAAGTCCGTTCGACACACTGTCTCACCGCGCCTGAAAGAGGGCGCTGGCCTGCCGTTTTTCTTCCCAATGCTCACCTATTTCTATAGCCCCTCTTTTGAGGGGCTTTTTTTTGCGCAGACGTCAGGAGATAACCATGGCTAATCCGCTCTATCAGAAACATATCATTTCCATAAACGATCTCAGCCGCGAAGAACTGGAACAGGTGCTGGAGACCGCTGCCAGCCTGAAGGCTAACCCGCAGCCGGAGCTGCTGAAGCACAAGGTGATCGCCAGCTGCTTCTTTGAAGCCTCTACCCGCACCCGCCTGTCGTTTGAGACTGCGATGCACCGCCTGGGCGCAAGCGTTGTCGGCTTCTCCGACAGCAGCAACACCTCGCTGGGCAAGAAAGGCGAGACCCTGGCAGATACCATCTCCGTTATCAGTACCTACGTTGACGCCATCGTGATGCGTCATCCGCAGGAGGGCGCGGCGCGGCTGGCCACCGAGTTCTCCGGCGGCATTCCGGTGCTGAACGCGGGGGACGGTGCAAACCAGCACCCGACCCAGACTCTGCTCGATCTCTTTACCATTCAGGAGACCCAGGGCCGACTGGAGAATCTCAACATCGCGATGGTGGGTGACCTCAAGTATGGTCGCACCGTCCACTCGCTGGCCCAGGCGCTGGCGAAGTTCAACGGCAACCGCTTCCTGTTTATTGCTCCTGATGCGCTGGCGATGCCGCAGTACATCCTCGATATGCTGGATGAACGCGGGATTGCCTGGAGCCAGCACGCCAGCATTGAAGAGGTGATCCCGGAGGTGGATATCCTCTATATGACCCGCGTACAGAAAGAGCGTCTGGATCCGTCCGAATACGCCAACGTGAAGGCGCAGTTTGTCCTGCGCGCCAGCGACCTGCACAGCGCCCGCGAGAATATGAAGGTGCTGCATCCGCTGCCGCGCGTCGATGAGATTGCCACCGACGTAGATAAGACGCCGCACGCCTGGTACTTCCAGCAGGCTGGCAACGGTATCTATGCGCGTCAGGCGCTGCTGGCGCTGGTGCTCAACCGCGATTTGGCCTAAGAGAGGGGGAAAACGAGATGACACACGACAATAAACTGCAGGTCGAAGCGATCAAGTGCGGCACGGTGATTGACCATATTCCGGCCCAGGTGGGCTTTAAGCTCCTGACCCTGTTTAAGCTGACCGAAACCGATCAGCGGATCACCATCGGCCTGAACCTGCCCTCGGGTGAGATGGGCCGCAAGGATCTGATTAAGATTGAAAACACCTTCCTTACCGACGAGCAGGTTAATCAGCTGGCGCTCTACGCCCCACACGCCACGGTAAACCGCATCGACGACTATGAGGTAGTAGGCAAATCGCGGCCTAACCTGCCGGCGCGCATCGAGGCGGTGCTGATCTGCCCCAACAGCAACTGCATCAGCCATGCCGAGCCGGTGTTCTCTAGCTTTGCGGTGAAACAGCGCGCCAATGACATCGCCCTGAAGTGCAAATATTGTGAAAAAGAGTTCTCCCATACGGTGGTGCTGGCGAACTAAGCATTAACAAACATCATCTAATTCAGATTGGTCATCCCCTCCGCGCTGCCTATAATGGCGCGGAACCTCACTACCATTCGCTTCAGGAGAAATGATGACAAAAATTATCGCGACGGAAAATGCACCGGCAGCCATTGGTCCTTATGTTCAGGCGGTCGATCTCGGCAGCATGATCCTCACCTCCGGTCAGATCCCGGTCGATCCAAAAACTGGCAGCGTGCCGGACGATATCGCCGCTCAGGCGCGCCAGTCGCTGGAGAACGTGAAGGCTATCGTTGAAGCCGCAGGCCTGAAGGTAGGCAACATTGTTAAGACTACGGTATTCGTGAAGGATCTGAACGACTTCGCTACCGTTAACGCGACCTACGAAGCGTTCTTTAATGAGCATCAGGCGGCCTTCCCGGCGCGTTCCTGCGTGGAAGTGGCCCGTCTGCCGAAAGACGTGAAGATCGAGATCGAAGCGATCGCCGTGCGTCGTTAATCGTCCGTGCAGCGCCGGGCGGCGCAATGACGCCCGGCTCTACGCCTCCTGCCCAGCCAGAGAAGAACGTTAATGGCAAAAGCACGTTTTACCGCTGAGCAAATTGCCGACTTTCTTTACCAGTCCAAAAACGGCGTGCCCGACAAGCTACTGTGCGAGCAATATGGGTTCAGCATAAGCACGCTTCGCCGTTGGCAAGCGTTACACGCTGATGGTATCAGGCGTGAGTTAAAACAGGCAGAGTCTAACGCCGGTAGGGTCTTTTTGGGCACGATTGCTGTTGCCCTGCTACTGACCCTTGCCCTCTCTAAATCTATCGGCGCGCTGATTATTCCCCTGTTCCTGCTCTACTGCCTTCACTATATCCGCCGCTTTCGCGCTATATCGGCAAAACACATTAAACCAGAAAATACCTCTCTCGCCCGCTATGGCTTAGGAGCAAATAATGCGTTTTACCAGTTTTGCTGGATCATAATCGTTCTGATTATCTGCGCCCTCGGATACGGTATTGTGCAACTGGTCTGAAAATAGTTACGTTAACATCACTCTGCCAGAACGAATTTCACTCTATAACATTTACATTTCCCTCAGTGCCCGTCTCTCATACGCTCCCCGTTTTACCTTGTCCTGCGTCAATAAAATCGCAAACTTGTTTGATGCAAATCACTATATGTAGCACTTAAAATGCCGTCCCGGCGCTACATATTGTAGTAATCGTCTACTATTCCAACACTGCCGTGGATAACATTTTAACTATGGAGAGATCATGACCCCGCATGTGATGAAGCGAGATGGCTGTAAGGTACAGTTCAAATCAGAGCGTATTCGGGAAGCGATTCTGCGCGCCGCCGCTGCGGCGGGCGTTGAGGATGCCGACTATTGCGCTACCGTCGCAGAGGTGGTCAGAGAGCAGATGCAGGCGCGATCGCAGGTAGACATCAGCGAGATCCAGACGGCGGTGGAAAACCAGCTGATGTCCGGTCCCTACAAGCAGCTGGCCCGGGCCTATATCGAGTATCGTCACGATCGCGATATCTCCCGGGAGAAGCGCGGCCGCCTGAATCAGGAGATCCGCGGCCTGGTGGAGCAGACCAACTCCGCCCTGCTCAATGAGAACGCCAACAAAGACAGCAAGGTGATCCCGACCCAGCGCGACCTGCTGGCCGGTATCGTCGCCAAACATTACGCCCGTCAGCACCTGCTGCCGCGTGACGTAGTGCTGGCCCACGAGCGCGGAGATATCCACTACCACGATCTCGACTACTCCCCCTTTTTCCCAATGTTCAACTGCATGCTTATCGACCTGAAAGGGATGCTGACCCAGGGCTTCAAGATGGGCAACGCCGAGATCGAACCACCGAAGTCTATCTCTACCGCCACGGCGGTGACCGCGCAGATCATCGCCCAGGTTGCCAGCCACATCTACGGCGGCACCACCATCAACCGTATCGATGAGGTGCTGGCCCCGTTCGTCACCGAGAGCTTCAATAAGCACCGTGAGATTGCCGAGGCGTGGCAGATCCCCGACGCCGACGGCTACGCCCGCTCCCGCACCGAGAAAGAGTGCTACGACGCCTTCCAGTCGCTGGAATATGAGGTGAATACCCTGCACACCGCCAACGGCCAGACGCCCTTTGTCACCTTCGGTTTTGGACTGGGCACCCGCTGGGAGTCACGTCTGATCCAGCAATCGATTCTGCGCAACCGCATTGCCGGCCTCGGTAAAAACCGCAAAACGGCGGTGTTCCCGAAGCTGGTGTTCGCCATCCGCGATGGGCTAAACCACAAGCCTGGCGACGCCAACTACGATATCAAGCAGCTGGCGCTGGAGTGCGCGAGCAAGCGCATGTACCCGGATATCCTCAACTACGACCAGGTGGTGAAGGTGACCGGCTCCTTTAAAACGCCGATGGGCTGCCGCAGCTTCCTCGGCGTCTATGAAGATGAGAACGGGGAGCAGATCCACGACGGGCGCAACAACCTCGGCGTCATCAGCCTGAACCTGCCGCGCATCGCCCTGGAGGCGAAAGGCAACGAGGCGGCGTTCTGGACGCTGCTCGATGAACGTCTGGCGCTGGCACGCAAGGCATTGATGACCCGTATCGCCCGCCTCGAAGGGGTAAAGGCCCGCGTGGCCCCTATTCTCTATATGGAGGGGGCGTGCGGCGTGCGGCTGAAGGCCGACGACGAGATCTCTTCCATCTTTAAAAACGGTCGTGCGTCGATTTCGCTGGGCTATATCGGCATTCACGAAACCATTAACGCCCTGTTTGGCGACACGCATATGTACGACAGCGAGACGCTGCGCGCCAAAGGTATCGCTATCGTCGAGCGGATGCGCCAGGCGGTAGAGCAGTGGAAAGAGGAGACCGGGTACGGCTTTAGCCTCTACAGCACGCCGAGTGAAAATCTCTGCGATCGCTTCTGCCGTCTCGATACCGCCGAGTTCGGCGTGGTGCCGGGCGTCACCGATAAGGGCTACTACACCAACAGCTTCCACCTCGACGTTGAGAAGAAGGTTAACCCCTACGACAAGATTGACTTTGAAGCGCCCTACCCACCGTTAGCCAATGGCGGCTTTATCTGTTACGGCGAGTATCCAAACATCCAGCACAACCTGAAGGCGCTGGAGGATGTCTGGGATTACAGCTACCAGCACGTGCCCTACTACGGCACCAATACGCCGATCGATGAGTGCTACGAGTGCGGCTTTACCGGCGAGTTCGCGTGCACCAGCAAAGGCTTTACCTGCCCGAAATGCGGCAACCACGATGCCGCCCGCGTCTCGGTGACCCGCCGCGTCTGCGGCTATTTAGGCAGCCCGGATGCACGCCCGTTCAACGCTGGCAAACAGGAAGAGGTTAAGCGCCGCGTCAAGCATTTGGGCAACGGGCAGCTTGGGTAATGCGTTACCACCAATATTACCCTGTCGATATTGTCAACGGCCCCGGTACGCGCTGCACGCTATTCGTCTCGGGGTGCGTGCACGAATGTGTCGGCTGCTATAACAAGAGCACCTGGCGGCTCCACTCCGGCAAGCCGTTTACTATTGAGATGGAAGACCAGATTATTCGCGATCTCAACGATACGCGGATCAAACGCCAGGGCATTTCGCTCTCCGGCGGCGATCCGCTCCATCCCGAAAACGTGCCGGATATTCTCCGGCTGGTGCAGCGTATTCGCGCGGAGTGCCCTGGAAAGGATATCTGGGTCTGGACCGGCTATAAGATGGATGAATTGAACCGCGATCAGATGGCCGTCGTCGATCTGATTAACGTGCTTATTGACGGTAAGTTTATGCAAGACCTGAAAGATCCGATGCTGATCTGGCGCGGCAGCAGCAATCAGGTTGTTCACTACCTGCGCTAAGCTGGCGCAGGCTTTTATTAAATCATTTCCCGCTATTGCCGATAACTTTTCTGTCTCGTTTACCCAACGCAGATGTAGTCACCTCCCCTGGGGATCCCGTTCCCCTGCGTTTCGCACAGCATAGTATTTTTCGGAGATGATGATGAATAGCATAGAAAAAATAAGCGCCGTCAGTGCGCAGGGTGATTCGCATTTATCTAACGGCGATAACCCATCCACTCTGCTAAATAACAGCAAATTAGCAGAGATTAATAGCGATAATAATACGACTCCTTCTGACGACAGCAGCACGAAGATTACGCTGACGTCTAAAACGCAGGATGAGATCGATCAACAGCAGCAGATAAAAAAAGAGGAGATAAAGAAGACCGACTATACGATGGAATTAACCGGTATTCCGCTGTATGGCGGCCGTCTCATCTCAGTCACTAAATACCCAAACGGCAGCGAAGAGATTATTGACACCCTGTCCGGGCAGCGAATAACGCGGCAGGATCTGCAGCAGGCTATTTCCCCGGCGGAGGTAAAGGTCGTCGAGGCCAATAATAACCCTGATAGCGGAGTGGAATAAAACAGGCAAGGCGGGAGGTGACTCCCGCCGTTATATTAGCGGAACTTCTTGTGATAGGTATTGCGGGTGGTTTTAAACTCTTCCGCTGCCGCCTGCGCCTCTTTAACCTTACCGGCGTTGGCGAGCTGCAGCGCGCCGTCAATCTGACCAACCAGAATATCAAACCCGTGACGGAAGTCCTTCATCTCCGGGCTGTCCGGCGCTTTATCTTCCATTTTCGGTGGGGTCGCTTTCTGCGCGTCCAGCGCGGCGGTGCGCATCTTGGTTAACGCATCCTTCATCTCTGCCGCGTCATCGGTTTTCTGTACTACTTTCAAATTGTCGTTGAGGGTCTCCATATCCTCGTCCAGATCTGCCGCAAACGCGGCAGAGGAGGCCAGAACGAAAGAGGAGACTGCTAACATCGCTAACAACGTTTTCCGCATTGCTCATGTCCTTTTATTATTTTTAAAATGGCTTACTGCCCGGCGATCTTCATCTCTGGCAGCAGCACAGAACCACACTGTATATTACTGCGTGTTTCAATATCGTTACCGATGGTCACCATATTGCGCCACATCTCTTTCAGGTTGCCAGCGATGGTAATTTCGCTCACCGGATACTGAATTTCACCGTTCTCTACCCAGAAGCCCGCCGCGCCGCGGGAGTAATCGCCGGTAATGCCGCTCACGCCCTGGCCCATCAGCTCGGTGACCACCAGCCCGGTGCCCATCTCTTTCAGCATCTGCTCGAAGCTAAGGCCCTGGCCTTTAATACGCCAGTTATGGATGCCGCCCGCGTGACCGGTGCTTTTCAGCCCCAGCTTGCGCGCCGAATAGCTGGTTAGCAGCCACTGGGTCAGGATGCCATCCTTGATTATGTCCCGGCGCTCGGTGCGCACGCCTTCGCTGTCGAACGGCGTTGAGGCCAGCCCCTTCAGCAGGTGCGGGTGCTCTTCAATGGTCAGCCACTCCGGTAGGATCTGCTTACCGAGAGAGTCCAGCAGGAAGGTCGATTTACGGTAGACCGCACCGCCGGCAATGGCCCCAACGAGGTGGCCAAACAGTCCGGTAGCTACTTCGTTGGCGAAGATCACCGGGGCTTTCATCGTCGAGAGCTTGCGCGGGGCAAGGCGTGCCAGGGTACGTCTGGCGCACTCCTCGCCGACCCAATCCGGACTCTTCAGATCTTCCATCGCACGGCCGATGGTGTAGGCGTAGTCGCGCTCCATGTCACCGTTCTCTTCCGCGATGACGCAGCTGGAGAGCGAGTGGCGGCTGGAGCTGTAGCTTTGCAGCATGCCGTGGCTGTTACCGAAGACTTTTATCCCGTAGTGGCTGTTGAAGCTGCCGCCTTCGGTATTAGTGATGCGTTTGTCCGCCTTCAACGACGCCTGCTCAGCGCGGGCGGCCAGCTCAATGGCCTCGTCCGGGGAGATCTCCGCCGGGTGGAACAGATCCAGATCCGGCGCGTCAAAGGCCAGCAGCTCGCGATCGGCGACGCCCGCAAAGGGATCCGGCGAGGTGTAGCGGGCGATATCCAGCGCCGCCTGCACGGTACGGGCGATCGCGTCCGGACTCAGGTCGGTAGACGAGGCGCTGCCCTTGCGGTTTTGATGATAAACGGTGATGCCCAGCGCACCGTCGCTATTGAATTCAACGTTCTCCACCTCACCGTAGCGGGTGCTGACGCTAATACCGGTGGTCTTCGATACCGCGACTTCCGCACCGTCTGATTTACCTGCGGCTAAGCCCAGTGCGGTGGAGACGGCCTCTTCCAGTGCTTTGCGTTGCTCTGCAACTTGTGTGATTACTTTCATCGCCAATGCCATAATGTAAGGGGAGTTTTAAAGAAGTCTAACAGAGAACCCATTCTCAGTGTGCTCCCAGGGTGTTAGTATTAGCCTCTTTTTTAAGGAGCCTGAGATGACCAAGCAGCCCGATGACTGGCTCGACGACGTACCCGGTGATGATATCAACGATGAAGATGATGAGATCATCTGGGTCAGTAAAAGTGAAATTAAGCGCGATGCGGAAGAGTTAAAACGCCTCGGCGCAGAGATGGTAGACTTGGGCAAGAACGCCCTCGACAAGATCCCGCTGGATGACGATCTGCGCGCCGCCATTGAGCTGGCGCAGCGTATCAAGAAAGAGGGCCGCCGCCGCCAGATGCAGCTGATTGGCAAACTGCTGCGCCAGCGCGATGTCGATCCGATCCGCCAGGCGCTGGACAAGCTGAAAAACCGCCATAACCAGCAGGTGGCGTTTTTCCACAAGCTGGAGCACATTCGCGATCGCCTGATCGCCGAGGGTGACGACGCGGTGCCGGAGGTGTTAAACCTGTGGCCAAACGCCGATCGCCAGCAGCTGCGTTCGCTGATCCGCAACGCGCAGAAAGAGCGCGACGGCAACAAGCCGCCGAAGTCCGCGCGTCTGATCTTCCAGTATCTGCGCGAGCTGTCGGAAGCCGAAGAGTAGTTTGTAAACGCCGGGTGGCGCTTCGCTTACCCGGCCTACAACTGCTATTTCTGCGCTAACTTGTCTAATAGCTTCTGGTGGATGCCACCAAAGCCACCGTTGCTCATCACCAGAATGTGATCCCCCGGCTGGGCGGTTTTCACAATCATATCCGCCAGCGCATCAACATCGCCATGCCAGTGGGCAGGCTGCACGCAGGCCTCTGCCACCTCCGACACCTGCCACGGAATATGCTGCGGCTGTAACAGGAAGACCTCATCGGCGCGGCCCAGCGACGGCGCCAGATCGTCCTTGCAGAGGCCCATCTTCATGGTATTTGAGCGCGGCTCCAGCACCGCAATAATGCGTGCCGTGCCGCCGACCTTGCCGCGCAGCGCGGCGAGCGTAGCCAGAATCGCGGTCGGGTGGTGGGCAAAGTCGTCGTAGACGCTGACGCCGTTGGCGGTGCCGCGCAGCTCCAGGCGGCGGCGGGCGTTCACAAAGGCGCCAAGGGCGTTGGCCGCGTCCGCAGGCGTGACGCCAACGTGGCGGGCAGCGGCAATCGCCATCAGGCCGTTATGCATGTTGTGCTCGCCGACCAGATCCCACTTCACCTGGCCCACGCGCTCGCCGTCCAGCAATACTTCCCACTCCGAGGCGTCGGTGGTGAGTTTTTTCGCCTGCCAGTGGCCCTGCTCGCCTACCAGCTCCTGCTCGCTCCAGCAGCCCATCGCCATCACCTGCTTCAGGTTGATGTCGCTCTCCGGCAGGATGATTTTGCCCTGCCCCGGCACGATGCGCACCAGGTGGTGGAACTGCTTCTGAATCGCCTTCAGGTCGTCGAAGATATCGGCGTGATCGAACTCAAGGTTGTTGAGGATCAGCGTGCGCGGCGCGTAGTGCACGAACTTGGAACGCTTATCAAAGAAGGCGCAGTCATACTCGTCGGCCTCAATCACAAAGAACGGGCTGTCGCCCAGGCGAGCAGACACATCGAAGTTGCCCGGCACGCCGCCGATCACAAAGCCTGGCTTGTAGCCGCAGGCTTCGAGGATCCAGGTCGCCATGCCCGCGGTGGTGGTTTTACCGTGGGTACCGGCTACCGCCAGCACCCAGCGGTCGCGCAGGACAAAGTCGTGCAGCCACTGCGGACCGGACATATAGGGAATGCTCTTCTCCAGCACCGCCTCAACGCATGGATTTCCCCGCGTCATGGCGTTGCCAATAATCACCAGATCCGGAGCCGGATCGAGCTGGCTGGCGTCGTAACCCTGAATTAAGGAGATGCCCTGCTTCTCCAGCAGCGTGCTCATCGGCGGATACACATTGGCGTCCGATCCCGTTACTTCATGACCTAAAGCACGCGCCAGCAGCGCCAGCCCGCCCATGAAGGTTCCACAAATTCCTAAAATATGAATGCGCATACGTCTGTCCTTCTTTTAACTGGCGCTCATATTACCCCCATGTCCGGCACAGAGAAATGCATTTAAGCGGAATCTCACTATTGCTGGCGCGATTCACCTGTGCGCATTAATTTAGATCTTTGTTAGTATTGCTACAGTCGCTTTACTCCACATTAATTGCAGGGAAAGTGTTATGAAAACGTTAGGTGAATTTATCGTCGAGAAGCAGCATGATTTTTCTCATGCTACCGGGGAACTGACCTCGCTGCTGTCGGCGATAAAGCTGGGCGCCAAAATCATCCACCGCGATATTAATAAAGCGGGGCTGGTCGATATTCTGGGGGCCAGCGGGGCCGAAAACGTGCAGGGCGAGGTACAGCAAAAGCTCGATCTGTTCGCGAATGAGAAACTGAAGGCGGCGCTACGCGCGCGGAATATCGTGGCCGGTATCGCTTCAGAGGAAGAGGACGAGATCGTTGTTTTTGACGGCTACGAGCACGCGAAGTACGTGGTTCTGATGGATCCGCTGGATGGCTCCTCCAACATTGACGTTAACGTCTCCGTTGGCACCATCTTCTCTATCTACCACCGCGTCACGCCGGTAGGCACCCCGGTCACCGTGGAAGACTTCCTGCAGCCGGGCAACAAGCAGGTCGCGGCGGGCTACGTGCTCTACGGCTCCTCGACCATTATGGTCTACACCACCGGCTGCGGCGTGCACGCCTTCACCTACGACCCTTCCCTTGGCGTTTTCGCCCTCTGCCAGGAGCGCATGCAGTTCCCTGAGCTGGGTAACACCTACTCCATTAACGAAGGCAACTACATCAAGTTCCCGCAGGGCGTGAAGAAGTACCTTAAGTTCTGCCAGGCAGAAGATAAGATCACGCACCGCCCCTACACCTCGCGCTATATCGGCTCGCTGGTGGCGGACTTCCACCGCAACCTGGTGAAGGGCGGGATCTACCTCTACCCGAGCACCGCGACCCATCCGGAAGGCAAGCTGCGTCTGCTGTACGAGTGCAACCCGATGGCCTTCCTGGCCGAGCAGGCGGGCGGCAAAGCAAGCGACGGTAAAGAGCGCATTCTGGATATCATTCCGGAGTCGCTGCACCAGCGCCGTCCGTTCTTCGTCGGTACCAAAGCGATGGTTGAGGACGTAGAGCGCTTTATGCACGAATTCCCGGACGCATAAAACGCCGTTACGCTACCCTCTCCGCCTGGAGAGGGTAAGTTGCGTTAGCCCGCGGCCTGCAGACGAAACGAAGCCATGGCGGCTAACAGTTCGCGGGACTGCTGTTCCAGCGAATGGGTCGCAGCAGAGGACTGCTGCACCAGCGCCGCATTCTGCTGGGCGGTCTCATCCATCTGGTTCACTGCAATATTCACCTGCTCAATGCCCCGGCTCTGCTCGTGGGACGCGTTAGCAATCTCCCGCATTAGCTTCGTCATGCGCGTCACTTCGCTGGCGATCTCGTCCATCGTCTCGCCGGCCTGCATCGCCAGATTGCTGCCCTCGCCAACGTGAGTCTGTGAGTCGGTAATCAGGGTACGGATCTCTTTTGCCGCATCGGCGCTGCGGCTCGCCAGGTTACGCACCTCGCCCGCGACTACGGCAAAGCCACGTCCCTGCTCTCCCGCCCGCGCCGCTTCTACCGAGGCGTTGAGGGCCAGGATATTGGTCTGGAAGGCGATACCGTCGATCACGCTAAGAATATCGGCGATGCGTGCCGAACTGCCGGAGATGTCCTGCATCTTCTCAATCACATAGCAGACCATTTCGCTGCCGCGGTCGGCGGTGTCAGAGACCGTCTTCGCCAGCTGGTGTGCCTGCTCGGCGTTGGCGGCGTTCTGCTTCACCGTGGCGGTGATCTGCTCCATGCTGGCGGCAGTCTGCTCAAGGGAGGAGGCGGTGGACTCAGTGCGCTGGGCCAGATCGACGTTGCCTGCGGTCAGCTCCCGGCTGCCGGTATCGATCTGGGCGCTGGCGTCGCGAACGCGGGTTACCGAACTCACCAGCGCGTGGCGCATGTTCTCAATCGCAGCGTTAAGGCGGGAGAACTCCTTGCTGGCAGCATCGGCCTGGGTGGGCGTCAGGTTACCCGCCGCCACCTGCTCCAGCTGCTGAATAGAGACATCCAGCGGCTTGAGCAGCATATGGCGCAGCGCCAGCCACGCCAGCACAATCATCCCGGCGGTCACCAGCGCGGCAATGACGATAAGCGCCATCACCCGTTTTTTACTCGTCTGCACCGCGTCCACTTCCGCCTTGCCGCGCGCTTCGCCCCACGTCAGGAACGCCTGCATATCGTTATCAAACTGGCGCGATACCGGCACCAGCTGATTCTCCAGCAGGGAGTAGTAGTCATCCGCGCTCTGCTGGTTGAGCGCCGTCAGCATCGGAACGATGCCCTGGGTATTGTAGGCCTGGTAGCTTTTGGCCACCGCCGCCAGCAGGGCCTGACCGCTCTTGTCCTCAACGCCAGCGTCGATGGTCGCCTGCAACCCTTTCTGGGCCTGCGCGACCTCGCTATTGATATTTTTTACCGACTTGCCCGCGTCGTCTAACAGCCCGACCTCCATCATGCGCACCGCCTGCCCGGCCTCGTTGCGCGCGCGTAGGATCAGGGTATAGCCCTCGTTGAGGCGCGCCATCTGCTCACCCTGAAGGTGATTAATACGCTGTAGCGAGGAGGAGCTTTGGCTCAGGGCATAAATACCCATGCCGCTGACCAGAAGGAGGAGTAACGTCATGACGGCCAGCAGAGAGAGCAGGCCTGTGCGAATCGAAAGCGTTCTAAGCATGATGGCGATCCCGGTAGCAGAGAGACTTCGTAGCGTGAATAGTGCTGATTCGAACAGTTATCGACCGCTACCGGGAAAGCTTTAGCTATTTTTTAACCATATCAAAAAGTTATGGCTTCGTTGCCGGAATGCTCACCCGCGTTACCGGAGAGTTCTGGCGGTTCTCCCACAGCACCGTCAGGCCGCGTTGCAGGGCAATAAAGATAAACAGCAGAATGCCGATGGCGATTTTAGTCCACCATGAGCTGAGCGTGCCGTCGAAGTTAATGTAGGTCTGGATCAGTCCCTGGATCGCCACGCCAAACAGCGTGCCTAATACGGTGCCCACGCCGCCGCTGAGCAGGGTGCCGCCAATCACCACCGAGGCGATGGCGTCCAGCTCTACCCCTACCCCCGCGAGGGCATAGCCCGCCTGGGTGTAGATGGAGAAGACGATCCCCGCCAGCGTCGCCAGTCCGGTAGAGAGCATATAGATACGAATTGTGGTGCTGCGGGTGGAGATGCCCATCAGGTTGGCCGAGGTGGCGCTGCCGCCGATGGCATAGACCTGGTTACCAAAGCGCGTGCGGTGGGCGAGGAAGATACCTATCACCACCACGGCCAGCATCAGCAGCCCCATCGCGCTCAGGCGACCGCCGCCGGGAATTTTCCACGCCAGGCTGGAGAGAGTGTCGTAGATCGGGTGGTTAATCGGAATCGACTCCTCAGAGACCAGGTAGCTGACGCCGCGCAGGAAGAACATGCCGGCGAGAGTGATGATAAACGCCGGGATCTTCAGGGCGTCGATCAGCAGGCCCATAAAGGCACCGAAGGCGCAGCCCATCACCAGCACCAGCGGGAAGGCCAGCAGGGGCGAGATCCCCCAGAAGCCGATTGCCTTTGCCAGAAAGACGCCGGTAAAGGCGATCACCGACCCCACCGACAGGTCGATGCCGCCGGAGAGGATCACAAAGGTCATGCCGACAGCGATGATCCCCAGAAAGGCGTTATCGGTCAGAATATTGCAGATGACCCGCGTCGAGGCAAAGCCGGGGAACTGGGTCAGGCAGTAGAGATAGCCGAGAACGAACACGCCGAGCGTGATCATTAGCGGCAGGTTACGTTTTATCATGACCACGGCTCCTCTTAATCAGGTCGATAAAGCGCGGCGACTGTACAATCAGTACGCACATCACGACGACGGCCTTCACGACCTGGTTCAGCTCCGGCGGGAAGCCTGACAGCAGGATCCCGGTATTCATCCCCTGGATAATTAGCGCCCCTACCACCGACAGCAGCAGGTTGAAGCGTCCGCCCATCAGCGATGCACCGCCGATCACTACCGCGAGGATGGCGTCCAGCTCCAGCCACAGCCCGGCGTTGTTGGCATCTGCCCCGCGGATATCCGCCGTAACGATAATGCCCGCAATGGCGGCACAGATGCCGCTCAGCACGTAGGTCAGCATTACCACTACCCGGGTATTCACCCCGGCGTTTTTCGCCGCACGAATGTTGATCCCCACCGCTTCGATAAACATGCCCAGCGCCGTCTTGCGGGTAAAGAGCCAGAAAACAACCAGCGTTATTAGGGCGATCATCACCGGCGTCGGGAAGAGCAGCAGCGAACCGCTGCCGAGCCAGGAGAGACTGGGCGCGTTGAAGGTGACGATCTGCCCGGAGGTGATCAGCTGCGCCACCCCGCGCCCGGCAACCATCAATATCAGCGTGGCAACGAAGGGCTGGATCTTGAGAATGGCCACCAGCACGCCGTTCCACAGCCCGGCCAGCACGCCGCTGCCAAGCGCCGCCAGCAGCACAATCGGCAGGCTGTGACCGGCCACGGTCATCGAGGCCGCCGTCGCCCCGGCAATGGCCATAATGGCCCCCACGGAGAGATCGATCCCGCCGGTGGCGATCACCAGCGTCATGCCGATCGCCAGCAGCGCGACCGGTGCGGCACGGTTAAGAATGTCGATGGGGCTGCCGAACAGCCGCCCATCCTGCAGAACGATCTGGAAAAAATGCGGCGCAACCAGGCTGTCAGCCACCAGCACCAGGATTAGCGCAAGCAGCTGCGGCATACCCATCGGCCAGCTTATGCGCCGCTTCGGCTGGCCGGTTTGCGGAAGGGAACGGGGCATCACACTCTACTCCTTATGCCGCAATGGCATTCATGATTGCCGGAACCGACAGCTCCGCGAGCGGGATCTCTGCCACCTGCTTGCGGTCGCGCATGATGATCACCCGATCGGCATAGCCGACCAGCTCCTCCAGCTCGGAGGAGATCACCAGCAGCGCTAAGCCGTCGGCGCACAGGGTTTCGATAAGCCGGATGATTTCGGCATGCGCCCCTACGT
Organism: Pseudescherichia sp.; assembly: GCF_031998825.1. GTDB lineage: Bacteria > Pseudomonadota > Gammaproteobacteria > Enterobacterales > Enterobacteriaceae > Pseudescherichia. The sequence continues at coordinate 40,385 of NZ_DAMACX010000009.1, forward strand.
CGATGCCACGTGTCGGCTCGTCGAGGATCAGGAACTGGGGTTTGGTCAGCAGCCAGCGGGAGAGCAACACCTTCTGCTGGTTGCCGCCGGAGAGAAACTCAATCGGTTGCTCGGCGCTGGGGGTGCGAATACCCAGCTGGCGAATAAAGCGCTCGGCGATCTCGTTCTGCTCCCGGCGAGGAATAGGCCGCAGCCAGCCGCGCTGGGCCTGCAGAGCGAGAACGATATTCTCCCGCACCGAGGCCGCGGCGATAATGCCGTCGGTTTTGCGATCCTCCGGACAGAAGCCGATCCCCAGGCATGACGCCTGATGCGGCGAACGCAGCGTCTGCGGCTTGCCTTTGATTGTGGCGCTACCGCTGTCGGCGGGCCTGATGCCGAAGATCACCTCCGCGGTTTCGGTCCGCCCGGAGCCTAACAGCCCGGCGAGGCCAACGATCTCACCGGGACGCACTTCGAAGCTAAAGGGCGCAATAGTTCCCTTCTTACCAAAGTCAGTAAAGGCGGCCACCGGCTTGTCGCTGAGCAGCGTCCGGCCCGCCCGTTGCAGGGCGTTGGTCTCCAGCTCGCGCCCCAGCATCATTTTTACCAGCTCAATCTGTGGCAGCTCGCGGGTCTCCCGGCAGCCAACAAAGCCGCCGTTGCGCAGGACGGTGATGCGATCGCTCACCTCATACACCTGATCGAGAAAGTGGGTGACGAAGATCAGGCTTACCCCTTGAGCGCGCAGCTGGCGCATCAGGGTGAAGAGCATCGCCACCTCCTGGGTGTCGAGGCTGGCGGTAGGCTCGTCGAGGATCAACACCTTCGCCGAGAGGTCGATAGCCCGACAGATGGCGACGATCTGCTGCATCGCCACCGAAAAGCGGTTCAGCGGCTCGCGCACGTCGAGGGAGAAGCCATAGGAGGCCATTAGCGCCGTAGCGCGCCGCTCCATCTCTTTACGTTGCAAAAAGCCAAAGCGCCGTGGTTCACGACCGATGAACAGGTTATCCGCCACCGACATGTTCGGCAGCAGGTTAACCTCCTGATAGACCGTCCCGATGCCCAACTGCTGGGCATGGGCGGTATTTTTAGGCGAGATCTCCTGCCCTTCGAGGCGGATAACGCCGCGATCGGCATGATAGACGCCGGTCAGCGCCTTGATGAGCGTCGATTTACCGGCCCCGTTTTCTCCGAGGAGGGCCATAATTTCGCCCCGGCGCAGGCTGAAGTTGACGTTATCAAGCGCCTTTACGCCGGGGAAAAATTTACTTAATCCCTCGGTAGCAAGAATTTCCTGGTGTTGGTCGGTGGTCATGATGGCCTCCCCGAAACGAACCTGATACGTGATGCCACAGCATCCTGTAGGCCGGATAAGACGCCTGCGTCGCCATCCGGCGCGGCATTGCCTGATGGCGCTACGCTTATCAGGCCTACAAAACCATGTTTACCATGGCCCATGACGCTCAGGCTCAGTAACCCATATTTTTCTTCTTCTCGAGCTCTTCTTTCGCCGTATCCGGCAGGTAGAGCGTCGATTTGGTCATGGTCATTTTTTCAGGCTGGGTGCCATCTTTTTTGAATTTCTCCAGCGCATCAAACGCCGGGCCAGCCATATTTGGCGTCAGCTCGACGCTGGCGTTGGCTTCACCGTCAATCATCGCTTTGAAAATATCCGGTACGCCGTCAATGGAGCCGGTCAGAATATCTTTGCCTGGCTTCAGACCCGCCTCTTTAATGGCCTGAATGGCACCGATCACCATATCGTCGTTATGGGCGTAAACCATGCAGATGTTCTTGCCGTTGTTCTCGGCTTTAATAAAGCTCTCCATGACTTCCTTACCTTTGCTGCGGGTAAAGTCGCCGGACTGGGAGCGAATAATTTTAATGTTAGGTGCTTTGGCGATGGCGTCAGCGAACCCTTTTTTACGGTCAATCGCCACGCTCGCCCCTACCGTGCCCTGCAACTCAACGACGTTACACTGCTTATCGCCAACGGTTTTAATCAGCCACTCACCAATCAGCTGGCCCTCGAGCACGTTGTTGGCGGTAACGGTGGTCATATAGAGCGACTTATCTTTCACATCAATGGAACGGTCGAGGAGGATCACCGGGATCTCCGCGTCTTTGGCCTCTTTCAGCACCGGCTCCCAGCCGGTCGCCACTACGGGAGCAATAAAGATGGCATCCACCCCCTGGGCGATGAAGGAGCGCACCGCCTTGATCTGGTTCTCCTGTTTTTGCTGACCATCGGCGACTTTCAGCGTAATGCCGCGTTTTTCGGCTTCGCTTTTCGCGACGTTGGTTTCAGCGGCACGCCAGCCGGACTCGGAGCCGACCTGCGAAAAACCGACGGTTAATGGGGCTGCCATTGCCATAGACGACATGGCTGCTGAGACTGCTGTGACCAGAAGTAAGCGCTTCCACATAATAACGTCCTCGTAGGGGTGATTATTGTTTGGCTAAAAGATGTTCGCGAAGAGACTATAGCGAATGGAATATGTAACGAATTGCGTTACATCACACTTCAAAAAAGTAAATAAAACGTTAATCACAAGTTTGTAATCGCTTTCATTTAGCTATGAAAAATGCGGCTGAGGTTATGTACTTTTCGGTCATGTGAATGGTCTGAGAAACGCGCGATTGGTACGGGGAAAGCGAAAACAGGCGAAGACTTTCAGCGTGAGTTGGCTATAATACCCGGCACTTGTTTGCCACACATTTTAAAGGAAACAAACATGAGCTTACTGAACGTACCGGCGGGTAAAGATCTGCCAGAAGACATCTACGTTGTTATCGAGATCCCGGCGAACGCCGATCCGATCAAATACGAAATCGACAAGGACACGGGCGCGCTGTTCGTTGACCGTTTCATGTCTACCGCGATGTTCTATCCGTGCAACTACGGCTACATCAACCACACCCTCTCCCTGGACGGTGACCCGGTTGACGTGCTGGTCCCGACCCCGTACCCGCTGCAGCCGGGTTCAGTGGTTCGCTGCCGTCCGGTTGGCGTGCTGAAGATGACCGACGAAGCAGGCGAAGATGCCAAGCTGGTTGCGGTTCCGCACACCAAGCTGAGCAAAGAGTACGATCACATCAAAGATGTGAACGACCTGCCAGAGCTGCTGAAAGCGCAGATCACCCACTTCTTCGAGCACTACAAAGATCTCGAGAAAGGTAAATGGGTTAAGGTTGACGGCTGGGATAACGCCGATGCGGCGAAAGCTGAAATCGTGGCCTCTTTCGAGCGCGCTGCGAAGAAGTAAATCTCTCCCCGCAGTAAAAACAGAAACACCGCCCTAACGGCGGTGTTTTTTTTATGGATAAAACAGCGCCACCCGAAGGTGGCGCTGCTGTTAATCCCGATCCCTGTCTAACCAGTTCCCGGTCTCTATCCGCGTGTGTTCATCCACCGAAAGCTGGTACACATACATCCATGCACTGCCGTACGGTGTCTGAATCAATTGACGCTTGTACTCTCCACCTGCGGTGCGGAGCTCATCCAGCTCGGCCAGGGTCTCGGCGTCAATACGGTAAACCTCACCCAGCACCTGGCCCGGACCGGGCACCGCACCTGGGTAGTGCCCCAGACTGTAGAGTTGATAATCCTCAACGCTGTGATCGCCCAACCACTGAGCGTTAGTCATCCAGTGACTGTTACCTTGCTTGCGTCGTAAACTGCCGTAAACAAATATTCGCATTGCTAAAACTCAAACTGATAGAGCAGATCTAGTGCCTGGTCTACGCCAGACACCGCTTCCAGATATAGCTTAGGCATCAGGCGATAGCGTAACGTGAGCGTCGCCAGAGAGTCAAAAATACCCACGCCATACTTCACCTGCAATCCCGGCAGAACATAGCCGCTGACCACCACCTGGGAGGAGTCGCCTACGCCCTGCGTGTCCAGTGCCAGATTGCTAACGCCAAAGGTCTCGCCGATTCGACCCACAACCTGTCCGCTCTGGGCAACGCCCAGGCCCACCAGCGCCGACGTCATCGCTGCGCTGTCGCTCTGCGTGCTCTCCAGCCCCTGGCCGCGAAGCAAGTAGGAGAGCGCCTCCTGTTGCGACATCGCCGGGTCAGAGAAGATCTCCGCCTTCGGTTCGTCGGCGGTTCCGGTCACACGCACACCGGCAATCACGTCGTTTTCAGTGGATTCCGGGTTACGGATCGCTTCGATGTTAAGCAAAGGTTGATCCGGCGGACCCGAGAACAATAACTCACCTTTGCGCACAATCAAATCCTGACCGTACGCGTGGAAGCGTCCTTCGGGAATATTAATCTGTCCGTTTAATCCAAGTCCTTGTTTATCCTGAGCAACTTTAAGATCGCCCGTTAAGCGTGCTTTTAAGCCAAACGCGTCCAGACGCACGTTATTGCCTACGTGGACGGTCAAATTACTGTTAATCGGGATGCTCGCGGTCTGCGGCTCCTCCGGCTGCAGCTGGCTATTGAGCATCACTTCGTCACTGGAGACCCCCACCGCGCTCTCTGGTACTTCGTGAACCACAATACGCGCCCAGGGCACGTCAATGCTGCCATCGAGGGTGAAGAGCTGCGGCGTGGCTTCGAATACCACATCCGGAGAGGCATCCAGGCGTACCATCGGTGGGACGGTAATGCGTACCCGGCTGCCCTTCGCCGCGATACGCGCGCGCCAGTTGTCGATCTGACTCCAGTCGGCGTTGCCGCTCAGGTTAATTTCACCCTGCCGGGTGCGAACCACCCCTTGTAGGGTCGAACTTTGGCCGTTGAAGTTCATCGCCAGCTGGCTGGGCTGCATATCAAACGGCATAAAGTTGGCGTCGATATCTACGCCGTTCAGCCCCATCTGGCCGAACAGCTGCGGGCTCTGCACGTTACCCGCCAGCCGCAGGTTGGCATTGAGGGTTCCCGCCGCCTTCTCACCGCGCGAGAAGATGGCGTTGATCATCGCGATAGAGAAGTTGCGGATGTTGACCGTACCGCCGAGGTTACGCTGACCCTGCGGATCGGTCACCTGCACCTGGCCGTCAAACTGGCCGTTGTTGGTCAGGCGCATCATCCAGCCGAGATCGGCCCGGTTGTCGCGCAATTTCGCATTGAGGTTGAGCGTATCGAACGCCACCCGCAGCGGCGCATCGTTGACGGTCTGCGTCACCCGCACGTTACGCCCGGCCAGAGTCACTTCACCCTGCGGCAGGCCTGGTTTGGTGGTATCCCAGCTCACGTCCGCCCGGCCGCTGAACGATCCGCTGGCCTGGGTAGTCTCTGGCATAAAGGGCTTCAGCATCGCCAGGTCGAAGCGGTTCAGGTTAACCACCGCTCGCCCCTCTGCGCCTGCGTCCACGGTCTGGGGTACGCATAGCTCGGCGTTGGGGTTCGTCCAGCAGTGCGGCCCGATGCTTACCTTCTGCTCCTCGCCGCGGTAGTCGAGGGCAATGGCGCGGTTCAGCGACCACGGCCCGACCGGGGTAGCAAAACGCGTATCGCTCAGGGTGCCCTTCCAGCGCTGGTTGGCCCGGTCAAAGCTGCCCGCCAGCCGCAGCTGGCCGGAGACCGGCTCGCCCTGCGCCCGCAGGTTCAGCTCGTGCTGCTTTTCGCTACCTTTGGCATCCAGGGTGACCAGGCTCAGATTGACGCCCGGCTGCACGATGCGCTCTACGCGAGCGGTGAGGTTACCGGCGATCTGATCGGTGGATTTCACATCGCCCTCAACGCGTACGCGAGCGATAGAGAGCTCCTGCCAGCGCAGGTTATTGGCGGTGATATCCGCCTGTACCTGCGGCGCATCCACCGTGCCGCGCACCTTCACTAATCCCTTCGCCGTGCCACCTAAGCCCGGCAGAGCGTTATCCAGCCCCGGCGCGTCGATGTTGGCATCGAGATTCAGCGCCTTCACGCCCAGCTCGCCTTTGACGTCGGCGCTGTTGCGCCCCAGCTCAAGGTGCAGCCCTGGTACGGTCCACTGCATATAGCTGTTGCCCTTGAGCGAGCCGTTCACATTTACCCTGTTGTTCTTGACGTTGCCGGTGATTTTCATCTCCGGCACTTCCATCTGCCAGCTGCCGCCGTAGAGGCTGCCGCGCGTTTTAATCAGGCCGTTGAGCTTCGACGGCCAGTCGGGCACCTCTTTAGCCGTATTGATGCCGTTGAGGGTTAACTCTCCACGCCAGCTAATCGCCTGCTGCCAGTCAAGCAGCGCCTTCAGCTCGGTTTTCCCCTCCAGCGCGGCGATGGTCAGCTTGTCGAGGTTAATCTGCTGCTCGTTGCCTTTCGCATCCAGCGTGATGGTCGCAGGCGGAACCTGCTGCCCTTTCACCGCCGTGCGGAACGAGAGCGTATAGTCGGTCATCTTGCCGCTCAGCTTCAGGCGCAGATCGTCTGCCTGGTACTGCCGCTCACCGGTAAAGGGCCAGTAGAGCTGTTCGCTGATGATGTCCAGGTTCAGGGGTAGCCCCGCCTCCGCCAGCTGCGTCCTCGCCCGCAGCACCATGTCCACCGGGCCGGAGAGATTAACGCCTACATCAAGGGTCTCGCGCAGCGCGCCACCCACTTTCAGCTTCACCTTCTCGCCCTTGAGTGGATCGACGTTAAGGGTGCTGTTAAGCGTGATATCCACCGGCCAGTTGTTGCTCAGCTGTGCCGTGCCGCTGGCGTTAACCGTGCCCTGGTTAGAGTCGATATCAAGGGTGTCGAGGGTGGTATTGCCATCAATGCTGCTTACCTTCAGCAGCATATTACGCACCAGAATGTCGGTATCACCGGTAAGACGCAGCTGCTCGCCGCGAAACTCTTCGATATTGAGGTTAAGCGGCAGGTGGACGTCGGTCATCTCCGGCAGCACCGGCTTAGAGAAGAGATCCTTCAGCGTTTCACCGAGCGGCTTCTCCTCAGGCTTCGGCTGCTCGATCTTCGGCTCGACGATCTGCTCCTGAGCCACGTCAGCCACCTTCGGCAGGGCAATCAGCAGCCCCTGTAACGACGTTGGCTTAACGGTCAGGTTTTTCTCCTGCCAGTTCAGGCCGGTAGTGAAATCCATTACCGAGAAGGTGGTGTTATCGATCTTGATATTGACGTTGTTCAGCGCCACCCGGCTAAGGGTAATCGGATACGGGGTGGAGAGATCGAGCGGCCCGCTATCCTCCTCTTCTACCTGAGCGGCAGGCGGCATTTTGGTGCTATCTACCGTCACGTTAATATCTTTTAGCGCCAGATCGTTAACGCACAGGCTGCTGTCCCGCAGGCAGGCAAGCTTTACCGCAAGATGGATCTCGCCGGCGTTAACCGCCACGCCGGGTTGGTCATAGCGAATATTACGCAGGGTCAGATCGCGCCAGCCGCCGGTGACCTGGCCAATCTCCAGCCCCGGCACCCAGCGGTTGGCGGCCTTGAACAGAATATGCAGCCCGCTGGTGGTGCCCACCAGAAACGCCACTGCCCCCAGCAGCAGCACAATAAACACCACCACGCCGAGGCTTATCTTCTTCCATAAACTCATAATTCAGGCCCCAGACCGATGTAGAACTGTAGATCGTGTTTGTCGTCGTCCGCGATGGGCAGAGCAAAGTCGAGCTTCACCGGCCCGACCGGCGACTCCCAGCGCACGCCCACGCCCGCGCCGGTTTTAAAGTCGCTGCGCCGGATGTCGCTCACCGCCTCGCCGCTGTCAACGAAGGCCGCGCCCCACCACTTGCCGGTGACGTTATACTGATACTCCAGCGAGCCGGTTGCCAGCTTCGAGGCCCCCTTCAGCTTGCCTTCCTCATCCTCTGGTGAAATCGATTTGTACTTATAGCCACGGATGCTGCGATCGCCCCCGGCGAAGAAGCGCAGATCCGGCGGCACCCGGTCGAAGTCGCCGGTTTCAATCCAGCCGAGGTTGCCGCGCACGACAAAGCGATGGCGATCGTAGAGGGTGCGGATCCAGACGTTCTGCGCCTGGAATACGGAGAAGTCGACGTCGGAACCCCAGGCCGTGTTGGAGTAGTCAATGGAGTAGCGCTGGGAGTCGCCCCAGGTGGGCATCAGGCCGCCACGAGAGCGGGTCCGGCTGATCATCACCCCTGGATAGAGCAGCATCGTGGTGTTGGTCACGCTCCCCTGGGTAAAGTGATCCAGGCTCCAGCGCAGGTTAATGGCGCGCTGCCAGCCGCTGGAGAGATCCCAGTAGCGGGAGAGCGCCAGGGTGGTGGAGTCCGCCTCGGTATCGTTGAGATCGGTACGCTTAAAGCCGCCCTGCACCAGATAGTACTGCTCCAGCGGGTTTTTCAGCAGCGGCACCTTGTAGCTAAAGTCGAGCTGCTGCTCCGGCGCCGAGATGCTGGTGGTGGTGGTAAAGCTGTGGCCGTAAGAGTTGATCCACGGCTTGCGCCAGGTGGCTTTCACGCGCGGGCCGACGTCGGTGGAGTAGCCTACCCCGGTCTCTATCGTATTCTGCGTCCGCGGCGAAACCACGCCGTGCAGCGGCAGCACCTTGGTCTTGCGGGATTTTTCAAACTCTGGGGCAACAATCACCGAGTTAAACCAGCCGGTGGCAGAGAGGCGGCGGTTCAGCTCCGCCAGATCTTTGGTCTGGTACTCGTCGCCCTCCTTAAAGGGCACCAGGTTTTGCAGATACTCGTCGCGGATCTGCGAGCCTTCAAAGGTCACCTTGCCGAAGCGGTAGCGCTGCCCGCTGTCGTAGTCGATATCCCAGAACGCCTGATGGCGGTCAAGGGCGACACCCAGCTGGCTTTTGTTGAAGGCGCTGTCGAAGTAGCCTTTGCGCAGCGCCACGCTGGTAAGGCCCTTCTTAAAGCTGTCGTAGTCGTTGTGATTCAGCACCGTGCCGATCGCCGGACGGGTCTTTAGCAGATCGAGGTAGTCACTGTCGGTACGCGCCCCGCCGCGCAGGATCACATCCGTTCCCCCTACGCGCACAGGCGTGCCGGGCGAGACGCGGGCAATCAGTACCTGGCGACCTTTCGCCGGCGGTGGACGCAGTTCAAAATCGATGGTGGGCTCATAGTAGCCCAGCGCTTTTAATCCATCGCGGATAGCATCATCAACGCGGGCGCGGAAACGCTGGTCCGCCGTTACTTCGTCGCTTTCAATGGTTGAAAGCTGGGCGCGGACGTTTTTTTGCAGCGCACCCGTTAACCCCTCCACCTGCAAACGAACGTTTGCCGCTAAGGCCGTCCCGCTTGCCAGCAGCAGAGTGGCAAAACCTATCAGTCGGATGTGTGGCACGTTCTCTCCTGAATATCAGGCTTCCTGAGGTAAGGAAACCGAAATGCCGCTCCCCGGCTTAACAAATTCCCACCTTAGTGGGTTGAAAAATGGCTGGCTAGCCCAATATTTCTTAATGTTTAAATCTAGCCGTATTTGCAGCATTTATTGTGTTCAATTCAACGCTGCGTTACAACCTCGATCACATATCTGTTCCTGGGAGGCCCCACCGTGAGTCTATTTGATAAAAAACACCTTGTTACTCAAGCGGATGCATTGCCAGGACGCAATACACCCATGCCGGTTGCCAGCCTGCATGCCGTTAACGAACACTCAATGACCAACGTTCCCGAAGGAATGGAGACCGCGCTGTTTGCGATGGGCTGCTTCTGGGGCGTGGAGCGCCTGTTCTGGGTGCTGCCTGGCGTCTATAGCACCGCAGCAGGCTATGCTGGCGGCTATACGCCGAATCCGACCTATCGCGAAGTGTGCTCCGGCGAGACCGGTCACGCTGAAGCCGTGCGCGTGGTCTATGACCCGAGCGTAATTAGCTACGAGCAGCTGTTGCAGGTCTTCTGGGAGAACCACGATCCGGCCCAGGGCATGCGCCAGGGTAACGACCATGGCACCCAGTACCGCTCAGCGATTTATCCGCTGACGCCGGAGCAGGAAACGGCTGCGAAAGCGAGCCTGGCCCGTTTCCAGGCGGCGATGCGCGCTGCCGGGGACGATCGTACCGTGACCACCGAGATCAAAACCGCTGGCCCGTTCTACTATGCCGAGGACGATCACCAGCAGTATCTGCATAAGAACCCGTACGGGTACTGCGGTATCGGGGGAATTGGGGTGTGCCTGCCGCCGCAGACGATGGGTTGATAGAATGTTTATATGAGCAACCCTCCTAAGGGCTGCTCATTCGATATTTTTATTTTATCAAATTAACATTATGCATTAGATGACGTCAAATTGCCAAGAGACGGATGCTTATAAAAAATACTGTTCAGAGTAGATGAAATAGAAGTGCTGGCATGTTCACGAATAGTACCAAGGTGAGGCTTCACTTCCTTCAGATCATTATAAAAAGCATTAATATTACCTCCGAAGCTTAGGCCTAAATTGGTATAACCCAGTGCTGATGAGGCACGTGATAACTTACGGGCGACGTCAGGGTTTTTAGCCTCCACAGCTTTGCTGGCAATCGCTAATACCGTAGATGAAACAGCAAATGAACTGTTTATTAATTGATAAATAATTTTTGTTCTACTTCTTTCTATTCCCATCAAGGCCCCTTCACGCGCTTCACTGCCAATAAAAGAGTTAAACGTATCTATAAAGACTATACTTAAATCATCTGAGGAGGTATTGGTCGCTTCTGCAACCCTGTCAGCCGCTCTTAATAGCATGTCTCTTATTCTATTGCCAAAGCGGCTTTCTGATTCGAACTCGTAGCTAAGATCTACAGAACCTCTGTGCCCTTCCAGGGAAGATGTACTATCAATAATATTTTCAAAGGAACTATATAGAGATGTGACACCGTTAATTATGCCCAGCCCAAACGAAGCATTTTGTAGTTTAGCAAAAACCTGGGGATTACTATTTTCTTCAATACGCGCAGCAATATCAACTACGTTTTTTGTAACTTGTGTACCATAGGTCAGGGCACCTCGCGTTGTTTTTACAAGCACAGTAGCCAACGCCTCTGACGTTTCTGCTGCGAACAAATGCTTGAAAAGAGAAGTTAAGCCACCAATAAACAATCTTGTTAAGATCCCATGACCGCTCGGGTCAGTAAAGTTTACCGGGTCATTTTGACAATAGGCATAGGGGTTTATACCACCCACGCCAAAGGGGCTTTCACTATCAGGACAGGTAAAGCGCATTAAAATTGGATTATAGCTGCGATAGCCATTACCCAAATGTGAAACGCCTGTTAAAGGATCCTGACGCTCACCATTAAAGCCTGGAAGTTGGTCATTTTTTGGATTGTCCACAGCGCCAAATGCAGAGTAAAGAGAGATCTGTTGACTACTGCCATCATAAGCTAACAGCGTACTATTAGTCTGGTTGGTACCAAGTAGTTGTAAAGACATAAATTATACTCCAGTGATTGAATATATCTTTGATAATATTCTTACAGCTGCTCATGGCTAACGGCAGCATTACCTGCCAGGCCAGTGATAATCCGGTCCTGCTGTTGCTCGCTTTGGCGAACTTGGTTAACCAACTGAGAGCCCCTATAGTAAAGGTACTGCTCCTCACTATTTACTAACTGATAAACAAGATTGTTCAGAGCGTCATAGCCATAGCCTGCTTGCGTACCGTCAGCTGTTTCAATGTTAAACAAGCGACCTGACGCATCATAAGTTAGAGTACGGCCCGCTTCATCACACTTCAATCGCCCATCATCGTAGTAAGCTAAATTAATCACTGGCGGATACGCAGGGTTACCGCTGTGATTAATAGTTGTAAGCTGAGTAGGATCGCTACTATTTATATAGGGATTGGCAGTAGAACCATCACTATTTATATAGATAAATGTCGCGGTATCAGTCATGTTTTCGTTGTTTACCGTAATACAGGTTTTAATATTATTCAAACTATCATATTTAAACTCTTGTGAAATAAACGCCTGTCCGTAACCGTCTTTTGGCAGGACACTGCCGCTGCACGTATGCAACTGGAGTCTGTTACGGGAGTCATACTTGTATTGATTATCGCTAAGCATTTCTGCGTCCTGCTCAATAGTAACACTGGCAACCTGGTTATTTTCATAATAGCCGGTCGTAATAGTAATGACCTTTCCATTATCAGGCGTAATTTTTCGAATATTTTCGCGGTTAAAATCGTCATAGAAAATTTTTGTTTCAAGGGTCGCTTTCCCGTTTACTGATTCTGCCTTTTGCTGATACAGCCGCACAAAATCATCATAGGTAAAGCTCACTGTGACAACAGGATCGCTAATTTGCTGGGGTTTAGCTACTTCCTTTCCAGAAAGATAATAATTTAACCACTGTATATTACCTGCAATATCAGTATAGCTTACTGGTTTACTTAACACGCTCCATGTATAAGATGGTGTTTTATCTCCAATATCATTTGACACAGTCTCAGTATCAATTTTACCCGATGCAAACCAAGTGTACGAGTTAACTTGCTGTCCAACTTCAGTTACAGTATCAAGCAGCCCACGATTTTTAAAATAGGTGTATTGCTGTTCCGATGTAAGATCGCCATAGCTTGCAGTAACATTTTTTAAAGCATTGCTCAATTTTGGTTCGTACGTATACTTAAATACCCTTTTTAAACTATCGGTAAAAGTATTAGGCTCCAGAGCATTGTTGATATAGGTATAAACTTCATAGCGTCCACCAATGGTCGTGTTTTGTACACGGCCCAAGCCATCTATTGATCGTTCACCTACCTTATAAAGGGTTCCGTCCTTGTCTGTAACAGTAATGCACTGAACAATATCAAGGCTAAATTGTGGTGCATACTTTTTGGTTACAACCGTGCCGTCGGCATAAGTTGTTTTGTTGACTCGGTCAAAATCGTCATATCCAAAAATAACGTGATTGTCCATCTGATCAACAGATTCGCGAACGCGTTTAAGTCCATCATAATAATAGAGCGTTCTACTATATTCATTACCTTTTGCATCAAGATGGATAACCGAATCAGGTGCAGACGACTCATTTAAGACAGCTTTACTATGGGACGAAATATCACCATTTTTAGCAAGAACATATCGGTCAATGGCATTTTCAACATGTAGATATTGCATTACCCTTGTTTGATAAATGCTATTTTTAGGATCATCGATATCACTAAAGAAGCTCTTTGCACATGATTTCCCCCATTCATCGAATTGATTCTTTATATTGACCACAGCAACCTGGACAGATCCTGAGCTATCAATATAGCTATCAGAAATACTTTCGAACAAAAAACGGCCAAGCGTATCGTAGCTGCGTGTTAATACTGTAGAAAAATCTTCATTGATCTGTTCAGACGCGCTCTTGTCAATAGAGATGACCCGGCCAATCGCATCGTGACTAATACGAGTAATGTTATCATCATGATCAGTAATTGTTGTACTAAGAACGGGATCGTTACTGTCGACTGACATCATATATTCAATACGGGTCGTCATTTCATAATCACTATCCCCCTCATTTTTTACCATACGACAAAAACGTCCAGCGGGATCATAGTAATAATTATGCGGCGTATTTAAAAAATCTGTCAGCGCTATTAAATGCCCAGATAAACAGGATCTTCTCATTGAACTAAATAACTGATAATTATCAAAAGTGGTTATTTCCATATCGCTCTGTAGAATATTATCTTCTACAGTATAGGTATGCGCCTGTGTGGTAACATACTCTGTAATTGAGTTCGAACCTTTGGTTGAGGAATCTACACTATAAACCTTTGTGTTTTTAATATGAATGAGACCGTAGCTGCTTTTGGAAGCACTGTCTGAATAGTATTGCGTATCCAGCGTTGTCAACGGCTGCTTGTCATCGCCAGCTAATTTCACCATTGATTCTTTAACCTTAACAATGCTAGTTGTCATAGGCCGATCGGCCAGCGCTGCGAGCGAGTCGTAGCGGTAGTAGGTTACCCGAGTAGGAACATCATCATAATCCGACGGTGCGGGCGTGACGGTTTTACTCTTCATTAAATTAGCAAAGCCATTAGCATCGGCAGGACAACCGGTGTAGCCATCAGCACTGTCCGCTTCCCCATCAGCGCTGTAGAACGCGTAGTCCGTTTGCATACCATCGGGATCGATTTGCTGGGTGAGATTACCAAAATCATCGTACTGGTACTGTGTGAGTTCATTACGTGAGCCGCTGCTGTCACGCCACGTTAACGTTTGAGTTAGCGGATATTGATACTGGGCAGGCAGTTCGTCAAAAGTAGTATTGGGATTATCCTCTTGCCACGCGTCAGCGTAATAGTAAGTTTCGGCAGCGTAGTATGTATCGCCCTGAACGACTTCCATTTTGCTCAAAAGATGGAAATTGTTGTAGGTATAGGTTGTGACAATCTCCTGCCCATCACTGTCGGTTTGCGTCAGGATAGTCGAGTAGAAATAGTCCTGCCCAATCAAAGTAAGAGAGTAGTCAGTCGAAGGATCCCAGCTACCGCCCTGTGGGGCGTCATATCCCAGGTAATTAGGAAAGCCCTGAGTCGAATCTGGTGTATATGTTGTAACCATATCCGGCTGGCCAAAGCCAGGCGAGATAACCAGTTCCGTTACCGCAGGTAACGCACCCTGTCCTGATTCGGTGGGAAAGAGCATTAGCCCGTCCGTTAACCCATTATTATAGGTGACAGTTTTTAGTAAGCCGGTAATTGACTTAGTTTCATATAGCGTCAAAAGACCATTGCCCATACCGATATCAGTATAATTATATTGCCAATCACCTTCGGGCAGCCCTGAGTGGGAAATATTAGTGAGGTAGCCATTCTCTTTAGTTAGCGTAAGCGTATATTCTTCAGTGGAGCCGGGATAGAAGGTTAACGTGCCGTAATCATGATCGAACTTTAAAAGAGTGACGTTGCTGTCATCACTAATAGAGCCAAGTACCCAACCCCGAGAGGTAAACACCCAGTCAAAGTTTAAAGAATATCCCAGCGGGGTATACATTTTAATTGGAACAAATAGTCCCTCATCATACTCGCTTAAATCAGTGACGCTGCCATCATGCTCCGTTACCCGATAACCGGTGCTCCCATCCGCGACAGTTGACTGGATAAAATCAAATGTGCGCATTTTATTTTGTTCAACAAAAGGTGGGTTTGTCGACGTATTCACCTTGTAACTTTCACCTGATGCTAATGAAAGCTGTCCACTAGAGGCATCATAAATAGTCAGCGCTAACTGTATTCCTATACCCAAATCAAAATAGTCAACGTTGGTAGTAGCAGAATAGCTAATAGAAAAAGTAAACTCCGGCCCCATGGCATTATTACCAATAAGTTGTCCCAGAGAGTGTTGAAAGCTAAACAGACGGGTTCGTGGATCCACGTCCTCAGACGAGGCGCTAACAAAATTAGGCGTTTGGGAGTAGTAATTTGAACTCATGACGATACCTCAGCAATAAATTGATTATTAATAAGGAGACTCAGCCTGACTTTTATAAATCTAGTTGCTTTGTTTTTTTAATAAAGCCCCATTTTTAGCGGGCTATGACTGATATTTGGGCTAATTAGATTAACGCCGCGCGTGCTCGCCACTGTTTAAACCTTGTACTGACGGCGCTGGCAGGCCTCCCCCGGCTTACGCTATACTAGGCGCGGGATCGCCGGTCCACTCGCGGTAGATCGGCGTTTACCTGATGTATTACATGGATTTTCAACCTTCCCTTCTTGAGGATCTGGCCGATGGCTGGATAAGATATGTTAAACAGTATTCTACTGATACTTTGTCTGATTGCCGTAAGTGCGTTCTTCTCGCTGTCGGAGATTTCGCTTGCGGCCTCCCGTAAAATCAAACTTAAGCTGCTTGCCGACGATGGCAATATCAATGCCCAGCGCATCCTGAAAATGCAGGAAAACCCCGGCACCTTCTTTACCGTGGTACAGATCGGCCTCAACGCCGTCGCCATTCTTGGCGGTATTGTGGGCGACGCGGCCTTCTCCCCGGCCTTTTACAGCGTGCTGCTCAACGTGGTGTCGCCGGAGCTGGCGGATCGACTGAGCTTTATTATCTCCTTTACCCTCGTGACCGGGCTGTTTATTCTCTTTGCCGACCTGACCCCGAAACGCATCGGTATGATTGCGCCCGAAGCCGTGGCTTTGCGCATCATCAACCCGATGCGCTTCTGCCTGTTCATCTTCCGCCCGCTGGTATGGTTCTTTAACGGGCTGGCCAACGTCATCTTCCGCATCTTTAAGCTGCCGATGGAGCGTAAGGACGATCTTACCTCCGATGATATCTACGCGGTGTTTGAGGCCGGGGCGCTGGCAGGCGTGCTGCGTAAGCAGGAGCACGAGCTGATTGAGAACGTGTTTGAGCTGGAGTCGCGCACCGTGCCGTCCTCCATGACCTCGCGTGAAAACGTTATCTGGTTCGATCTACACGAAGATGAGCAGAGCCTGAAGAGCAAGGTGGCGGAGCATCCGCACTCCAAGTTCCTGGTCTGTAATCAGGATATCGATCACATCGTGGGCTACGTCGACTCAAAAGATCTGCTTAACCGCGTGCTGGCCAACCAGAGTCTGGCCCTGAACAGCGGCGTGCAGATCCGCAATACGCTGATCGTGCCGGACACCCTGACCCTCTCCGAGGCCCTGGAGAGCTTTAAGGCGGCGGGGGAAGACTTCGCGGTGATCATGAACGAGTATGCGCTAGTAGTGGGTATCATTACCCTGAATGACGTGATGACCACCCTGATGGGTGATTTGGTCGGTCAGGGGCAGGAAGACCAGATTGTTGCCCGTGACGAGAACTCCTGGCTGGTAGACGGCGGTACGCCAATCGACGACGTGATGCGCGTGCTGGATATCGACGAATTCCCGCAGTCCGGCAACTATGAAACCATCGGCGGCTTTATGATGTTCATGCTGCGTAAAATCCCGAAACGTACCGATTCGGTGAAGTACTCAGGCTATAAGTTTGAGGTGGTGGATATCGATAACTACCGCATCGACCAGCTGCTGGTTACCCGGCTCGACAGTAAGCCCACCACGCTGACGCCAAAGCTGCCGGACGCCGAGAACAAAGGCGCGGCATAAGTCCCCTTCCCTGGAAACATCAACGGCCCCATCTGGGGCCGTCTTATTATGTTACTGAACTACTGCATAGCACGTTGTTACGCCATATCGGTTTGCAGTCGCATAACCTGACGATTGACTTCAGACATCACAGAATAGTGCTGCTTATCTTTTACTTTCGGGACCAGGATTTTACCCTTGTCGAACTCAAAAGCGCCTACGTCCTTGATATACAACCGTCCACGAAACAGGATCTTCACGTACTTCGCTACCTGGAGCGGATTGTAACGTTGGAAAATTTTCATTCTTCTATCTCTCCTGCTGAATCTTACGCTCAAGCGACGCCACAATTGGCTCGACTTTGATGAACGCAAATTTTGTTGCCCAGTGACTATAGACCACAAACTCATTGATACCCAGTATGAATAAGTTTATTTACCGTTTGATGACAATTAATCAGAATTTTCTATTCCGGGTTTTGAGCAGTACAGTATAAGCCATGGTTTTTGCACAAATGTGTGCGTCCGCCCGCAAACTGGCACCCCATTTGCGAGAAAAGAAGGTTAATTGCACTTATCATTAAAAGCAGAGACCAAGTGGTCGGATCACCTGCACTTAATAAGGGAAACATGATGACGTTACGCAAGACTCTGGCTGTAACCTGCCTGCTGCTGCCGCTGATGGCCTCGGCTCACCGCTTCGAAGAGAACCAGCGCGTGCCCCCCGTGGGCGTGGCCGATCGGGGAGAGCTGGTCCTCAATAATGATAAGTTTAGCTATAAAAACTGGAATAGCGCGCAGCTAACCGGAAAAGTTCGCGTGGTGATGCACATCGCTGGTCGTACTTCAGCGAAAGATAAGAATGCCGCGCTGATCGAGGCGATTAAGACAGCTAATTTGCCGCACGACCGCTATCAGACCACCACAATTATCAATACCGATGATGCTATTCCTGGCTCTGCGATGTTTGTACGCAGCAGCATTGAGAGCAACAAGCAGCTCTACCCCTGGTCACAGTTTATCGTTGATAGCGAAGGGGTAACCCGTAAGGCCTGGCAGCTACAGGAGGAGAGCTCCGCCGTCGCGGTGCTCGATAAAGAGGGGCGAGTACACTACGCCAAAGATGGCGCGCTAACCCCGCAGGAGTCGCAGCAGGTGGTTGCCCTGCTGCGTAAGCTGCTGGAGAGCTAAAAGCTAAAAAATAGAGACGCGGAAACCGGGGTTGAGGAAAGATTCACGCGGCGTGTAGTCCAGCGTTTTTCCCTGCCAGTCATGGACGTGCGCCCCGGCAGCAACCGCCACCGCGTGGCCTGCGGCGGTGTCCCAGACGCTGGTAGGCCCAAAGCGCGGATAGAGCTGCGCCTCGCCCTCTGCCACCAGGCAAAACTTAAGCGATGAACCGATCGCCGTCGTCTGGTGCTCGCCCATCTGCTCCAGATACTCTTTCAGCTCGTTGTCGTTAGCGGCATGGGAGCGGCTGATTACCACCCGTGGCGGACGGGCCTCACGCACCTGGATCGGATTACGGATGTTGTTCTCCTCTTTCCAGGCCTTACCCTCTGCCGCGCTGTACATCACCTTCAGTACCGGGGCATAGACCACGCCCAGCACCGGCTTACCCTCTTCAATCAGCGCGATATTGACGGTAAACTCGCCGTTGCGCTTGATGAACTCTTTGGTACCGTCCAGCGGATCCACCAGCCAGTAGCGCTGCCAGTGCTGACGAACGTCCCACGCCGGAGGGTCTTCCTCCGAGAGCACCGGGATATCCGGAGTGAGTGCTTGCAAACCTTTGACAATCACCTTGTGAGCCGCAATATCAGCCTCGGTTACCGGTGAATCGTCCGTTTTACGGTTCACGTCTATGGGGCTGTTCCCGTCGTAAACCTGCATGATAGCTTCGCCCGCTTCCCGCGCGAGCTGACAAATTGCTTCTAACATTCTCCACCTCTCTGTGTCAGTGGTTTTAACTCGTTGTTTTACTTATACCCTATCACGACCAGAACTGCCATCTGTGACCACGCTTGCGGTTTTATTGCTCACTTTTATGGCAAGATTCACAAATTTGTAAGCAACCAGATGTAAATACATTCTCTTTTGTGGATTAGATCGAAAAGGACTCTCTGATGATTAAGTTTAGTGCAACGCTCCTGGCCATGCTGACGGCAGTCGGTGCCCAGGCCGCCACCGTAGATCTGCGCCTGCTGGAAACCACCGATCTGCACAGCAACATGATGGACTTTGACTACTACAAAGATACGCCGACGGAGAAGTTCGGCCTGGTGCGCACCGCGACGCTAATTAATGCCGCTCGCCAGGAGGCCGTTAATAGCGTGCTGGTGGACAACGGCGACGTGATTCAGGGCAGCCCGCTGGGGGATTACATGGCGGCGAAAGGGTTAACCCAGAATGAGGTACACCCGGTCTATAAGGCGATGAATACCCTCGACTATGCGGTGGGTAACCTCGGCAACCATGAGTTCAACTATGGCCTGGATTATCTGCACCGTGCGCTGGCGGGGGCGAAATTCCCTTACGTGAATGCCAATATCATTGACGCGAAAACGCAAAAGCCGCTGTTCACGCCTTATCTGATCAAAGAGACCACGGTTAAGGATAAAGAGGGCAAAACGCAGACCCTGCGCATTGGCTATATCGGCTTTGTGCCGCCGCAGATCATGACCTGGGACAAGGCCAACCTCAGCGGCAAGGTAACGGTGAACGACATTACCGAGACCGCACGTAAGTACGTTCCGGAGATGCGCAGCAAAGGGGCGGACGTCGTGGTAGTAATTGCTCACTCCGGACTTTCAGCGGAGCCGTACAAGGCCCTGGCAGAGAACTCGGTCTACTACCTCAGCGAGGTGCCCGGCGTGGACGCGATCCTCTTTGGTCACGCCCATGCGGTCTTCCCCGGCAAAGACTTTGCCGATATTAAAGGCGCGGATATCGCTAACGGTACCCTTAACGGCGTACCAGCGGTAATGCCCGGCATGTGGGGCGATCACCTTGGCGTGGTCGATTTAGTGCTGAACAACGACAGCGGCAAATGGCAGGTGACCCACTCCCGCGCAGAGGCGCGTCCCATCTACGACGCAGCAGCGAAGAAGTCGCTGGCGGCAGAGGACAGCAAGCTGGTTTCCGTCCTCAAAGACTCTCACGACGCCACCCGGGAGTTTGTCAGCAAGGTTATCGGGAAGTCCGCCGATAACATGTACAGCTACCTGTCGCTGGTGCAGGATGACCCGACCGTGCAGGTGGTCAACATGGCGCAGAAGGCCTACGTGGAGCGCTATATTCAGGGGGATCCGGATCTGGCCTCGCTGCCGGTACTCTCCGCCGCCGCACCGTTTAAAGCAGGTGGCCGCAAGAACGATCCGGCCAGCTTCGTCGAGGTGGAGAAGGGGCAGCTGACCTTCCGCAACGCCGCCGATCTCTATCTCTATCCGAACACGCTGGTGGTGGTGAAGGCCAGTGGGAAAGAGGTGAAGGAGTGGCTGGAGTGCTCTGCCGGGCAGTTTAACCAGATCGATCCGCACAGCAGCAAGCCGCAGTCGCTGATTAATTGGGATACCTTCCGCACCTATAACTTTGACGTGATTGACGGCGTCAATTATCAGGTCGATGTCACCCAGGCCGCCCGCTATGACGGCGAATGCCAGAGCGTGAATCCACAGGCGGAGCGCATTAAAAACCTGACCTTCAACGGCAAGCCGATCGACCCTAACGCCACCTTCCTGGTGGCTACCAACAACTATCGCGCCTACGGCGGCAAGTTTGCCGGGACGGGTGACAGTCACATCGCCTTTGCCTCGCCGGATGAGAACCGCTCCGTGCTGGCGGCGTGGATCAGCGCCGAGTCAGCCCGCGCAGGGGCAATCCACCCGGCGGCAGACAACAACTGGCGTCTTGCACCGATCCACAGCGATACAGCGCTGGATATTCGCTTTGAGACCTCTCCTTCTGACAAGGCAGCAGCGTTTATCAAAGAGAAGGCCCAGTATCCGATGAGCCAGGTTGGCAGCGATGACATCGGGTTCGCCATTTACAAAGTTAATCTAAACGCGAAATAACACGTAGGCCGGGCAAGGCGAAGGCCGCCGCCCGGCGATTTCCGACCCTACGCCGCCCGTTCGTCGCGCCTCGCCAGCACCTCCGGCAGGTTCAGCTCTATCCAGTCAGCGAGCGCGGCGACTTTCTCGCTTACCTCTTCCCCCAGCGGCGTCAGGCTGTACTCAACGTGCGGCGGCACCACCGGATAAGCCACGCGGTTAATAAAGCCGTCCTGCTCCAGCCACTGTAAGGTTTGTGCCAGCATCTTCTCGCTAACGCCACCCATCTTGCGGCGTAGATCGCTAAAGCGATGCGTGCCGTCGCGCAGGGCCACCATCACCAGCACGCCCCAGCGGCTGGTCAGATGCTTAAGCACGTCCCGGGAGGGGCACTGCTCGGCGAACAGGTTGCCTTCACGCAGCCGCTCGCTTAGCGTTTGGGGTGCGTTGGTTATTTTCATACTTACCTTTTTGTACGTACTTACTAAAAGTTAGTTAGGGTGCTAGTGTGCCATAACTCACTACCCACAAGAAGGAAAATTCTATGATCGCAATTACCGGCGCCACCGGTCATCTGGGCCAACTGACCTTTACCG
The DNA here is from genome assembly GCF_031998825.1 of Pseudescherichia sp. Classification (GTDB taxonomy): domain Bacteria; phylum Pseudomonadota; class Gammaproteobacteria; order Enterobacterales; family Enterobacteriaceae; genus Pseudescherichia. The sequence goes on from NZ_DAMACX010000009.1 coordinate 61,931, forward strand.
AACTGCTGAAAACCGTCCCCGCCAGCCAGCTGGTGGCCATCGTTCGCAATCCGGCAAAAGCCGAGTCGCAGGCCCAGCAGGGCGTCACCATACGCCAGGCTGAGTATACCGATCGGGCAGCGCTTACCGCCGCCCTTGAGGGCGTTGAGAAGCTGCTGCTGATCTCCTCCAGCGAAGTGGGCCAGCGCGCTACCCAGCACCGTAACGTCATCGACGCGGCGAAGGCGGCGGGCGTGAAATTCATCGCCTACACCAGCCTGCTGCACGCCGATCGCTCCCCGCTGGGCCTGCACGTTGAGCACGTGGATACCGAGCAGTACCTTGCCGCCTCCGGTATCCCCTATGCCCTGCTGCGCAACGGCTGGTATAGCGAAAACTACCTGGCAAGCGTCCCGCCGGCATTAGCGCACGGCGTGTTTATCGGCTCCGCGGGTGAGGGCAAAATCGCCTCCGCCACCCGAGCTGACTATGCAGCGGCGGCAGCTAAGGTGATTAGCAGCGAAGGCCATGCGGGCAAGGTGTACGAGCTGGCGGGCGACGAGGCCTGGACCCTGAGCGAGCTGGCGGCAGAGTTAAGCAAGCAGAGCGGCAAACCGGTGGTCTACCAGAACCTCAGCGAAGCTGACTTTGCGGAAGCGCTAAAAGGCGCAGGCCTGCCGGAGGCGTTCGCTAACCTGCTGGCGGACTCGGACGTTGGCGCTTCAAAAGGTGGCCTGTTTGACGACAGCCGCACGCTGAGCACGCTGATTGGCCGCCCTACCACGCCGATTCATGACAGCCTTCGCGACATCGTCTGACCTGACAGCGTCGTTTATTTTACTGGCATCCCGGCGGGTCATTCCTGATAATGAAGCGATGACCCGTGTGGAGAGAGCCAGTGCAAGGTGTACCGGAACAGTTCAGCGATGAGAAAGACAGCGCTCGCTTTCGCCATCTGGCGCAGTTTCCCGGCGTGGAGCTTTATCATGCCTATATTTCCCGCTACGCTTTTGAGCCACATACCCACGAAGCCTTTGGCATCGGCACCATAGAGAGCGGTGCAGAGCGTTTTCGCTATCGCGGCGCGCAGCATGTCGCCCCGGCCCGCTCGGTGGTCACCATGAACCCCGATGAGCTGCACACCGGCGAGGCGGCCACCGCTGACGGCTGGCGCTACCGCATGATCTACCTTGAGCCCGATCTACTTGAGCAGGTAACCGGCATCCGCCACTGGTGGTTCGCCGACGCGGCCCGCTACGATCCGCTTCGCTCCCGGCAGATCTACACCCTGATCCACCACCTTTGGCAGAGTGACGATCCTCTCGCTCAGCAGGGCCTGCTGCTGGATCTCATCGATGCCTTTAGGCCATTGGCTCGCCATGCACCGGCGCAGGCAGAGGGTGCCCACCGCTTCGAGCGCGTGCGCGACTACCTGCATGACAACTATATGCATACCCTTACCCTCGATGAGCTGGCACAGGTGGTCTCCCTGAGTCCGTACCACTTCCAGCGCCAGTTCAAGGCCCATTTTCACGTCACGCCGCACCAGATGCTGATGGCGATCCGCCTGTGGCGTGCTAAAGATTTTCTCACCCAAGGGATGCCCGCCGCCGACGTCGCCGCTGTTACCGGACTGACAGACCAGTCGCATCTTACCCGCGCCTTTACCCGCCGCTACGGCATCACCCCGGTGCGCTACCAGAAACAGGTGGTCCGGCGCTAATGCGCAATCTCGTACAATACGGCCGCCCGCTGCCTTCCTACACTGCATGCAGATTTAAATAAATGGATGGAACAAATGATTAGCGGTGTGTTGTATGCCCTGCTTGCAGGTTTAATGTGGGGACTGATTTTTGTCGGGCCATTAATTGTGCCGGAGTACCCGGCGCTGTTGCAGTCGATGGGGCGCTATCTGGCGCTGGGGCTTATCGCCCTGCCGCTGGCATGGCTGGGCCGTAAGCGACTGAAAAAGCTAGCCCGCCGGGATTGGCTCACCGCGCTGGAGCTGACCATGATGGGCAACCTGATCTATTACGCCTGCCTGGCCAGCGCTATTCAACGCACCGGTGCGCCCGTATCAACCATGATAATCGGCACTCTGCCCGTGGTGATCCCGGTCTTCGCCAACCTGCTCTACAGCCGCCACGACGGCAAGCTGGCGTGGTCGAAGATGGTTCCCGCCCTGGTCTGCATTGCCGTGGGCCTGGCGTGCGTCAACGTTGCCGAGCTGCGGCACGGCGTAACCGGTGCGGACGGATGGCGCTACGTCTCCGGGATCCTGCTGGCCGTCATCTCAGTGGTGTGCTGGGCATGGTATGCGCTGCGTAATGCTCGCTGGCTGCGGGATAATCCGGATAAAAACCCAATGATGTGGGCGACCGCACAGGCGCTGGTGACCCTGCCGGTTTCGTTGCTAGGATATGTGGCGGTATGCGGCTGGTTAGGCGTTCATCAACCCGAGTTCACGCTGCCGTTTGGGCCCCGTCCGGGCCTGTTCGTTGGATTGATGGTGGCGATCGCCGTGCTCTGCTCATGGGTGGGCGCACTGTGCTGGAATATCGCCAGCCAGAAGCTGCCGACGGTGATTTTAGGCCCGCTGATTGTCTTTGAAACCCTTGCAGGACTGCTCTATACCTTCCTGCTGCGCCAGAGCCTGCCACCCGTGCTGACCGCATCCGGTATTCTGCTGTTGGTAGTGGGTGTGACTTTAGCCGTGAGGGGAAAACCGGTCCAGTAGGCCGGGCAAACGCAGTGCCGCCCGGCGATTTATCGGTTAAGCGTTAGCCATATCTGCCTGGCGGCGGGTGGTTTTAAACACCGCTACCGCCTCACTCAGGCGGGCGGACTGATCCTCCAGCGCCGCTGCTGCTGCTGCTGACTCCTGCACCAGCGAGGCGTTCTGCTGGGTGACGCGATCCATCTCCGCCACCGCCTGACCAACCTGATCGATACCACGGCTCTGTTCATCAGAAGCAGAGGCGATTTCGCCCATGATATCAGTCACACGAGTAACGGCGCTGACGATCTCCGCCATGGTCTCGCCAGCCTGATTCACCAGGGCAGAGCCTGCATCGACCCGGTCGCCGGAGTCGTCAATCAGACCTTTGATCTCCTTCGCCGCCTGGGCGCTGCGCTGGGCAAGGGTACGTACCTCGCCGGCCACTACGGCAAAGCCTCGTCCCTGCTCGCCGGCACGAGCTGCTTCTACCGCCGCATTCAGCGCCAGAATGTTGGTCTGGAAGGCGATACCGTCAATTACGTTAGTGATCTGGGCAATCTTGTTGGAGCTGGTGGCGATTTCATCCATTGTCCGCACCACGCTCTCTACCACGCTGCCGCCTTTCTTCGCGGTGGAGGAGGCATCCAGCGCCAGACGGGACGCCTGACGGGCGTTGTCGGCATTCTGCTTCACGGTCGCCGTCAGCTGCTCCATGCTGGCCGCGGTCTCTTCCAGGGAAGCCGCCTGCTGCTCGGTACGGGAGGAGAGATCGTTGCTGCCCGTGGAGATCTCACTTGCCCCGGTATAGATCACATCGGCCCCTTCACGCACCACGCCAACCGTGTTCGCCAGCGCCGTCTGCATCTCCTTCACGTTACGCGCCAGCAGCGCCATTTCGTTTTTGCCTTCGGCGGCAATCGGCTGGGTCAGATCGCCTGCGGCGATAGCACGGATATGGCCGAGCACCTCATCCAGCGGCTGGAGCAGCACACGACGCATCGCTATCCAGCTGGTAATAATCACGGCGATCACCATCAGCATGATGGCAGAGAGGATCCACAGAATACGTTTGTAGTCGCTCTCATTATCTTTAACGCCCCGGCTGGACAGATCCGCCTGCGCCGTGCGCCATTCATGGTAGACCGCCTGCATCGCTTTCTGCTTCTGCTCGGCGTTCTGCTTGAACATATCTTCCAGCTTGCCCTGGGCAAGGAACGTGTTCATCTGGGCCAGGGTGGTAGAGTAGTTGCGATACTGCTCCTCCAGACGATCGGCCAGATGCTCGTCCATCCCCGGCGTTTCCGGCAGGGCATAGTATTTGTCGTAATGATCCTTAGCCTCTGCCAGCAGGTTTTTCGCTGTAATGACCAGTTCGCCGAGCTGTCCGCCGTTGATCTGGCTCGCTTCGCTGCTTTGCAGACGCAGCATACCCCGGTTGAGGGTCACGCGGGCCTGGTTCAGGCTAATCCACGCGTCAGTAAACTCAGCGACGTTCTGGCTGGAGAGCTGGGAGACATTGAAATTATCTTTATCGTTATTGAGCGCGGTAATGAACACGCTGGCTGAGATCGCCTGCATGACGCCAAGCGCCAGCAGGACTGAAATCAGCAGGGTAATGACTTTCATACGTTTAAACATGTATTGCCTTTTTGGATGCAGGATATTGTCTGGCCTGTATCTATCGGCAGAGATGGCGGCTTCTTGAACATAATTGTGAAGTACATCTCATTTTGCCCCCTGCCGCTAAAGGGTTATAGCGCTGCTTTAAAGATGCATTTAAAATACATCTTATTATTTCACCCTTGAGGTAACTGCTATGGCCTTTCGCGATCAATCTTTAGGTGAGCTGGCGCTCTCTATCCCCCGGGCCTCGGCCCTGTTCCGTCAGTACGATATGGACTACTGCTGCGGCGGTAAGCAGACGCTGGCGCGTGCGGCTCAGCGCAAGGAGCTGGATGTTGAAGACATTGAGGCGGCGCTGGCGAAGCTGGCCGAGCAGCCGGTAGATAAGGACTGGCGCGTGGCGCCGCTGGCCGAGATTATCGATCACATTATCGTGCGCTATCATGACAGACACCGCGAGCAGCTGCCGGAGCTGATCCTGCAGGCGACCAAGGTTGAGCGCGTTCACGCCGATAAGCCTAACGTGCCGCGTGGGCTGACCAAATACCTGACCCTGCTGCATGAAGAGCTGACCAATCACATGATGAAGGAGGAGCGGATCCTCTTCCCGATGATCAAACAGGGCCAGGGCAGCCATGCGGCGGGACCGGTAAGCGTGATGGAGAGCGAGCACGATGAGGCGGGCGAGCTGCTGGAGGTGATCAAGCACACCACTAATAACGTAACGCCGCCGCCGGAGGCCTGCACGACGTGGAAGGCGATGTATAACGGGATTAACGAGCTGATTGACGATCTGATGGAGCATATCAGCCTGGAGAATAACGTGCTCTTCCCACGTGCGTTAGCCGGGGAGTAAATAAAAAGGCCCGGCAGCGCTACGCTTGCCGGGCCTACAGGCTGTTATTTCTGGAAACCTTACTTACGGAAACTCTCTACGCGCTTCTTGCCAACCAGCAGCCAGAACGCGCCCAGCACCACAAACCACAGCGGCGTGACGATCAGCGCCTGACGGGTATCCTCTTCCAGGGTCAGCAGCACCAGCACAAAGGCGAAGAACGCCATGCACACCCAGCACATCACCTTGCCCAGCGGCATCTTATAGATCGACTTCGCGTGCAGCTCCGGACGGCGCTTACGGTAGACCAGATACGAGCAGAGAATAATGGTCCAGACGAACATAAACAGGATCGCCGACACGGTGGTGATCATGGTGAAGGCCGCAATCACGCTCGGGTTCACGTAGAGGATCACCACGCCACCCAGCAGGCAGATGCAGGAGAAGGTCAGCCCGGTGGCCGGTACGGCACGCTTCGACAGCTTGCCGAAGCTTTTCGGTGCCACGCCGTCCTGGGCCAGGCCAAACAGCATCCGGCTGGTAGAGAAGACGCCGCTGTTTGCCGAGGAGGCCGCAGAGGTCAGCACCACAAAGTTAATGATGCTCGCCGCCGCCGGCAGGCCCACCAGCACGAACAGCTCAACGAACGGGCTTTTGTTCGGTACCACGGAGCTCCACGGCGTCACGGACATGATCACAATCAGCGCGAAGACGTAGAACATAATGATACGGATAGGAATAGAGTTAATTGCACGCGGCAGTGACTTCTCTGGATCTTTGGTCTCCGCCGCCGTAGTGCCCACCAGCTCGATACCGACAAAGGCAAAGACTGCGATCTGGAAACCGGCAAAGAAGCCGCTCACCCCTTTCGGGAACCAGCCGCCGTCATCCCACAGGTGGGTAAAGGAGGCCTCAACGCCGGTTGGCGACTGGAAGTTCATCAGCACCATGACCACGCCGACGATAATCAGCGACACGATGGCGACGATTTTGATCATCGCAAACCAGAACTCCATTTCGCCGAACAGCTTCACCGTCGCCAGGTTAAGGCTCAGCAGCAGCCCGATCACCGCCAGCGAGGCTACCCAGTCCGACAGTCCGGGGAACCAGAACTGGGCGTAGGCGGTGATGGCCACCACGTCCGCCATGCCGGTCACCACCCAACAGAACCAGTAGGTCCAGCCGGTAAAGTAGCCCGCCCATGGGCCGAGCAGATCGGCAGCAAAGTCGCTAAACGACTTGTACTCGAGGTTCGACAGCAGCAGCTCGCCCATGGCGCGCATCACGAAAAAGAGCATGAAGCCGATGATCATATAAACAAATATGATCGACGGGCCGGCAAGGCTGATTGTTTTACCCGATCCCATAAACAGCCCGGTACCGATGGCACCCCCAATGGCAATAAGCTGGATATGACGGTTTGTAAGATGACGCCGTAGCGACTGCTCGGCCGGAGCCTGCTCGTCGGTAGCGACTTTGATCTGATCTACCATGTGTTTATTTCCTGTACCTGTCTGTGTTGTTGAGGCTCTTCTGGCCTTTCATTGCGTGACGCCGCAGGGCGCCTGAATGTGGACTCATCGATATTAGGTAAGAATCGGAGGGATGAATACTGCGATTTAAAAGCAATGTTACACTTATGTTAAAAATGAGTGTGATATCACACCACTACCTGGATTTGGCTCACAAAAATACACGCAAAAAATGCATTTGCAAGATTAAGTATCGACATTTCTGTAAAGAGTGGAGGATATGCGGATGTGTTGCTTCCTCCCCCCATTTGGGGAGAGGAATCGTTTAGCAGCGTTACAGGATTTCCAGCAGCTCAACTTCAAACACCAGGGTGCTGAACGGCGGAATTGATGCGCCCGCGCCACGCTCGCCGTAGGCCAGATTCTGCGGAATGGTCAGCTCCCACTTCGAGCCTACCGGCATCAGGGTCAGCGCTTCGATCCAGCCTGGGATCACGCCGTTAACCGGGAATTCAGCCGGTTCGCCACGGGCTACAGAGCTGTCAAAGATTGAACCGTCCGTCAGCTTACCGGTGTAGTGCACACGCACGCGGTCGGTACGCGCCGGGATAGCGCCCTCACCCTGCTTGATCACGCGGAACTGCAGGCCAGACTCGGTGCTGTTCACGCCTTCACGCTCGCGGTTTTCGTCCAGATACTTCACGCCCTCTTCCGCCATCGCGGCAAAGCGTTCGCGACGCACCGCATCGGCACGCTCGTGAATTTCACGCAGCGCACGATGAACAACATCCACCGGCACAGCAGGCTGTTTACCTGCCAGCGCGTCGGCAATACCGGCAACCAGCGCTTCCGGCAGCAGGCCCTGGAGGCCAGACTCGCTCAGCTGCTGGCCTACCTGCAGGCCGATACCGTAACTTGCCTGTGCTTCGATAGTGTCAAACGTCGGGGTTGTCATGGATTTTCCTTTCATCGTATTAAAAGTAGCGGGCAGCATAGCAGCCGCGCCGCACCGGGTAAAACTTTGTCGCAGGGAGGGTGACAAATCGCAGCGAAAAAGAAACAATAGAGAGGGGTAAGATTATTCCCGATCCCAGGTCACGAAAGAGCGCTTTACTACGCGAGTCAGGCAGTTAGCAATCTATACTCAGTGATACAGGAAAATAACGACGCGGAGCAGGAGGAAAGCCATGCCCGGGCGATTTGCACTGAAACCGACTCTGGCGAAAATCTGGTACGCGCCGGATAACTTTCGCATTATGGATCCGCTGCCCCCTGCGCACCGTCGCGGCATCATTATTGCGGCTCTGCTTGTAGTCATCGGCCTGTTGCTGCCCTCCGGGGACAACGGTGACGATGCGCCGGTCAGGCGCGACGCCCAGCTGGATATCGCCCCTTCCCAGCCAGCCCCTACTGCCCACTCCGCCGCGCCAACGGTGAGCGATCCCCAGCTGGTTGCGCCGGTGGCCCCGGAGCCAATCCAGGAGCAAGAGCAGCCGGAAGAGACGCAAAGCAATACCGCACAGACTAACGTCGTGCAGCCCTTCCAGGAGTCAGGGGGCATTGACCAGCAGTGGCGGACCTACCGCATTGCGTCTGGCCAGACGCTGGCCCAGCTCTTCCGCGATCACAACCTGCCGGCGACGGATGTCTATGCGATGGCGCAGGTCGAGGGTAACGGCAAGCCGCTCAGCACGCTGCAAACCGGCCAGGTGGTGAAGATCCGCCAGAACGCCAGCGGCGTAGTCACCGGCCTGACGATTGAAACCGGCGATGGCGAGGTATTGTTTACCCGCCAGGCCAACGGCAGCTTTATCCGCGCGCGATAATGCATCTCTCGCTCCCCGGTGGCGCTAACGCTTACCGGGGCTACGATTACGCTTTGGGTTTATTAACCCACCAGATACCCGTGCAGACCAGCACCAGCGCAATGGCATATTTCATCTCAAGGATATTCTCTCCGAGGAAGATTGCCGACAGCACCGTACCCGCTACCGGGATCACAAAGTTAAACGGCGCAATCATGCTGACACGGTTGTACTTGAGCAGGACGCTCCACAGGGCAAAGGCAATGGATGAGAGCAGCGTCAGATAGCCGAGGAGCGCCGCCGCCGTCATGCTATGTACCACCAGCGTGCCGCCGGTCAGATAACCTCCCACCACCAGCACCCCGCCGCCAAACGCCAGCTGCCAGCCGGTCATCACCGTTGGATCGACGGTTTGCGAGATGCGTTTGCCATACAGCATGGAAGCCGAGAGGATAAACGCCGCCAGCACCACAAAGCCGTCTCCCATCATGCTAAAGCTGAAATCGAGCAGCGAATGGTTGACGTTCACCAGCATCACCCCGGCAAAGCCCAGCACGCAACCGATGCTCTTGTTGTAGCTTAGCCTGTCATTTTTATAGATCAGGTGAGCCAGCAGCACGCTGAAAAAGGTGCCGGTGGCGTTCATGATCGAGCCTTTCACCCCGGTGGTAAAGGCGAGGCCGATATAGAAGAAGATGTACTGAATCGAGGTCTGCGTCAGGCCCAGAATCGCTATCTGACCATACTGCTGCGGCCTGAGTCGGGCGATAGGCTTGCGCTGCGCCATGGCAAACAGCAGCAGCAAAAGACCGGCAAACAGAAAGCGGTAGCCTGCAAAAACGATCTTCGAAGGGATATCGTCAGTAGCGATAGCAAAGAGCTCATAGCCGCTCTTAATGGCGGGATAGGAGCTGCCCCAGAGCAGACAGCAGAGCGTAGCCCCGGCATAAGCAACGTTTCTACGGGCAAAAACCGGTACTGAAGAGACTGTTTCCATTTCCTCACCAAAAGTAAAATCGTGTTTTAATTTATTATCGGGGAAGGCGTGAGGAATTGATACCCGACACCGTTGGGAGTGTCGACGGGGTCGCAAAAAGCAAAACGCCTGCACGAGGCAGGCGTTTCGGTGTTATCTCAAACGAGAGTCGCAGATTACTCAGCAACCACGTTGATGATAACTTTAGCAAACACTTCGCTGTGAACCTGGAAGTCCACTTCGTGCTCACCAGTGGTACGCAGAACGCCGTTCGGCAGACGAACTTCGCTCTTAGCCACGTCAACGCCAGCTGCAGTTACAGCGTCAGCGATGTCGCGAGTACCGATGGAACCGAACAGTTTACCTTCGTCGCCTGCTTTAGACGCGATGGTAACGGTGCCCAGTGCGTTGATTTTCTCAGCGCGAGCTTCAGCAGCGTTCTGAACGTCAGCCAGTTTAGCTTCCAGTTCAGCACGGCGTGCTTCGAAGAATTCAACGTTTTTCTTGGTAGCAGGAACAGCTTTGCCCTGCGGTACCAGGAAGTTACGAGCGTAGCCCGCTTTAACGTTAACCTGGTCGCCCAGGCTACCGAGGTTTGCTACTTTATCAAGCAGAATAACTTGCATTACCTTATCCTCTCAAAGTCGTATTAATGGACCGTGCCCGATTACTGATGACGATCAGTGTACGGCAGCAGGGACAGGTAGCGAGCGCGTTTGATAGCGCGAGCCAGCTGACGCTGGTATTTTGCACGGGTACCGGTGATACGGCTTGGGACAATCTTACCGCTTTCGGTGATGTAGTTTTTCAGCGTTGCGATATCTTTATAGTCGATCTCTTGAACGCCTTCCGCGGTGAAACGGCAGAACTTGCGACGACGGAAATAACGTGCCATTTGGCTAGTCTCCAGAATCTATCAATTCAATCTGCTCGGCATGCAGAACCAGTTTGCTCAGGCCATTTTTTGCCTTGTGGCAGCTAATGAAGCCCTGCACGGTAACTGCGCTACCGACCGTTATACTGTGAGTAATGGCCTGGTTCTCTTGCCCGCTGATTATTACAGGCATTTGACACCACGCCTGCCGGTGAAAACCGGCTTCCTCCTGCACAGAGCGATGCTCAAGCACGAACTGGCAGTGAGGTATTCCTGATGGGCTGACCTTGCGAAGGGGCATCCTGCACACGGTGCCGGACAACACCAGACGGTTGGTCATCAGAAATTACTCTTCAGAATCCCCAGCATCTTCAGCATCTGCGGTTTCGTTAGCGAAATCATCGCGACGCTCACGGCGCTCGTCTTTCGCTTTAACCATCGGAGATGCTTCAGTAACAGCGTTTTTGGTACGCATAACCATGCTGCGGATAACGGCATCGTTGAAGCGGAAGTTAGTTTCCAGCTCATCGATCGCTTCCTGCGGCGCTTCAACGTTCAGCAGAACGTAGTGTGCTTTGTGCAGTTTGTTGATCGGATAAGCCAGCTGACGGCGGCCCCAGTCTTCCAGACGGTGGATCGTGCCTTCTGCTGCAGTGATAGCACCAGTGTAACGCTCGATCATGCCCGGAACCTGTTCGCTCTGGTCAGGATGGACCATAAAAACGATTTCGTAATGACGCATCGAATTGCTCCTTACGGATTATTCAGCCTCCTGTCAGGGTCAGCCGCGGCCCATGGAAGCAAGGAACGTGTTTGAAAGGCGGCTGAAAAATTGACGCGTAATCATACTTGCGAAGCCAGACGAACTCAAGGTGATTGCACAAATAATTCGCACAAAGCGTGAAGTGCGCTGTTTAGGCAGGTCTAAGCTTGCTCAATCCGCATTGCGGTAAATTTTTGCACAACTGCAGCAGAAACGATCGCGGTGAGTTTTCCCGCCAGTGAGTACACTTTAGGTAAGCCCGAACGCGAGTGAGGAGCGGCTCCTCTACGATCGCGCATCAGAGAGCTGTTGATGAGTGAGTTGGGGTGTAACATGATGAAAAAATTGACTATTCCACTACTGACGGCGTTGCTACTGAGCACCAGCGCAACGGCGGCTATTCAGGTCGATCCCCATCCGGAACGCAATATGGATGACGTGATGAGCCTGGGCGTAGTATATATAAACCACAATCACGCCGCTGATGGTGAAGCTGGCCAGCCCCCAACGCAAGAAAGCGAGGCTCACGCTGCAAAGGACTAACACCGAACACCGCTCCACGACGCTGAGTCGTATTCCGCAGGGCGTCTGGGTTCTCGGCGGCGTTAGCCTGCTTATGGATGTCTCATCAGAGATGATCCACAGCCTGCTGCCGCTGTTTATGGCCACCACCCTCGGCGCCAGCGTGATTATTATTGGCATCATTGAGGGTCTGGCCGAAGCCACCGCCCTGATTATCAAAGTCTTCTCCGGCGTGCTCAGCGACTACCTGGGTAAACGCAAGGGCTTAGCCATGCTCGGCTACGGCCTCGGCGCAATAAGTAAGCCGCTCTTCGCCCTCGCCAGCTCCTCAGGCCTGGTATTAACTGCGCGCATGATCGACCGCGTCGGCAAAGGCATTCGCGGCGCGCCGCGGGATGCGCTAGTGGCCGACGTCACACCGCCGGAGATCCGCGGCGCGGCTTTCGGGCTACGCCAGTCGCTGGACACCGTAGGCGCCTTTCTCGGGCCGCTGCTGGCGGTGGCGCTGATGTTTCTCTGGCACAACGACTTTCAGGCTATCTTCTGGGTGGCCGTTATTCCGGGCGTCATGTCCATCACCCTGCTCTGGTTTGGCCTGCGCGAGCCAAAAAATCCTGTGGCCCATAAACGGACCAACCCGCTGCGCCGGGAGAGCCTAAAGAAGCTCAGCCCCGCCTACTGGTGGGTAGTGGGCTTAGGGGCTATCTTTACCCTGGCCCGCTTTAGCGAAGCGTTTCTTGTCCTGCGCGCCAACCAGATGGAGATCCCGCTTTTCGCTATCCCGCTGGTGATGGTGGCGATGAACCTGGTTTACAGCGTGACGGCCTATCCGTTTGGCAAACTCTCTGACCGCATGAGCCATAGCGGCCTGTTACAAGCCGGGCTGCTGGTGCTGATCGCCGCAGACATCGCCCTGGCGCTCAGCCAGCACTGGAGCACGCTGCTGCTCGGCGTCGGCCTGTGGGGGATCCATATGGGCATGACCCAGGGCCTGCTGGCCGCCATGATCGCCCACACCGCCCCGTCGGCGCTGCGCGGGACCGCCTTTGGCATGTTCAATCTGATTAGCGGTATCGCGATGCTGCTCGCCAGCACGGGCGCGGGCATTCTGTGGGAGACGCTGGGCGCCGCCTCGACCTTCTACGCCGGGGCAGTTATCTGCGTGATGACGCTGCTGGGTATGCGGCTTACGCCTGCGGCATACCAGCAGCGTTAAGCGCTTACTTCTGTCCGTAGTAGGCGTGGGAGCCGTGCTTGCGCATAAAGTGTTTATCCATCAGATAGTCATCAATGGGTTTCAGGCCGGGGTTGATGCCCCGCGCAATCCACGCCATCCGCGCCACCTCCTCCATCACCACCGCATTGTGCACCGCATCGTGCGCATCCTTGCCCCAGGCAAACGGCCCGTGCTGATAAACCACCACGCCCGGGGTATGCAGCGGCTCGCACTCCTTCAGCGTCTCGATGATGACCCTGCCGGTGTTTAGCTCGTACTCGCCCTGCACCTCCTCCTCGGTTAGTGCCCGCGTGCAGGGAATATCGCCCAGGAAGTAGTCTGCATGGGTAGTGCCCAGGGCCGGGATCGCCAGTCCGGCCTGCGCCCAGGCGGTGGCGTGCGTTGAGTGGGTATGCACCACGCCGCCGAGGGAGGGATAGCGGCGATAGAGCACCAGATGGGTGGCGGTATCGGAGGAGGGACGCAGTGCCCCCTCAACCACATTACCTTCTATATCCACCACAACGATGTCGTCCACCGTCATCGTTTCATAACCCACGCCGCTGGGCTTGATGGCTACCAGCCCGCGCGCCCTGTCGATGGCGCTGACGTTGCCCCAGGTAAAGGTCACCAGGCCGTAGCGCGGCAGATCCAGGTTAGCCTCTAGAACCTGCTGTTTAAGCTGCTGCATGGGTATCCTCCAGCAGTCCGGCCCGGGCCATGCGCTCGCATACCCACGCCCGTGCCTTCGCCACTTCCTGCAGCGGATCGGCCGCCGTCTCGCTCCACATCTCGATCAGATAAGGCCCGCAGTAGCCGCTCTCTTTCAGCGTCCGGAAGCAGCGTTCGAAGTCCACTACGCCAGTGCCAAAAGGAACGTTTTTGAATACGCCAGGACGGGTATCCTTCACGTGCACCGCCACGATATGCCCGCTGCCTGCCCGCAGCTCCATCTGCACGTCGTTGTCCCATGCCGAGAGATTGCCGATATCCGGGTAGAGCTGAAACCATGGATTGTTCAGATAGTGGGTATAGCCGAGCGCTTTGCTGATGGAGTTCATCAGCGGGTAGTCCATGATCTCCATCGCCAGCGTGACCTGCGCACGGCTGGCCATCTCCACGCTCACCTTCAGTCCGTCACGGAAACGGCGGCGCGTCTCGTCGTTGGCCTGCTGATAGTAGACGTCATAGCCAGCCAGCTGGATCACGCGAATGCCAACGTCCTGCGCCAGCTGAATAGCGCGACGCATGATCTCCAGCCCCTCAGAGCGCACCGCGTCATCTTCACTGCCCAGCGGAAAGCGACGGTGGGCACTCAGGCACATAGAGGGAACCCGTACCCCGGTGTCGGCAACCGCCTTCACCAGCGCCAGACGCTGCTCCTGGCTCCAGCTAAGCCGGGCCAGCCGGGCGTCGGTTTCGTCGATCGACATCTCAACAAAATCAAATCCCAGCGTTTTCGCAATATTAAGGCGCTCGTACCAGCACTCCCCGGCGGGGAGCGCTTTTTCATAGATGCCAAGCGGCACGGTTTTCGACAGCATAGCCGCTCCTTAACCCCACAGCTGGGCGATTGAGCGTTTAAACTGCCGCGCGGCCTGCACCGGATCGGCGGCATCGCGAATGCTGCGCCCGGCGATAAACACGTGGATCGGAATGCCTTTAAACAGCGGCAGATCCTCCAGCGCCAGCCCACCGGTAACGGTGACCTTAAAGCCCATCTCCGCCAGGCGTTTGATCGCGCTGATGTCCGCCTCGCCCCAGGCAACGCCCGCCGCCTGGGCATCGCGGCTGCGGTGGTAGACCACCTGCTGAATGCCCGCCTCCCGCCACGCCTGCGCCTGCTCCCAGGTCCAGAAGCCGGTCAGCTCGATTTGCACATCGCCATTAAACTCATGGGCGACGTCGAGCGCGCCTTTGGCGGTGTTGATATCCGCGCAGCAGATCACGGTGACCCAGTCGGCATTGGCCTCAAAGCACATGCGCGAGAGGATCTTCCCGGCATCGGCAATTTTGGCGTCGGCCAGCACGATTTTATGCGGATAGAGCGCCTTAAGATCGCGCACCGCGCGCACCCCTTCCCCCACGCAGAGGATGGTGCCTACTTCAATAATGTCCACCTCTTCGGCAATCAGCCGCGTGGTAGCGTAGGCGTCGGCAAGGGTCTGGTTATCCAGCGCAACCTGTAACATTGGTAATGACATCGTCGTCTTCCTTTTAAACAGCCGCCGCAGTGGCGTTATCAATTAAATCAAGAACCTCCTGCTCACTACGGCAGGCGCGGAGGCGATCAAAGTTGGCTTCATCCTCAAACAGGTTAACGATCTGCATAATGCCAACCTCCTGATGGGTGTGGGCATCCACCGCCGCCAGGGTGATGAGAATATCGACCGGATCGTTATCTTCATGGTTGAACGCCAGCGGCGTCTTCAACGTCACCAGCGCAAAACCGGTGCGCTTTACTCCCTCCTCCGGGCGACCGTGGGGCATCGCCAGTCCCGGCGCGATGACAAAGTAGGGACCAAACTTTTCGACGCCGTCGAGAATGGCCTGGTAGTAGCGCGGCTCCACCACATCGGCGTCCACCAGCAGATCGACGCCGATTTTCACCGCCTCCTGCCAGCTCCGGGCCTCCGCCTGCAGGCGAATGGTGTGGTTCTGCGCCAGCGAATCACGTAGTTTCATGGCTTATCCTTGCTTCATATCCTGCGGAAAATGCGCCTCGATCACCTCCAGCAGCTTCGGACCAAAGTCCGCCGCCGAGAGCATATTGCGCACGCCCACCACGTACTTATTGCCTGTCACCGTGATTTCGCTGGCGACATGGGTTGAGGCGATGATGATATCCGCCCCGTTCAGCTCGCTCTTATACTCACCAACGGCACAGCTGTTGACGGTATGGGCGATCCCCTGCTGGGTAAGAAACTGATCGACCTTCATTTTCATGATCATTGAGCTGCCTTGCCCGCAGCCACACACTGCCAGAATACGTACGGTCATAACTTCACTCCTTTTACTGGGCAGAACGCTCTGCCAGCTCGTTTTCCGCGTCCTCTTCCGCACGCAGCGTGCGTCCGGCGAAGACCATATAGACCAGCGCAATCAGGATGATGACGCCCATAAACCACAGCCCCAGCGTCATGCCCTGCATCATCGGCGGAGCCAGAATCGACCAGTCCGCCATCCCCATCCAGGCGCTCATGCCGGTGAGCTTGATAGCCCAGACGCAGCCAAAGATCTCAATCATCCCCATCACCAGGCAGATCTTGAGCGCGGCGCGCCAGCCACCAAAGTGGTTAGCAAACACGCCGATGGTGGCGTTGGAGAAGAACATGGGGATAAAGCCGGGAATGATGAGGATCGAGGAGCCGCAGGCGATGAGGATCGCTACTGCCAGCAGCTGGCCCACCGTGCCCCACATAAAGCCCCACACTACGGCGTTAGGGGCAAAGCTATAGATAGCCGCACAGTCGATAGCCAGCACCGCGCCAGGGATCAGCCGCTGGGAGATGCCGTTAAAGGCCTCCGACAGCTCGGCGACGAACATGCGCACGCCCTGCACGATGATGAAAATCGCCACCGCGAACTGAAAGCCCGTTTGCAGAATGTAGATAGTCCAGTGGGTTTTACCCGCCATCGCCTGCACGGTATCGAGGCCGAAGGAGATGAGGATTGCCCCGAAGAAAACCGTCATCACAATCGCCGTCGAGACGATGTTGTCGTGAAAGATATTCAGCCAGCCGGGAAGGTTCAGCTCCTCCACGCTCTCCTCTTTTTTACCGAGGTACGGCGCAAGCCTGTAGGCAATCCAGGAGGCAAACTGCTGCTGGTGGCCAATTGAGAAGCCGCTATTTTCAGTCACTTGCTGAGTCGGCTTGAACATCATGTTGGAGGTGATCCCCCAGTAGAGCGACACCAGCACGGCGGTACAGATGATGGTGGTCCACATCGGATAGCCGAGGATATAGAAGAACACCGCGATCAGCCCGGCCTGCTGAAACATAATGTGGCCGGTAAGCATGATGGTGCGGATGCCGGTAACCCGTCGGAACAGGACATAAAGAATATTTAGCGCCAGCGCCAGCAGCACCGCATAGCCCACCCAGCTATAGGCATCCCCCATCCGGTCGATGGTCGCCATCATCGAGGCGTAGGTATCAGAGATGGCACCGTTGATGCCGTAGACCTCTGACATTTTGGCCACGACCGGTTTGAAGGTGCTGGTGAGGATCCCGGATCCGGCCTGTAGCAGCATAAAGCCGATAATCGTTTTGATCGTGCCCTTAACGATAACGCTCACGCTTTTGCGCAGCAGGATGTACCCCAGGCACGTCACAATGCCCAGCAGCAGCGGCGCGTTGGTCATGACCTGGTTAAAGAACACGGTAAAGAGGGTGTAGAGGGTCTCCATAACGCTCTCCAGAGAGTGAATGCGCCGGATCGTTGCGGCCCGGCACGGGATGTGGCCACTACTCTACCCATCAAAAGTAATCACAAAAAGATTGAATGTGATTATTTGTGATACGCCGCGCAATTTATTCCCCTGCATTACATACGGATATAGATGTATAATATTTAAATCGATAAATATTAATAATTTACATATAAATATCGTATTTTTACCATGTCGCATCCGGTTGACCATAAGATTCACAGCTCTTCAGGCTGAACATTTTCTCGTTGCATTGCTGATAAAACGGTGACAGCATAAATCAAATGTAATCACAAAATGATTTATAATGACTACCCGTAAGGAGCAGCGCGATGAGTAAAGTAGAGAGCATTACCCGAGAATCCTGGATCCTGAGTACCTTTCCAGAGTGGGGAAGCTGGCTGAATGAAGAGATTGAACAGGAGCGCGTGGCGCCCGGCACCTTTGCCATGTGGTGGCTGGGCTGCACCGGGATCTGGCTCAAATCCGAAGGCAGCACCAACGTCTGCGTCGATCTCTGGTGCGGCACGGGTAAGCAGAGCCACGGCAACCCGCTGATGAAAACCGGCCATCAGATGCAGCGCATGGCGGGCGTCAAAAAGCTACAGCCGAATCTGCGCACCACCCCGTTTGTGCTCGATCCTTTTGCTATCCGTGAGATCGACGCCGTGCTGGCCACCCACGATCATAACGATCATATCGACGTTAACGTCGCCGCCGCCGTGATGCAGAACTG
This sequence comes from Pseudescherichia sp., assembly GCF_031998825.1. Classification (GTDB taxonomy): domain Bacteria; phylum Pseudomonadota; class Gammaproteobacteria; order Enterobacterales; family Enterobacteriaceae; genus Pseudescherichia. The sequence continues at coordinate 79,883 of NZ_DAMACX010000009.1, forward strand.
CGCCAGCGATGTGCCCTTTATCGGGCCGCAGACCTGCGTCGATCTGTGGGTCGGCTGGGGCGTGCCACGTGAACGCTGCATCGTGGCGAAGCCCGGTGACGTAGTGAAGGTGAAAGATATCGAGATCCACGCCCTGGACGCCTTTGACCGCACGGCGCTGATCACCCTGCCGGCGGATCAAAAAGCCGCAGGCGTGCTGCCGGACGGCATGGATCTGCGTGCCGTAAACTACCTGTTCAAGACGCCGGGCGGCTCCCTGTACCACAGCGGCGACTCCCACTACTCGAACTACTATGCGAAGCACGGCAATGAGCATCAGATCGACGTGGCGCTGGGATCCTACGGGGAGAACCCGCGCGGCATTACCGATAAAATGACCAGTGCCGATATCCTGCGCATGGCGGAGGCGCTGAACACCCACGTGGTGATCCCCTTCCATCACGATATCTGGTCAAACTTCCAGGCCGATCCGCAGGAGATCCGCGTCCTGTGGGAGATGAAAAAAGATCGCCTGAAGTACGGCTTCAAGCCCTTTATCTGGCAGCCGGGGGGCAAATTCACCTGGCCGCTGGACAAAGACAACCTGGAGTTTCACTTCCCACGCGGGTTTGACGACTGCTTTACCTGCGAGCCGGACCTGCCGTTTAAATCCTTCCTGTAAAATCCAGAGCGTGCCGGTCGGTTCCGGCACTTTTTAGCTGGAGACTTAGTAATTTGCGGCTATTTCAAATAGTATCGTAAAGAATCACCTTTAATCGGAATAGCTCATGACGGAAGCGCAACGACATCAAATATTACTCGAGCAGCTGGCGCAAACCGGGTTTGTGACCGTTGAGCAGGTCATTGACCGGCTTGGCGTCTCTCCGGCCACGGCGCGCCGCGACATTAACAAGCTCGACGAGAGCGGCAGGCTGAAAAAGGTGCGCAACGGCGCAGAAGCCATCAGCCAGCAGCGGCCACGCTGGTCGCCAATGAATATCCACCAGGCGCAGCATCTGGATGAGAAGGTGCGTATTGCCAAAGCGGCCGCGCTGCTGGTTAACGCGGGCGAAAGCGTGGTGATCAACTGCGGCTCAACGGCGTTTTTACTGGGCCGGGAGATGTGTGGCAGGCCGGTGCAGATCATCACTAATTATCTGCCGCTGGCGAACTACCTGATCGATCAGGAGCACGAGAGCGTGGTGATCATGGGCGGGCAGTACAACAAGAGCCAGGCTATTACGCTCAGTCCCCAGGGCAGTGAAAACAGCCTCTATGCCGGGCACTGGATGTTTACCAGCGGCATCGGCCTGACCGCCGACGGCCTCTATAAAACCGACATGCTAACGGCGATGGCCGAGCAGAAAATGCTTAACGTGGTGGGCAAACTGGTGGTGCTGGTGGACAGCAGCAAGATCGGCGAGCGCGCCGGGATGCTCTTTAGCCGCGCTGACCAGATCGATATCGTTATCACCGGCAAGCAGGCCAGCCCGGAGGTGGTTAAGCAGCTTGAGTCCCAGGGCGTAAAGGTGATGCGCGTTTAAAAAATCACTTATTTCAGGATGTTGTAGCGATAAAGCAGCTTGCTAAAATCTTGCTTCATACTGACGAAGAGCAATATCTCGATATGCGTGCCGTCAAAATCGTAGAGCACGCGATACTCGCCTTCAACATCAAGCCGCTCACGCAACATCAGACCACGATCTGAAAGGTAGACGTTAAAGCGATACCTTTCAGGATCCTGGATAATGCATGCAACCGAGTCCAGCAGCAGATTATCAACAAAGCGGGCAGCCAACTGCGCGCCGATAGTCCCACTTTTGTATGACTCGATGTCTGCCAGGCACTGTAGCGCCAACGGCGCGACGACGACGGAATACGGTTTTGCCACTTAACTTCTCCCTGTTAACGTCTTGCGGCACGCAACCTCTCTAACACCTCTTCAGGCGTCATACCTTTGCCTTCCGCGATCTCTTTTTTGGCCTGCATGCCCAGTTTAAAGAGGGCATTTATATTTCTTTCTTGTTCAATTTCCCTAAGCTCAGCCTCACGCTCAGCGACGGTCTGGATGAATAGCTCTGCTACACCATTTTTCGTTACGTAAACACCGCCCTCAAACGTTGCAGCATTTCCGAGGCTATCTCTGGCAAGTTTCTGGGACATGGTTTGTGACATAGGCAGCTTCCACTTAATCAAGATTCACGCTAAGCGCGTAGGGCATTGCTCTAGTATAACTTTGGCGTGGTAAAATTGTGTACTTATTTATCCACCACCCTACAGATGCGCTTTGAAAAAATCTACCGCCGCCTCCAGCGCCGCCGGGGTGATGCGATGGCGAACTCCCGCCTCCCAGCGGCAGGTAAGATGCTGAAGCAGGCCTGCATCCTGTAGCGCCCTGTGCAGGCGGTGCGATTCGGCAGCGGGTACGACATCATCCTCTTCGCCGTGCCACAGCAGCAGCGGGCGGGAAGCAAGCTTTGCCAGATGCCCCTCTACGTCCCACTCTACCAACGGCGCGATAATGCCGTTAAGCTCGGCGGCCGTCTCTGCCTGCGGCGGGAACAGCGTCCGGGCGAGCGAGGTAAAGTAGCCTGAACCCATCAGGCTGGCGACGCAGACCAGTTCCGGGTGATGCGTCATCAGGCCAAGCGCCGTCATGCCGCCCATCGACGCACCGCCTACCGCCAGACGCCCCTCTGCAACCCAGCCCTCACCCACCAGCGCATCCCGTAACGCCGGAAATTCATGAAAGTTGCTCTGTAAGATCTGCCAGAACTGGCCCAGCCGCGCCTGCTCATCACCGTTAAAGCGCGCCCCGTGGTCGCGGGCGTCGGGCATCACTACCCGAAATCCCACCTGCGCCAGCGCAACGGCGAAGTAGCTGTAGACCAGCTTTGATGAACCAAAGCCGTGATAAAAGACCACCGTAGGCAAGGGTACGGCGCGTTTTCCAGCGGGCGTCGTGTGCAGGATCTCAATGCCTGCCAGCTGGCGCGTTTCAAGTTCAATCATGGCTCGCTCCTGATAAAGCCTTTGGTATGCCACGTCCTCATGCTCTACGCAAGCCGCCGTGCGTATAACAAAACAGTGAGAAGTACATTACGCTTTCGCATTATTTACAGCTGAAAATAACGCGAGAGCTAACAAAATGGGAACATTCGCCATAAGGTTATTAAAGGACGCACTACACTATGGCTATCAGGCAACGAGGAAAAGCGATGCATCGATTCACACCCCTTTTTTTAGCGCTGAGCCTCAGCGGCTGTAGCATGCTGCAGGGTACGCCGCATCCCGCGCCGCCGGTAAGTGACCAGCCGCAGGAGATCAGCCGCAATCAGACGGCGGGGCTGCAAAAAATGGAAACCATCAGCGTGATGGTGCGTGGATCGCCAATGGACGTTGAGTCGGAAATTAAAGCCAAAGCGGCGGCCATGAAGGCTGACTATTATGTCATCCTGCTGGATGACGAGACGATCGTTCCCGGCCAGCGATATGGACAGGCAATTTTGTATCGTCAGTAACGGCGCATTGTTTTTTAAAGGATATTTACACTGCTTTGCGTCCGTAGACTTTTTCCCGCTTACAATCATTCAGGGTCGGTCAGGAACATGTAAAAGGAGCGGATTTATGAAACGATCTCTTGCTTTAACTTCACTGCTACTCTCCGTCGGTCTGGTGAGCACCACCGCCCAGTCAGCAGAGTTTGCCAGCGCCGATTGCGTGACTGGCCTGAATGAGATTGGCCTTATTTCCGTGAGCAACGTTTCCGGTAGCGTACAGGATGTAGAGCGTGCCATTGCCCTGAAAGCCGACGAACAGGGGGCCTCGTGGTACCGTATCATCAAAATGGATGAGGTACAGAGCACCAATAACTGGCAGGCACAGGCGATCCTCTACACCTGAATCCATGCGGCCTGGTTATCTTCTGCGCAGCGCCCCCTAAAAACGGTGGCTACCCTTTTTGTTGCGTTTTAATTACCATATTGTGAGTGTGCCAATACATTCATGTAACATTTTGTTACACAGATCTGCTAAATGTTAGCGCATAACTGCCGTTGAACGAGCCACACTTTTCGGGCAACGGACACTCTATGAACGCTCTTATTCGACGTGCTGGTTTAGGCACAAAGCTTTCGTTGCTGACGGGCGTCAGCGTCGCAGCACTCTTTCTGCTGTTTACCTCGCTGATGAGCCACAAAGCAAGCCAGCAGCTTGAAGCGCTGGCTGTTGAAGATCTGCATAGCCAGGCTACCGGCGTGGCCGATATGGTCGAAATGTTTAGCAGCAGCCTCAGCGAAGAGGTTGAGCGCTATACTCGCCAGTTCAGTACCTTTATTCCCCAGCCAGTCGCCCTCGACGCAACACAGACCCGTACCATTAACGGCCTCACCGTTCCTCTGCTGAAAGGCGGCGAGACGGAGCTACACGAAAATAACGCTATCCCGGACGACTTCTTCCAGCGCACCGGCTCGATTGCGACGCTGTTCGTGCGCAACGGCGATAGCTTTGTACGCGTGGCGACCTCCCTGCGTAAAGAGGACGGCGAGCGGGCCATCGGTACGCAGCTGGACAGCTCGAGTCCAGCGCTGGCTCCCGTGCTGCATGGCGATATTTACCGCGGACTCGCGCAGCTGTTTGGCAAGCGCTATATCACTCAGTACCAGCCGGTGAAGGATGCCAGCGGAAAGACCATCGCCATCCTGTTCGTGGGGGTGGATATCACCCACTCCTGGGACATTATGCGTGACAAGATCTTACAGCGTCGGCTGGGCGAGAGCGGTCACTTCTTTGTGCTGAACCGAAGCGCTGGTAAAAACTACGGCACCTGGCTGTTCCACGCCAGTGAAGAGGGACAGCGTCCGCAGTGGGGCGAAGAGTCCGAAAATCAGCTGCTGACCCTGGCCTCCGGCACGCTGGAGCGTAAAAGCAAGGATGGCCGTACGATGCTGGTCTCCTGGACTGCCCTGCCCGGCTGGAACTGGACGATTGTCGGCGAAGTGGATAAAGCCGTGCTGCTGCAGGATGTTACCCGCCTGCGCAATCAGTTCCTGATTGCCGGCGTGCTGGTCTCCCTGCTCTTTGCCGCACTGTTTGTCATCATCACCCGCCGTTGGCTGACGCGCCCGCTGCGCGAGGTGACAGCCCTTGCCCAGACCTATGCTTCCGGGGATCTGCGCGCCTCTCTGACGTCGACGCGCCAGGATGAGGTGGGCCAGCTGATCCACGCTATCAACGGTATCGGCAACGGCCTGCAAAACATGGTGCAGCAGGTTCGCGAGGCGGCGGGGGATATCCACTTCGCCACCAACGCGCTGGCGGCGGACAGCAGCGAAATCAGCGAGCAGATCAACAAGCAGGCGAGCAGCGTGGAGGAGACCTCCGCCAGCATGGAGCAGCTTGCCGCCACCGTGCAGCAAAATGCCGCCAGCATGGAGCAGACACAGCACCTGGTGAATGAAACCTCACAGGCGGTGCAGAGCGGCGGGCAGACGGTGGGACGCGCGGTAGCCACCATGAACGATATCCGCAGCGCTTCCCAGCGCATCGCGGATATCACACAGGTAATTGAATCCATTGCTTTCCAGACCAATATTCTCGCCCTGAACGCCGCGGTTGAAGCCGCCCGTGCCGGGGAGCATGGCAAGGGCTTTGCCGTGGTAGCGCAGGAGGTTCGCGCCCTTGCTGCCCGCAGCGCTAACGCCGTAAAAGAGATTGAGGCGCTGATCGACGATACCCTGCAAAAGGTCACCGAAGGGCACACTCTCTCCGAGCAGACGCGCCAGGCAATGACGTCGATCATCGACCACATGAGCAATATCAACCAGCTGGTAACGGAGATTAATCACGCCTCTCACGAGCAGTCGGCAGGGATCAATCAGGTAAACCTGGCGATGACTCACATTGGTGATGCAACCCATGTTAACGCCGAGCGCGTTTCCCGTAGCGAAGAGACGGCCCAGACTCTGCAGGAAAAGGGCGCGCACCTGAAGCAGCTGGTCAGCCTGTTCCGCCTTTAACCCACCCCGCCCGTGGCGCGCAGCAGCAGGTCATTTTGCACCTGGGCGCTAAGCAGCGCGCCGCCGCGGGTATCCAGCATGGTCTGACACCAGGCCTGGGCGACAGGCGGTGAGGCGTGGCGCAGCAGCTGCGCCCCGGCGGCCAGCAGGTAGAGCTGCTGGGTAATCTCCCGAGCCTGCGCCTCCTGCGGCCGATGCAGCCGCTGCAGCAGCCGTCGCCAGCCACGATCGAAGTGGCGATCCTGACCTTTTACCTCACCAAAGGTGTCGCTCAGCAGCTCCATCACGCCGAACTGCTTACTCAGTACCCGCATGACGTCCAGACACATAATATTGCCCGATCCCTCCCAGATGCTGTTGACCGGCATCTCGCGATAGAGGCGCGGCAGCTCGTTATCCTCACAGTAGCCCGTGCCGCCCAGCACCTCCATCGCCTCGGCAACAAAGGGGATCCCCGCCTTGCATACCGCGAACTTCGCTACCGGCGTAAACAGGCGCGCCCACAGCGTCTCCTGCACGCTCTCCCGGCTCTCCCACGCTCGGGCCAGGCGGAACAGAAACGCCGTCTGCCCCTCCAGCTGCAGTGCCATGCGGGAGAGTACGTCGCGCATCAGGGGGTGATCGACCAGATGCTTGCCAAACGCCTGCCGCTGGTGGGCATGGTAGAGCGCAACGGAGAAGGCCCGGCGCATCAGGCCGTGGCTGCCCAGAGCGCAGTCGAGGCGCGTCAGGCCGCCCATCCTGAGGATCTGCCGGATGCCGTCCCCCTCCTCCCCCAACAGCCAGCCGGTGGCATCTAAAAACTCCACTTCGCTGCTGGCGTTGGAGCGGTTGCCGAGCTTATCTTTCAGGCGCTCAAGGCGCAGGGCGTTGCGCGTGCCGTCGGGCAGAAAGCGCGGCACGAAAAAGCAGGAGAGACCGCTCTTCGCCTGAGCCAGCACCAGGTGGGCGTCGCTCTGCGGCACGGAGAAAAACCATTTATGGCCCACCAGCCGGTAGGCCTCGCCGCTGCCTTTGCGCGCCAGCGGCTCTGCCCGGGTGGTGTTGCTGAGCACGTCCGAGCCGCCCTGCTTTTCCGTCATCCCCATGCCGATCAGTAGGCCACGCTTCTGCCCGCCTGGGGCCAGATGGGCGTCGTAGCGATCGCTCAGCAGCGGTTTGAGCCACTCCTGAAAAATCGTAGGCAGCGCCTGCTGGAGCAGCGGCGTGGCGGCAAAGGTCATAGTGACAGGACAGAGGGTGCCCGCCTCAACCTGGGCGTGGAGCACAAAGCGCGCCGCGCGGGCGACAAACGCCCCGGCGCGGGCCTCCTCCTCCCAGGCGAGGTTGTGGACGCGGTTGGCGCACAGCCCCTGCATCAACAGATGCCACGCTGGATGAAAGCGCACGTCGTCAAGCCGCTCGCCGGTGGGATCGTAGCGCAACAGCTCCGGCGGGTTGGCGTTCGCCAGCCGTCCCAGCTCCAGCGACTCTGCGGTGCCAAGCTGCTGCCCAATACTCGCAAGCAGCTCCGCATCCCAGCTAGCGCCCTCACGGGCCACGGCGTCGCGCAGCGAGGCATCGGAAAGAAAAAGGTTGCTGTTGTTGAGCGGAATGGGTTGATTGAAAACGGTGTGGGTTTGCCAGCGCATACTCTCTCCCCCTGTTCAATGGCAGTGCCACTCAGTATGCACAGAGAGAAATCTTCGACCGCAGCAGGGGTCACAAAAAACCACCCCGCAGGGTGGTCAGGTTAACGGTGAAGCTTAGCCGCGCTGGCGGACCGCTTCAAACAGGCAGATGCCCGTTGCAACGGAGACGTTCAGGGAGGAGACGCTGCCCGCCATCGGGATGCTGATCAGCTCGTCGCAGTGCTCGCGGGTCAGACGACGCATACCTTCGCCCTCTGCGCCCATCACCAGCGCCATCGGGCCGGTCATTTTGCTCTGGAACAGGGTGTGATCCGCTTCGCCCGCCGTGCCGACGATCCAGATGTTCTCTTCCTGTAACAGACGCATGGTACGCGCCAGGTTGGTCACGCGGATCAGCGGCACGTTCTCTGCTGCGCCGCTGGCCACTTTTTTCGCGGTGGCGTTCAGCTGGGCCGAGCGGTCTTTCGGAACGATCACCGCATGGACACCAGCAGCGTCGGCGCTGCGCAGGCAGGCCCCGAGGTTATGCGGATCGGTCACGCCGTCAAGGATCAGGAAGAAGGGGCGATCGAGGCTGGCGATCAGATCCGGCAGATCGTTCTCCTGATACTGACGCCCTGGCTTCACCCGTGCAATGATCCCCTGGTGCACCGCGCCTTCGCTTTTTTCATCCATAAACTGGCGGCTCGCCACCTGGATAGTCACGCCCTGGGCTTCCAGGGCATGGATCAGCGGCATCAGACGTTTATCTTCACGTCCTTTCAGAATATAAACGTCCTGAAAGCGCTCCGGGGCGCGTTCCAGCAGTGCCTGCACCGCGTGGATGCCATAAATCATTTCACTCATGAAGGGTACTCGATCGAGGTTAAAAGGGTCTGTCCGCCCCATTATAACCCACGACGCCCCCCAGCGTCCCTTCCCGTTACGTCCTCGCCGTTACCAGCGCACGCTTTTCCGGCGGATGGGCGGGCAGAATGGCGTCCAGCAGGTAGCGGGTATACTCGTGCCGCGGACGAGCAAAGAGATCCAGGCAGGGTCCCTCCTCCACGATGCGTCCCTGATACATCACCCCCACCCGATCGGCGATGTGGCGCACGACGTTAAGATCGTGGGAGATAAACAGATAGGCCAGGCCATACTCGCGTTGCAGATCCATCAGCAGGTTAAGGATCTGCGATTGAATAGAGACATCCAGAGCCGATACCGGCTCGTCGCAGATAATCAGCTTTGGCCGCAGGATCAGCGCCCGGGCAATGCCGATGCGCTGGCGCTGGCCGCCAGAAAACTCATGGGGATAGCGCCCGGCGTCGTGCGCCCTCAGTCCCACCTGCGCCAGCATAGTGGCGACCGCCTTTTTGCGCAGCGCCGCATCCTTCTCTCCGTGAATGATCAGCGGCTCCTCGATGGAGTAGCCCACCGTGCGCTTGGGATCGAGCGTCGAGAGCGGATCCTGAAAAATCATCTGGATCGACCTGCGCATCTCCCGCCACTGGCGGGGATTAAGATCGAGCAGCGAATGCCCGGCAAACTCCACGCGTCCGCCCGAGGCAGGCGTAAGTCCCAGAATCGAGCGTCCGGTGGTGCTCTTACCGCTGCCGGACTCCCCCACCAGGGCATAGGTCTCCCCGGCGTTGAGGGTAAAGCTTACGTCCTGCACCGCCTGGACCCTATGCCCGCGGCGGGAAAAGGTTTTCGACAGATGCTCTACGGTTAACAGGGGTTGGCTCATACATTGACTCCGGTCTCTTCTGCCCGCCAGCAGCGCACCTGATGCGTTCGGCTGTCGATAGCACGCAGCGCGGGCGGCTGGCTGCGGCAGGTCTCCGTCGCCAGCGGGCAGCGATCGGCAAAGGTGCAGCCTGGCGGCAGAGCGTTAAGGGGCGGCACGCTGCCGTGGATCTCCGCCAGCCGGGTTTTCGGGACGCGATCCTGCGACGGCCGCGCGGCCAGCAGCGCCTGGGTATAGGGGTGACGCGGGCGGTGGAATAGCGTGCTGACGTCGCACTCCTCTACCACCTGCCCGGCATAGAGCACCACCACCCGCTGGCACAGCTGCGCCACGACGCTAAGATCGTGGGTGATAATCACGATGCCCATCGCAGACTGCTGCTTGATCGCCTCCAGCAGGCGCAGAATTTGCGCCTGGATCGTGGCGTCGAGGGCAGTAGTCGGCTCATCGGCAATCAGCAGCAAGGGGGCGCTGGCGATGGCGATGGCGATCATCACCCGCTGGCGCATGCCGCCGGATAGCTCATGGGGATAGGCGTTCGCGCAGCGCGCCGGATCGGCGATCCCCGCCTGGGCCAGCAGGCTAAGGATCTTCTCCCGCCGTGCGGAACGATCCAGCGAGGTATGCAGCTTCAGGCTTTCGTCGATCTGAAAACCAATGGTAAAAACCGGGTTCAGGCTGGAGAGCGGATCCTGAAAGATCATCGCCATGTCGCGGCCGCAGCGCTGGCGTTTCGCCCTCGCTGAGAGGGTGTCCAGCCGCGTGCCGTTGAGGGTTACCTCGCCGTCGGTGCGGCTGGTGCGCGGGGAGAGCAGGCCCATCAGCGCCTGGGCAGTCACGCTTTTACCGCAGCCGGATTCACCGATGATGCCGAGCGTCTCCTGTTGATGAAGGCTAAAGGAGACGCCGCGCACCGGAGAGACCACCCCCTGCGGCGTGGCAAAGTTGACCCGCAGATTATTAACGTCAAGCAGCGGCGGGGGATTAACCATGCTGTTCTCCCTTTTTCAGCAGGCGCAGCACGCGCCCAGGCAGCGGTCTGAGGCCCGGCTCGGCGCTGTCGCGCAGATCGTCACCCACAATATTGAGGGCCAGAATCAGCAGCACGATGGCGATGCCGGGGAAGAAGGTCATCCACCACGCGGTAAAGATCACCGCTTTGCCCTCCAGCAGCAGGTTGCCGAGGCTTGGCGTCGGCGCAGGCACGCCGGATCCGAGAAAGCTCAGCGCCGCCTCGGTCAGGATGGCTACCGAAAAGACCCACGTCACCTGCACAATCAGCGGGGAGATGACGTTGGGCAGCAGATGCAGCCAGACGATGCGCCCGGAAGTTGCCCCCTGGGCGCGCAGCGCTTCAATAAAGTTTTTCTCTTTTACCACCATCGCTGCGCCGCGGATCACCCGGGCAATGGACGGAACGTAGACCAGCGACAGGGCCAGCACCACGTTCGCCACGTTGGGGCCGAGCACGCCGACGATGGCAATTGCCAGCAGCAGCGACGGAAAAGCAAACAGGCCGTCGCAGACGCGCATCAGGATGCGGTCCAGCGGCCGATACCAGGCGCACAGCAGACCAATGACCATGCCGACAGCCCCGGCAATCAGCGCCACCGCCGCGCCGACGCTCAACGAGACGCGCACCGCCAGCGCCACGCGCACAAAAAGATCGCGGCCAAAGTTATCCGTGCCGAACCAGTGCGCAGCGCTGGGCGCTTTCAGACGGCTCAGCGGATCGATGCTGTAGGCATCCCACGGGCTAAACAGGCTGCCGCAGAACGAGAGCAGCACAATGGCGGCCAGCACGCCGCACCACAGCAGCAGCTTACGATTTTTCATGCCCCTTCCCCTCCCTCAACGGACAGGCGCGGATCGACCACATAGCTCAGCACGTCCACCGCCAGGTTAATCAGCACGTAGCAGACGGTGATCAGCAGTACGACGCCCTGGATCACGGTGAAGTCACGCCGCTCAATAGAATCGACGATCAGCGAGCCGACGCCAGGAATACCAAACACGCTCTCAATCACGATGGTGCCGGTCACCAGCGAGGCGAAGGACTCCCCGCAGATGGTCAGCACCGGGATCAGGGCATTCTTCAGGGTATGGCGCAACAGCACCGTTCGCTCCGGCACCCCTTTCGCCCGGGCGGTGTTGATGAAGTTCTCCTGCAACACATCGAGCATCACGGCGCGGGTCATGCGGGAGATCAGCGCCGCAATGCGAAACCCCAGCGCGATGGCGGGCAACGTCAGATACCAGACGTTTTGCAGCCAGTCGTCATTAGTAGAGCGGTAGCCCACTACCGGGAACCAGCGCAGCTGGACGGCGAAAAAGAAGATCAGAAACAGACCGAGCAGAAAGCCCGGCACCGACATGCCAAAGGTCGCGAGGGCGCGGATCGCCCGATCGGCAACGCGTCCGTGCTGCCAGGCGCTAATCACCCCGCTCGCTAGGCCGAGCACCAGCGCAATCACCTGGGCATAGAGAGCCAGCGCCAGCGTCGGGGCCAGATGCTGCAAAAACAGTTCGCTAACGCTGGCGTTGAGGAACAGCGAGTGGCCCAGATCGCCGGAGAGCACTGCGCTGAACCAGCTGACAAACTGCACCAGCAGCGGCCTGTCGAGACCCATCTGCTGACGCAGGGCAGCGATATCCTGCGGGCTGGCGTCGTTGCCAAGGATCACCATCACCGGATCGCCCGGCGCAAGGTGCACCAGGCAGAACACCACCAGCGAGACGACGAACAGCACCGGCAGCAGCGCCATGATCCGGTGAAACAGAAACCACTTCATCGGCTGTTACTCCACTCAGGGCTGGCTGACGGTGACGTTCCACAGCACCGGACCAATCAGGTCGTGGTACCCCTTAACGTTTTTCTTAATAGCAACCGGCTCCGGCGTGGTATGGCCGAGCACAATCACCGGCAGATACTGCCAGGTCAGCACGTGGAGCTTGTCCACCAGCGGCTTCGCCTCTTTTAGCGACGGAGCCTGCTTGATCGCATCCAGCACGCCGTCAATCTCCGGGCTGTTGCTCAGCCCTGGGAATTTGGCCCGCGAGTCGAGGAATGGATACTGGTGCAGTACCTGTCGCATCGAGAACTCCAGCGCGCAGAGATCGAAGTTTTTCGGATCCTGGCGGCGCTGCAATACGGTCGGCCAGTCGTAGACGTCGAGGCGCGACTTGACGCCGATCTGCTTGAGTACCTGCTGGGCGACAATCGCCAGGTTATAGAGCTCGGCATACTCTTTGGTGGCGATGATCACCACCTCTTCGCCGTTATAGCCGGACGCCTTTACCAGCTGGCGGGCCTCGTCGAGCTTATGCTGATTCCAGAACGGCTTGCCCGCGTCGCTGTACCAGTCGACCTGGTTAGGGAAGCCCAGAGAGGGATCCTCTTTAAAGAAGCGCGGATCGCTGTAGCCTGCCAGCAGCGTCTGATGGACGTCGAGAGCAAGGTTAAACGCCTGGCGCAGCTTAACGTTGGCAAAGGGTCCCTGCTGCTTGTTGAAGAGATAGGTAATCAGCGATCCGCCGCTCTCGGGCTGAGCCAGGGAGAGGTCCGGGGCGCTGCTCAGGGCGTCGATATTGTCCTTCGGCAGGTTAAAGACGAGGTCGTACTCGCCGGTCATCGCCCCCGCCAGCCGGGTTGACTCATCGGTAATGTAGCGGAACCAGATATCCTTCACGTTGGCCTGCTTCTGGCCGGAGAGACCGCTGGCCGGCTCACTGCGGGCGCTATAGCCATCGTAGCGGGTCAGGTGCAGATACTCGCCCTGCTTAAACTCCGCCAGCTTATAGGGACCGGTACCGATCAGTTCGCTGACCGGCTTTTTACTGCTGTTCGCCTCATCAATAAGACGTTTAGGCATGATCGCCGCAATGTTCTTCACATCGGCCAGCACGTTAAGCGTAATTAGCGACGGCTCAGGAAGGACGAGGTGCACGGTCTTATCGTCGACCTTGCTGAAGACCGCGCCGGGGAGGTTAGCTTTTCCCTGGGTGGAGACCGCCAGCCAGCGGCTCATTGAGGCAACCACGTCGTCTGCCGTCAGCGGCTGCCCGTCATGGAAGCGGACGCCGTCGCGCAGCACAAAGGTATAGGTTTTACGATCGTCGCTCAGGGTGTACGACGCCACCAAATCCGGCACCGGCTCAAACTTATCGTTGATGGTGAACAGCTCTTCAAAGATGTGGCGATCCACGTCCGAAGTGGCGTTGTTGGTGGTTAAGTAAGGATCCAGCGTACCGGGCCGGTTGCCATAGGCGATGTTCAGCGTGGCGTTGCGGTTTACGGCTTCAGCCAGCGCGCTTTCCCAGGGTAAAGAGGCCGCCAGCAACAGTGCGGCGGCAGAGAACACGTTTTTCATTCAGCAGCGGCTCCGGTCAACGTTCTGTCAGCGTATGGGGTGGATTTACGCCCGGCAAATTCGTCTTTCGCCGCCTGCAATAGCGTCGGCTCAGTCAGCAGGCGCAGGCCCGCGTTAGCCAGCACCACTGCCCCGGTGACCAGCGCATCGTAGCCCTGCTCGGAGTTAGCGGCTTCGCGGAAGGCGACGGTGTGACCGATCAGATCGTCGGGACCAATCTTGATCGACGGATGCGCGGTAGGCACGGCATGGCTGATATCGCCTACGTCGGTAGAGCCTTTGCCCTCTTTCTGGCGCAGATCGACCTGCTCACCTACAGCGGTAAACTCTTCGAGGAAGAGGTTGTTCAGCGTGTGGTTAATATTAAAGTCGCGGGGGCCAACCTGGTGCTCGATTCTGACCGTGGTACCGGTGGCGATGGCAACGCCCTCGGCAATGGCGCGGAGACGCGGCTCCAGGGCTTCCACCGCCTCGCGGGTTTCAGCCCGGATGTAGTAGTGCGCGGAGGCGTACTCCGGGATCACGTTCGGGGCCTGACCGCCGTTGGTGATGATGCCGTGCACGCGCACGCCGTCAGGCAGCTGCTGGCGCAGCACGCTAATGCCGTTATAGAGCAGCACCAGCGCATCCAGGGCGTTAACCCCTTTGTGCGGCGAGCTGCCCGCATGGGAGGGCTTGCCGTAGAAGTGGAAATAGAGGTGGTTGTTAGCTAAAAATGGCCCAGTTAGCTGCGTTTTGCCGCCGGGGTGGACCATCATCGCTGCATCAACATCCTTCAGAAAACCGTGCTCAACGAAGCGGGCTTTGACGTTGCCGTTTGGCCCGCCCTTGCCGCGCAGGCCGCCCTCTTCCGCAGGGGTGCCCAGCACCACCACCTTGCCGCCGGTCTGGTCGAGGGTCTCGCTCAGGGCGATCGCCGCGGCGATACTGGTCACGCCAATAATGTTATGCCCGCAGGCGTGACCGATATCGATCAGGGCATCGTACTCCGCCAGGTAGGCGATGGTCGGGCCCGGTTTGCCACTCTCTTTCACCGCATAGAATGCCGTTTCATGTCCGGCCACGTTCGAGGTGACCTCGAAGCCATTTTTCGCCAGCAGCGCCGTCAGCAGACCGTTGGCATAGTACTCGTTGTTCCCGGTCTCCGGGTGCGCATGAATATCTTTCGAGATCGCAATATATTCGTCGCGGTGTTGGTGAATACTCTGTTCCAGCCGGGTTTTTAATTCGCTAATGCTCATTGCTTCCACCTTGTGTTGATGACAGTCGATTCATTCCCGACACCGGGAACCACGGATTAACTAAAAATGGCGCTTTGCCTCCTGGCGGACGCGGTGCAGAACGTGCTGTTTAATCTCGCCGTACAGCGGATGCGCCGCCAGATTTTCGATATCGCGTTCACGGCCAAACGGCAGGGTCACCTCTTCGACGATTTTTCCCGGTTTTGCCGACATGATCAGGATGCGATCGGCGAGGAACAGCGCCTCCTCCACGTCATGGGTGACGAAGAGCAGCGTGGTCTCCGTTGCCAGCCAGGCGTTGCGCAGCAGCTCCTGCATCATCAGGCGCGTCTGGGCATCAAGCGCACCAAACGGCTCGTCAAGCAGCAGCACCTCGGGACCAGGCAGCCAGGCGCGAGCCAGCGCCACGCGCTGCTTCATACCGCCGGAGAGCTGCCAGGGGGCATGGTTCTCGAACCCCCTCAGCCCAACGCGAGCCAGCCACTCCCGCGCCTGCGCGTTGACCTCGTCGCGGTTATGCTTGCCAAGACGCGGACCAAAGGTGACGTTATCCAGCACCGACAGCCACGGAAACAGGTTCGGCTGCTGGAAGATCATTCCCCGCGACGGGCCGGGCTGGCGCACCGGTTCTCCGCCGCACAGCACACGCCCGCTGTCGGGCTGGTTAAAGCCTGCCACCAGGTTGAGGATGGTGGATTTGCCGCAGCCCGACGGCCCCAGCAGCACCACAAACTCCCCCTTTTGCAAGGAGAGGGAGATATCCTCAAGAACGGTAAAAGGGTGCGGTTTTGCCGCAAACTGGAGAGAGACATTCTCCAGCGCAATCTGTACAGCCATTATTCTTTCCCCGCCCAGGGCACAAACAGGCGTTGCAGGCCCAAAAGAAGAAGATCCAGCAGATAGCCAATCCCGCCGAGCAACAGAATGCCCAGCATCACAATATCGGTGCGCAGGTAGGAGCTGGCGTTGATCACCATCCAGCCGAGGCCCGAGCTGGCGGCTACCATCTCCGCCGCGATAAGCGAGGTCCAGCCGATGCCAATCGATAGCCTGACGGTGGTAAACAGCTCCGGTAGTGCGTCCGGCAGCACCACGCGCAGAAAAATCTGCCCTTTCGTCGCGCCCAGCGTCTGGGCGACGCGGATGCGTGACCGGCCGATGCGCTCAACCGCCGCGCTGGCCCCCACCACCACGCTCAGGAAGGTGGCGATGAAGATCAGGAAGAACTTTGAGGCTTCGCCGATGCCAAGCCACACCACCGCCAGCGGGATCAGGGCAATCTTCGGCAGCGGGCGCAGAAACTGGACGAAGGGGTTTAGCACTGCCGACAGACCGTTGGAGAGGCCCATCAGCAGCCCGAGCGGGATGCCAATCACAATCGCCACGGCGAAGGCGCTCAGCGCCCTGGCCAGGCTCACCATCACATGCTCCCAGAGCGGCACCTGACGGTAACCGTCCGCCAGCAGCTCTTCCGTGGTTAAACCGATATCGGTTAACGACGGCAGCAGAAGCGGATCCACCCACTGCCGGGTGGCCGCCACCTGCCAAATTGCAAAAAAGATCGCCACCGATGCAACGCTGATGGCGATGTGCTGACTCAATCTCATTGCGCTGCTACCGCCGCTTTACGAATGTATTCGGAGTTGATCGCGGCATCCCAACTGGCTGGGATGTCACGCTTGCGGATCTCGCCAATGCCGGCGAGGAAGCTGGAGGTTTTGCTCAGCGCCTTGCCGATCCCGCTGTCGGTGGTCTGGGTGCCGTTGCCCAGCCAGGCTGCCGTGCCCTGCTCGGCCAGGGTGGGGTACTCCAGGCCGCCGAGGGTGTTAGCTGCGGTAGTCACCGGGGCACCCACCTCTTTTGCCACGATGGCTGCCGCACGCTCAGGATCCTTCTTGAACTCGTTGACCTTCTCCTGATGCACGCGCAGGAAGGCGCTGACGGTTTCCGGATACTGCTCAGCGAAGGCTTTACGCACCACGTAGTTGTTGTAGATCAGGTAGCCATCTTTCTGCAGATCTTTGGTGGCAAAGACCTGATGACCGCCGGAGGACTCCAGCTCCTGGGCAAACGGGGCCCAGACGTAGCCTGCGTCTATATCGCCCCGCTTCCATGCGGCGACCATCTCAGCCGGGCGCAGCGGCAGCAGGGTAATTTTGCTGCGGTCGAGCTTATTGACGCTAATTGCCGCCTCCAGCGCGTATTGCGCGGTAGAGTTTGGCGGATAGGCCACGCGTTTCCCTTCGATGTCCTTAATGTTAGTAATGCCATCTTTGCCAATTAAGCGCTCGTAGCTGGCAATCACCCCGGAGACGCCAATAATCTCTACGGGTAATTTACGCACCACGCCCGCGGTAGCCGGGCTGGATCCGAAATTAGCAATATCGATGGCGTTGCTGGCGAAATAGCTCAGCGCATCCGCGCCGGAAGCAAATTGCACCCATTTCACTTTGCTGTTTAACGCTTTATCCAGCGAGCCGTCGGCTTTCGCCAGCATTAATACCTGCGAACCGCCGCTATAGGCGACACGCACCTCTTCCGGTGAGGCGGCCCAGGTCATATTTGTCCACAAGCTACCCGCTGCCAGTAATATGCAGAGACTTTTTTTCATTTTATTTATCCTGTTAGAGAGTGAAGAGATTAACGATATTCCTGCCAGAGGGCCGAACATCGCTCCGCCAGCGCCTGGGCAGGATCGATGGCGTGATCAAGAAAGGGGGAGTCGATGGCGTCCAGCGCCACCGGCACTTCAGTGCAGGCAAGAATGAGCGTTTCTGCGCCCCGCTCAACCAGCGCCTGGGCCTGAAGAGAGAGCAGCTCGCCACCCTCGCGCAGCGCACCGCGCTTGACCGCGTAGCAGCCGGGAACAAACCAGCTCTCCAGCTCCTGCTCGCCAGGCAGCACCGGGGTAACGTTAAGGCGCTCCAGCCCCTGTTGGAACCAGCCCGCCGCCAGCGTGCCGTGGGTCGCGATGACCCCGACGCGCGTCGGCGCACGCTCAGCGATACGTCCGAGGGTTGCCTCAACGATATGCAGGATCGGCGCATCGCTGGCTTTGCTCAGGGCGTCATACCAGTGATGAGCAGTATTGCAGGGGATCGCAATATGGCTCGCCCCGGCGGCGTTAAGTTTTTCGATCCCGTTCAGCAGCTGCGGCAGCGGCGACGGGCCAAGCCCGGCCAGCGCCTTCTGCCGATCGGCAATCTGCGGAACGTTCCAGGCAACGACCGGGATCTGCTGCTGATCGCTGGTCGCAGGCGTCGCTGCCAGCAGCTTCGCCATAAAGTCGACCGTCGCCAGCGGCCCCATGCCGCCGAGAACGCCTAACAAAAACGGTTTCATTTTTCCAGCACCTGGCGATAGCCAAACAGCCCGGCAGAGCCGCCGGTGTGGATGAACACCACGTTCTCATCCTTGCGGAAGTGACCTTTGCGGATCAGATCCACCAGCCCGGCAAAGCCTTTGCCGGAGTAGACCGGATCCAGCAGGATACCCTCGTGACGCGCCAGCAGGCGCAGCGCCTCCAGCATCCCTTCGGTCGGCAGGCCGTAGCCTTCGCCGACGTAGTCGCTGTTAGCCACCACGGCGTCACGCGGCAGCTCGCCCGGCACATCCAGCAGCTCAAGGGTGCGGGAGGCCAGATTCCAGACGTTCTCCTCCTGCTTCGCCTTCGGCGCACGCACGCTGATGCCGAGGACCGGAACGTGGCTGTGGGTGGCGTGGAAGCCCGCGACCAGCCCGGCCTGAGTGCCGGTGCTGCCGGTAGCGTGGACAACGTGATCGATACGCAGGCGCAGCTGGGAAGACTGGTAGAGAAGCTCCTCGGCGCAGGCAACGTAGCCCAGCGCGCCGATGGGGTTAGAGCCGCCGCCAGGGATAACGTAGGGGCGGTGGCCCTTCTCGCGCAGCTCGCTGGCGTAGATATCCATGGCCTGCTGCATGTCGGTACCGCCCGGCAGATGAGCGACGATTTCGCCGCCGAGCAGCTCATCCAACAACACGTTGCCGGAGCGCTGATAATCTTCGCCAAAGTCGGTGACCCGCTTCTCCAGCAGCACTTTGGCTGGCAGGCCGAGCTTCGCCGCGCCGGCGATGGTCTGCCGCACGTGGTTGGACTGGGTAGCGCCCTGGGTAATAATCACGTCAGCGCCCTGCTGCTGCGCGTCGGCCAGCAGGAATTCAAGCTTACGGGTCTTATTTCCGCCGGTAGCAAGGCCGGTTGCATCGTCGCGCTTAATCCATATTTTCGGCCCGCCCAGCAAGGCTGAGAGATTTTCTAAAGGTTCAAGCGGGGTCGGAAAATGGCCCAGTGAAAGTCGTGGGAAACGTGCCAGATGCATAATAGCTCCTTGCGAATTAACGCATCAGATATTTAACAATTATGCAGCTACTATACACAGGCGGGCTTGGGGGCTAAGAACAAATAAAAAATATCGATTGCCGGAAATTAGCTAACGGTAGAAATAAAAAAACCCCCTTTACGAATAAAGGGGATTAATAATCTTACTCAGCGGTTTTCTTTTTTGCCGCGCGTTTTGCTTTTGTCGCGGCGGCTATTTTTTGCGTTTTCGCCGACGGGGCTTTTGCCGACGGGGCTTTCTCTTTCTTCACCTTCGGCTGTGCGCCGTCGGTGCCTTTTCTTTTGCCTTTGCCTTTTTCACGGCGGAACTCGCTGTCCGGCTCAAAGTTACCTTTTTTACCGACCTGGCGACGGCGGCCGCTGGGTTTACCCGCAGCACCTTTTTTAGCACGTTCGCGTTCGGTCTTGCCGACGTTACGCGGGGCGCGCTCGCTGGAGATCAGGGCAAAGTCGATTTTGCGATCGTCCATGTTTACCGCTTCGACGCGTACTTCGACGCGATCGCCCAGCCGGTAGGTCTGGCCGCTGGATTCGCCAATCAGGCGCTGACCGATCTGATCGAAACGATAGTAGTCATTATCCAGCGAGGAGACATGTACCAGGCCGTCAATAAACAGCTCGTTAAGGCGCACAAAGAAGCCAAAGCCGGTGACGCTGGCGATCACGCCCTGGAAGTTGCTGCCCACGTGATCCTGCATAAAGTCGCACTTCAGCCAGTCGGCAACGTCGCGGGTCGCTTCGTCGGCGCGGCGTTCAGCCATCGAACAGTGCTGGCCCAGCTGCAGGACCGCTTCCATCGGATAGTGGTAGCCGCCTGACGGCGTGCTGTTACCCTTAAGCCCCTGCTCTTTCGCAACCAGGTACTTGATGGCGCGGTGCAGGGAGAGATCCGGGTAGCGACGGATCGGCGAGGTAAAGTGGGCGTACGACTGTAGCGCAAGACCAAAGTGGCCCCGGTTCTCTGGATCGTAGATCGCCTGCTTCATGGAGCGCAGCAGCATGGTCTGCAACATCTCATGGTCGGGACGATCGGCGATGGACTCCAGCAGCGCGGCGTAGTCCCGCGGCTCCGGCTTGTTGCCGCCTGGCAGCTCCAGACCCAGCTCGGCCAGCACCGAGCGGAACGAGGTAATGGCTTCGGTGGTCGGGCGGTCGTGAATACGGAACAGCGCAGGTTCTTCTGCCTTCTCGACAAAGCGGGCGGCAGAGATGTTGGCGAGGATCATGCACTCTTCAATCAGCTTGTGGGCGTCGTTACGCTCGGTCAGCTCGATGCGCTCGATACGGCGCTCGGCGTTGAAGATAAACTTCGCCTCTTCGCTCTCAAAGGAGATACCGCCGCGCTCTTCCCGCGCCTGGTTCAGCGTTTTATAGAGGGTATGCAGCTCTTCAATGTGCTTCACCAGCGGTGCGTACTGCTCACGCAGCTCCTGGTCACCCTCCAGCATGTGCCACACCTTGGTATAGGTCAGGCGTGCATGGGAGCTCATCACCGCTTCGTAGAATTTGTAGCCGGTTAAGCGCCCTTTCGCCGAGATAGTCATCTCACAGACCATACAGAGGCGGTCAACCTGCGGGTTGAGGGAGCAGAGGCCGTTAGAGAGTACTTCCGGCAGCATCGGTACGACCTGCGACGGGAAGTAGACCGAGGTACCCCGGCTGCGCGCTTCGTCATCCAGGGCGGTGCCTGGGCGAACATAGTAGCTTACGTCAGCAATGGCTACCCACAGACGCCAGCCGCCGCCGCGTTTTTTCTCGCAGTAGACCGCGTCATCAAAGTCACGGGCGTCTTCGCCATCAATGGTGACCAGCGGCAGGTTACGCAGATCAACGCGTCCGGCTTTCGCCTCCTCCGGGACCTCCTCCTTCAGGCCGCTAACTTCCTGCTCAACGGCAGGCGGCCAGACGTAGGGGATCTCATGGGTGCGCAGGGCCATGTCGACCGCCATGCCGGTACCCATGTTATCGCCGAGTACCTCAACGATCTTACCGATGGCTTTGGTGCGTCGCGTCGGGCGCTGGGTAAGTTCGACGACTACCACGAAGCCCATCCGCGCGCCCATTATCTCTTCCGGCGGAATAAGGATATCGAAGCTCATGCGGCTGTCGTCCGGCACCACAAAGCCCACGCCTGCGTCGGTAAAGTAGCGGCCAACGATCTGGCCGGTTTTTGGCACCAGCACGCGCACGATGCGCGCTTCACGACGTCCTTTACGATCGGAGCCGAGCGGCTGGGCCAGCACCTGGTCGCCGTGGATGCAGGTTTTCATCTGCTCGCTGGAGAGGTAGAGGTCGTCTTTGCGGCCTTCGACGCGCAGGAAGCCGTAGCCGTCGCGGTGGCCAATGACTATCCCCTTAAGCAGGTCGAGACGTTCCGGTAGGGCGTAGCACTGGCGGCGGGTGAAGACCAGCTGCCCGTCACGCTCCATGGCGCGCAGGCGGCGGCGCAGCCCTTCCAGCTGCTCTTCGCCTTCAATATTGAGTTCCTGCGCCAGTTCTTCGCGGTTAGCCGGTTTTTCGCGTTTTGATAAGTGATCGAGAATGAACTCGCGGCTGGGAATAGGGTTCGCGTACTTCTCAGCTTCGCGCTCCTGGAAAGGATCATGTGACATAGCGGTTCCTCCGTTGTCAGCTCTGGCAGAGCGTTCTCTTACTCCACCAGTAATAATTTATACAGCGGTTGATTCTCTTCAACCAAATCGGCCAGCGTGTAGCGATCAAGTTCCATCAGAAAACTGTCCACGGCCTTAGAGAGTGCCTGCTTCAGACGGCAGGCAGGGGTAATGTGGCAAAATGCGCTGCTGCAGTTCACCAGCGCAAGCGGTTCCAGCTCGCGCACAACGTCACCAATGCGGATGGTATTGGCCGGTCTGCCCAGACGAATGCCGCCGTTTTTCCCTCTGACCGCCGCGACGTAGCCTGCCCGGCTGAGCTGGTTGATTATTTTGACCATGTGGTTGCGGGAGACCCCGTACACTGCTGTCACTTCAGAGATATTGGTCATTCGCCCTTCCGGTAGCGACGCCATATAGATCAGGGCACGCAATCCGTAATCGGTGAAACTCGTTAACTGCACATCAACCTCAGGATAAAGGGAAAAACGCGGGATAGCCGCAATGACACTAACTATACCTTAAATAACTCGCGATGAAGGTAGGCAGCTAATTTATTTGAACAGAGGAGGCAAAAGAGGGCACGTAGGCCCGGCTAGCAGAGCGCCGCCGGGCAAAGTCACATCACATTACGCGTCAAACGGATCGCGCAGGATCATCGTCTCAGAACGGTCAGGACCGGTAGAGATAATATCGATCGGCACTTCGGTCAGCTCTTCAATGCGCTTGATGTAGTCCAGCGCCGCCTGCGGCAGGCCGCTGCGCGCTTTCACGCCGAAGGTGGTTTCAGACCAGCCCGGCATGGTTTCGTAGATCGGCTCGATACCTTCCCAGTCGTCAGCGGCCAGCGGCGTGGTAGTCACTTCGCGGCCGTCCGGCAGACGGTAAGCTACGCAGATTTTCACCTCTTTCAGGCCGTCCAGCACGTCTAGCTTGGTCAGGCAGAAGCCGGACAGGGAGTTGATCTGCACTGCACGACGAATCGCAACGATATCCAGCCAGCCGGTACGACGGCGGCGACCGGTGGTTGCACCAAACTCGTTACCCTGCTTGCAGAGGAACTCGCCGATGTCGTCGAACAGTTCGGTCGGGAACGGACCAGCACCTACGCGGGTAGAGTAGGCTTTGATGATCCCCAGCACGTAGTCCACGTAGCGCGGACCCAGGCCGGAGCCGGTCGCCACGCCACCGGCGGTGGTGTTGGAGGAGGTCACGTACGGATAGGTACCGTGGTCGATATCCAGCAGCGTACCCTGCGCACCTTCAAACATGACGAAATCGCCACGCTTGCGCGCCTGGTCCAGCAGATCGGAGACGTCCACCACCATGCCGGTCAGGATGTCGGCAATTGCCATCACATCGTCCAGCACTTTCTGGTAGTCAACGGCGTCGGCTTTGTAGAAGTTCACCAGCTGGAAGTTGTGATATTCCATCACCTCTTTCAGCTTGGTAGCAAAGGTCTCTTTATCGAACAGATCGCCAACGCGCAGGCCGCGACGGGCCACTTTATCTTCGTAAGCCGGGCCGATACCACGACCGGTGGTGCCGATCGCTTTCGCGCCGCGCGCCTTTTCACGCGCCACGTCCAGCGCAACGTGATAGTCGAGGATCAGCGGGCAAGCTTCGGAGAGCAGCAGACGTTCGCGTACCGGAATACCACGCTCTTCCAGGCCTTTCATCTCTTTCATCAGCGCAGCAGGAGAGAGCACCACACCGTTACCGATGATGCTGGTCACATTGTCACGCAGAATGCCTGATGGAATAAGATGGAGGACGGTTTTTTCACCGTTGATTACGAGAGTGTGGCCTGCATTGTGACCGCCCTGATAGCGAACCACATACTTAGCACGTTCAGTAAGGAGATCGACGATCTTACCTTTGCCTTCGTCACCCCATTGGGTGCCCAGTACGACGACGTTGTTACCCATTTTTCAAAATCACCGTTTGCTTAAAAAAGGATTCTACCATCGCTTTTTCTGATAATCAGCACTTTTTGTCGGCAAATTTCGGCCAATCTGCGTGCTATTTCTCTAGCCAATCGTTTTCCTCAACATATAGTAGATCACGACTCCGGCAACCACTAATCCCCCGCCAAAACGGCGTAAAATAGTATCCGGCAGCAGCGCGAGGGAGGCGATCATGCGTCGCCACAGACGCGGATAGAGCATCGGACCCAGCCCTTCCAGCACCAAAACTAAGGCTAGCGCCAACCAAATGGTGGAGTTCATTATGCTTCCTTCAAAAGAAAACCACCGTCTCCTGAGGATGACGGTGGTTTGATTAGCGTAGTGACGACTGCGGACTTAGCGAGTAACCGTTCCCGGCGTCTTCATGTAGCGGAAGAAGTCGCTGTCCGGGCTGAGCACCATCACGTCCTGATTGCTCTGGAAGCTGCTCTCATAGGCGCGCAGGCTACGGATAAAGGCATAGAAGTCCGGATCCTGGCTGAACGCGTCGGCAAACAGCTTAGCCGCTTCGGCATCGCCTTCACCGCGCAGGATACGTCCTTCACGCTCGGCTTCCGCCAGCGTCTTGGTTACTTCGTAATCCGACGTTGCGCGCAGTTTTTCTGCTGCTTCCTGGCCCTGTGAACGGTGGCGACGAGCAACCGCTTCACGCTCGGCGCGCATACGGTTGTAGATCGCCTCAGAGACTTCGCTCGGCAGGTTGATCTGCTTGATACGCACATCCACCACTTCGATACCCAGCGCGGCCATACTGTTCGGGTTCACGACCGGCACCTTGCCGTTCGTTTCCGCCGTAATACGTTTGGCTGCTTTAGCAATTTCGTCATCCGCCGCAGGCGTTGCCACTTCATCTTCCGTGCCGGCAGAGCCAGAGTTCAGCGCGTCGCGCACTTCCAGGGTCAGACGACCACGGGAGTCGGTCACGATGTCCTTAACGTCGAGACGGCCGATCTCTGAACGCAGACGGTCAGAGAACTTACGTTTCAGCAGCACTTCGGCCTGGGAGACGTCACCGCCGCCGGTTGCCAGGTAGTAGCGGCTGAAGTCGCTGATGCGCCACTTGATATAGGAGTCAACGATCAGGTCCTTCTTCTCTTTGGTTACAAAGCGATCGGCCTGGTTGTCCATGGTCTGGATACGCGCATCCAGCGTTTTCACGGTCTCAATAAACGGCAGCTTAAAGTGCAGGCCCGGCGTAAAGACCAGTGGTTTGTTTTCATCGTCACGCAGCACTTTACCGAAGCGCAGCGTGATACCGCGCTCGCCCTCTTTCACCACAAAGATTGAGGTGTAGAGCACTACCAGCACGATGATAATTATCGCAATTACAGACTTACGCATCGTTATTCCCCCTGACGCTGGTAGTCGTTACGCTGTGCGTTAGCACGGCGTTGGTCCATGATGTCACCCTGGCCAGCAGACGGTGCGTTACTGGTGCTGTTGCTGGTGTTTGACGCAGGTGGCAGGCGCAGCAGGTTATTCGCCCCGCTGGTATCGCTCTTGGCCACAGGCGCGCCGCCTTTCAGCATCTGATCCAGCGGCAGAACCATCAGGTTGCCGCCTTTATCGTTAACCAGCACCTTGCGGGTGTGGCTCAGCACTTTCTCCATGGTTTCGATATAGAGACGCTCGCGGGTAATTTCCGGGGCAGCCTTATACTCCGGCAGGATCTTGGCAAAGCGCGCCACTTCACCCTGCGCTTCCAGAATAGTCTGGGTGCGGTAGGCACGCGCTTCCTCAAGGATACGCTGCGCCTGGCCGTTCGCACGCGGCTGAACTTCGTTGGCGTAAGCTTCGGCTTCACGAATCGACTGCTGCTCGTTCTCACGGGCGGCAATGGCATCGTCAAACGCGGCCTGCACCGCTTCCGGCGGACGTGCGGCCTGGAAGTTGACGTCCAGCAGGGTAATACCCATGTTGTACGGACGAATAGTCTCCTCCAGCTCACGCTGGGTATCGCTACGAATAACGGTACGACCTTCGGTCAGGATGCGGTCCATGGTGTATTTGCCGATCACGCCGCGCAGGGCGCTGTCGGTGGCCTGGCGCAGGCTGTCGTCGGCGCTGGTCACGCTAAACAGGTAGCGTTCAGGATCGGTTACACGGTACTGAACGTTCATCTCAACGCGCACCACGTTCTCGTCAGAGGTCAGCATCACGCCAGAGGCCGCCAGCTCACGTACCGACTCAACGTTTACCGCCGTGACGTCATCAATAAAGGTCGGTTTCCAGTTCAGGCCCGGCTCTACCAGATGACTGAACTTACCGAAACGGGTTACAACGCCGCGCTCCGCCTCTTTAATGGTGTAGAAACCGCTGGCCGCCCAGATAATGACGACTGCCGCCGCCACGATGGTGACAATGCGGCCACCCATGCGGCTGCGTGGGCCGGGTGCGGAGGTGCCGCCGCCCGATCCGGTTCCTTTCCCACCGCCAAAGCCGCCCAGTTTCTTGCTCAGCTTGCGGAAGATATCATCTAAATCAGGAGGCCCCTGATCGCGACCGCCTTTATTTCCATTTCCCCCAGAGTTGCCGCCTTGATTATTGCTGCTTCCCCACGGGTCGCGGTCTTGTCCGTTATTACCGGGCTGGTTCCACGCCATGTATGTGCTCCATATTTGTTATTCGTTATCCCCTGGAGGGGAAAAGTCTTCAGGCAAGCCGCCAGGTCAGACTACGTAGTCAACCAATGCAGGTTCTTGTTTACAGAGGCGACGCCATTCAACAATCGGCAGACGAACTTGCAGACCCAGGCTGCCGTCCTCCTCCGTCCACTCTTTTTCTATCGCCTGAAGCTGATAAAATCGGCTTCTTAGCCGCCCCTCCTGCGGAGGCAGGTGCAGCGTATGCTGGGCCACCTCCCCGGAGAGACGCTCGGTTAGCGCCTGAAATAACAGTGGTACACCCACCCCGGTTTGCGCTGACAGCCAAACCCGAATCGGTCTGTTTTCATCGTCCCTGTCAATACGCGGCTCAAAATCGTCCAGCATATCGATCTTGTTCATCACCAACAGCGTCGGGATCTCATGAGCGTCAATCTCTTCGAGAACGGTATTCACCGCCTCAATGTTTTCCTGGACGCGAAGATCGGCAGCATCGATCACGTGCAGCAGCAGCGTGGCCTGGCGCGTCTCCTGCAGGGTCGCCTTAAAAGCGGCCACCAGGTCGTGCGGCAGATGGCGGATAAAGCCTACCGTATCTGCCAGCACGGTCTCGCCGACGTCGGCGACGTCAATGCGGCGCAGGGTGGGATCCAGCGTGGCAAACAGCTGGTCCGCAGCATAGACCTGCGCTTCAGTGATCTGGTTAAACAGCGTCGATTTACCGGCGTTGGTATAGCCGACCAGCGATACCGTGGGGATATCCGCTTTCGCGCGCGACCGACGCCCCTGCTCGCGCTGTTTGCTAACGCGCTCAAGGCGCGAGAGGATCAGGGTGATACGGTTACGCAGTAAACGACGGTCGGTTTCGAGCTGGGTTTCACCCGGACCGCGTAAACCAATCCCGCCCTTCTGACGCTCAAGGTGGGTCCAGCCGCGCACCAGTCGCGTGGCCAGATGGCGCAGCTGCGCCAGCTCAACCTGCAATTTCCCCTCATGGGTACGTGCACGTTGGGCAAAAATGTCTAAAATCAGACCGGTGCGATCGATAACACGACACTCGCACAGTCTCTCCAGGTTTCGTTCCTGGGCTGGGGTTAGGGCATGATCAAAAAGCACAACCGATGCACCCGATGCTTTTACGGCGTCCGCTATTTCAACTGCCTTACCTTCACCAACAAAATATTTGGGGTGCGGTGCTTTACGGCTACCGGTAATCACCTGCATTGCGTCGACGCCAGCTGAAGAGACCAGGGATTCAAACTCCTGGAGATCTTCCATATCTTTGTCTTGCGAAAAATAGATGTGTACCAGCACCGCCTGCTCACCGGCATCATAACGGTCAAACAAGCGTAAACCCTCTTAGAATACCAGCGGGGAACACCAGGCTCCCCGACATGGAAAACAGCAAAAAACCTTATTCGGTCTCTTCGCTGTCCTGTTGTGATGCAGAAGAACCCTGCGCGTTGCTGCTATGGTGATAGTTACTGGTGCCGCCACCGGTGTTGTTACTGTGATGAGAAACCGGACGCGACGGGACAACAGTAGAAATTGCGTGCTTATAGACCATCTGGCTGACCGTGTTTTTCAACAGGATCACGAACTGATCGAAAGACTCAATTTGACCTTGCAGCTTAATACCATTCACCAAATAAATAGAAACCGGAACGCGTTCCCGACGCAGCGCGTTCAGAAACGGGTCTTGTAAAGATTGCCCCTTAGCCATTCTATCTTTTCCTTATATGCTTGTTTTGTACTTTGAACCCGAAGGTCCTGAAAACTGCGTAAAATTTTGCGCACGATCCGATGTAATTGTACACATTCAGTCTGCGTTAGCACCAACAACCTGTAATACTTCATTTCGCGCCTGTTCCGGCTTTTCACTGTCTAGCCAGTGAACGCCCTCCCAACCGCGAAGCCAGGTTATCTGGCGTTTCGCTAACTGTCTCGTCGCGCAAACACCTCGATAAACCATTTCCTCATATGAGATCTCGCCTTCAAGATATGACCACATCTGGCGGTATCCCACACAACGAACGGAAGGCATGTCCGTATGCAAATCTCCACGGGCAAAAAGCGCCCGCACTTCTGCTTCAAAACCTGAAGCCAACATCTGATGAAAACGCTGCTCAATTCGTTGATGGAGCAGTTCACGGCTCGCCGGGGCGATGGCGAACTGATGCACCTGATACGGCAGAGCTTCTCCTGACGTTTGCGTCAGTTCCGTTAAAGTTTTACCCGAAATGAAAAAAACTTCCAGTGCCCGGGAAAGCCTTTGCGG
>NZ_DAMACX010000010.1:0-105026 GCF_031998825.1 Pseudescherichia sp.
TTTCTTCTCTTTCATCTCAACTTCGGTGGCTGCACCGACTTTGATTACCGCTACGCCACCTGCCAGTTTCGCTACGCGCTCCTGCAGTTTTTCACGGTCATAATCGGAGGTCACTTCTTCGATCTGCTGACGGATCTGAGAAACACGGCCCTGAATGGCCGCTTCTTCACCCACGCCATCGATGATGGTGGTGGTGTCTTTGTTGATCACAACGCGTTTTGCCTGACCCAGGTCTTCCAGGGTTGCTTTTTCCAGCTCCATACCGATCTCTTCAGAGATTACGGTACCGCCGGTCAGGATAGCGATATCCTGCAGCATGGCTTTACGACGATCGCCGAAGCCCGGTGCTTTCACCGCAGCCACTTTCACGATACCGCGCATGGTGTTCACCACCAGGGTCGCCAGCGCTTCGCCTTCAACGTCTTCAGCAACGATCAGCAGCGGTTTGCCTGCTTTGGCAACGGCTTCCAGCACCGGCAGCATTTCGCGGATGTTGGAGATTTTTTTATCAGCCAGCAGGATGAACGGGCTTTCCAGTTCGATGGAGCCAGTTTCCGGCTTGTTGATGAAGTAAGGGGAGAGGTAGCCACGGTCAAACTGCATACCTTCTACAACGTCCAGCTCGTCCTGCAGGCCGGTGCCTTCTTCAACGGTGATAACGCCTTCTTTGCCCACTTTTTCCATCGCCTGAGCAATCAGGGTACCCACGGTTTCGTCAGAGTTAGCAGAGATGGTGCCTACCTGAGCAATAGCACGGGAGTCAGAGCACGGTACGGAGAGGGTTTTCAGCTCTTCAACGGCGGCGATAACGGCCTTATCGATACCGCGTTTCAGATCCATCGGGTTCATGCCCGCAGCAACGGCTTTCAGGCCTTCGGTGATGATGGACTGAGCCAGTACGGTTGCAGTGGTGGTACCGTCGCCCGCAGCGTCGTTCGCTTTGGAAGCCACTTCTTTAACCATCTGCGCGCCCATGTTCTCGAACTTGTCTTCCAGCTCGATTTCACGCGCAACGGAAACACCGTCTTTAGTAATGGTCGGTGCACCGAAAGATTTATCCAGTACTACGTTACGGCCTTTCGGGCCCAGGGTCACTTTCACTGCATCTGCCAGCACGTTTACGCCGCGCAGCATTTTCACACGGGCGTCGTTACCGAATTTTACGTCTTTAGCTGCCATTTTCTTTTTCCCTTAAATTCGTATGGTTCAGTTCGCGCGTGGATTACGCTTCAACAATTGCCAGAATGTCGGATTCGGACATGATCAGCACTTCCTGATCGTCGATTTTCTCTGCTTTCACGCCGTAGCCATCGTTGAAAATAACGATGTCGCCGACTTTCACGTCCAGCGGCTGCACGGATCCGTTTTCGAGGATGCGGCCTTTACCGACAGCGATGATCTCGCCACGAGTAGATTTACCAGCAGCACTACCGGTCAGAACGATGCCGCCAGCTGATTTAGACTCGACTTCTTTACGCTTGACGATGACACGGTCATGTAGTGGACGAATACTCATTGATAGCTCTCCTTTGAGAAAGTCAGTATCGGTTATGGATGACGCCGGTTCCTTTTCTCTTCCCGGCTGGTGACGAGAGAGATGGGGATGGGTTTTTACCCCTTCAAGGGGCCAGCGAAAAAAAATTTATGAAAGTGTTACCATCATCGCTCTTTGGACAGGGGCAGGATAAGAATAGATGAGTGGCTTAAAACAGGAGCTGGGACTGGCTCAGGGTGTGGGGCTGTTATCAACCTCACTATTAGGCACCGGCGTGTTTGCCGTGCCTGCGCTGGCAGCGCTGGTGGCGGGCAACAACAGCCTGTGGGCGTGGCCAGTACTAATTGTGCTGGTTTTCCCCATTGCGATTGTGTTCGCCCTGCTCGGACGACACTTTCCCAGCGCGGGCGGCGTCGCCCACTTTGTCGGCATGGCGTTTGGCCCGCGCCTGGAGCGTGTCACGGGCTGGCTCTTTCTGTCGGTGATCCCGGTAGGGCTGCCTGCCGCGCTGCACATCGCCGCGGGCTTCTGGCAGGCGCTGTTTGGCTGGCATGGTCCGCTGCTGCTGATGGCCGAGCTGGGCACGCTGCTGCTGGTGTGGGCGGTGGGGACGCGAGGGGCCAGCTCTAGCGCTAATCTGCAAACTCTGGTCGCCGGGCTGATCGTGGCGCTGATTGCCGCCGTCTGGTGGTATGGCGATCTTACCGTAAATGAGATCCCCTTCCCTGCCCCGTTGGACGTCGACGCCTCCGGGCTGTTTGCCGCCTTGTCGGTGATGTTCTGGTGCTTCGTCGGCCTTGAAGCGTTTGCCCATCTGGCCTCTGAGTTCAAACGTCCGGAGCGGGATTTCCCCCGCGCACTGATGATCGGTCTGCTGCTGGCTGGCTTCGTCTACTGGGCCTGCACGGTGATTGTGCTGCATTTTGACGCCTATAGCGCCGATCGTGCTGCCGCTGCCTCGCTGCCGGGCATCGTGGTGCAGCTGTTTGGTGAGAAGGCGCTGTGGGTCGCCTGCGTGATTGGCTATCTGGCCTGCTTCGCCAGCCTCAACATCTACATTCAGAGCTTTGCCCGCCTGGTCTGGTCCCAGGCGATGTACAATCCAGAGGGTCGTCTGGCACAGCTCTCAAAACGCCAGATCCCCTTTAACGCGCTGAATGCGGTGCTGATCTGCTGCGTTATCAGCACGCTGGTTATCTATGTACTGGAGATCAACCTCGATGCGCTGATTATCTACGCCAACGGCATTTTCATTATGATCTATCTGCTGTGCATGCTGGCGGGGTGTCGTTTACTGAAGGGGCGCTATCGGGCGCTGGCGGCGGTGGGCGGCCTGCTCTGTCTGCTGCTGCTGGCGATGGTGGGCTGGAAGAGCCTCTATGCCATTATCATGCTGGCGGCGCTGTGGTGGTTTTTACCCAAACGCGCCATCGTGCATTAAAAACAAACGTAGGCCCGGTAAGCGAAGCGCCACCGGGCAGTGACGATTATTTATCGTCTTTATGATCGATACGGTCGCGCTGGTCATCCTTGCGCTGGTACTCGCCGTCAAAGGTCTGGCCGCCCTGGCTCCCGGCGCTAAACCCGCCGCCCGGCATCCGGGAGAAGCGCAGATGCGGGAGCAGACGCAGGGTCAGTAACTTCTGTACCGGCGGCAGCAACAGCAGCAGGCCGAGCAGATCGGTAAAGAAGCCCGGCAGGAGCAGCAGCAGCCCGGCAATCATCAGCGACACGCTCTTAATCATCTCCGCCGCAGGACTCTCTCCGGCGGCCATCTTCTGCTGCATCAGCAGAATATTTTTAAAGCCCTGGTTACGCACCAGCGACATGCCGATGACTGAGGTAAAGATCACCAGCACCAGCGTGAGCAGGACGCCAAAGACGTGGGCGACCTGAATAAAAATCGAAATTTCGATGTAAACGTATAGAAATATTGCAATTAGTGGTATCCAGCGCACTGGCGTCTCCTGTAGGTTTGCGGCGTGCATCCTGTTGAGATGGTGCTTAATAGTAATAATTCAATAGGATTGCACGCCAGCTTTACTGAAAATCTCTGGCCGGTGATGCATTTCACAAATCATTAAAACTAATGCAACGACTAAGATAATAAGTGATCCAGATTACGGCATTTCGCTATCATCAGCATATGATCCCGGGTACGTGGCCGATTAAGGAAATAATCGTCGGTCAGCAAACACACATAACCCCAAACGTACTGTGTGTTTAGTACATTCATTCGCAGCTTGAAAAAGAAGGTTCACATGTTAAACAGCATTCGTATCGAAGAAGATTTGTTGGGCACAAGGGAAGTACCAGCGGACGCTTACTACGGCATCCACACTCTGAGAGCGATTGAGAATTTCTACATCAGCAACAGCAAAATCAGCGACATTCCTGAGTTTGTGCGTGGCATGGTGATGGTTAAGAAAGCCGCAGCGCTGGCGAATAAAGAGCTGCACACCATTCCCAAAAGCGTGGCGAATGCAATCGTCGCCGCATGCGATGAAGTCCTGAATAACGGTAAATGCATGGATCAGTTTCCGGTCGACGTCTACCAGGGCGGCGCGGGTACCTCCGTGAACATGAACACCAATGAAGTGCTGGCGAACATCGGCCTTGAGCTGATGGGCCATCAGAAAGGCGACTACCAGTACCTCAACCCGAACGATCACGTTAACAAGTGCCAGTCTACCAACGATGCCTACCCGACCGGCTTCCGCATCGCGGTCTACGCCTCTATCGTTAAGCTGGTGGACGCCATTAACCAGCTCGGGGAAGGTTTCCAGAATAAGGCCGTTGAGTTCAAAGATATTCTGAAAATGGGCCGTACCCAGCTGCAGGATGCGGTGCCAATGACGCTGGGCCAGGAGTTCCATGCCTTTAACGTCCTGCTCAACGAAGAGACGCGCAACCTGCTGCGTACCGCAGAGCTGCTGCTGGAGGTGAACCTCGGCGCGACGGCGATCGGCACCCGTCTCAATACCCCGGACGGCTATCAGCAGCTGGCGGTGCAGAAGCTGGCGGAAGTGAGCAACCTGCCGGTGGTGCCGGCGGAAGATCTGATCGAAGCTACCTCCGACTGCGGCGCGTACGTCATGGTTCACAGCTCACTGAAGCGACTGGCGGTTAAGCTATCCAAAATTTGTAATGACCTGCGCCTGCTCTCTTCCGGCCCGCGTGCTGGCCTGAATGAGATCAACCTGCCGGAGCTGCAGGCTGGCTCCTCTATTATGCCCGCCAAGGTGAACCCGGTGGTGCCAGAGGTGGTAAACCAGGTCTGCTTCAAGGTTATCGGCAATGACACCACGGTGACGATGGCTTCCGAAGCCGGTCAGCTGCAGCTCAACGTGATGGAGCCGGTCATCGGCCAGGCAATGTTTGAGTCGATCCACATTCTGACCAATGCCTGCTACAACCTGCTGGAGAAATGCATCAACGGCATCACCGCCAACAAAGCGGTGTGTGAGAGCTACGTCTACAACTCAATTGGCATTGTTACCTACCTCAACCCGTTTATTGGCCACCACAACGGCGATATTGTGGGTAAAATCTGTGCCGAAACGGGCAAGAGCGTACGTGAGGTCGTTCTCGAACGCGGCCTGCTGACCGAGGCGGAGCTGGATGATATCTTCTCGGCGCAAAACTTGATGCACCCGGCTTATAAAGCAAAACGGTATACGGATGAGAGCGAACAGTAACCTCTCAACCGGGTAAGACCTCAAAGGCACGTCAGCGATGACGTGCCTTTTTGTTTGTAGACGCTACTAAAATTCAACAAATCAATATCAACTTGTAAACACTTCAAGGAAGCCAACTATGTTTGCTGCGGAACTTGTAATTGTCCTGCTGGCGATATACCTGGGTGCCAGACTCAACGGTATCGGCATCGGTTTTGCCGGTGGGCTTGGCGTACTCGTGCTGACGCTCTTCTTCCAGATCAAGCCCGGCGCCATCCCCTTTGACGTTATCGAGATCATCATGGCGGTGATCGCTGCCATTGCTGCCATGCAGGTAGCAGGGGGAATGGACTACCTGGTCAGCCTGGCGGAGCGCCTGCTGCGCCGCCATCCTAAACACATCACCTTTCTCGCCCCGCTGGTGACCTGGTTTATGACCATTCTCGCCGGTACCGGGCACACCGCATTCTCTACGCTACCGGTGATCACCGAGGTGGCAAAAGAGCAGGGCATCCGCCCCTCCCGCCCGCTCTCTATCGCCGTAGTGGCCTCGCAGATCGCCATCACCGCCTCGCCCATATCGGCGGCGGTGGTGTTTTTCGCCGGGATCCTTGAGCCGTTAGGCGTCAGCTACCTGACGCTGCTGGCAATCTGCATTCCGGCGACCCTGATCGCCATCATGCTCACCGCCATCGTATGTAACTTCCTTGGCGCTGAATTAAAGGACGATCCGGTCTACCAGGAGCGGCTGGCCAAGGGTGAAGTGAAGCTGCGTGGTAATCAGGTTTTCCAGCTCAAGCCACACGCTAAACGTTCGGTGATGCTGTTCCTGATCGGCATTGTCGCGGTGATGGTCTATGCCACCATCATCAGCCCGACGGTGGGCCTGATTACCAACCCGGTGCTGCCGCGCAACGAGGCGATAGTGGTCTTTATGCTCACCATCGCCACGCTGATCTGCCTGAGTTGCAAGGTGGATACCGGCGAGATCCTCAACGCTGGAACCTTTAAGTCCGGGATGAGCGCCTGTATCTGCGTGCTGGGCGTGGCGTGGCTCGGCGACACCTTCGTGAAGAGCCACATTGAGGATATCCAGAGCGTGGCGGGTGACCTGCTGCACAGCTATCCGTGGCTGCTGGCGGTGGTGCTCTTTTTTGCCGCCACCCTGCTCTACTCCCAGGCGGCGACCACCAAAGCGCTGATGCCCGCCGCCCTGCTGCTCGGCGTCAGCCCTCTGACCGCCATCGCCTCATTCGCCGCCGTGTCGGCGCTGTTTGTGCTACCCACCTACCCGACGCTGCTGGCGGCGGTGGAGATGGACGACACCGGCTCGACCCGCATCGGCAAATACGTTTTCAACCACGCCTTCCTGATCCCCGGCGTGATCGCCATCGCCCTCTGTGTAATTTTGGGCTTCGTTATTGGCGGCATCCTGTTGTAAATGTCATTAAAATCGGGCTGCCTGGCGGCCCGTTTGATTAATCCCCAGCCAGCAGCGTGCTATAGTGCCTTTTTTCGTCTGATACGAGATTGCCAATGAATACGCCTGATGCCGTCGTTGTGCTCTGTACCGCCCCGGATGAAGCCACCGCCCAGGACCTGGCGGCGAAAGTGCTGGCGGATAAACTCGCTGCCTGCGTTACCATCCTGCCCGGTGCCACCTCGCTCTACTACTGGGAAGGCAAGCTGGAGCAGGAGTATGAAGTCCAGATGCTGCTGAAAAGCACCACTGCCCATCAGGAGGCGCTGCTGGCCTGCCTGAAATCGCATCATCCGTATCAGACCCCTGAACTATTAGTGCTGCCCGTCGCACATGGAGACAACGACTACCTCTCATGGCTCAACGCATCCTTACGCTAATCCTGCTGTTTTGCAGTACGTCCGCCTTTGCCGGGCTGTTTGACGCGCCCGGCTCCGCGAAGTTTGTTCCCGCTGACAGCGCATTTGCCTTCGACTTTCAGCAAAACCAGCACGACCTGACGCTCAACTGGCAGATTAAAGAGGGCTACTACCTCTATCGTCAGCAGATCAGCGTCACGCCCACGCAGGCGGATATCGCCCCGCTCCAGCTCCCAAAGGGCGAGAGCCACAAAGACGAATTCTTCGGCACCAGCGAGATCTATCGCCAGCGGCTTAGCCTCCCAGTGACGGTGCGCTCGGCCGATAAAGCGGCGACGCTGACCGTGACCTACCAGGGCTGTGCGGCGGCGGGCTACTGCTATCCGCCGGAGACCAAAGTGATACCGGTTAGCGAGGTGCAGCCGCTGGTGCAAAGCGTGCCGGATGATCCCGCTCCGACCGCAACGTCTCTGCCCTTCTCGGCGCTGTGGGCGCTGCTGATCGGGATAGGCATCGCCTTTACCCCCTGCGTGCTGCCGATGTATCCGCTCATCTCCGGCATCGTGCTGGGGGGCAAATCGCGTCTCTCTACCGGACGGGCGCTGCTGTTAACCGTGCTCTACGTGCAGGGCATGGCCCTCACCTACACCGCGCTGGGCCTCGTCGTGGCCGCCGCCGGGCTACAGTTTCAGGCGGCGCTCCAGCACCCCTATGTGTTAATCGGGCTGTCGGTGGTTTTCACCCTGCTGGCGCTGTCGATGTTTGGTCTGTTCACGCTCCAGCTGCCGTCATCTATTCAGACGCGTCTGAGCCTGATGAGCAACCGCCAGCAGGGCGGCTCTCCGGTCGGCGTCTTTGCGATGGGGGCTATCGCCGGGCTGATCTGCTCCCCCTGTACCACTGCGCCGCTCAGCGCCATCCTACTCTACATCGCCCAGAGCGGTAACCTGTGGCTCGGCGGCGGCACGCTCTACCTTTATGCGCTTGGCATGGGTATCCCGCTTATTCTGGTGACCCTGTTCGGCAACCGCCTGCTGCCGAAAAGCGGCCCGTGGATGGAGCAGGTCAAAATCGCCTTTGGTTTTGCGATCCTCGCCCTGCCGGTATTTTTGCTGGAGCGTATATTAGGCGAGACGTGGGGCCTGCGCCTCTGGTCGCTGCTCGGCGTAGCTTTTTTCAGCTGGGCATTTATCACCTGTTTAGGCGGTACCCGCCGCGGGATGCGTGTGCTACAGATCGTCCTGCTTGGTGCGGCGCTGGTCAGCGCGAAGCCGCTGCAGGACTGGGCGTTTGGCGTCAGCGCCTCCGCCCCGCAGGCGCAGCTTAACTTTACGCGCATCGCCAGTGTAGATGAGCTGGATCAGGCTCTGGCCCAGGCCAGGGGTAAACCGGTGATGCTTGATCTCTACGCCGACTGGTGCGTAGCCTGTAAAGAGTTTGAGAAGTACACCTTCAGCGATCCGCAGGTACAGGCGGCGCTGAAGGAGACGGTGCTGCTGCAGGCGGATGTCACCGCCAACAGCCCCGAGGATGCCGCCCTGCTTCGCCACCTTGGCGTGCCGGGCCTGCCGACAATTCTGTTCTTTGATGCCCAGGGCAATGCGCAGCCAGCGCAACGGGTGGCAGGATTTATGGATGCGGAAGCCTTTAGTAGACATTTGCGCAATCGCCAGCCATAAACTACACCAGGAGTAAAAAAATGGTTCTAAAAACGCAGGAGAACACCGTGCAACGTGAAGACGTCTTAGGGAAAACATTGCAGTGGCTTGAGATCGAAGGCCTTGCTGCCACGACGCCCGAAATTATCGCCGAACGTCTTAATTATCCATTGGACGAGTTTTTGCGCTTTTGGCCCGATAAAGAGGCGCTGCATTATGATGCATTGCGCCACCTGAGCCAGCAGGTTGATGTCTGGCGCAGGCAGATGCTCTTGAACGACGAGCTCAGCAAAGAGCAGAAGCTGCTGGCCCGCTACGCGGCGCTCACCGAGTGCGTCACTAATCACCGCTATCCAGGCTGCCTGTTTATTGCTGCCTGCACTATCTATCCGGATCCGGCTCACCCTATCCACCAGCTGGCAGATCAGCAAAAAAAAGCGGCCTATGCCTATACCCACGAACTGCTGACCTCGCTGGAAGTAGACGATCCGGCCATGGTCGCCAAACAGATGGAGCTGGTGCTCGAGGGCTGCCTCAGCCGGATGCTGGTCAACCGCAGCCAGGTAGACGTTGATACCGCCTACCGGCTGGCAGAAGATATTCTGCGCTTTGCCCAATGCCGCATGGGCGGCGCGTTGACCTGATATCAGAGCAGCAGCCCTGCCCACGCGGAGATCAGCAGGCAGAGCGCCATTGCCCGCTGAAACCAGACCAGCGAGGCGGGCGTTCGAAAGAGACGGTTTACCGCTCTGCCGCAGAACGCCCAGACGATCAGGCAGAGCTGGGAGATGATCAGAAACAGGAGCGCCATCACGGCGATCTCCCGTAGCGGATCCGCCCCGTGAGGCGCAAACAGGCTCACCACCGCCAGCGCCATCATCCATGTTTTCGGGTTGATCAGCTGCAATGCAGCAGCAGCCCGAATGCTGAAGGGCCGCTGCGCCTCTCCGCCCAGCTCCGCAGCCGGAGCACGAAACAGTTGCCAGCTCATCCAGCTTAACCACAGCACCCCCGCCCAGCTCATTCCCGTCCGCACCAGAGGATACTGACGCAGCACCTCTCCCGCTCCCGCCCCGGAGACCAGCACAATCAGGCTGGCAGCCGCACAGCCGCTCACCACGGCGGGCAGCGTCGCCTTCACGCCGAAGCGCTGGCTGCTGGATAAAACCAGGATATTGGTGGGACCGGGGGTAATTGACGCCACGAAGGCAAACAGCATAAACGGCAGATACGCATAGAACATATTCACAGGCAGGACTCCTCATTATCGTTATCCTGACTGTCGCGTTATTTCATTGTCGCGTCTGGAAGATTTGTGCATAAGCTGCGGTAGCGCGCCGGGGAGAGACGGTAGGCCCGCTGGAACCAGCGCCCGAGGTGACTCTGGTCGGCAAAGCCCAGCGCAGCCGCAACGCTGGCAGGCTGCTCCCCTTTCGCCAGCATGGCGCGGGCGCTCGCCAGCCGGAGCTGGATCAGCCAGGCGTGGGGCGAGAGGTGAAACTCGCGCTTAAAGCAGCGCGTGAGGGTGAAGCGATCGGTCCCGGTCTCCCGCGCTACGTCGTCCAGGCCAACGTTGTCCCCACGGTGCGCGTAGAGATAGTCCCGCGCCCGGTGGGCAATCGCCGCGCTCTGACGCTGCGCCGAGAGTCGCTTGCGCCACTGGCAGTGGTGCGTCAGCTGGCTGAGCAGGCCATCCATCATGCCCTGCTGCACAATGCGCATCTCGTCGTTGTGCAGGGTAAAAAAGGTTTGAGCGATGGTATTTACCAGCTGCGGGGCGCGGGCGATGGTCTGGTCAAAGTGCAACGAGTAGCTTGATGGCGTGGCGTCGTACAGGCCACGCAGAGTGTCGCTCAGCCAGCGGTCATCGAGATAGAACGTCAGGTAGGTAAAGCCGCCCTCTACTGGCGCGTCGCCATCGTGGATCTCCCCCGGCTCCAGCAGAAAGGCATCCCCCGGCGTGCTGCGATGGCGCTCGCGGCGGCAGTGAAACTGCTGGGTGCCGGTCAGGGTGATGCCCACCAGGTAGCTGTCGTGCCAGTGCGGATCGAAGGCGTGGCCCTCAAAGTGCGCGCGGATGGTTTCGATGCCGGTATCAGCATGCTGCCGCAGCTCCAGCCAGTCTGCCATATCAACCTCCTGAATGATTCCCGAGTGTAGCATCAATCATTCAGCGTGAAAGGTCTGGAAGATTTGTGCAGTCGGGCGCAAAAATGGCGGAGACTGGGGCAAACTGCCGTAAAGTTAAGCAACTGAACGCGATTAGCGGAAATTTGGTTGACGATGCCAGGCAATCAAGGTTTAATACGCCCCGTTGCCCGGATAGCTCAGTCGGTAGAGCAGGGGATTGAAAATCCCCGTGTCGGTGGTTCGATTCCGCCTCCGGGCACCACTATTCGAAGCACGCTGGTCAGAGGTGAGAAAACTGACGGGCGTTTAACGGGAGTGGTACTTGTTGATGTTGATCCTCACATCAGCATACATCAAGAAGTTACCCTCTCGATTAGGGAGCCTGCTGACACAGGCTCCCTTTTCTCGATCACTGTGAATAATTACAATGACGTGACTGAATGTCAACCATTGTAAAACATCTCTTCAGCCTTATCGGTGTAAAGTGCCATTTCCTTTTCCAGCGCCTGGCTCACAATATCCATACTGATATCAACATATTCCATTGTTGTACTCACGTTGCGGTGCCCCAGCAATCCCTTAACCAGCTGCAGGTTTCGTTCAGGCGAGCTCATCAGTGTCGTGGCAAGGGTGTGCCTGAACCGGTGGGGAGAAACATCAAATCCGCACTCTTTTGACAGTCTACGAAAAAAAGAGCGTAACGGTTGCAGCGATGGTTTTTCCGAAAGAGACGCCCTTTCTGCAGGCGAAGAGACAAACCGCTCATAGTGAAAAAGCGCATCATTATTGCCGGCACCGCAGTCCCTTGCACGCTGAAGCAATGCTTCCAGTCTCGGTCGTAAATGACTGACAACGGGAACCCGCCATTCCCGGTACGTTTTACTGCCTTCCGCTCTTAATTCAATCCACCCATCGTCAAGAGACACATCTTTTAGACGTATATGGAGCAGTTGATTTTGCCGCATACCAGTGTAACGCAAGGTGTCCAGGACAGTCAGCCAGTACCATACTGGCCTCAGAGCGCATTTAGATTCGGTTCTGGGCTCAGAAGCAAATTGCTGCATAGTTAGCCAGATTTTTGTCATCTGGTTTTTTGTTAGCGTTTTTTTACGCTTCTTGTCCTGTTTGACCGATACGCCATTGAAGGGATTTTTACTTAAGTTCGTCAGTTGAGAAGTGATGGCAAAATTATACAGGGCACGCATATGGCTGACCTTATTGTTCCAGGTATGTGCAGAAAGGCACTGCTTCTTGAGCACATGCCTTCGCCACTCAAGCACATCGCGACTGGTTATGCCGTAAGGCGGACAGGCTTCCCCGATATGCTTCCTGAAACCACGAACAACCTTCTTATAACTCCACTCGGTATCTTCGCGCAGCGATTTACAGAAAAAGTACTCATCCATAAGTTCCTGCCAGAGCCAGTCAGCACTATTTTCGTTCATTTTTTCCATTCCTCTCTTAGTAACAGTAACGCACCAGATGTCAGACCGACGTTGTGGTCAGGGGAACAAAATGAACTGACTGTCCTGAGGGATGGTCTTTCTGTATACCCGCCTGCTTTTCACCAGGTAGCCTTTTACCCGTTTGAACCTCCCGGACTTGTCGGGTGTATCGTAAAGCTGAGCAAAATAAAATCTCCTGTTATCACGACGCTTATGCAGGTTAAGTCGCTCAAAAGAAGCCTGAATGCTTTCCCGTTGAATAGTCGAACCAGTGGCCTTAAGGTAGTCGAAAAAGATACCGGGGACGGGTAAAAAGACATAGCCGGCAATAACATGGATTTTGTCTGCTTTACCATTAAAACTAATATCTCCCCGATTGAGTCCCTCCCGGAGCCAGTCAAAAAACTGTTCTCCTTCCGCTACGTCAGTACCGGAGACTGCTACGGGTACGGAATCTGATCTTTCATCACATTTGTTAACAATTGCAACCTGAGAATAGTCCGAGTTTCCTTTTGCAGACGGTTCCTTTTCATTTGCGGGGTCTTCTATCTTTTCAAGGGGTTCTGACGATTGCTGTTCCTCTGCAATCACAACGGACACGCCTGCCTGTACCTCACCTTCATTTTCTGAAGCTTTAGCATCTCCTGACATGTCGAAAAGAGAAAGGAGAGCATCAGCATCATCTTCAGAGGGCAGAGAGTCAGAGCCAGTACTTTTTTCGATTTCGCTTAAAACACTTTCTGCTTCGTTTTCTTCACGGCTTTTAACTGGTGAATCACTAAGCTGAGTGGGGTTATCAATACCTGTGGCAAGTGTAAAGATCTCAGGGGAAGATGGATCAGTTGCCCCGCTCAGAGCTGTTTGTTCAGATAACATATCTGTAGGTAAAACCGTAGCGCCCCCCTCATTTGAAAGGGCTGTATTTACTGGAATTTCACCTGCATAAGAACCTAAAATTTCCGCAGGTTTCCTCTCCATCAGAGGAGACTCTGTTTTCTCAGCTGCTTGTTTCATCAGGCTTCGGATCAACGGCATTGCCGGATGCTGGTTCCATAAGGCCCCGGCAAGATTGCCCAGAGCTTCGGGATTTTCTGCCAGCCAGCCTGTCGCTTCCGCTGGCATAAGTTGTCCGGCTGCCAGCGCTGCAAAAGCTGAGGAGTTGTCAGCTTCCCGGAAGCGAAATCGATAAGGCGAGTCCGGAACGGTTATTCCCGGAAGCCAGCTTTTACCATCAAGCAGCTCCCCCTCCAGAGACGCCAGGAGCGGCAAATGCCAGAACAGTGCAGACCAGAAAATGACCGTATTCCACATCACGTTTTGCTCTGCCTGCTCTTCTGGCGCAGCTCCGGGTGGAAACATGTATCCTTTGGCCAGTCTGACCGCACAGGTTGTGAACTGCAGCGTAAGGTCCCCGAAGCCGTCTGACTGCGACCACCTTCCCTGCTGTGTTGCCGGCACATTCTGTACCCTGGCCAGTAAGCCATGCAGTGGCGTTATATAAAACCGGTGATAAACATCCGCCGGAAGTGAGCTGTTTTCCCATATTTGTTGCAGGCAGGTTTTTCTCAACGGGCTACAGCACAGCGTATCGACCGTACGCGGAGCGTGGTAGCCGGCAGGTGTGAAAGCGGATACATGACGTGCTGGTTCCGGTTCACCTTTTGAAAACAGAAACCTCAGAGTCCTGATTCTGTCGCGCATGATTTTCTCCTGGTATAGGGCTGCCCAGTGTTGTGACACTCCCCGCGCTTCACCATAAAAAACCAGTTACTCATTCTCAGAAGTTTTTCCCGTTTCTTCGTGGCTGTCGGCACTCTCTCCATTTCCGGACGGTACGGTTTCGTACGTCGTCTCGCGGTTTTTCCCGCCTTCATCGCTCAGCCAGCG
The DNA here is from genome assembly GCF_031998825.1 of Pseudescherichia sp. Classification (GTDB taxonomy): domain Bacteria; phylum Pseudomonadota; class Gammaproteobacteria; order Enterobacterales; family Enterobacteriaceae; genus Pseudescherichia. The sequence continues at coordinate 14,132 of NZ_DAMACX010000010.1, forward strand.
CATCAACTCGTTAAGCACGAGCGTTCTTCTGGCCCGGGTGACAGCCACGTACAGCAGGTTGGTCTCATCCTGCCGCTCATCCTGCGAAAGAAGCGGGTCGGTAATGTCGGTAAAATCCTCACTCAGCATCACCACCGGCCATTCGAGCCCCTTGCTGCGGTGTGCGGTTGAAACCGTGACCTGAGCCTCTTTTTCATGAGTGACGACCTGACGGCGCATAATGGCCAGCTTTTGAGGGAGCGGGAAAAAGTCATCGAGCAGGCGAATAGCCTGGTTCATCTCCACGTCCTGCGTGGCTTTGGCTATCGAGCAGTACTCGTCAAAATCCCGGTAGTCCCGGCTGAAGCGCGGGGACTGCATCTTTTCAGGCATATCGGCGGAGAACCAGTACAGATCCTCAAGCTCTTCGGTCTTGTAGCCTTCAATCCCGCCGACCCAGAAGACCTTTTTCTCCATGAGACTTGCCGTTAAAGCACTCCCAATCACACCGGATACCGTCCGGCTCAGTACAGCAATGTGCTCAGTTCCCTCCGGAATTCGGGTCACCACACTGTCTTCCCCCCCGTTGCCTGTTACCTGTTTATCTTCACCGGCACGGTCCAGCAGGATGTTGGCCATACGCGCGACCTCAGGGCCAAAACGAAAACTCGCCGTCAGCCACAATTTGTCTGCCTGCGCCAGCTGAGGGGCATTGAGCGCGTTATCCGCCCCGCGAAAGCGGTAAATCTGCTGGTAGCGGTCGCCGACCAGGATGACCCGGCAGGGCTGATTCAGTACAAACGCACTGGTCACCGGGTTAGCGTCCTGCGCCTCATCGAAAAGGATGGTATCCCAGCGTGTTGATAAATCAGGATGTGAAAGCTGGAAAAGTTTAAGGTAGGTGTCGTGCGTGACGGGAAAGGTTGAATCAGTACGGCTCATTTCATACCAGAGGATTTGGATTGCCCCCAGAATTTTACCGGCATCGAGACCGTGGCGATCATCCTCAGACGGCAGATGTATCAGCCCCGGCTCAGTATCTGCACTGCAGAGGAACATGTTCAGCCCGCTTAGCGCCAGCCGCGCCAGCGGCCAGTGGCGGGTATTGAGCTTGCGGGCCACATCCGTAATGCGCAGACTGGCTGTCAGCCGGTCACGGAAATGCCTGCCGAAACGGGCCCATGCCAGCTGATGCGACGTTTTACACTCTACGTTATAGGGGAATTTGCGTTCAGCCTCATCCCGCACAGCGCGATTATAGGCAAGGTAAAGCATCTTACTTTCCGGGTTGGCTTCAGCGTAGTTCACTAACGTGGAGGTTTTGCCTGTGCCTGCAAACGCATTTACCACAAGATGATTACCCTTCCATTCGATGATGGCGTTTTGTTCGGCTGTTGTTTTCCAGGTCACTGTGTTCTCCCGCAGCAGCAGATGTGAAAAAAAACAGCCTGACAGCGGGAAGAGTTCACTACGATAAAAAACCAGATACCGTGCTTCAGAAATAAAAAACGCTCCCGGGCGGGAGCGTGTGGATGTGATTATGCCGCCTGCAAGTACCGTGGATCCAGACGAACAGGCCAGCCGCCGAGATAGTGCCCGGGGGTATAGAGTATCCGGCGTCGTTCATTCGCCAGGGTATTACCTACCACCACTTCGCCGGCAATCCCGCACAGGGACAGCTGTATGTAAGCCATTCCGGCCGCAAGCGGATCGATATCTGTCGCGGATACCCACAGATACCGGTGCGGTGGCCACCCCGCCTTTTGCAGAACATCAGCAAATGCCAGCACCATGCAGCCGGCACCGCACGCAGGTTCACTCAGGGTGATGAAGGGTTTGTCACGGAACAACGCTTCAGTGTCGCCCAGCTGCATGGCCGCCATCATTCTGGCCACGTCCCAGGGCGTGAAAAACTGCCCCCTGTATTTGTCACCCAGCTCCAGCTGCATAAAGACGCGGCCAAGGAAGTCCCCGGGCGCTTCACCCAGCCCGTTAACAACGTGGGCCAGCAGCTGCGCCATGCGCGTGACGTCCTCCTTTTCGTATCCACCGACTATACGCAGATACTTTTGCTCCTGCGCTTCACTGAAGTGAAGCCGGTTTTCCAGCGCGATGACGCTGCAGCTGATGAAGTCTTCAAACACTTTAAACCGGTGATGATACCGGGCCGTCTGACTGAACAACTTAACAAAGGCTTTTTCGTGGTTAATCATGCCAGGCATGCGTCTTCTCCATAAAAAAAGGGAACACGCACCCTGACCAGGGGACGTGTCCCCTGAGGGTAAAAAGCCACGGCATTGCCGTGGCTGGGTTAACGGAGGAACAGGCTTTTACCCCCGGACCTCACGATAAGATGCTGCTTCCTGAGTCGATAACGCCGGCTCATCGCTGACGAGATAAAGCACCTGACCGGGCTGAGACGCGCCGGCCGCACCTTTGTGTCCGTCGACATGTTCGCCGCCGTCATAGCAGTCGTAACCGCTGAGCCCGCTCACGGGCTCGCTGTAGCTGTGACGCACCTCGCAGTCAAATACCGCAGAAATTTCCCCGACAACCTCACCTGACGGCGGAAGCCAGGGCGTATCCATCTGCAGCGTAAGACTGTTTGGCGAATGCCGCTGCCAGTTGACATTGTGCCCGGCAGGCCACTCCATGCCGTACTGCCGGCAGTAGAGGCTGGTTGTGGTCGATACGCCTGACATCAGCCCTCCGGAACCGTTCAGCTCTGCTGCCAGCCGCGTAGGTATGACGGCCAGCATATCGCAGGGCTGGGAGCGTTCAGGATACTGGCTGAGCCGCTCCCAGGCAGTTGCGGCATCAGACTCATCGCCGGCGCTGACCAGACCAAACCAGTCGGTGTATTGCCTGGCAATCAGCTCCGCCATAACCTCACGTGCCGGGTCGGGAATATTCTCCCATTTCAGCGCGCCCAGACCTGACTGGTGATACAGCCGGTCAATGGCCCGGATGGTTTCCGCATCGAGGATGGCATCCTTCAGCAGGAGCGCCAGCCAGCTTTCAAACGCCTGATTGGCCGCAGTGGAAAGCCCTGTGCCTGCACGGACCAGCCCCTGACAGGGCGGATACGACGTTGTGCGCACCGGCTTGAGTATCCCCGCCGCGCCAGCCAGAAAAAGCTGTATGCTCTGCTGCACTGCGTGGCGGTGACGCGGTACGTCAGTTCCGTTTATCCACTGCAGCATGACATCAATGCAGACGGATTTACCGGTGATTTCCAGGCGGTTATGACACCATTCGGACATAGTGAATACTCCTCTTTCATAAAAAAAAGAGGACACAGCCCCGTGAGGAGCGGTGTCCTCACGGGAGGGCGACAGTTACGGAATAACCGCCACCGGATAAGTTAATTACGCCGCCACAGCCTGACTTTCAGGCAGTGCCAGTAGATATTCCGACGCTTCCCGGGCATGCCGGCAGGCGCGGAACAGGGCCTTTTTGTCAGATTTCAGCACCTTCAGCCAGTGGTCCACATAGCTGTCGTGCTGAACCTCACCGAATACCCCGAGTTGGGCACACAAAAACGCACTGCCCATTTCGGCGATGAGCTCCTCAAAGGCATACACCGGGTCCCCGAACTTGCGGGATGAGGAGGTTATCCCCTCCCGGTTAAGTCGCTTCGCATGACCGGTACTGTGTACCAGTTCATGCAGCAGCGTGGACCAGCAGTCCGCCTCCGTAAAAAACTGCTCAGCCACCGGCATCACAATTTCATCCGTCAGCGGACGGTAATAAGCCCGGTTCTGAGGCAGCATCCGGTGTTTAACCCCTGTGGCGTTAAACATCCGGATCACCCTGTTCATCACGTCCGGGCTGAGTATGCCGTCCTCATCCACCGTCGGCGGTTGCTCAGGTGAAGCCGCAACCTCTGCCGGCAACCCCTCACACTGCTCAGCGTTGAACAGCTGCAGGGGTTTAAGCATCGGCACGGTTTCCATCAGCGGTTTACCGTCACTGTCATAAAGGCGGTTGCCTTCGCGATCCTCCGCCTGCTTCGTCCAGTCCTTATAAACCACCGCCAGGGTGGCTTTCTCACCCTTACGCACCTGCCCGCCAGCCTGCTGCGCCTGCCGGTAAGTCATCCAGCGGTTATTGCGAAAACCCTGCTCTTCCGCTGACATCCAGAGAAGCAGGACATTCACGCCGCTGTAGTGACGTCCGGTTGTGGCATTTAGGGGCAGACCGGCCAGACCGATGCCGGCAGCCGCGCGCCACGGCTTACGCCAGGGCGCGACGCCGTTTTCCAGAGCGACAACAATGCGGTCGGTGATCTGACGATAAAGGTCAGTATGTTTTGCCGGACGGCGGGCCGCCTTGTGTGAAGTCGTTTTTTTCATGAGATATACCTTTAATCAGAGGCATACCCCTGCGCCGGCGGGCGCAGAGATACGCCCGTCGACGGGAAATTCAGAAGTCAGTTACCATGCGGCATAAAACCACAGGTATTCATGTTCAAAGTCAAAATCACTGAGCAGGCTTTCCAGCCTGTCACGCAGGGTGAAAACGTACTGCAGCCGGCGCTGAAGAAGCTGATTATCCTCATTCCCCTCTGTAAATGTCGCAATCGCACAGTCCAGCCTCTCTTTCAGTTGCTGAATATGCTCGCGTGACAGTTCCAGACAGGTCGCGTTTTCCACCTCACCGACATGCTTATCCACCCAGGTAATCAGTGAAAAATCGCGGCTCAGTTCATACACCGGATGATACGGTGCCGGTACTGCGACGATCTGCCTGTGCTGGCTGTAGAGAAAAATATCCAGTCCCATACGGGCCTCCTTCGGTTCAGAAAGAGGCAGGAACCTTTCCGGCAGGAAAAGTCCCTGCCGGGGTGAGTTAACGTCCGGTTATTCGCAGCGCCCCCTGCGGGGTCACCTGCGATAACCTGGCCTGCAGCCTGCCACAGGCGTTCAGAAAGGTTTGATGATCTTCAGGCTTCGCCCGCTTACAACTGATGAAGGCCGCCTGCTTTAGCAGACGCACGGCGTTTTCACGCCAGCGGCAGAGTTCATCAGGCCCGACACAGGCATTGAAGTGACAGACTGCACTCGCCAGAAGCTGATCGGCTTTCTGGCGGTACTGCGCGACTTTCACCCGGTCAGTCGCTGCGGTGAGCACCTGTATCTGTGTGTCGGTAATCAGGATCCTCAGGTCCGTCCTGCCGGACAGTACAGAGGTGGCTACCGCGTCGCTTATCGACAGTGATTCAATGAAATCATCGCCGCCGGCAAGCAAGCGTGCCGTGTCGTACCAGTCCTCATTTTTCTGAGGGTGACACCCTGTGGCATACGCAATACGCGGCACCGGATCGTTGCCCTGCCAGGCACCGGTGGCCGGCATAAGATAAACACCCTCATCCTTTGCCAGGTGAAGCTGACCTCCCTGCATGCGGGCGGCCAGCAGGACGTTCGTCAGGTCTTTGTTGTCGAAAAAAAGCATGGGGCTCTCCTTTAAAAACGGGAGAGCCGCCCCGTCCGGAGTGATCTCTCCCGACGGGGTTAAAGTCAGTACTGTTTACAGCGCGTCAGTTTTTTCCGCGACCCGCTTCAGTTCATACAGCTGAAATTCAGCCTCCGTAAACGCATTCCAGTCGTCGTTGCTCAGCACACGCTCACCACCGCAGAGCAGCTGCAGCAGCAGGGAATCAAACGCGTCACCACGCACCGGCGTTTTCAGTACCGGCTGAGGCGCGGTCAGCGTCGGCTGCTCAGGCAGGCCGAGATGTCGCTCAATCCAGCGTAACGGTAACGCCCAGCTGCGGCCTTCGTCAGAAGAATGTATCCGAAAGCTGCCCGGACACAGGTTATGCAGCAGGACCATCACAATGCGTGCAAAGAAATCGCAGGGCTGATGCTGAAAATCCAGCTCCTGGATACTCAGCGTATTGCGGTTGCGCTCACGCTCAATCGTCATGTTGACCGGCCAGACACTGCCGCCTGTGTCGCCACAAAACGCCATGACATCAGCAACCGGAAAGAGGTCAGCCGCGCGATTAAGCGACGGCAGATACGTATTCCCCGGACGCAGACGCACCGGCAGTTGCCAGAAAGTTTCTGTGACGGCCAGAACGAAAGCATGCCAGTGTCGCAACGGAACCGTGCTGACGTGCTCGATGGTGTAGACAACCGACATGGAAGCCGGCGAAGAAAACAGGTTTTTCATCGATAAATCCTCCGCGAATAAAAAAGGGGGGATTTATCCCCCGGACGGGAGTAAATCCCCGTCAGGGTGTGTTCTTTCTGCTGGTTACATCCGTTCGAGAGCCGCTATAGCCCGATCACACCGGGCATCCTGGATACCTTCATCCACGGCCTTCTCCCAGAAGGGCCGGTTAATTTCTTTTCCCAGCTCGTCCAGCGTGAAGAGCAAATTTTTAGACGTATCAGGCAAAGGCGGAATATCGCCTTCCCCGAGTAAAAAGACAAACCAGCCATAAGCTGTGCCGGTGCCAATGATGGAATCTTCCAGAAACGTCAGTTCATTCGGTTCATCCCGGTCCGTATGAAGATCGAGACGCTGGAATGCCCTTATGCTCAGAAGTTCACTCTCAAGCAGGCAAAGCCAGCTGAGCGTGTCCAGTGGAGTTTTAAGCGTATAAACGTCTGTGTGCATGGGTATATCCTCAGGTAAATAACGGGATATTCCCTCCGACGGAGAGATATCCCCGTCAGGGTCCACAACATTTTTTGACCGGCGTTCATCAACCGATCAGTTCAGTGCATATGAATCAGATTGCTCCTGATACACATATTCAGGATTAAAGCGCAGGCTTTTCAACGCAGCTACCGACAGTGGATCTACGGAATTTATGCCCGAAACGGCCACGCCATCCAGTATGTCGCCAGCCTCCACCCGGGGAGAATATCCGTAATACTGACACCATACACAGAGTTCGGGGTCAGCCGGATCACAATCACCGAGCGGTGCGACAAAAACCTGTTCGCCACAGGAGACGTTATCTCTGAGGATTTCGCCCGGATGAAAACACCACTTACGGGGCCATACTGAGCGGGACATACATCCCGTCGCGTCTCAGACATCGACAGAATACGGAAAGTGACATCGTGCAGTGCTTCAGTCATGAGAATGCCCTCCGGAAAGAAAACGGTAGCGCAGGTGTGCCAGATGCTGTGCCTGACGGCAAGCATGGCGGTATGCGTTTCGACGACCTGTTATTCCCTCAGGAAAGGAAACCGGCAGGCGGTGAAAAACATACTCGGCGCGGTGGCAACCTGTACGAACGGTAAGAAAGACGTTAACGCCCTGGTCTTTGACAGAAGTGATGTGCGCACGGACGGCATAATTGCCCGAACCGTTGACATACCAGCTGCTGTTGCGATGCAGATAAATGAAAGATTTCAATCTCCGGACAGCTGCGTCAGCAGACTGCTGAAGCTGAGTAAGGAGATGTTCAGGGAAAACCGCAAAAGAGATGACAGACATGGTGTTTCTCCATAAAAAAAGGAAACACCTGCCCGACCGGGAAGTGTTTCCCGTCGGGGAGTCAGAAAAAACAACATTCTGACTGTCTGATAAGTTGAAATGACCTCAATCACTGTTCAGCGATATCCGTTTCCAGAGGTTAAACGGATTTACCACCCGAAGGTATCCTCTCTCAGGCTGCGAGGATTTTCCGGTCACCCGAAGGTGTTTCTCTCAGACCGGTGAAACGTTAGCTGCTAGTCACCCGAAGGCGCTCCTCTCAGACTGCCGGAGCATTAGCTGGTTGCATGTAGCAACAAGTAAGCCTGTCTATTTTCAGAGCAAATAGTGAACATGTCAACTGACGAACTGGCACAATATTGTCATTAACTTTTTTTAATAACAGTCCCTAGCCTACGGCTAAGATTATTTATACATTTTCGCTGACTTATATCCTAACTAAGGAAGGTGCGAATAAGCAGGTCATTTCTTCCCAAGCTGACTCGCTGATTAAAATTTCGCGGATCTGGGCCGATTTTTTTCCCGCAAACACATCGAATCAGCCTATTTAGGCTATTTTTTCCACCATTTCTGGCGTTATTTCCGGTTTTTACTGAGATCTCTCCCACTGACGTATCATTTGGTCCACCCGAAACAGGTTGGCCAGGGTGAATAACATCGCCAGTTGGTTATCGTTTTTCAGCAGCCCCTTGTATCTGGCTTTCACGAAGCCGAACTGCCGCTTGATGATGCGAAACGGGTGCTCCCCCCTGGCACGGATGCTGGCTTTCATGTATTCGATGTTGATGGCCGTTTTGTTCTTGCGCGGATGCTGCTTCAAGGTTTTTACCCTGCCGGGACGCTCGGCGATCAGCCAGTCCACATCCACCTCGGCCAGCTCCTCGCGCTGTGGCGCTCCTTGGTAGCCGGCATCGGCTGAGACAAATTGCTCCTCTCCATGAAGCAGATTACCCAGCTGATTGAGGTCATGCTCGTTGGCCGCGGTGGTGACTAGGCTGTGGGTCAGGCCACTCTTGGCATCGACACCAATGTGGGCCTTCATGCCAAAGTGCCACTGATTGCCTTTCTTGGTCTGATGCATCTCCGGATCGCGTTGCTGCTCTTTGTTCTTGGTAGAGCTGGGTGCCTCAATGATGGTGGCATCCACCAAAGTGCCTTGGGTCATCATGACGCCTGCTTCGGCCAGCCAGCGATTGATGGTCTTGAACAATTGACGGGCCAGTTGATGCTGCTCGAGCAGGTGGCGGAAATTCATGATGGTGGTGCGATCCGGCAGGGCGCTATCCAGGGATAATCGGGCAAACAGGCGCATGGAGGCGATTTCGTACAGGGCATCTTCCATGGCACCGTCGCTCAGGTTGTACCAATGCTGCATGCAGTGAATACGCAGCATGGTCTCCAGCGGATAGGGCCGTCGGCCATTGCCCGCCTTGGGATAAAACGGCTCGATGACAGCGGTCATATTCTGCCATGGCAGAATCTGCTCCATGCGGGAGAGGAAAATCTCTTTTCGGGTCTGACGGCGCTTAGTGCTGAATTCACTATCGGCGAAGGTGAGTTGATGGCTCATGATGTCCCTCTGGGATGCGCTCCGGATGAATATGATGATCTCATATCAGGAACTTGTTCGCACCTTCCATAATGCCCGATGACTTTGTCATGCAGCTCCACCGATTTTGAGAACGACAGCGACTTCCGTCCCAGCCGTGCCAGGTGCTGCCTCAGATTCAGGTTATGCCGCTCAATTCGCTGCGTATATCGCTTGCTGATTACGTGCAGCTTTCCCTTCAGGCGGGATTCATACAGCGGCCAGCCATCCGTCATCCATATCACCACGTCAAAGGGTGACAGCAGGCTCATAAGACGCCCCAGCGTCGCCATAGTGCGTTCACCGAATACGTGCGCAACAACCGTCTTCCGGAGCCTGTCATACGCGTAAAACAGCCAGCGCTGGCGCGATTTAGCCCCGACGTATCCCCACTGTTCGTCCATTTCCGCGCAGACGATGACGTCACTGCCCGGCTGTATGCGCGAGGTTACCGACTGCGGCCTGAGTTTTTTAAATGGCGGAAAATCGTGTTGAGGCCAACGCCCATAATGCGGGCGGTTGCCCGGCATCCAACGCCATTCATGGCCATATCAATGATTTTCTGGTGCGTACCGGGTTGAGAAGCGGTGTAAGTGAACTGCAGTTGCCATGTTTTACGGCAGTGAGAGCAGAGATAGCGCTGATGTCCGGCAGTGCTTTTGCCGTTACGCACCACCCCGTCAGTAGCTGAACAGGAGGGACAGCTGATAGAAACAGAAGCCACTGGAGCACCTCAAAAACACCATCATACACTAAATCAGTAAGTTGGCAGCATCACCCGTTGGTCAGATGAATGCCATTCCCTTGACAGTTGAAAATTTATGAGAGAGTTAAAAAAACGCTCCCGGACGGGAGCGTAAGCCAGTGACTTCGGCGTCAAATGAGGGTCTAACAAGTGGAGCTGCGGGTTAATTCTGGGTGATCTGGCTGCGATGCTTTTCAGCCTGCTGCTGATGAATAACGGAAGATTGACCATTATTCGCCTTCTCATGCACAACAGCGGCTTTCTCATGCTCGTTCATTTCGGAAAATGATTTTGCTGTTTCGTTAGAAGCTGCTGGCTTGGATTTCATCATTTTTTTATGCATTTCAGCCATGTCCTGATGGGCAGCAGAATTGCCGTTTTGCATCATTTCATGGGACATTGCGGCCTGATCGTGACCGCTCATATCCATCATTTTCATGCTCTCCCCCTGAACTGCACTTTTTTCAGCGGATGATTGCATCTGATGGGCAGGCGCCTGGGCATTATTTACCTGGTCATGCATGTTCATTGTCTCTGCAGCCCAGGCAGATGAAGCGACAGCCATCATGGCAATAAAGGATACAAGGATCTTTTTCATGGTTGGGTCTCCGGTGTTTTCATACCCGAACAATCAATGCTTATAACAGAGAAAGCATTTGATCTCAGGGCTGGTTGATCATCATGCTAGGAACCGGGCGATTGAATTATCACGCTGTCCTGATTTATGGCTGATTATAAAAAACCGCCTCTGTTTATCGCGTGACTGAACGATGACATTTTTGTCACCTTCCGGGTTTCTCCTGAATAACGGTATTAATCCATTAACAGACGCACACTGAACACAATTTCCCGCCCCTGCTGTTCTGCTGACAGCTCGCCGCCGTGAGCATGAATGATCGACCTTGTAATTGATAATCCCAGCCCCGCGCCTTCCGTGTTGTAGAACCTTGATGAGTCTGCGCGATAGAACCGGTCAAACAAACGTTCCAGATTAGCGGGAACCTGGCCGGATATCGTATTCGTAATCATCACGTTCACACAGTCACTGTCACGCTCAAGGTGTATCGCTGTACAGGTGTTATCGGGAGAATACTTGATTGCATTGGAAAGCAGGTTACTGAAAGCACGTCGGAGCATATCGCTGTCTCCGGCAACAACGCCCTCTCCTTCAACCGTGATTGTCTTTCCTGTTTCGTCTGCCAGGGGCTCGAACAACTCACGTAATTCATTCAGTTCGGCTGCCAGATCCACATCATGTTTATCCAGCCGCAGCAGACCATGCTCTGAACGTGCCAGAAAAAGCATGTCACTGGTCATTCGTGACAACCTTTTCAGTTCTTCCAGGTTAGCGAATAAAATTTCGCGGTAATGCGAAACATCCCTTTCCTTAGCCAGTGCAAACTGCGTCTGCATCATCAGATTACTGACTGGTGTGCGCAGCTCATGCGCGATGTCAGACGAGAAATCTGACAGTTTCCGGAATGCCCCCTCCAGGCGATCAAACATATTATTGAACTCCTGCATGGTCTCAGAGATTTCCGGCGGAGCCAGATCGGGATTTAGACGCTGATCCAGGCTGTGTACAGTCATGGAGGAAGCCAGACTGGTCATTTCCCGTAGCGGTTTCAGACCAATACGTGTGGTCAGCCAGCCCAGAAAAACAGAAATAAAGACCAGACCGATATTGAACCAGAACAGCCAGGTACTGAGTTTGTCCATAAACAGGGTGTGATACCCAGTATCCGTGGCAACCGTAATGATGACATGTTTGCTTTTACCCTGTTCCGGCGTCACGGCAACCCGCCGCGAGATACTGCGGTACACGGTGTTATTTTCTTCCGTCTGGATCATATAGTCGAGAATATCACCCGACTTATTAAGCAGGACCGCTGGAACAACAGAATTTTTGGCATAGAGTTCAACAATTTTTTCATTTTCCATGTTTTTTATAGAAATGAATAAGCCATTGTGCCCCACCATCGCATCGTTTATTTTTTCTGATAATGACTTAATATCCGTTTTGTTCCTGAACGTCTCTGTTTTAAGAAACTCTTCGGTGAGCTGAAGTTTACCTGTCAGAAAATCGCGGTCCTGATTATCGAAATAGCCATTAAGGGTGCTAATCAGGATAAAACTTGATAACCACCATACCGTAAGCATCACCGCAGAAAAAATCAGGCTCAGGCGTGTGGTCAGGGAAATTTTGAACCTCACTCTTCTCTGATCTCCAGGACATATCCGGCACCGCGAACGGTATGGATCAGTTTTGGCTCAAAGTCATCATCAATTTTACTTCTCAGACGTCTCACGGCGACATCAATCACATTCGTATCACTGTCAAAATTCATGTTCCAGACCAGGGACGAGATAAGACTCCTGGGTAACACTTCTCCGGTGCGTTGCAGCAGCAACTCAAGCAGAACGTATTCTTTACCGGTGAGATGGATCTTCTTCCCCGAACGGATCACGGTCCGGCGCACCATATCAACGGTCATATCGGCGATGGTGCAGACTGTTGCGGCCTGCGAGCGTGCCCGGCGCAGTAGGGTTCTTACACGTGCAACCAGCTCCGTAAAATCAAAGGGCTTAATCAGGTAGTCATCTGCGCCAAGCTCCAGTCCTTTCACTTTGTCCCGCACGTTGTCCTTTGCGGTTAAAAACAGGACCGGTTCTTCGTGCCCGGACTCCCTCAGTGCGCTGATGATTTGCCACCCGTCGAGGAAAGGCAGCATCACGTCCAGTATTATCAAATCATACTGTCCCTTCGACGCGGCCCCGAGACCATCGCGGCCATTATTAAAGAGATCGGCCTGATAGCCTTCCTCAACCAGTCCCTGCTGCAGGTAACGACCTGTTTTTTGTTCGTCTTCAACGATTAAAATACGCTGCATGGTCAACTCGCTGATATGAAAGTAAAAATCTCACGCATGAGCTTTGGCTGTCCCCTAGCTGACCTGAGACGGAGCAAGCATTCCGAGCCACGCTACGGCGCCCAGAATGATAATCGCAACAACGAATTCTGTCAGGATGCTGTTTCGCATCAGGGCAACGCTGCGATCATAATTCCCTTCCCTGACCATAACTTCAAGCCGGGGACCCAGGTGAAACCGGTTTGCTGCAGCCAGAAGAAGCATCAGAACAAACAGAGCCGTCTTGGCAAGCAATATCCTCCCCCAGGAACTGTTGAATAAGGGAGTTAAGTTACCCTCAGCAATATACAGATAGTTGACCAGCGCACTCAGGATCAGGGCTACAACAATCACCGTTCCTGCCGTGGCAAATTTTGCCAGGGAGTCAGATATCACAATGACGCTCTGTGCATTATGCTCGTTTCTGCGCATCAGCAGGATAGCAAATGCAACCAGAGCACCTGTCCAGGCACCTGCAGCGCCGAGATGGGTCAGATCGCTCAGTAAATGGAGATAGTAATGCAGACCGTCATGCATAACGGCGTGTCCTCCCCAGGCAAGTGTAGCCAGCGCCACGCCCCCACTCATCGTCATCAGCAGGCAGGACAATACTCTCTTATTAGTGTAAAGGAACAAAGCACCGAGTGTGGTAAACAGGGCACAGAGCCTGACAATCCAGCTAATACCCACATCAGTTTCTTCTATCACCATCTCGATAACATGGATGGATAATTCTCTGAGGTCAGTTACTCCACTCATGGCATTAGATACCAGGAGCATATTAATGCCAGTAAGAATGATGCCTGTAACAACAGCAAAGGTTATAAACGACCTGAAATTATAGGTTTCATGTCTGACACCGCTTATTCCATATATCTGAAAAAATGGCAATCCAAATATTACCATCAAATCCAGATAAAGAAGAAAACGAATAACAATCATAATCAGGTCGTTCATAATATTACTTCACTGTAAAGGTGTAATTACCGGTAATAGGGTGCGTATCTGAAGAAACCGCGCGCCAGTCAACACGATAAGTGCCAGCGGGTAAAGGCTCTCGCGGAATAATGACCATCGATTTAGGGTCAGCGCCTGGCGCCACTTTTGCCGCGACCGGCATCGGAGAATGTGATGACATGCCTTTCATACCCGTCATCGTTAATTTTGCACCTGAGAATTTCACGGTCAGATTTTCCGAGAAATTAAGCTGAATCTTTTCCGGGGCCGCTACGGCTGAATCAGCCTGTGGCACAGAGCTTTTTAATTCCGGATGGGCCATAGCAGAGAAAGCAACGCCCATAACGAGGCCACCTGTAAGAATGGCTTTATTTAAAATCGACATTTTATTTACCTGTTTAGTTGAGTGTTTTATATCAGTGCGTTAAAACCAGATTCTGGCTCCCGCCAGGAATACTACCTGATGGTCTTTCTCACCTTCTCTTTTCGCCATATCGGATGTTTTCCCGTAAAGTTGATTCCAGGAAACGCCTATATAGGGTGCAAACTCACGGCGTATTTCATAGCGCAGCCGGAGCCCCAGCTCTGTGTCAGTCAGTCCCCTGCCGCGACCCCGCGATTCATCATCCTGACTGTAGAAATTCACCTCATAGGATGGCTGGAGTATGAGCCGGTTAGTCAGTAAAACGTCGTATTCTCCTCCCAGACGAAGGGCTGCTTTTCCGCCATTACTGACAAAACCCGAAATTTCAGACTCAAAATTATAGAGTGCCAGCCCCTGAAAACCGACAGCAGCCCAGGTCCGGGCAGAAGCAGGTCTGAAATCCTGCCTGACACCCGCAACCAAATCCCACCATGGGCCAACCGCATGTCCCCAGAGTAACTGCGCTTCAGCCGCCTCCGTTTCCCCATTGCTTCGTTCACCTTCACTCTTTAGCCAAATCCGATCTGTGTCGCCTCCAATCCAGCTGTTAACACTCCAGCTGAAATTGTTGGTGTTATCCGACCGTTGCCATTCCAGTTGATCCAGCAGAACCAGATAATTAATCGCACTGTCGTGAATCGCATGCCCCTGTAAATTGCCGAATGCAGCCTTCCGGTCGGCATCGGTAACAGGCGGAATTGGCGTTCTGCTCTCAGTTACAATGGGCTCCATTGACGTCATCTCAGTGAAATTCTCATCTGCTGGCATCTGCATGGCAGACATGTCGTGCCCGGCGTGGGGATCTGCAGAGACGGAGCCCGCCGCAATAGAAAGCTGTGAGGTAAACAAACCGGCGACCAGAACAGGTATGGCCTTCAAATTTCTCTTCATTCGCATCATTCCTCCACCCGGACTTCACGAAACATTCCCATTTCCATGTGATAGAGCAAATGGCAGTGATACGCCCAGCGGCCAAGCGCATCTGCTGTCACTCTGTAACTGCGTTTTGTACCAGGGGGAACATCTATTGTGTGTTTACGAACCATGAAATTACCGTTTTCATCTTCCAGATCGCTCCACATACCATGCAGGTGAATGGGGTGAGTCATCATGGTATCGTTGATCAGCGTGATCCTGAGCCGCTCACCGTATTTCAGCAGCACCGGTGCGGCATCTGAAAACTTGATTCCGTTAAATGACCAGGCAAACTTTTCCATGTGGCCGGTTAAATGCAGTTCTATGGTACGGCCAGGTTCACGTCCGTCAGGATCCTCAAAGCGGCTTTTCAAATCCGCGTACGTGAGAACCTTTCTTCCGTTATTTCGAAGACCAATACCCGGATCATTTAATTTCGGAGAGACGCTCATCGCCTGCATATCAACCAGTGGGTTATCCGTTTCTGACGCAGGATGACTTTGCATACCCGGCATTCCGGCCATCCGGGAATGATCCATACCGGCCATGCTGCTGTGATCCATGGGCGCGGAGGATGTCCCGCTATCCGGAAGGTCAGCACCGTCCATAGACATCATCTCTCCGCTGTTATCCATGCCTCCCATCTGGCTGTGGTCCATTCCTGCCATATCATGTCCCATTCCCCCCATACCCATGTCTTCCATGGTCAACAGAGGACGGGGATCGAGGGGGGGAACGGCAGCACTTAACCCCTCTCTCGTGGCCAGTGTCCCTCGAGCGTAACCGGTCCTGTCCATGGATTGTGCGAAGA
The DNA here is from genome assembly GCF_031998825.1 of Pseudescherichia sp. Taxonomy (GTDB): domain Bacteria; phylum Pseudomonadota; class Gammaproteobacteria; order Enterobacterales; family Enterobacteriaceae; genus Pseudescherichia. The sequence continues at coordinate 29,918 of NZ_DAMACX010000010.1, forward strand.
TGGTATAGGCCTCACCCTGAGGCTCCACAATGACATCATAGGTTTCGGCAACGGCAATCCTGAATTCGTCAACGGTAACCGGGTTTACATACTGGCCATCTGCAGCCACGACCGTCATTTTCAGCCCGGGGATACGGATATCGAAATAGGTCATTGCCGAGCCGTTGATAAACCGTAAGCGTATCTTTTCACCGGGACGGAACAGTCCGGTCCAGTTTTTCAGCGGGGCCTGCCCGTTCATGAGATAGGTGTAGGTGTAGCCACTGACATCCGCGAGGTCAGTCGGATTCATTTTCATTTCAGCCCACATTTTCCGATCGGCAATGGTGGCTGACAGCCCCCTGGTATTCACGTCGCGGAAAAAAGAGCCAACGGTTGGTTTATTGAAATTGTAGTAATCCGACTGTTTTTTTAATTTTTTCAGCAGGCTGTGAGGATTTTCATCGGTCCAGTCAGACAACATGACCACATGCTCACGATCGTAAGCAAACGGTTCTGGCTCCCTGGCATCGATGATAATGGCACCGTATACCCCCTCCTGTTCCTGCAGACCGGAATGGCTGTGGTACCAGTAAGTCCCGTTCTGCTTAACCTTAAAGGTGTAAACGTAGGTATCATCAGGCTCTATGCCCATAAAACTCAGCCCCGGAACACCATCCATATTGGCCGGAAGAATAATGCCGTGCCAGTGAATGGACGTCTGTTCATTAAGACGGTTTTTGACCTTCAGGGTAATGGTGTCACCTTCTTTCCAGCGAAGAACGGGCCCCGGCAGGCCTCCATTGATTGTTTTGGCCTGACGCTCACTGCCCGTGATATTGACGGCCGTTTCACCAATGGTCAGGTCAAACTGAGTACCCTGCAGGGATGCGGCAACTGGCAGGCTCAGACTGGAACGCGCATTGAAACTCCATACGCCAAGACTTCCGGCTACGCCAGAGAGGGTTAACCCCTTCAGGAAAGTTCGTCGAGACGTTTTCAACAGCATGCGCATTCCCTTATTTAAAGTATGGTTACTGACAGAATTCGAGAACCGATTTAAATTAAATTACTGGTTCATCCACTACAATGAAATGAATCTAGCACACCTTAAGAAACAAATTCATTACAATCGTGTAATGTACATAGCTGTATTACATTTACGTCATCTTCCCCACAGGTTGATTATTTTTATATATGATCATAAGGACATCTTTTATGTACCTCAGAAGGTAATTACACATGAATATATTAATCACGACCACTGCGTTTACAGCTTTATTTTGTGGGGCAGCTTTTGCTCAGTCCAGTGATATTGCCCATGAAGCACATCGATTTGTTAATAATGCCTCAGCCGTCAGTCATGTGAATTCCTCGACGCATGAAAACTTACCGGACAGGGTTAATAAAAACAACACGCCCTCATTCTCTGAAATGAATGAACATGAAAGGGCCATTGTTGCTCATTCATTTATGAACAACAGCGCGTCCTATGCGCATCAGAAAATGATTGAGGAACATAAAAAAATGCTGTCCGGCAGTGATGCAAATTCAAAGACCTCGTCTTCTTCTTTTAACGAACTGAATGCCGGAGAAAAAGCCGCTCTCGTGCATGAGCAGGTCAATAATGCCGGTGCGGAAGCACATCAGACGCAGGCAAGAAAGCTTCGCGGGCTGTATTCGACCAGGTAACTGCAGGCGGGTTAGTGCTTAGCGTCAGGTGCGCAGCAGGGCTTTACTGACGGGTTACGTAGCAGGACATGAGCCCCATATTGCTCTGCCGTAACCTGTTTCAGTCCCGTTAATCATCACCGTCGGGCTGGTCATACAGTTCCCAGAGCTTCAGGAGCAAACGGGAAACAAGATATGTTACAAAAATGACGACCATCAACGGTGCTCCCGATTAACTGACAGATGACACGCCTCCTGAAAACCCCTAGCATACGCCGCAGTGTTCATGCTAACGGCGAATTCCAGTAAATGTATTCTACCGATGTCGTAAAAGAAAATGCCTACCTTTCAGCCACCCGCTCGGGGCTGGAATCGAACGAGATCGCTACTCTTCAGCGCTCCTTGCCTTCCCGGTTTAATCTGCGGCATTTGAAAAAAAATGAATCATTAAAACTCGTACTGCAAAAGAAAGCGGGAAAATCACGTGTCGTGGCCTATAAATTTACGTCCGGTTCATTTAATTACACGGCGTATCGTATATCAGATAAAAAGTTCTATAACCTTTCCGATACTTCCGGGAAAGGCAGTCTCGATTATCCGTTACCGGCCACAGCAAGACTCAGTTCGCCTTTCAATCCTGCAAGACTTAACCCGGTATCGGGAAAAGTGAGTCCCCATAATGGCATTGATTATTCCATGCCCATGAACACGAAAATAGTCAGCGTCATCGACGGAAAAATCACCCGGGCCGAATACAACAGTACCATGGGATATTTTGTTGAAGTAACGGGAAAAGCCGGTGTTAAAACTCGCTATCTCCACCTCAATAAAATACTCGTTACTAAAGGGGCCAGGGTTACCCGGGGAGACGCTATTGCGTTATCCGGTAACAGCGGACGTTCATCCGGTCCTCATCTGCATTACGAGCTGGTCATCAATAACAATCCTGTTAACTCACTGGCGTTCCGGGCAGCGGCACCCGCTGATAACAAACTTGAACAGCATGCCTTTGCGCATGCCAGAGACTACGAACGATACCTGGACTGATAACGGGGCCGCGACGCGGCCCCGTCTGCCGGATTAATTTTTTTTATCGTTTTCACTTCCTTGATGTTGATGATCTCCATGCCCTCCGTGGCCGTGGAAAAGATGCATTAGCGGGCAGACCAGCAATAACAGATATGGCCAGTAACCTGCCACATGTGACCAGTGTTCGCGCAGGAGGGCAAATGCCGCGATCGCGGCGACAGCAATAAGCGCATAGGTGGTACTTTTCATACTGGACTCCTTCTGTTCGTAACAGCCCCTTCACTCAGTGTTATTTCCCGAGCCTGACACTTTTCAGACGCAACGCATTCACAATGACGCTGACGGAGGAAAGAGCCATGGCCGCCGCCGCAATAACTGGCGACAGCAGTATTCCATACACAGGATAAAGCAGACCTGCAGCCACAGGCACGCCAAGTGCGTTGTAGATAAATGCAAAAAACAGATTCTGTCGGATATTTTTCATGGTGATTTCTGACAGATGACGGGCCCTGTTCAGTATCATCAAGTCGCCTTTGAGAAGGGTGACTCCGGCACTTTCAATTGCCACATCTGTACCCGTTCCCATGGCTATACCCACGTCAGCCGCTGCCAGCGCCGGGGCATCATTCACACCGTCTCCGGCCATCGCAACCACATGGCCAGACGCTTTCAGTCGGGTTATCACTGCTTTTTTGCCATCCGGCAGAATCCCGGCTTCAACCTCATCTATTCCCAGTTTCCGTGCGACTGCTTCAGCGGTAAGCTGGTTATCCCCGGTGAGCATAACGATGCGGATCCCCGCCTGACGCAAAGCTTTAAGCGCATCCGGCGTGGTTGCTTTCACGGGATCCGAGATAGCTATCAGGCCTGCAAGGTGCCCGTCTGTGGCCACATAGATAACGGTAGCGCCTTCCATCCGCAACGTATCCGCAACGGCCTTTTGATTATCAATAACGATACTGTTTTCCTGCATAGCCAGTTCATTACCAATAACAACCCGTTGACCTTCGACATCGCCTGAGACACCTTTACCCGACGGCGCATTGAAATGAGTGACTGCGGGTATTGCGATCCCCTTTTCCTGTGCTGCTTTAACTACTGCCATACCCAGCGGATGCTGCGAGCCTTTTTCCACTGCGGCCGTTACACGCAAAAGAGATGTTTCCCCACCCGGATTGAGACTGATAATCCCTGTCACCGTCGGCGAACCTTCCGTGAGCGTGCCTGTTTTGTCGACAACCAGCGTGTCCACTTTTTCAAGACGCTCAAGGGCTTCGGCATTCTTGATTAACACCCCGGCCTGGGCTCCTTTGCCCACCCCCACCATTATCGACATCGGCGTGGCCAGCCCCAGCGCGCAGGGACAGGCAATAATCAGGACCGACACAGCCGCAATGAGACCGTGCGCCATCCTGGGCTCGGGCCCCCAGACAGACCAGATCATGAAAGCAACAACCGCGATAAGTATCACCAGAGGAACAAACCAGCCTGAAACGCTGTCAGCCATTCTCTGGATGGGGGCCCGCGAACGCTGTGCATCAGCGACCATCTGAACAATTCGTGAGAGCATCGTTTCATCACCGACTTTCTCTGCACGGATGATAAGACTACCTGTCTGATTAATGGTCCCCCCGATGACAGGGTCACCCTCCGTTTTGGTAACAGGCATAGATTCCCCGGTCACCATCGATTCATCAACGGTTGTTTTGCCTTCGACCACGATACCGTCGACCGGAATACTCTCTCCAGGTCTGATGCGGAGCTTATCGCCAGGCAGGACATCTTCCGCATTAATATCCGTTTCATGACCGTCTTGATCCAGCCGCCTGGCGGTTTTGGGGGCAAGGTTAAGAAGCGCAGTAATGGCACCTGAGGTTTGTTCCCTTGCCCGCAATTCAAGGACCTGTCCCAGCAGAACAAGCACCGTAATAACAGCTGCGGCTTCAAAATAAATGGCCACCAGGCCATCCATGTTTCTGAACGATGCAGGAAACCAGGAGGGGAAGACGGTTGCAATGACGCTGTAAACCCAGGCTACGCCGGTCCCCATTGCAACAAGGGTAAACATATTCAGGGAGCGGTTACGTAACGACATTCCGGCCCGGGCGAAGAATGGCCAGCCACACCACAAAACGACAGGAGAGGCCAGAAGTAACTGCAGCCATGTGTTGTACTGTGGCGGTACTGTATTCCTCAAAGCGGGAAACAGATGAGAACCCATTTCGAGTATCAGAACCGGAAACGCCAGCAACAACCCCAGCCAGAAGCGTCTTGTCATGTCGCGAAGTTCATCACTCGTCCCCGTGGATGCCGTAGCTACGAGCGGCTCCAGTGCCATTCCACAGACAGGACAGCTTCCGGGACCACTACGGCGTATCTCCGGATGCATCGGACATGTCCACACACCTTCAGAAATCTCTTTCTCCGCCTGGCGGTGAGACTGTTTTATCTTATCAGGGCTGACTTCATGGTGGTCGTGGTGATGGTGATGTTCACTGGCATCTTCGGTAAAATAATGATCGGGATGGGCTTTAAATTTGCTCTCACAGCTGGCGGAGCAGAAATAAAGCTGATGGTCCTGGTATCGAATGCTGCTGTGCGCCTTGTCAGGCAGGATGACCATCCCGCACACGGGATCTCTCACCTTATGCAATGCGTGACTCTCGTCCGGGGATGATGTCTGCTCAGAAGCAGTCTGGTTGTTATGTTCCACTGCATTGTCATTTTTCACAGTAACTCTCCTTATGCATATCTGAAGCATTTTCTGTCTTCAGGATATGTCATGGATGCGATTACCACGAATGCCGCCGGCATAAGAGTGCCTGCTGCCGGCGTCCCGTTATCAGCCGTTCCGCTGACTATTCGATTCGCTGGAAGACTTTTTTACTGCCCTCCGGTGAGAATGCGATAACATCGTAAGCCTCTTTTCGGGCCCCCATCTCCATTCCCGGACTTCCTGCTGGCATACCGGGGGTGGCGAGACCGTATATACCCGAACCAGACTGCATGGCCTTATGTATCGTTGCCGCAGGCACATGGCCTTCAATGATCAAATTACCTACAACCGCGGTATGACAACTTCGTAGTCCAGCAGGAACAGCATGCTTTTCTTTCAGGGCTGACAGCGCCTGATCATTCATGACGTGAGTTCGCACTTCGAACCCGTCTTTTTCCATCGCTTTGCCCCACAGGGAACAACAGCCACAGTTTTCAGATTTGTACATATCAATGACTTTTTCACTCGCCATTGCAGGCAGTGACAGGCCGAGAGCCAGGGCCATTAGAACCACTTTTTTCATACTCACCTCTGTATATTATCGATATAAACCCTGACGTCAGGGTGAATCAGTGCAGAAGGACGCCCACTGGGGGCGCCCTTTCAGGGTTATGACACGCTTTTTTTATGTCTGCGCAGCCAGATTAATTTGTAGGCGGCAGGAATAATGAACAGGGACAGCAGCGGAGCCGTGATCATCCCACCAATCATTGGCGCAGCAATACGGCTCATGACTTCTGAACCTGCGCCGGTTCCCCAGAGTATTGGCAGCAGACCCGCAATGATCACCGCCACGGTCATGGCTTTCGGCCGGACACGCAGTACGGCACCATGATAGAGGGCTTCATCAAGACCTTCCGGTGTGAACGTCTCTTTACGGGACAATTCCGGGTGCGCTTCAATGGCATGACGCAGATACATCAGCATGACCACGCCAAACTCTGCTGCCACCCCGGCCAGGGCGATAAACCCGGTTCCGGTCGCCACTGACATATGGAAGCCCTGCCAGTACAGGAACCATATTCCGCCAACCAGGGCGAACGGCAGGCTCATCAGGATCAGCAGGGCTTCGTCAACCCGGCGGAATGCCAGATACAACAGGATGAAAATGATCATCACCGTCATCGGCACCATCAGCTTCAGTTTCTTGTTGGCATGCTCAAGCAGTTCAAACTGTCCGGAGAATGCCACACTGGTTCCCGGTCTCAGTTTCACTTTCTCGCTGATGGCCGTCTTAATGTCGTTAACCACCGACACCATGTCCCTGCCGCGGGCATCAACATAAATCCAGCTGGCTGGCCGGGCATTTTCGGTTTTCAGCATGGTTGGTCCAGAAACGACGTTAATATCCGCGACATCGCCCAGCGTGATCTGCTGCTTCATCGGGGTCAGGATCGGCATCTGTTTCAGCGCCTGCGGACTGTTCCGGTAATCCTGCGGGTAGCGAATGTTAATAGGGTACCGGGCCACCCCTTCAACCGTCTCACCCACCATAGCACCTCCGATTGCTGAAGAGACGAACAGCTGGACATCACCTACCGTCATCCCGTAGCGGGAGGCTTTCTCCCGGTTGATATCGATATCGATGTAGCGCCCGCCCTCAAGTCGCTCAGCCAGGACAGACACCACGCCAGGCACGGTTTTGGCTACCGCCTCGATACTCTGCGCCGTCGCGTCGATATCGGACAGAACAGTCCCGGACACTTTGATACCTATCGGGCTTTTGATCCCGGTTGAGAGCATATCAATACGGTTACGGATAGGCGGCACCCAGAGGTTTGCCAGACCCGGTAAACGGACTGTCCTGTCGAGTTCATCAATAATCTTGTCAATTGTCATGCCGGGACGCCACTGATCCTCAGGTTTGAGCTGGATCGTGGTTTCCACCATTTCGAGCGGCGCGGAATCCGTTGCGGTCTCTGCTTTACCGGTCTTGCCAAATACAGAAGCCACTTCAGGAACGCTTTTGATTAACTTGTCTGTTGTCTGCAGGAGCGCTGCAGCTTCTGCCGGAGAGACGCCAGGCAAGGTCGACGGCATATACAGCAGATCGCCCTCGTTAATCTTCGGCAGAAATTCACCGCCCACCTGACTCAGTGGCCAGATAACCGTGAAAATGGACAAGGCCGCAACCAGCAGGGTTGTTTTTGGCCAGTGGAGGACCCGCAGCAGCAAAGGATGATACGCTTTGATCAGCACCCGGTTCAGGGGGTTACTTGTCTCGGCAGGAATTTTCCCCCGGATCCAGAATCCCATCAGAATAGGAATGACGATGATGGCCAGTGCGGCCGCTCCCGCCATGGAGTACGTTTTCGTGAATGCCAGCGGGCCAAACAGACGACCTTCCTGCCCTTCCAGGGTAAAGATAGGAATAAAGGACAGGGTGATGATCAGCAGGCTAATGAACAACGCGGGTCCCACTTCCACGGAGGCGTCGGTAATCACCTTCCAGCGGGTGGCGTTGTCAATCTGCTCACCCGGATGCTGATGATCCCACTCCTCAAGCCGTTTGTGCGCATTTTCAATCATCACAATGGCGGCATCCACCATCGCACCGACGGCAATCGCTATCCCTCCCAGCGACATGATATTGGCGTTCAGTCCCTGGAAGTGCATGACGATAAAGGCGATACACAGGCCAAGCGGCAGAGAGATAATCGCCACCAGGGCAGAACGTACGTGCCACAGGAACAGAGCACAGACGATGGCCACCACGATAAACTCTTCCAGAAGTTTGGAACTGAGGTTATCAATCGCCCGGTCGATTAACTGGCTGCGATCGTAGGTGGTCACGATTTCAACGCCTTCCGGCAGGCTGGCCTTCAGCGTCTCCAGTTTATCCCTCACTGCCGTGATAACGTCGCGCGCATTTTTACCCGACCGCAGGATCACCACGCCGCCAGCGACTTCTCCCTGGCCGTTCAGCTCGGCAATACCACGCCTCATTTCGGGCCCGGTCTGCACGCGGGCAACATCCCGCAGATAAACCGGCACGCCGTTCTCACCTGTTTTCAGGACGATGTTATTAAAATCATCAATGCTCTGAAGATAACCGCTGGCACGGACCATATACTCCGCTTCGGCCATTTCAACGGATGAGCCACCGGCCTCCTGGTTAGACGATTCAAGTGCCTGTTTCACTTCGGGCAGGCTGATACCGTACTGGGACAGTTTTACCGGATTGACCTGAATCTGGTACTGTTTCACCACGCCGCCAACCGAAGCGACCTCAGCCACGTTCGGGATGGTTTTCAGCTCAAATTTCAGGAACCAGTCCTGCAGAGAGCGCAGTTCTGAAAGGTCGTGTTTTCCGTTGCGATCGACAAGGGCATATTCAAATATCCAGCCCACTCCCGTGGCGTCCGGGCCGATTTCAGAGCTCACACCCGCAGGCAGTTTGCCCTGAACCTGATTCAGGTATTCCAGCACGCGCGAACGGGCCCAGTACAGATCGGTGCCGTCTTCAAAAATGACATACACATACGAATCACCGAACTGTGAAAAGCCACGCACGGTTTTTGCGCCAGGTACGGACAGCATGGTGGTGGTAAGCGGATAGGTGACCTGGTTTTCTACAATCTGCGGGGCCTGTCCGGGATAGCTGGTTTTAATAATGACCTGCACATCTGACAGGTCAGGCAGCGCATCGACCGGCGTGTTAATTATCGTCCATGTGCCCCAGATGCTGAGAAACAGTGCGCCCATCATGACCAGGAAACGGTTGGCGACAGAGCGCCGGATAATCCATTCAATCATCGTCGTCTCCTCAGTGCCCTGAATGCATATTTACAGGCTGCTCAGACATTGCTGGCATACTGTTTTCTGTTTTTTCAGGGTGGCGCATACGTTCCAGCGCGCCCGTAATATTGGCTTCGGAGTCAATGAGGAACAGGCCACTGACCACCACGGTATCGCCTTCATTCAGGCCGGAGCCAATGCCGGACTGTTGCTGTGATTCATGCAGAACGTGGATCTGTTTCGGCACAAACTTGCCTTCATCATCAACAGTAATCACGCGCTGTTCTTTGCCGGTATCGATAACGGCCTGGCTTGGTATCAGCAGCATCTCCTGGCTCTTGGTATTCAGTTTCAGATAGGCATTCATGCCCGGCTTGAGAAACTCATCCTTATTAGAAACCTGGAGACGGACCTGAAGCGTACGGGTTGTCTGATCCACGCTGGGAAGAATGTTCCATTTTTCGACATGGAATGTTTTATCCGGATAAGCCGGTACCGAAATTTCAAACTGCGACGTATCTTTCAGCAGATATGCGATAGATTCTGGCACTGCAGCGCTGATCCAGACCGGGTCCATCCCCTGAATCTGAGCCACTACTTTATCTTTCGAAATATTCATTCCGGTGCGCAGGTCAAACGCAGTAATGACACCATCAATAGGTGCTTTAATGGTAAAACGGGTCTGGATTGTGCGGGTTGAACGCAGCCTTTGAATATCCTCTTCCGGCATACCAGCTAGACGAAGTCGCTCCAGAACCCCTTTTATCTGGGTTGACGTACCGCCTGTACCGGATAACAGCAGGAACTCACTTTGTGCCTCAACCCATTCAGGAATGGTGATATCGATAAGCGGAGTGCCTTTCTTCACATGATCGCCAATCGTCAGGGGATACACTTTTTCGACGAAACCGTCAGAGCGCGCCTGCACAATGACAAACTGATACTCGTTGTAACTGACATTAGCCGGGATTGTCTGAGAATAATTCAGCATTCCTCGCGTGACTTTTTGCGTTTTTAATCCCAGATTCTGAACCTGCGTTGGATCGATACGGATCCCGCCACTGCTTTTATCGCCGCTTTCATCAGCATATTTTGGCACCAGGTCCATATCCATAAAGGGAGATTTTCCGGGTTTATCAAATTTGGTATCCGGTTTCATCGGGTCATACCAGAAAAGTACCTTTCGCTCCGGTGCCTTTTGTTCGGTTTGTACTGTTTTTTGTGATGAGTTTACATACTGCCAGGCAGTAACCGATATCAGCCCTCCTGCTATGAGGCTGCTGATAATTATTGCAGCATATTTTATCTTTAAAGAAGCCATACAATTTCTCGCTGAAAAATCAAAACACCTGGCATATGCGCCCGATCATTCATTCACAGTAATCCCTTAATGAATGTTCAGGCGCACTGGATGTATTCGCTCCGGACTGATAATCAGGATTGCGTAACGTTAATGCTTTTGAGTAAGGAGATATTGCCCTGCTGAATAAACGAGAAATCGACATGGTTGCCGGTTTTCAGGGCATTGATAGCGTCGTCTGCATTAACAAAAGTGAAGCGCATGGTCATTGCAGGCCAGCCCACAGCAGGGATTGCTTCGTGCGAAATGGTAATCTTTTTACTATTCATATCAATGTCTTTAACGACACCGGTGCCCTTGATAACCTGCTGTACCGAAGCATCACTGGCAGCATTCATATCGCCATGCTGATGTGTTTCAGCATGAAGACCGGCAGAAAACATGACAGAGAAGGCACCAAATAAAACGGCTTTAAGTGAATTACGCATTTTTAATTTCCTGATTAATTAAATAAATTTACTCTACCCAACCGCCACCCAGCGCGGTAAACAGATTAATTTCGTTAACCTGTCGGGAATAGGTAAGATCGAGAATGGTTTGCTGCGTAGCGAAGAGGGAACGTTCTGCATCCAGCACTTCGATGTAACTGACAGCACCACTTGCATATAATCCTCTGGCACGCTGGAGAGTTATCTGAAGTGAATCAAGATAACGCTGCTGTGACTCAAGTTGCTGGCTAAGGCTGTCGCGCAGCGCAAGCGTGTCGGAAACATCCTTAAAGGCTGACTGAATTTTTTGTTCGTAATTAACCACCGATTGTTGCTGGCGAATTTCAGCCAGCTTCAGATTGGCTTTATTCCTGCCAGCATTAAAAATAGGAATTTCAATTTTAGGGATAAAATTCCACATTCCACTTCCTGACGTAAACAGGCTTGACAGCTCCGTACTGCTTGCGGAAAGACCACTGGTCAGGGTAATGGAGGGGAAAAAGGCCGCTCGCGCTGCGCCAATATTGGCATCAGCCGCTTTCAGCTGATATTCCGCTTCCATAATATCCGGTCGCTGCAGCAAAATTTGTGAAGATAGATTTGGTGGCAATTTTACTGGTGCGATCTCCCCGCCTTTCATCCCTTTTTCTGACGGAAGTGCGCGGTACGTTCCCAGCACCAGTTGCAGGGCATTGTTTGCCTGAGCCAGATCGCCTTCTCGTTTGGCTATTTCGGCGCGGGTACTTTCGATTTGTCCTCTCGCCTGTTCAAGTGCCAGAACGTTCGTACTCCCGGTCACGAGCTGTTGCTCAACGAAAGCATAGGACTGTTCATAATTTTTCAGCGTTTCCCGCGCAATACGGAGTTGTTCGTACGCCAGTTGCTGGCTGAAATAGCTCTGTGAAACGTTGGAGACCAGCAGGATGTGTACGGCCCGACGGGCTTCTTCGCTGGCAAAGTAGTTCTGGCGGTCAGCATCACTCATGTTCTTAAGTTTGCCGAAAAAATCGAGCTCATAGCTGAGCTCCAGTCTCGCGTCGTACTCCTGTGTGGTCGGCTTGTCACCTTTCAGACCACCGCTGTATGTTATCCCGGATGAGGCATTCAGCTGGGGGTAACGATCTGCATCCGTGACGTTGAACTGGGCTCGGGCCTCTTCAACCTTCAGGGCAGCCATTCTCAAATCACGGTTATTAGTCAGAGCTTCACCGATCAACCGGGTAACCTGGGGATCGACAAAAAAGTTACGCCAGCCCGTATCCTGATAGCCATTTACCGCTGGCGTCAGGCTGTTATGGGACAGTGAAAACTGCTGGGGTACCGGTGCTGCGGGCCGCTGATATTCAGGCGCAAGCGACACGCAGCCTGCCAGGATGAATATCGTGCTAATGCTGAGTAATTTTAATTTGAACATAACGCTTCTCGTCCAGGCAGACCTGGTAAATGGTTCAAATGAAGTCCAGAGTATTGATAGGGGTACTTTACCTAACGCTCTCTGTTTGCCGAGTGACAGGATAATGACAATGTTGTCATTTTTGCTGTAATCCGTTGATAACGATCGTGGGCGCAATAGAATGACATTAGCAGCCAGCCGGGGAGCAAGATGAAAATATTGATCGTCGAAGACGAAATTAAAACAGGTGAATATCTCAGCAAAGGGCTTACAGAGGCAGGGTTCGTAGTGGATCACGCTGATAATGGTCTTACCGGATATCATCTCGCCATGACAGCCGAGTATGATTTAGTCATTCTGGATATCATGCTACCTGATGTGAACGGCTGGGATATCATCCGCATGCTGCGCACTGCCGGAAAGGGTATGCCGGTCTTACTGCTGACAGCCCTCGGCACGATCGAACATAGGGTCAAAGGACTGGAACTGGGTGCGGACGATTATCTGGTTAAACCCTTTGCGTTTGCCGAACTGCTCGCCCGGGTGAGAACCCTTCTGAGGCGGGGAAACACGATGATCACGGAAAGCCAGTTTAAGGTGGCTGACCTCTCGATTGATCTCGTATCCAGAAAAGTCAGTCGCGCCGGAAACCGCATTGTGCTCACCAGTAAAGAGTTCAGCCTGCTGGAATTCTTCATTCGCCATCAGGGAGAGGTTCTTCCCCGCTCCCTGATTGCCTCTCAGGTCTGGGACATGAATTTTGACAGCGACACTAATGCGATCGATGTCGCAGTAAAGCGACTCCGCGCTAAAATAGACAACGATTACGAGACAAAGCTGATCCAGACAGTCCGGGGCGTGGGCTACATGCTGGAGGTCCCGGATGCATAGCAAACCTTCCAGACGCCCTTTCTCACTCGCTCTGCGGCTGACCTTTTTTATCAGCCTGTCCACGATACTGGCTTTTATCGCCTTCACCTGGTTTATGCTGCATTCTGTTGAAAATCATTTTGCCGAGCAGGATGTCAGCGATCTTCAACAAATCAGCACCACACTGAACCGTATACTGCAGTCCCCGGTGGATCCGGATGATAAAAAAATAAGCAAAATAAAGGAATCAATTGCCAGCTACCGCAACGTTGCCCTTTTGCTCCTCAATCCCAGGGGTGAAGTGCTCTTTAGCTCAGCTCAGGGGGCGGCACTACGCCCGGCAGTGAATTCAGCAGATTTTAGCGAGCACAGCCGCGCACGGGATGTCTTTCTCTGGACGGTGGAGGATCCTGCGGGACCGATGGATACCGGGTCCGAAATGAAGATGGAAACATACAGGATTATCGCCTCCTCTGGTCAGGCGATATTTCAGGGCAAACAGCAGAACTATGTCATGCTGACTGGCCTATCCATTAATTTCCATCTCCATTACCTCGATGCGCTGAAAAAGAACCTGATTGCGATTGCCGTCGTGATAAGCCTGTTGATTGTTCTGATCATTCGAATCGCTGTCCGTCAGGGGCACCTGCCCCTTCGTAATGTCAGCAATGCCATTAAAAACATCACCTCCGAGAATCTTGATGCGCGACTGGAACCGACACGCGTTCCCATTGAGCTGGAGCAACTGGTTATCTCGTTCAATCATATGATTGGAAAGATTGAGGATGTCTTTACCCGCCAGGCCAATTTCTCTGCCGATATCGCGCATGAGATCAGAACGCCCATCACCAATCTGGTGACGCAGACTGAAATCGCACTGAGTCAGGATCGAACACAGAGGGAACTTGAGGATGTCCTCTATTCCAGTCTTGAAGAGTATAACCGGATGACCAAAATGGTCAGCGATATGCTGTTCCTGGCACAGGCAGATAATAATCAGCTGATACCTGACAGGGTCATGTTTGACCTCAGAGCGGAAGTCATGAAAGTCTTCGAGTTTTTCGAAGCCTGGGCCGAAGAACGCAATATCACGCTCAAATTTAACGGGATGCCCTGTCTGGTCGAGGGAGATCCACAAATGTTTAGAAGAGCGATCAATAATCTGTTATCCAATGCCCTGCGTTATACCCCTGAGGGACAGGCAATCACCGTCTCAATAAGAAAACAGGGGAGCTTTTTTGACCTTGTGATTGAAAATCCGGGGAAACCAATCCCTGAAGAGCATTTATCAAGGCTGTTTGACCGTTTTTATCGGGTGGATCCGTCCAGACAACGAAAAGGAGAAGGCAGCGGCATCGGTCTTGCGATTGTGAAGTCAATCGTGGAAGCACATCACGGAAGAGTGCATGTGGAATCGGATATACGCTCGACACGTTTTATTTTATCCGTACCCAGACTGGAGAAAATGATTCCGGATCCCCAACACTGAGAATAAAGATTTAAATGACAAAGATGTCATTAGCCTGTCATGCAGCAAACAGAAGCCATTCGATATAATTAGTGCAACTTATCAGGAAGGCTGGATTGCTTCATCAATACCCGGCGTCAGAGTACGCCAGGAATGAATATCCAGCCATCTCCCGGAGAAATAAGAACTGCCGAACCTGTTTAAGTTATGAAACTGAAAACACCGGTTGTACTTCCCCGGACATCATTAATTGAGAAATGGAGAGTTATCATGAAAAATATCGTATTAGCATCTTTGCTGGGCTTTGGTTTAATTTCTTCGGCCTGGGCCACTGAAACCGTGAATATCCATGAGCGCGTCAACAATGCACAGGCCCCTGCTCACCAGATGCAGTCTGCTGCGGCTCCTGTCGGGATCCAGGGGACTGCTCCCCGTATGACCGGTATGGACCAGCATGAACAGGCCATTATTGCTCATGAAACCATGACGAACGGATCGGCAGATGCGCACCAGAAAATGGTGGAAAGTCATCAGAAGATGATGGGAAATAACACAGTATCCACGACCGTCCCTTCAACGTCTTACGCGGCGATGGATGAGCATGAAAGAGCAGCGGTTGCCCATGAATTCATGAATAACGGTCAGTCCGGCCCACATCAGGCCATGGCCGAAGCGCACCGCCGCATGATCAATGTAGGCTGAATGCGACTGTAGTATCCGTGCTTTTTACCCTTTCCTTGATAGATTATTCCTTAACCGGATATGTTGTGACATTTTTGCCCCCATCAGGGGGCTTTTTTATATGACTCAGCTACAATTAACCGGTACCTACCTGAAAAGGATTTATTAAATGAAAATCAAAAACACCCTTTTTGTTATATTAATGTTATCCCTGCCAGCAATTTCTGCCGAACATTCGGAAATGAAAATGTCAGATATGCACTCATCGGCATCGTCACAGGAATATATGGCTGGCATGAAAGACATGCATGAAAAAATGATGGCCGCCGTTAATGAGCCCGATCCCGATAAGGCCTTTGCAAAAGGTATGATCGCACACCATGAAGGAGCAATAGCAATGGCTGAGACCGAGCTTAAATACGGAAAAGATCCCGAAATGAGAAAGCTTGCGCAGGACATCATTAAAGCTCAGAAAGGTGAAATCGAGCAGATGAATAAATGGCTTGGCAGTCAAAAATAAAGATTGCAAAAACGCCATGATAAGCGTAATTTTAAATCACTCCCGGGCACGGGATCCTGTTAAACGTTAAATAATTAAAACCCGATTAATTTCGGGTTTTTTATATTCTATACTCCGGTCCTTTGCTGTGGACCGGAATATATGCAGCTGCGATTATTTTAACACATTATCTCGTCATGGAAATAATGTCGCTCAGGATCTCAATCAGTTCAATTCTTTCCTGCGTTCCGTCATGATAGGTTGATCTTGAGATTATTCTTTCCGCTGTCATCTGGGGCCAGAATTTATCAAGCACATTATCGGGTTTCATTCCCACAGCCCGGCCGATTATTTTTTTAGCGTCACAGGTGTCCGTAAACGTGACTGCTACACCGGTAATTTCTTCAATCAGATCCGGGCAGAGATAGTTCTCTATTTCACGTTTGCGCGTGGCGAAGAATACCTTACCGGCTTCCTCCACTTCTTTTTTACGTTTCTGAATGGACAGAACCTGTGCAGGGTCTCCCCCAATATCGGAGTCCAGAAATACGCACCAGGGAAGCCCCAGATCGTTGGCCAGATTTAAGGTAACCCAGTGTTTGACGCTCCCGCATCCTCCTATGAGGACTGGCACAATTTTCACGTCCTCAAGAGAGGCTGGCAGCACACCTGATTGTTTAAATGAACTGGCCGCATGCCTCAGGAAAGTGACATCCGACTTTCCTTCTACCAGAACAATGCCTTTAGCCCTTTCCATACCAGTCTCTGGCAACACCCCCAGGCTTTCAGTTGCTTCCTTCAGCACATCGTCATCCGGCATTTTTACAACGGGTTCACCTGTCTCATTTCTGGTGACATAACGTACTGAATCGCCACGGATAATCTAGACACTTCCGAGCCGTTGATAATACTGTTTTTCATATTCTGTCGGTGACATCTGTTCGCTAGAACCATGCCGACGCTTACTGTTATAAAACATTTCGATGTAATCAAAAATATCACTGCGGGCTTCTTCTCGCGTTCCGTAGATCTTTTTCTTTATCCGTTCACGTTTCAACAACTGGAAAAAACTTTCTGCAACCGCATTATCATGGCAGTTACCGCGACGGCTCATGCTACCCTCCAGGCCGTGTGATTTCAGGAACGACTGCCACTCATGGCTTGTGTACTGACTGCCCTGATCCGAATGAACCAGCACCTGTTTTTCGGGATTACGCCGCCATACAGCCATCAGCAGTGCGTTCAGGACAATGTCCTTTGTCATCCGGGATTGCATGGACCAGCCGATAATTTTGCGTGAGAACAGATCAACAACAACGGCAAGATACAGCCAGCCTTCGTGGGTCCTGATGTAGGTTATGTCCGTTACCCAACGCTCATCAGGAGCATCCGGATTGAACTGTCGCTGGAGCCTGTTGGGTGACACGATACTGGCCTCGCCTTTACGTGCCCGCGGGCTTCGGTATCCGACCTGAGCCTTTATTCCGACACGTTTCATCAGTCTCCAGACTCTGTTTACTCCGCACTGTTGCCCGCTGTCACGCAGATCCAGATGGATTTTGCGATAACCATAGACGCATCCCAATTCCAGCCAGAACTGTTTAATCTGTCCTGTCAGTCTCAGGTCTGCCTGATGGCGTTGTGAATGCGGCTGCTGAAGCCAGGCGTAAAAACCACTGGGATGAACATCCAGCACCCGACAGAGCAGGCGAACAGGCCAGCAACAGGAGTTGTCACGGATAAAGGCGTACCTCAGTCGGACAGCTTTGCGAAGTACGCCGCAGCTTTTTTTAATATGTCCCGTTCGTCGGTAACCCGTTTCAGCTCTTTCTGGAGACGGCGGATCTCGGCCTGAGCATCTGACTGTTCTTTATTAGTGGAAGAATCCGGACCGTACTTCTTTATCCAGGCATAAAGGCTGTGGGTGGTGATATCGAGACGTGTTGCAACGCTGGCAACAGAATAACCGCGATCAACAACCTGTTTGACTGCTTCAGTTTTAAACTCTTCGGGATAACGCTTACCGCTCATGGGCACCTCTCTTTAAGCCATCTTAAATGACTCTGAGGTGTCTGTTAAACCCATGGCGATTCAATATCCGTTTCCAGAGGTTAAACGGATTTACCACCCGAAGGTATCCTCTCTCAGGCTGCGAGGATTTTCCGGTCACCCGAAGGTGTTTCTCTCAGACCGGTGAAACGTTAGCTGCTAGTCACCCGAAGGCGCTCCTCTCAGACTGCCGGAGCATTAGCTGGTTGCATGTAGCAACAAGTAAGCCTGTCTATTTTCAGAGCAAATAGTGATTATGTCAACCTGGGTATCAAATGGGTATACCTATTAAATACTATCCAGTTTATTGGTAGAATATAAATAAGTTACCACTTAAATGATACCGATTGGAATGTGACTATTTTAATGTTACTGCCGGAGGAACTTTGTTTATATTTGGATATCTTCGTGCTTCAACTCAGGAACAGGATGCACTGCGTGCAAAATCGAGGCTCAAGGACTTTGCTCAACAACACAATCATCGCATTGCTGGCTGGTATGTTGAAAATGCTTCAGGCGCAGCATTGCACCGACCGGAACTGATGAGACTGCTTCAGGATACAGAGCCAGGGGATGCGATACTTATAGAACAAGTAGATCGGCTTTCACGCCTGGATGATAATGGCTGGGAATCTTTAAAAAAGATGATTAATGAGAAATCGCTTTCAATAATAAGCCTTGATTTGCCTACAAGTCACATTGCCCTGTCCACACCATCAGCTTATGACTTTACTCATAGTATGCTCCGGGCAGTGAATAATATGATGCTGGACATGTTAGCTGCTATCGCCCGTAAAGATTATGAAGATCGTCGCAGAAGGCAGATGGAAGGAATTACAGCCGCCAAGGAAAAAGGGAAATACAGGGGGAGGCTAGCAGATAAGGAAAAACATGAGTTAATTAGAACGCTTCGCAAGAAAAACGGAAAATCAATAAATGAAACGGCAAGGCTCGCCGGCGTTTCACGCATGACAGTTATTCGAGCATGTAAAGATACGGATTGAAATTTAGAAAAGCCACAGCCCTGAATGAGCTGTGGCGCTACGTCCTGAAAATTCAGTAAAGAAACAACTTATTCTGTTTCACCGCGAAAATAAACTTGTTTAATATAACGACCACGGCCATCTCCATGCCCCAAATCCATCGATACTAATGCTTCAGCTTCGTCGCGGCTCATTCCATTTTTAATATGATGATTTACAGCATCACGTGAATAAGCGTAACGCAAACTATGCGGGGCATTTTTACCATTCATCCCTGCCTCTCGTACAATATTTCGGTAACGATCTATTGCAGTATGCAGAGAAGGTTTATCAATCAGTTTTCCGTTATGTTCACTGACATAATGAATTGCCTTATCAAGAATTGATAAAACTTTTTCACGATTGAAAACTGTTGTTTCTCTCGGCCGCCCGCCTTTAGTCCCGAAAACAACACGGACACGCTCATTATTGTTAATCAATGACTGCTTCCATGTTTTTAACGACTTTGCGGACTGCACGGTTTCTTCTGTTCTCAATCCAAGGTATCTTGAAAGTTGTACCGCGAGCGCAACACCTTCATCTTTTTTAAGCGCAAAATTCACAACCGCATTAAGTTTTTCATCTGTAATAGGAAGTTTAGTGCCATCCCGGTTAGCACCAGAAATTCCCAGGGCCTGATTACTCAGGCTGGTATGATTGGGATCGGCCAGTTTATTTCTTCCTGCTGATAATAAAACAGAGCGGATAGCAGACATCTCATTCTGTAACGTCCTGAGAGACAAACTGTCTGCCTTCCTGCTCTCAATATATTTTTCAATATGGGAAGTTTTGATATGTTTTACGTCCCTAATCTGAATATTCAGTTCAGACAGACGTTCAGAAAAACGTTCTGCAATTCTTGAGCGGTCAGCCACAGTTTTATAACTTCCCCTTCCCTGACGAGCAAGTGTGACAAGTTGTTTGCACAGCTGTTTACTGAATCTGGACATTCCTATATCTCCACAGGGATACACGTCCCTCGGCTTGTAAATAAGCGGACGGATCTGTACCCCAGTAATTCATCCCCGACGACACGGTTGCTTTTGCGCTTCCTGCGTCTCAACTGGTATCTGTGCATCGGGGCGGCGAATTGTTGAGTTCTTGCGAGGCACCCCAGATCTCTGATCTGTTTGCTGCTTATGCAGAGCTGACTTACGTCAAGCTGCCTCCAACACTACTGTTCGTAGTGTCGCCATCGATACCGAGTCGATTTCCTCCTTACTGATAATTGAACGTTCAGACGGCCTTCCGTCGTGCTTACGTTGATGTAAAAGTGAGTTTAATACCGTACTAACACGGACTACATGTTGGTCAGATGGTAGTAAAACGTTGAAAACCACGTCGTACGTGGGTTGAGACGTTATGCGCTGCGCGCGTCACTTGGTAGTGTCTTCGCCACTTCACAAGTGACGCCGCGCAGCTTCGTGCTCCTAATGCAACTCCGTAAGCGGCCAAATGTGCCAAATGGCCTTATCCGTCGATGCAAAAGTCGTACGAAACTCAGGGCGTATCCCTGGCAAGAATCATAACGTAGTGAAAGATCAGAGCCTGATTCAGCTCCTTTAATGACAATTCAACATCAGGAAGATGTGAATCATTGAGGCGTTAGCCGGCCAGTTTTTGGTCGGTGACCTTATCCACATTAGTGGCCCCCGTTTTCAAAGGTTAAACGGGTTTACCGCCATAAGGCGTCCCTCTCAGGTATGTGGGACATTAGCTGGCAGTCACCCGAAGGCGCTTCTCTCAGACCGCTGAAGCATTGGCTGGTAACCGCCCGAAGGCACCCCTCTCAGGTTACAGGGGTTTTGGATGGTCGCCGTAGCGACTTCTAATGCACTGGTGATGTTAGCAACGCCTCAGATGATCGTCAACTTTCTTATATTATTCATTGTTAGGGTCTGCATATATCACCATTCCAACAGACATTAGATCCTCAACGTCATTAGCAAGAAAAGGTATAAAAGATTTGCTTTGAATTTTTTCTACTATACCTTGCCCAACGACTATAGGTACGTATTGATAGCCAGGAAAAATATCATTTGGCTTACCTACCAGCACACCTCCAGTATATTCATGGCAATCAGGAAATACATTTGAAAGAGTACTCAGATATGAAATATCAATCAAATGACCAGTATCTGTTGTATACCAGGCATGAAGATTTAGAGCAGGCGTCTCAGAAAAATCTTCGGGCTGAAATCCCTTGTTGGACCATTTTTCAAATTCATCATATGTGGGATTATAAAGCCATTTATCTCCCTTCCATAATTGACCGACTGTCGTCCAAATTTTACAGCCAAGTGCGGATTCAAAATATGGCTGAAGGAAATGACACCACTTGAGACATTGCCCTGCTGAAAAAGAGAAGCTATCCACTTCTGCTTCATGACACACTTTTGCCATCATATTATGATAATCCAATTCACCATCCTTCAAATCCGTTATTGAACCTTCATTAAAGCCCAGCCCTTTTGTAAATTTTAATGCATGCTCAAAGTTGGCTCTGTAATCCAGAGTTTCGTCACACTCTATAATTCGGCCTTTATATTTATTATGGAAATAGGACAAGAGATTAAACACACTTACTCCTTATAGATTTATGAGTGCGGATATAGCAATATCCACACCCTTAATAATTAGTTACTTCCCTTCAGCTACATTCTTAATATTTTGCATTAAATCCTGCAAGCCGCTACTTGCGAGTCTTTGCTTTGAAGAAGAACTGTACGTTATATGAATACGACTACCTGACCCATTTTTTTCTAGCTCAATAGTTAGGTGATCATCATAGTCGCCCCAATCTGAGCCCATTTTATAATAACTTCCAGTCATCGCATCCCATTCCTGATTACTATCGGTAATTGCGCTGGCAGTCCATTCGCCATCGTTATTTTTTTCTCTAATTGATCTCAGTTCATCATTAGAGATAAACTTAAACTTCCTTTTAATTCTTGCTGCTGCAGTATCAACATCTACTGGTACAGTATAACTTTTAGAGGTCGATTCTTTTTTTTTCTGAAGGAGATACTTTCATACGCTGCTCATCATTTCCTGAGGAGTTACCTCTCAGGGAATTCATTATTCCTGAGGCACCATCACTGATTTTCTGGTTTGTAGTTGCTATATCATTCATACTACAAGCTGTTACGAGAACAGGTAGTATTAAAATAGTATATAGACCCTTCATATTCCTTTTTTCTCCCTATTTTTACCGTGAAAATAACAGCTTTAGTACGACTTACTATTCCGTCACATTGTAACAGACTGTAAAACCCTGCCGTATTGTATAATGAAAGTCAATGATGAGGTATACCAAATGGCTGGGCGTAAAAAGGAAGCTCACTTCACTTTAATTATATCACTTAGCTTAGTCGTGAAGGCGGGGGAAAGCCTTTCTCTGCGCATCTTCCAGCCCATAGATGCATCTTTAATACCTTGCCCTGCAAACCAAACAGAGCCTTTGCCTGAATGGTTAATGCTGTCTATTAATGTCATCAGCTCTTCGCTGTTACGATGAGGCTGAAAGTCATCAAAAAGGGTCAATTGAGATACGGCAGCGCTTCGGAAATCAGTGAGCATCACGCCAGCACGATGATAACGGTGCCCTGGTACAAATATCGTATCAAATGCCTTTATAGCCGCGTTAATGATATCCCGTGAATCCTGAGCGGGTACAGCAAGCTCTGTTACCGCCTGATTCTTATAAAACACCTCATTTTCTGAGAAAGGGCTGGTACTGATGAAAACTGCTACCCGTTTACAAAATTGATGCTCTGCACGGAGTTTTTCTGCTGCACGTTCAGCATGAGCGCAAATGGCCTGATGCAGGCTGACTTCGTCCGACGGTTTTTCTCCAAAAGATCGGGAGCATATGATTTGTTCTTTTGGGGCAGTAAATTCTTCTAAACCGAGGCAAGGAATACCGTTCAGCTCTCTGACCGTGCGCTCAACAACTACTGAGAACTGTTTACGAATGAATGAAGGCGACAGCTCAGCCAGCTGAAGTGCATTGTTAATGCCCATAAACTGTAATTTTTTACCCAGCCGCCGTCCTATACCCCAGACCTCCTCAACTGGTACTAAAGCCATTAACTTACGCTGACGCTGTCTGTCACTGAGATCTACCACACCTCGCGTTGCGGGCCAGCGCTTACTTGCATACTGAGCCAGTTTGGCGAGCGTTTTTGTAGGGCCTATTCCCACTCCCACAGTCAGATGTGTTCTTCGCTTAATCTGATCACGTATCTGATGGCCAAACACCTCAAGCGATAACAGATTACGCATACCCGTAAGATCACAAAAAGCTTCATCGATACTGTAAATTTCCACACGCGGAGTCAGTAACTGCAAAATAGTCATCACTCTGTCTGACATATCAGCATTTATGTGGAATACAATTTCAACAGCTTAATTAGTAACCGACTCAAAGCACGCGCGCTTTAGGTATGTCAGACCAGCGCGTGGTCCAAGCAGGGCTTAGCATTTCACGTTTCATTTTCCATTCGGTATTAATGCCCTGGCCCGCAAACCATACATTTCCCATTCCGGACTGGTTGATATCATCCAGTACCTTCATCAGCTGTGCGCTATTGGCCCGCGGCTGGTTATCTTCAAACAGATTGAGCTGGCTTACACCGTTTGGAGTGAAGTTATCAAGCATGATACCTGCTTTCATGTACCTTCGACCCTCAAGCCAGATACGGTCAAGTGATCGCATCGCAGATTCAATAATGTCACGCGTGTCCTGTGTTGGCAGCGTCAGTTTCTCACCAGCGCTGTTCCCGTAAAAAACCTCACCGTTTGCGTGTGGCGACGTCCGGATAAACACACCGATGTTGCGACAGTACTGACGTTCCCCGCGCAGTTTTTCCGCTGCGCGCGCAGCGTACTGACACAGCGCCTGCTGCATAGCGACTTTTGAGGTAATTCGCTCGCCGAAGCTGCGGCTACAGACAATCTGCTGTTTTGCCGGTGGCAGCTCTTCGAGCGGAATACATGATTCACCGTTCAGCTCGCGTACGGTGCGCTCCAGCACCACGGAAAAGTTATCGCGAATGAACTTCGGACGCGCGCGTGATAGCTGCAGAGCAGTTTCGATGCCCATAAGGTTGAGTCGTTTACCGATACGCCGTCCCACGCCCCATATTTCCTCAACGGGCTGGTTAGCCAGCAGGGTTTCAGTACGTTTCGGATTACCTGGCGTAAGCGCCAGTACGCCGCGAAACTGCTTCCACTCCTTGCCCGCCCACTGGGCCGATTTTGCCAGTGTTTTGGTCGGCCCCATGCCGATACCGACGGTGAGACCCGTTGTGGTAAAGACATGCGCACGCAGGCGACGGCCAAAAGTTTCGAAGTTCTCACAGCCGTCAATACCGGTGAGATCCAGAAACATCTCATCAATGCTGTACTGCTCGACGCGTGGCGTTATCTCTTCAAGCGCGGTCATTACTCTCTGGCTGAGGCTGTGATAAAGCGCGTAATTGGAGCTGAACACGTGCACCTTTTCCGGATAATCCTGTGTTTTTACCTCAAACCATGGCGCACCCATTTTGATGCCAAGCGCTTTTGCGCCAGCGGAGCGTGCAATGACGCATCCGTCGTTGTTGCTGAGCACTAGCACAGGTCTGCCACGCAGGTCCGGGCGGAACAGCGTCTCGCAGCTGGCATAGAATGAATTAACGTCAGCCAGGCCGAACATGGACATCATGATCTCCGCCGTGTGTAGATAACCCGCACATATCAGTTTCTCCGGCGCGGAGTGTGCACGAAGTGCGCCACTACGCCGAAAATTTCCAGGGTATCCGGGTCTGGGATAATAACAGGATAGGCGGGATTCATCGGCTGCAATACCGGCCCTTTCTGGGTAATAAGAAGGCGCTTGACCGTAAATTCGCCGTACAGTACAGCGATAACCACGTCGCCGTGCTCAGGCCTGAGTGCCCGATCGACTATCAGCAGATCGCCGTCGTAAAGTCCTATATCCTGCATGCTGTTGCCCTGTGCGCGCAGGAAAAAGGTGCTTGCCCTGTGGGCTATTAGATATTCGTTTAAGTCGAGTTCCTGCTCCGCATAGTCCTGGCAAGGAGAGGGAAAACCGCAGGGTACGCGTTCCAGGAAAAGGGGCCTGTAGCTGGGCGGCGGATTATCCGCCGGGTGCATCAACTCAAAGGCGTGAAACATAGCAAAAATCCCTGTCAAAATGCTGTACGTATTTACAGTAGTATTGTCTGACTTTACGGACGAAGCAAGAAGCGTGGGGCGACACAAATATCATTAAAATAATGGACTATTGATTTATTTGAATTTATAGCGGAACGACAGCTCGTAAAACAAGCAGCTATCAGGACTTTCTGTGTCAGGGCATGTTAAAAATTTATTTTGATTCAGGAAAGATCTTACTTAGTCTGTTCAGTACTTCACTTATGCCCCTGCTGACAATCCGATCCTCCCGCATCACTGTCCCCAGAGTCCGGTGAAGCGATGGCGTTACTGAGTAAAGACTGAGACCCTGCCTTTCTTCATGACTTGCAACGGACATACGGGGAACGATGCTGTAACCCAGGCCGGAACGAACCATCCTTTTAATGGCTTCAATACTGCCAAGCTCCATAACCGGGCTGACAGTATGCCCTGCATCGCTGAACCATCCGTCAATCAGATCGCGTGTGGCACTTCCGGGTTCAAATACAATCAGCGGCAGTGGCAAAAGGGTATCAGGAGACAGCGGTTTTGCACTCTGCTCCGAGGTGTCCTTTTCCATGATTACAACAAACTCATCCGTACCCAGCGGGCTGACACTCAGGCATTTACCGGCTGCCGGCAGCGTTACCAGACCAATATCTATACGGTTTTCCTCCACTCCCCGTACAATATCTGAAGTATTGCCTGTGCGTACATCCACCTTCAGCAGGGGATGGGTCTGTCGAAGTTGCTGCAGTAAGTGAGGTAGCAGATGGATACAGGCTGTTGCGCCTGTGCCGACAGTAACGGTGCCGGTTATTTCGTCTGAATGCAGGGAAACCGCTTCAACCGCTCCGCTTACCACCGCATCAATTTTCATGCAGTGTTCAGCGAGAGTCAAACCGGCAGTCGTTGGTCTTACTCCCCGGCTGGTTCGCTCAATAAGCCTGACCTTAAGCGTCTGCTCCAGCTGTCTTATCTGCAGGCTCACTGCCGGTTGCGACAAGCCAAGTACTTCTGCCGCCCCCGAGAAACTGCCCCGGCTGATGACCAGCCTGAAGGTAGCCAGATGATCGAGGTTCAGTGTTGCCATGCCAAAGTTTTCCTCATAACGCTGATAAGCCCTGCTGCCTGTCTGAAATGATTCATCCGGGTTAGTCTCTGTTTCTGATCTGAAAGGGAGCTGTACTGATGGAAATAACCGAAGCAGATGAACGACATATTCCCGCTATACAACAGATTTATGCTTATCACGTATTACACGGCACCGCCACTTTTGAAACCGAACCGCCGGGTGAGGCTGAAATGGCAGCCCGGCTGAAAAAGGTACATGCAGCAGGACTGCCCTGGTTGGTGGCGGTTGACGGAGGAATTGTTCGAGGATACTGCTATTTGTCTCTATACCGGGAACGGTGCGCCTATCGCTTTACTCTGGAAGACTCTGTATATGTTGATGCCACGTATCAGGGGCGGGGCATTGGAAAAATGCTGCTATCCCGTGCAGTAGGATGGGCAGAAGCCCGTGGTTTTCGGCAACTTGTAGCGGTGGTGGGGAACAGTGAAAATACTGCCTCCCTTGCTCTTCACCGCGCTGCAGGCTTCAGCATCACTGGCACCCTCAGGTCTGTAGGATTCAAGCATGGGCGCTGGCTCGATACGGTTATCCTGCAGCGTACGCTCGGGCATGGCGACGCTACGCTTCCGGAAAGTACAGAATGACACAAGGATATCTGACAGGCCGCACCATTTTCTGCATCGGCATGACGCAGCTTATCAACTGGGGTATTACGTTCTACATGCCGGGTGTCTTCGGAGCCGCCATCATGGCGGAAACAGGCTGGTCTTCCGGTGAGACATTCTCCGGCCTGAGCGTTGCCATGCTCGTTATGGGGCTGGTTTCACCGCTTATCGGTCCCGTAATGGCCCGTACCGGTGGACGCACCCTGATGATGGCGGGAACTTTGGCTATAACCATCGGGTGTTTTCTGATGGCGTTTACCTATTCAACATTAGCGTGGGATGCCGTCTGGATCCTGACAGGCGCGGGCATGCGGCTTGCTCTGTATGACGCCGCTTTTGCCATGCTTGTGGAAACCGCAGGCGCAGAGGCTCGCAAGGCAATCTCTCTGGTCACCCTGCTGGGCGGTCTCGCGTCGGCCGCTTTCTGGCCTGCTGGCGCAGCGCTTCTTCACGTCACCGACTGGCGGCATGCCGTCATCATTTATGGCTGTGCGGGCCTGCTGAGCCTGTTTTTTTTAACTGCCGTTCCGGCAGGCAGTCGGGTAAAACTTCCCGTAACAGGGCGATCCGGCCATTCGGCTGACGCAACAGCAACATCAGAGGACACAAAAGCACTCATCAGCGGCCTGTGGTATGCCACTCTGATAGCGTTGATAAGCTTTGTCTCCACCGGCGTGTCCACACATTTTCCCCGGATACTGGCCTCTTATGGCGTGCCTGCTCTGGCTGGCATGCTGTGGGGAGTGGGGCAGTTAGGTGCCCGTCTGCTGGGTGTAGTTTCAGGTGCACGAATCTCCGCGATACGCCTGAACCTTATAACCGGTATCCTGCTTCCCCTCTGTTTTCTGACCGGCCTTGCAGGCAGCATTACTCCTGTGGCTACAGCCTTTTTCGTTCTGGGCTATGGGGCCGTAAACGGACTGAATACGATCGTGAAGGCCGTACTTCCTCTTGTGCTGTTTGATCCGCAGCAGTACGCCCGCAAAACAGGAATACTGATGTCGCCGGCATTTTTTCTCGCGGCACTGGCTCCGTCTGCGTATGCCATACTGCTGGAGCGCTACGGTATACCCGGCACGCTGCTTTTTTCCTTCATCCTGACCCTGATCATTACGGCGATTTCTGTGGTCCTCTGGCAGCGTCATTCTGGCTCTGTTGTGCAGAACCGGGACCATGGAGCATCTACCCTTCACGAAAAAAATGTTTGACGGCTTCCATATTTCTATTATTCTGGAAATATAGTTAAAGGAGGCCGCATGGATTTACACACCGCAGCAAACGCACTTCGAGAACTGGGCCACCCGACACGTCTCCGCATATACCGGGAGCTGGTCAGGGCTGGTCATGAAGGCCTGCCGGTTGGCGAACTGCAGAAGCACCTTGAGATTCCTGCCTCCACGCTCAGCCATCATCTTTCAGCGCTGATGTCCGCTGGACTCATAAGCCAGGAACGGCAGAGTCGTACCTTGTTCTGCAGACCTTGCTATGCGCAGCTTGAGCAGCTGATGGCTTTTCTCACTGAAGAGTGCTGCGCCGGTGGCAGTAGCTGCAGCCTGTCTACCGAGATTTCCCATAAAGAGACTCCATTGTGAATAACGTGAATGATGCCCTGAACAATATCGATCTGACACTCCTGGATACGCCCCTTTCGGAAGAGAAATTAAAGGCCGAAGAGGTGGCGCATCCGCCCCGCATACTGATGCTCTACGGTTCGCTTCGGGAGCGCTCTTACAGCCGACTCACCACGGAAGAGGCCGCACGGCTGCTGACGGCCATGGGCGCGGAGGTGAAGTTATTCAATCCGTCCGGCCTGCCGCTGCCGGATGATGTACCTGAGACGCATCCGAAGGTCGCAGAGCTGCGCCAGCTAGTGCTCTGGTCTGAAGGGATGGTCTGGTGCTCTCCTGAGCGTCACGGTGCCATGACCGGCATCATGAAGACGCAGATTGACTGGATACCGCTGACGTCCGGGGCGGTCCGGCCCTCGCAGGGGAAAACCCTTGCTGTCATGCAGGTCAGCGGAGGCTCACAGTCTTTCAACGCCGTAAACCAGATGCGTATTCTTGGGCGCTGGATGCGGATGATCACTATCCCGAACCAGTCATCCGTTGCAAAAGCCTGGGCCGAGTTTGATGAGGACGGCCGCATGAAGCCTTCTCCGTATTATGACCGCATAGTGGACGTCATGGAGGAACTGATGAAGTTCACCCTGCTGACGCGCGGTCGTAGTGGTTATCTCACCGACCGCTACAGCGAAAGGAAGGAGAGTGCTGCGCAGCTCTCTGAGCGGGTAAACCAGCGCAGCATATAAAAAAGCCGGCATCTGCCGGCTTTTTCACATTTTCCCTGTCACAGCCAAGGGAAACATCAGTGGCTGACGCGATTCCCTTGC
The DNA here is from genome assembly GCF_031998825.1 of Pseudescherichia sp. Lineage (GTDB taxonomy): Bacteria > Pseudomonadota > Gammaproteobacteria > Enterobacterales > Enterobacteriaceae > Pseudescherichia. Next base: position 59,193 of record NZ_DAMACX010000010.1, read on the forward strand.
TCATCAATGACTGCTTCGCCGTCCTCTTTGGTAAACGCTCCCTTCTGCGGGTCCGGCAGTATGCCCAGAACCACTTCGGAGGGGCGGCAGAGCTTCGTTCCCAGCGGCGTCACCACCACCGGACGATTAATGAGGATCGGATGAGCCAGCATCGCATCGAGCAGTTCTTCATCGCTGAACCGGTCTTCAGCCAGGCCGAGCTGCTCGTAGGGATCGGTATTTTTACGCAGCAGGGCACGCACGCTAATGTCCATGTCCGTAATCAGCTTTTTCAGCTCGTCGCGCGACGGCGGTGTTTCCAGATACAGAATCACCGTGGGCTCGGTGCCGCTGTTGCGGATAAGCGCCAGGGTATTGCGGGACGTCCCGCAGGCCGGATTGTGATAAATGGTAATGTCAGTCATGAGCGTTACTCCATAAAGGCGCTGCACAGGCACAGCTCCGGGGTTAAGGTTAAACAGACAGGCGCAGGGCCAGCGCAGCCAGCGTCACAAACAGTACCGGCAGGGTCATCACGATGCCCACGCGGAAGTAGTAGCCCCAGCTGACGGTTATGTTTTTCTGTGCCAGGACGTGCAGCCACAGCAGGGTAGCGAGGCTACCGATAGGGGTGATTTTCGGACCGAGGTCGCAGCCGATGATGTTGGCGTAAATCATCGCCTCCTTCACCACGCCCTGAGCGGTGCTGCCGTCAATGGAGAGCGCGCCAACCAGCACGGTAGGCATGTTGTTCATGACTGATGAAAGCGCCGCCGTCAGAAAGCCGGTGCCGAGCGTTGCGCCCCAGACGCCATGCTCGGCAAACCGGTTCAGGGCGGCAGAAAGGTAATCAGTTAGCCCGGCATTGCGTAGTCCGTATACCACCAGGTACATGCCCAGCGAGAAGATAACGATCTGCCAGGGCGCACCTTTCAGTACCTTTCCGGTATCAATCACATTGCCTTTCCGGGCTACCAGCCAGAGAATAAACGCCGCCACCGCGGCCACAAGGCTGACCGGCACGCCGAGTGGTTCGAGGGCAAAGAAGCCGATCAGCAGCAGGATGAGAACAATCCAGCCGGTTTTAAAGGTACGCGCATCGCGAATGGCCTCACGCGGCGCCTTCAGCTTCGCCAGGTCGTAAGTGTCCGGGATGTCCCTGCGGAAAAACAGGTGCAGCATCACCAGCGTGGCGGCCACGGACGCGATATTCACCGGCACCATCACCGAGGCATACTCGCTGAAACCCAGTTTAAAGAAGTCTGCCGTGACGATGTTGACCAGGTTTGACACGATGAGCGGCAGGCTGGAGGTATCGGCGATAAACCCGGCCGCCATCACAAACGCCAGCGTGGCCCCGGGGCTGAAGCCCAGCGCCAGCAGCATGGCGATAACGATCGGCGTCAGAATTAGCGCGGCTCCGTCATTGGCAAACAGCGCCGCCACTGCCGCACCCAGCAGAACGATATACGTGAACAGCAGCCGGCCCCTGCCGCCTCCCCAGCGGGAAACGTGCAGCGCGGCCCATTCAAAAAAGCCGGACTCATCGAGCAGCAGGCTGATAATGATGACCGCAATAAACGTGGCCGTGGCGTTCCAGACAATCTGCCAGACCACCGGAATATCCCCGATTTGTACTACGCCGGTCAGCAGCGCCAGCGCGGCGCCGATAACGGCACTCCAGCCAATACTGAGTCCTTTCGGCTGCCAGATAACCAGTACCAGCGTCAGAATAAAAATCGCACCCGCCAGAAACATACCCTCTCCTTCTTAATTATAACTGCCCGTTGAAGCGGGCTGCTAACTGTACCCTGTAAATATATGCGTTTAATCGAATGTGTTTAGATAAAATTTTTACATGCAGACAGCTTTGCCGTTGGTGGTTGCGTTATCACGCTCAGCCTGCTGACTGAGATGAAGAATTTCATCCCGCTGACACAGATATGCCTGCTCAATGACCGCTGCTGCCCACGCAGGCATGTGTGGCGATAACCGGTAATGGATCCACTTGCCGTCGCGCCTGTCGATAAGCAGTCCACTCTCTCTGAGCAGGGCCAGGTGCCGCGATATTTTTGGCTGTGTTTCTTTCAGGATAGATACAAGCTCGCAGACGCAAAGCTCCCCTTTTTCGCGCAACAACAGCACCAGGCTGAGCCGGGTTTCGTCAGAAAGATTCTTAAAAAGTTGCAGGGGCAGCAGTGACGGCATAATTTCTCCTTCGTGGCGGACAGCAACAAGTCTCGTCTGCTGCAGACGAAAGGTCAACTTTATATTTATAAATTCATATATGTTTTGACGTGCTTACAGGCTTTTCAGTACAGCTTAATGAGGGAATAGCGGTTAAACGATATCACACAGATTTTAACGGCAGCACACTTTCAGCTGCCTTAATGGTCGGGCATGACGAAGTAACATCACAAAAAAAGCCTGTTTCTTTAGTGAACCGTTCTACTTATGGCAGAAAGCAGCATCAGTAAGAGTGGCTTCCGGCCAGATGACCTGCAGTGATAACCGGCACGATATCCTCAGGCTCTTCTGCCTGCTCCAGTTCGCGCAGAATACCGCAGTCCCGTGTTGCCCGGTTGGCATTGCAGTGGCTGTGGAGCTCAAATAGTTGTTTTTCCAGCATATTTAGTTCACGAATACGGGCCTGAACGTGGTTCAGATGTTCATTTATCAGGGCATTAACCGTACCGCAGTCTGCGTCTGGCTGGCTGCGCGCCTGCAGCAACACCCGGATTTCTTCATGGGTCATATCGAGCGCCCGGCAGCGCCGGATAAACATAAGCCTTTCGAGATGTGCGCTATCGTAATGGCGGTAGTTATTAGTCTGGTCCCGCAATGCGGCCTGCAGAAGCCCCTCTCGCTCATAATAACGTACCGTCTCTACAGGACATCCCGCCTGGCGGGCCAGTTCACCAATTTTCATATCACACCTCTTCTGAGCTTGACCCTGTAGTTACATCAGGGTCTTTAATGCCAGTATACGTTATGAACGGGATAAAAAAATGAGTGACTGCTGCAGTAATAAAAAATGTGGATCAGCCGCAACCGGAGAGGAGGCGTCTGTTAAAAATACCGCCACTGCCCCGACTGAGGCTTCAGGGAAAATGCCACCAAAAACGACTCAGACCACACCGGCCTGTTGCAGCACCGGGAGCTGCTGCTCAACGGACGGCCTGAGCCAGATGTCCGAACCGGTTGCAGAGCTTCCCCGCAACGATGACGTTCAGACGCGTCTGCGCATCATGCAGATGGACTGCCCGACGGAGGAGACGCTCCTCCGAAAAAAACTGGCAAAATTACCTGCCGTCAGCAATCTTGAATTCAATCTGATACAGAGGGTGCTTACCGTGACCCATACACCGCAGGCGCTGGAACCGGTTCTGCAGGCGGTGCGCTCGCTGGGTTTTGACCCGGAACCGATTGATAAAGCAATGCAGCCTGAAGGCAGCTGCTGCTCAGGCCGTGAGGCGGAAAATACCGGCGGTTCCTGCTGCTCGCCTGCCCCTGTCACATTCGGTGAGCTGCAGACGCAGCAGGTGACCGCTGACGGGGTGCGTACCAGTATCAGGATCATGCAGATGGACTGCCCGGTTGAAGAGGGCATGATCCGTAAAAAGCTGGACGGCATGTCAGCCGTCAAGGAACTGGATTTCAATCTTATGCAGCGTGTACTGACGGTGGTTCACGCACCGGATACGCTGGAGCCGGTTCTGGCCGCCATTCGTTCTCTGGGCTTTGAACCTGAACTTCCTGACAGTAATGGCCGGCACGCGGTCACTGAGGAAAAGAAAAAACACTGGTGGCCGCTCGCGCTTGCCGGTTTGGCGGCAATCGCCGCCGAAGCCATGCACTGGGCGGGCATGCCGGAATGGCTGGAAGCGGCTCTTGCTCTGGCTGCCGTTGCGGCCTGTGGCCTGTCCACGTACAAAAAAGGCTGGATTGCTCTTCGCAACGGCAACCTGAATATCAACGCCCTGATGAGTATTGCCGTCACCGGGGCGCTGGCGCTCGGACAGTGGCCTGAAGCCGCCATGGTAATGGTGCTGTTCACGATTGCGGAACTGATTGAAGCGAAATCTCTTGATCGCGCCCGCAATGCCATCGGCTCTCTGATGAAGCTGACGCCTGAAACGGCCACGGTTCAGCAACCGGACGGCTCCTGGAAAGAAACTGAGGCCAGGTCTGTATCCCTTAACAGCGTGGTCAGGGTAAAACCGGGCGAGCGTATCGCTCTCGACGGCACGGTGGTCCGGGGCAGGACCGCCATTAATCAGGCACCTATTACCGGCGAAAGTCTGCCGGTGGATAAAGGGGAAGGTGACCCGGTCTTCGCCGGGACGGTCAACGGCTCCGGTGGCTTTGAGTACCGTGTAACGGCCGCTGCCGGAAATACCACGCTGGCGCGTATCATTCATGCCGTGGAGGAAGCGCAGGGGGCAAAAGCCCCTACGCAGCGCTTTGTTGATCGCTTTGCACAAATTTATACCCCTGTGGTGTTTGCTATTGCCGTCGCAGTTGCCGTTCTCCCACCGCTGATTGCAGGTGAAAGCTGGCAGGAGTGGATTTACAAGGCGCTGGTGATGCTGGTTATCGCCTGCCCCTGTGCGCTGGTCATTTCCACGCCAGTGACCATTGTCAGTGGCCTGACGGCAGCAGCCCGCCGGGGGATATTGATCAAGGGCGGCGTTTATCTTGAAGAAGGCCGAAAGCTGAAGTGGCTGGCGCTCGACAAGACCGGCACCCTGACGCACGGTAAGCCGGTACAGACGGATGCGATTATCTATACCGGGGTGGCAGAAGATGAGGGGCGCAGTCTGGCTGTGAGCCTGGCAGGTTACTCCGATCATCCGGTTTCGCAGGCTGTATCGGCGGCATCAGATGGCATTCAGCGTTATGAAGTGGAAAACTTTGAGGCTCTGCCAGGCCGCGGCGTGCGCGGCGTCATCAACGGTCAAACCTACAGTCTGGGCAATCTGAGGCTGGCTGAAGAAACGGTGCGCTGTCCGGAAGCGGTCAGGGCTGCACTAACGGAACTGGAGACCGGGGGTAAAACGGTCATCATGCTCTGTGACACTCATCAGGTGCTAGGGCTGTTTGCGGTGGCTGATACGGTGAAGGAAAGCAGCCGCGAGGCGATAAGTCAGTTGCATAGTCTGGGTGTTAAAACGCTCATGCTGACCGGAGACAATGCGCACACTGCGCAGGCCATTGCCGGTCAGGTTGGTATCGATGAGGCGCGGGGGGATCAACTGCCGGAAGATAAACTGCGTGCTGTAGAAACATTTACGGCGCAGGGCACGACCGGCATGGTGGGCGACGGCATCAATGATGCACCGGCGCTGGCCCGCGCCGATATCGGCTTTGCCATGGGTGCAATGGGCACGGATACCGCCATCGAGACTGCCGATGTGGCCCTCATGGATGATGATTTGCGTAAAATTCCGGCTTTTGTCCGACTCTCCCGGCAGACGTATAACATTCTGGTTCAGAATATCGTTATGGCTATTGGGATCAAGGCAGTGTTCCTGGCCCTGACCATTGCAGGTATGGGGACCATGTGGATGGCCGTATTCGCGGATGTGGGGGCAAGCCTGCTTGTCGTGGCAAACGGTCTGCGCCTGTTGCGTAAGTAACCTGTCTGGCTGCTCTTCCGGTAAAGACAGGCACCTGAAAATAGCCGCTAATCTGCACTCCGATAAAGGAAGAGAGTATGAAACCGCGTAACATGATTTTATTGCTGATGCTCGCAGTCGTGTTTCCGGCAACGGCTGCGCAGGCAGTACACGGAAACCATGCCGGAATGTCACCGTCTTCTGAGGCCTATATGGACGGCATGAATAATATGCACGAAGGAATGATAAAGGCCGTACAGGACCCGGATGCAGACAGGGCATTTGCCAGGAGCATGATTGAACATCACAAAGGAGCCATTGCCATGGCCGAAACGGAACTCCGTTATGGTAAATCACCGGCAATGCGGAAGATGGCTGAAAGCATTATCAGCGCCTAGAAAGAAGAAATACGGCAGATGGAAGTATGGCTCAGTAAATAAGCTCTTTTTTATTACTTTCGTTACGGCGTAGCAGCTCCTTACTACGCCGTCCTTCACACACATAAAGTGAATTCCGGTCAGGGCCTGCTACAGAATACGTGGGATATCTGTTTTCATAAGAGCGGCGTTCAGTTTTTCCACATCACCTTCTATTACTTCTTTCTCATCGGGCGTCAGTGGCACTTCTTCAAGATAATGTTTTACCGATGCCTTACTTTCCAGTAACAGTCCTCTTGCACTTCTCTTTGGCAGATTAAAATCACATCCGATGCATGCCATACGGTGCGGGCAACTGCTCCAGAAGGGATTAGTACAGAAAGAGTCGCCCAGATCATAATATGTCGCAGGTCCCGTGAGGCTGGTTGCTGCGGGGTCATGATCAATCAGCACGCTTATCATGTGCGCTACCCGGTCAGCTTTAACAAAAGAGGCAGCAAGCTGCGTCGGGCGTATTCGAATATAATGCATGGTGGATTGCGGCGAAGAGTGTCCTGACCACTGCATCAGCTCGTATAAAGACATGCCCTGAGGAACACTGGCCAGGGCAGTTACGGCCGATGCGCGTCCCCTGTGGCTGGTAATGGGGCCCCGGCTGTCTTCCTCAGGCACTCCTGCCCGGGCACAGAGAACCGGAATAACGGTGCGGTTTATTATGTCTCTTCCCACCGGTTTGCCCCGGTACTGAAACAGAAAACGGACTTTTTCACCGGTGCGTTCATCCGTCAGAGCTGCCTGTTCTTCTGGTCGTTCTGCCAGCCAGATATCGACATACTTTTTCACCACTGCAGAAACCGGCTTAACAAAGGCTTTAGATGTCTTGCCGGCCGGCACGTTCAGATAGCAAAGAGTCCCGGCAGGAATGGTACTGCCGTCGTCCCGGTTAATATCTTCCGATTGTGGAATGATGCAGCCAGCGGTCAGGCGCATCAGCTCATTCTGACGCAGCCCTGCATGCGTCCAGATGACTGCCATAGCCTGCAGCATAGAGAGGGGGTAGTGAATTTCACTGAGCAAATCTTCCTGACGCAGATTCAGGCTTGCCCAGACCAGTTTCAGCCATACAGGATCATCAATAACACGCGGATTGACGCCCTGACGAAAGAGCGGTGTATCAGGTGTGGAGAGATGGCGGGCCGGACTGAATTTCAGACGTCCCCATTCCCAGAGTTCGTAGTCAAACATAAAACGACGAACGGCATACACGAAACCGGCACGGGAATTTGGCAGCATGGGCTCTCCGGAACGTGGAGAGCGGCGCACCCCACGTTCTGTACCCAGTGAAAGTTCATCAACCTTCATTCTTCCGATTGCAGCAATGAAGCTGGCGCAGATCTCCATTGTCCAGTCGGACGGCGAGCGAATTTCCGGATGCTCGCGGGCGAGCCACAGACCGCAGCGGAGGATAAAGCTGTACTGGCTCTCTCTGGACCGGGGCCGAAGCACCGACGTTTCTCTCCAGCGCCGGCACCACGTTACCCACTCTGTGGCAATATTTTCTGTGGGTTTTTCGTGCCACTCACGGTAATTGCGCATACGTACGGCACTTTTGAGGATGCCCATTGCGGCCAGCGCATGTGAAACTCTGCCTACTGTTCGTGCGATTCCCCGATCGTGATAATTCTGCGCGCGCCACAGGAGTTCAGTTGTGAAGCTTTCAAGCTCAGGATTATTGTTCATCATCATCAGTATGCCCAGCAGGGCTGACAGGGCGTTTTTCTGGTTCTGTCGTTTGTATCCCAGCGAGACAAGCGTATCAGTCAGCCGGTTGAGTTCCTGAATGAAAATGTCCCGGCCATAGATGGCACAGGCGTACAACGACGGAGCACCATGATGCGGCAGGTCGAACGGTGAGGGAAACGGGCCAAGATGGAAGGCAAATGCCGCAATAAGGGGCCTGCCGGAACGGTGCTGCAGGCACAACGTCAGCCACTTTTCCGAATCCCACAGCCAGCAGGGTTTCCTTGTCCGGTGTATTTCCGCCAGCACGACAGGAATGATAATCCTGACGAGTCTGTCACTCGTACCGCTGCGGGCGGCAATATCCTGAAGTGGCCGCAGTAAAGATGACAGCGGACCTTGCTTGCTCAAAGCAGAGATACGTTTGTGCCCTGTGCTTAATGCCTCAAGCTCTTCAATGCTTAACACATTATTCAGCTGATAATCTGAACGCCTGAAGGGGACATAAATTTTATGAATTCCTGTTTCTGCTTTCATCACACGGCTCCCGCCTGAAAGATAAGCCCTGCAATCTTACGGTCGGTTTCAGCGACGGCAGCAGCCATGCGGGCAGCCATATCCGTTCCCGACAGATGAATATAAATTTGTGTTGTACGTGGGTCCCTGTGCCCTGCATAAGTAGCCAGTTCATGCAGTTTCCATCCGGCCCGTGCCAGATGCGTCAGCCGGAGGTGACGAAAAGTATGCGTGGTGATGTCTGGCTGATCAGTCTCTGCCGCCCATTTCCGTACGGTTTTACTCCAGCTCCAGAAAGAGAGAGGAGCGCCGTAATTACGGTCAGAGACGGAACGGAACAAAGCACCGCCTGACCAGCCTTCCAGCCGTAGCTTTTGAAAATGGTTTGCCAGTACCGGCGCAACGTCGGCGCTATAGCAGACCATTCTTTCCCGTCTGTTTTTCGTCGTTTCTGCCCGGATGCGTATCAGGCGATGAGCCAGGTCAATGTCCTCAAGCCTCAGAGCCGTCACTTCAGTACGTCGGAGCGCCCCATAATAAGCCAGAGCAAGCATCAGTCGGTCACGCAGAGGCGCTGCAGAAACGTGTTTCAGGAACCTGAGCCACTCCCCGTCATCGGGAATAACGGGGAGTCGGTTGATACGTGGGATCAGGCCGCGTCCGGTATAAATGGCACCAGGCAAACCCGAACGGGGTAACGGGTTGAGACTGCAAATATCCTGATAAACCAGAAAGTCATACCAGAGACGAAGAGCTGAAAGGCGCAACTGGAGCGTGGCGCTTGCAACGGACGACGGCATATCAGGGAGCTGAGGTCGGATATATCCTGCAATGTCTTCAAAGGAAGCTCTTTCAGGAGCAATGTCGTGTATTTCACAGAAGGCAAAAAAATGCGTCAGGGCACTTCGATAGGCTTTAATAGTTGCGCTGGCTCTTCCTAAATTCGAAAGAATTGTAAGCCACTGCTCAGTCAGCAGAAGAGCAGATGCGGAATGCATGGAAGTGTTCACGGCCTTCCCCTTTCAGTTCATAACAACTGATTAAAGTTTATACCGAAGATGTTGCATTCCATTTAACTTACTATAAGCTGTAATTACTTGAAAATGCTACAACACCCTTTTTCTCAGCCTCACGACCAACCTTGAACCAGGGATCGCCCATTTTTAACCCAAGTGATTTTGCTGCTGAGGAACGGGCTATTATGCAGCCATCGTTATTAGACAGCACCACCACAGGTTTGCCACGGAGATCTGGTCTGAAAACTGTCTCGCAGGAAGCGTAAAATGAGTTAACATCGACTAGGGCGAACACTGCTAAGCGCCCCTAAACTTGAATGAATGCACAAGATGGCGTACCACACCGAAGACAACGGTTTCGATGTCGTCAGTCAGGGGTATAGCTGAATATGCGGGATTAGCTGGCAACAGGGCTGGAGAAGGCAACAACTGCAGTCGTTTACAGGTAAACTCTCCATTTACAGCTGCAATGACAATATCACCGTGCCTGGCCTCACGAATACATTCAACTATTAATAAATCTCCATCTCTGATACCGGCGTTACGCATCGAATCCCCTTCTGCTCGCACCAGGTAAGTACTTTCTGGATAGCGGATACAAAGGTCATCCAGGGAAAGACGCTTTTCAACATAATCCTGAGCGGGAGAAGGGAAACCACATGAAACCCCATCGCCAAACAAAGGAACACATGCCAGTGATGGATTGCTACCTGTAAGTCTGGCTATCGCCGCCATCATCAAAACCGGTGTGTTTGCTGAATTTTTCTGCGAACTTTTATCCCAACACATCGTCTGTTCTAAAGGAATTGGCATAACTCGCCCCCCTCAAATTATACTGTTTATAAATACAGTATAATAATGCATTTTCAACGATGACAAGCTGTAACTATTTGGAAAAAAGTAACCTGATGAGTTTTAAAGAATTAATTAGTGTTCTCAGTCAGGTATCATGGATGTTCGTAATTGCACAAAAATTCCGCTATAGTCCCTTTAGAATTCACGTAATTCGGAGGGGGTGATGTATCAGTCTCAAGAGAAACGCGCCTGGAATCGTGGCGTCCGTTTTGCGGGTATATGGAAACGAGCCAGAACTACTCTATTAAACTGGGATAAACGGTGTGTGTCGTGGGCGGCTACTCATCGTCTACCGTCTTGGTGTGGGCATATCCCAATGATACCCATTGCATGTTTTGTAATCCTCACTTTTGGATCATTGTTTCTCATTAGTGCCGTGCTCTCACCTCATAGAAAACATCTCTCCGAAAGTGAAAATGCACCATGTGAGAACTTTATGGAAGAGCAGCCAGGTTATGGAAAATATCGTGATGGCCAGCATGGATGGGGATGGTACGACGCTGCAGGGCGTATGGTTAACGAGGATGAGTAAGGGCTCCCCCTTACTCATTTGTGACAATTTACGCTTACTTCATAGCTTTATTTGCAACAGCATTAGCTCCAGCCTCTCCCAACTTACCTCCAGAGCTTTCAGCTTTTGCTGTTCCTTGCTGATATGCTGAGCTTAAAGCATTCCCGATGGTAACTCCTGCCCATGATAATGCCCCTAACCAAACAGCAGGAAGTACCAGAAACATAGTGCCCATAACCAGATTCATAATAAGGTCATCTGAGCTGTTCTGCAGTCCCGCCATATTGAACCGACTGTGTGTATCCGAACTGTACAACGCGGTTAACAGCCAGCTGTCGAGCCAGCGCGCCAGTTCCCACCAGAATGTCAGGAAGTTAAGAGCAAACATCACAAAGGTCAGCGTAATAACGGTTTTGAATTCGTAGGCCGCAAATGCCAGGATCAGCGGCAGCATGACATATATTGCCATCAGCAGGATGGCCTGCACCATTGGCAGCGCCTGTCGCATCGCATCGAACGCCGGGAACGCGGCCAGACTGCCGAGGGCCGTACCGCCAATGGAGGCCACGCGCGCCGCGGCATTATCCAGGGTAAAATCGGCATTGCCGCCATAGCCGGCATACACGTGACCATTCTGTGAGACAGTCAGGCTTTCCGGGCTTACCAGACGACGGATGACGGCTTCCTGATAGTCACTGTCGTTAAAGCCTGACATTTTCATTGCGGCCGAGATACGCAGCCACATATCGGGGTCGGCCTGATCTTTCACCCGCGCTTTCAGTCCTGTGTCCGTACTGCTCCACCACTCGCTGCAGGTGGGATAGCCTCCTCTTCCGGTATTGGGCCGGCCACTGTCCCGGCTGTCAGACCATGGGAACGCAGCCCGGGGCAGTTTGGACTGCAACGAAGGATAGTACCGGCTCAGGAATGTACTGCTGCCAATCCATTCGATATCACGCAGCGTAGTTTTGTCCTTTGTCTGGCCCTGATCCTGTTGCTTCCACAGATACAGCGCAACCGAATAGCAGTCGTTGGTGAAGTCCTGCAGTTCCTGCGCCAGCGCTTTGTTGTCGATACGCGTATGCTGCACTTCAAAGCGGATCTGCCGCATGTCAGGGCGGCAGGGAATGGTCGCCACGGCCGCCTGGGTTACCCCTTTCGAGAGTTTATGAATCAGCACCCACCACACCGGTGCTGCGGCCGTCTGGTCGTTGAGACTGGTGACCACGCCGGCATACCCGCTTTCATCCGGCGCTTTTGGCGTCCACACACCACAGCTCTTTGCCCGGGTTGTGTCGTACTGCATCGTACTGAGGCTGACATTAATCAGCGGTACGCAGCAGGCAATCATCACCAGGAATCCGGCATACAGCGCGTTCTCGATACGAGGCAGCGACAGCATCCCCTTGTTGCCTTCATCCTCCCCCTCTTCACGGACTTTGAGCCAGATCCCCACCACCTTAAACGCCAGCGGCAGGACAAAAAGCCCGGTGCTCAGCAGGACATTCCACAGGCCGTTATTGATCACCCAGCCGAGCAGCGTGAGAAAATACTCAAGATAGCTGTTTGTTGTCATCGTCAGGCTCCCGGACCGGTAAACATCGCGTACTCACACAACGCGATAAAAAGCACACTGACCACACTGATGCGCAGCAGCGGCCGCCGGTATGCCTCCCGAAAACCCGGCGCATGCCGGATTTTCCAGAGGCCCCAGGCAACAAGCGCATACAGCGCCAGTCGCCACATCAGCCAGCCGTAACGCGTCGACTGCATCCAGCTCCGGAATGCAGCAGCTTCAGTCGGATGTTTCATGGCGGTGTCAGCCATCATCAGTGAGACCACCATGAACAGCGCCATACAGGCGAGGAAGAAGCCGGCACGGGTCAAGACTTTCCTGACAGTCGTTTTATTACGCATCCTTATTCCCTCATTCAGCCGACTGCGGCGCTGCCATCTGGTTGAAGCGACTGTCGGTATTGTCATCGGACTGGGTCTGCGGGTTGGTTTCGACGCGCTGATTCTCCCTGTCGATAATGGTCAGCACAGAATTACGTGACAGTTCGCGCTTCATCTCCATCTCGTTTTTCAGCGCCGCGATTTCCCGATCCAGCGCCTCAATGCGCTGGCCGGCGGTATCAATGGCCTTTGGCTGGGCAGCGGCATTCGGCTCCGACATACCGGTAACCATCATGCGACGCATCAGCAGCGCCGTTTCCACCGTGTCAGACATGGCCAGTTCGCCTGCAAGGCGGGCGGTTAGGGCCGCGTTATCCGGATCACGCTGCAGGGCTTTAATCACGCCGGCCGTCACCGGCAGTCCGCCAGTTTTCAGCTTCGCCAGATTCGCGGCCGTGGGCTTTTCCGTACCGTTGACGAGCCTGACCAGCTGCTCAGCGTTGGCTTTGGTTGCCTCTTCCAGCAGTGGGGCAAAACCGGTGCCGGCAACGGTCGTACCGGGCTGGTCATCCGCATCACCGCTGGTACATTCACTCGCGTTGGCACAGGTGCGCATCGAGCGATCGCCCAGCACCTTCACGGTCATGGCCGCCGCCTCTTCCGCGCTGCCGAATTTAGAGCATGCGCCACCGTTACAGCTGCTTTCGCCCACGGTCGAATCAGACGTGACGGGCAGACCGTTCATCATGTTGTAGCCGGCAGCGACAAGGTCATGGGTGACACGTATCGCGGGCTGCCCCGCCCCCCCACGTTTTTGGCCGCCAACCCAGTTACTACCTGACGCGCCGCTGGCCTTGCGACCTGCGTCATCAACACGAACTGCGTCAGCATCACCGCTGTTTACGATGGATTTGTACTCATCCATCATGGCCTGCTGCGTCCAGTTACTGCTGTCGCTGAAGTCCATCATTTTTTTCGCCATGTTCTGGCAGTTGAGTTGCGCCTTGTCGAATGACACATTGGCCTGAAGCACGCCGTTGGTGAGCATGTCATACAGACCGGGGTTAGCCCGCTGAATGACCATCGCCGGCAGACTGGCCACCGCGCCGGTGGCCCCCTGAATCACGTCGCCCATCAGGTTTTTAAAGCCTGATGTGACGCCGTTGAGCTGGTTGCCGACTGTGGTTTTCAGATCAAAATTGCCGCACATCAGGTCACTGCTCCAGCCGGTATTCAGCCCCAGCTTCTGCATATTGCCGCGCGTGGCCGGCTGGGAAATGACCGAGCCGCCGCCGAGGGTGTAGAACAGTTTGTCCGACACCGCACCATCGACGGACTTGCCGTAACCGATGGCGCTGTTGTTCACCTGCGGCAGGGACATGCCCAGGATGGTATTGTCATCATCGGCCGCGTGCGCGCCCGGGAGGACAGTCAGCAGTGAGCCGGTCAGCAGCAGGCTTAAGCGAACGGCTGAAAATGAAGGTGTTTTTTTCACGGTTTTCCTCATCAGATATCAGTGCTGCCCAAAAATTTCTGCCCGCGCTTTTTGCAGCAGCTGTAGGGCTGCCAGAACGCAAAGGCTTCATTGTTATCGCTCGCGGCGGTATAGCTCCCGTCCGGGAAGACGGCACATGACTGAGTCATGTGGGGAGCCAGCCGCTGCCATTTGTGATTGCGCGTGCCGGTGTTTTCCGTGACTTCGCCCGGTGGCCAGTACCCGTCATGATGGCTGCCCTGGAGCACCTGATAAACATGGGGCTGCCCGGCGCGGGTGATAATGTCTGCCACACGCTGCGCCACCACGGCAGAGGCTTTGTCATCATCGGTCTGGCTGATAAACCCCGAACGGGGATAGATGTTGCCCCACATATTGGCTGCTGCCTGACTGCCGATTTCCCGCTGGCCGGGCACAAGCGCTTCCGGATACAGGGACTCCGGTACGCCCGTGCGCCAGGCCGCCGAATCCAGCGTACTCAGGAAGTAAGGCATTAACGGGGTGGCTGCGGTATCACAGGAATAGCCCGGAATACTGCCGCCAATCAGGGAGGTGGCCGGGTGGCCAATCGCATCGGCATACTTGAAACGCACGGCGGACTTGCGCTGGCCGGGATTTTTCATGTCTGCCGGATTGGCTCCTCCGGCAGAAACACCGGAAAGCCCGCTGGTCACGGCACTTTCCAGCCCGCCGGCGGTCTGGCTGACAAACGCCATTTCCTGCCACGGGTTGCCGCCCGGCGCGACATAGGTCGAAACGACTGCCTGAGGAATGAAGTGGGTGACTTTGACCGACGTGCGCACCTTGCAGCCAAAGGGGGTGCAGAACAGCCAGTAACAGATGCCACTGACACGCCAGCTGATACAGTTTTGCGATACGGCGCTGGCAATAATCTGCGCCGTGTTAAGTGCTGCAACAGCTGCCGGCGCGGTTGCCGTACCCAGTACCGTGGCAACCGCCAGCGAGCACACTGTGGTTCTGATGCGGGAAGGTTTTGTATTCACTGACCACCCCCCCGGTTACGCAGGGAAGTGGCCACGTCAACATCCGTGGTGCCGTACACCACATCGCGGTCATCAAACACCACGGCCGGCACTTTTTTAATGCCCAGTTCCCAGGCCCGGACCACCTGGCGATAGGAATCATTCAGCTGCAGCTGTTTTTGTTGCCAGGCAGATGATGCCATAACCTGCCTGACCTGTGCTTCGGCCTGCTGCGGGTCTGCAGGCAGTTCCCCGAACATCTCGGCCTGCAGTTGGTCAGGACCATCAAGAAGTACCACCGGCACGTCCGGCGGCAGATTTGCCGGCAGATGCTGACTGTCGGTGAAGACGACCGTGCCGGCCAGTACGGATGCCGGCAGCAGAGCCGGCAGGAAAACAAGTGAGGTCAGTTTCATGAATCGGGGCTCCGTCAGACTGAATCGCCTGACAGCGTGCCCGTGGCCGTTCAAAAAAGCCGCATTAAATTCTATACCCGAACAAAAAAATTAATCAGCGAATCTGTAGCTTTTGCAGTAGGAAATGATCACAACCATTTAGCTAATGATATAACTACAGACGGTTAAACCCGGCATAAAGTACTAATCTGTAATCATTCAACTAAATTGCCAGAGGTGATGATGAATATCAGGTATCTGTATGGAAAGGAGAAGATTCTTGGCCCCGTTATCCGCGACGAAGCTCCGATACGACTGTGTGACCTGACGCATTATTCACGCATGGAAAACGAAAAAATGCGCGATAATGAAATGGAAAAAATTTTCACTCCGGATCGTTATCAAGTTGCTATAAAAATTAATGGGCGCACCCTTAACCCTGACGATATGACTGCAGATCCCATGTTTACGCTATCGCCTCGTCATTGTTATTGTATATGTTTGAGTAATCGGCAAGATGAGCCAGAACTCTATGCTGCTTTTAAAGCTGATATCTGCATCGCATTCGACGTTGATCTCCTCCAAGAAAGACTTTCTCTTTTAGACCACAGATTCCCGGGTACTGAAATTAAAGGGAAAGATGTGATCTATTATCATCCAGGAACGGCACCAGACAGCTTCACTCCTGAAGAACTTGTTTTTTTTAAACCAAATATATTTTCTCATGAAGCAGAGTATAGGATTGCGCTATTTTATCCTCTAAACAAAACAGGGTTTGCATACGAGGGAGGAGTTTTACCTTTCAAAATGGAAGGTGAATCAATGTTCATGGATATTTCCCATCAGCAAAAAGGATTTATAAGTGAATGCGTTAAGAAGGTTATGCGAAGGAAATCTTCTTGACCTCGTAGTCAATTTTATGACGTTACTTAGCAAAAAACCGGCCCTGAGGGCCGGTATGCAATATTGTTATTTTCTTTTTGTAATCATGCCCCTGGTGAAGGCAAGTCTGTAGTTATACGTCAAGCCCGTTAATCCACAGCATCAGATACACCAGGTCAGCCGAATCCGGCACCGTGATATACCAGCGCGGATGCGCATACTCCTCTTCCTGCGGCCAGCTCGTCTGTCCCGTCACGGTGATAAGAATATTCACCGCCTGCTTCAGCTTTCCCTCAAGATAGATGGCCACGCTGCTGCTGAGTCCCACCCGGTGCGGGTGACACGTCATTTTGACCGGCCCGGTCAGGCGCTGCCTGAGCATCGCCCGCAGCCTCACCAGATGCTGATGTGTCGCCGGGAGCACGCCGGGCTCCCCCTGAGGCGACAGGGTGAAAAGCGCACCGCCACTGTGCTCATGAATGGCGGGTTCAGGGTACTTCAGTGTCATCATACCGTGGCAGGCTCCTGTTGTTTATCCGTCAGACCGCGCAGACGGTCCAGATTCTGCGCGACGCGTTTTGCCGCCTCGAGTTCGCTGCAGTGAAATTCATTCATCAGCGCCCGGCGTTCGGCTTTCTCTTCTTTTTCCGTCATGCCCAGTGCCAGGAAGAGACTGGGCGGCACGGCACGAAACAGCGCTTCGATCCGTTTCGCCAGCACCACGCCTTCCGTATAACACCCCGACAGTTTACTGGCGGAAAGCAGCACCGATTCCTGCTCCGGCGTGAGCGCGCGGAAACGGCTGATATCTTTGACCTCCTCCGGGGGCATGGTCAGACAAATCCACCATTCCGCCATGTTCAGCATTTTTTCGGCAATATCCGGGTAGTCTTTAAGGTTCTGGGTGGCCAGCCACAGCCAGGCACCGAGCTTACGCCACATCTTGACCACCTTCGTCATGTAGGGCGACAGCAGCGGGTTGACCGTCACGATATGCGCCTCATCCACCGTGAAGACAATATCCCGGCCCAGGAACTGGTCACGCTCCGCGATGTTGTTGATCATGTTGGTCATCGAGACCATGGTCAGGGCCATCTGCGCCTCGTAACCCTCACGCGCCAGATGCCCCAGGTCGACCAGCGTCACGTCCGCTTCCGGCCACAGCTCCCCTTCGCGGTTGAACAGCTCCGCTTCAAAGCTCCCGGCCTGAGTGAACATGCCCAGGGATTCCGCCATTTCCGCCGCTTTCGCCTTGCGCTGAGCATTGCGGACATTGATGACGCCCTCATCGTTGTCAGAGGCAATGTCGTACAGCGCCTTCTGCAGGTCAGACGGCAGCATCTGCCGCCCTTCCTTATACGTGGCATGTGCCGCCATCAGCAGCGCCTCACGTATCATCGCCCTGTCGGCACGCTTAAGGTCAGCCTCTTCTTTCGGGTCGCCGCCGGTGATCATCATGCGCGCGGAGATTTCCATTTCACCGAGAACGTCACGCTTGTCATCCTCGCCATCGTCGTCCGTGTCGATATCAGGCAGGTCGCTCTCATCCACGGCCTGGGCGGCCAGGCCTTCTTCCACCAGTTTGTGAGCATCAGCAAACGGCGGCAGACTGACGCCGCTTCCGGGTTTGACGCTGATTTTATTCACCGTCAGCCCGAGGCTGTCAAAGAAGTCGGCCAGCAGGCCGAACGAGTTGCCGGCCTCCGCAATAAACAGCCGCGGACGATGGACGGCCATCAGCTGGGAGAGCGCGGCACACAGCGTGGCCGACTTGCCCGCCCCGGTCGGGCCGAACAACAGCAGATGCGCGTTCTGGGTGCGGTCGAGCTTGTTGAGCGGATCGAATGTAAGGGTATCCCCGCCGCGGTTGAAAAAGCTGAAGCCGGGATGCCCCGTGCCGGTTTCCCGCCCGGTTACCGGCAAAAGTCCTGCCAGGTGCTGAACCCATGTCAGACGGGTATACCAGTGTTTTTTGTCGCTGTCCGGGTTAAAGCACATCGGCAGCGCCCGCAGCCAGCTGTTCAGCGGACCTTCTTCAAACTCCGGCCGTACCGGCTGCAGACCGGCCCCTAGCAATACGGTGGACAGCTCCAGCCGCTTGCGCTTCAGGCTGGTCATGTCGTCGCCGCGCAGCAGGAAGGTGATCCCCGCCCGGTACAGCTTGTGCCGGTTGCCCAGATACTCTTTGACCGTCTTCACATCCTGGCGGACGCGGCCCGACTCGGTATTCTCACCGACCGCATTTTTCGACAGCCGGTTAAACTGCTCTTCAAGCCGGTCCTGGGGCTGTACCACCACGGTCATGCACACCATGGTCCCTTCCGGAAACATATCCATCAGGGCATTAATTTTCTTTTCACCCCGGCTTTTCTCGCCGGTCAGGGTGCCCGGCTCCGGCGGTGTACGCAGTTTTTCCACCGCCACCGCGCAGTGCGGCTTGTTGTCAATCCACCACACGCCGTTTTCCGGGTCTGAAACCGGCGGCGTGAACCACAGGGTTTCGGCAAAATCATTGCTGACCGGCACGGTGCCTTCAGGTGTCTCGCGCGGGTCTGCGTAAGCAGCCTGCCGATAGAGCGTGGTTTTCTCCACCCAGTCCGGTGACGGATTGAACAGCCGCAGCAGCCAGCCATGCACCTGCAGGCCGTTCTGCCGGGTGCAGCGGATCCCCGCCCCGCCCAGGGCATTAACGACCCGGTCACACACCTGATTGAGCATCGCCACCGGCGGCATCGGATCCCGGCTTTTACCAAGCCAGCGATAAACAACCATCCGGGTGCGGCGCTGCTGCCCGCGCCACGGCTGGCCGGTAATCAGCGAGTCAGTAAAAAGTCCCTCAGGCCGGGAGATACTGCGGATATGGCGCTCCATTTCACCCAGCCAGGCGTCGGTAAACGCCGTGCGCTGTGCATGTGGTTTGACATACCCGCGCAGCCTGTCCAGGTACGCGTCAGTGTCGTCCTCGTCCTGGCAGAAGAACTGCACGACCCAGGGATTCACGTCATGTTCATCAAAGCTGTCCTGAAGTGCATCCTCAACCGAGTCCCGGATCTGCTCCAGGCGCTCTTCGGTTCGCCCTTCGGTCGCCACCGGTGTCACATCATAAACGGCCCCCACCGACACGCCGTCATCAAGCAGGAGACACTGCTCTTCATCGAGAAATTCTGCCCAGGGCAAAAAGTCAATGATGGACGGATTGGCGTGATAAACCTTCTCCTCATCCTGGCGCGTCATTTTCCCGGGGCGCTTCAGAGGTTGCCGGCCCTTCACGGCCGCGGTCAGGGTTTCATCTGCCTGAACGGACTGGCCGTCATCAACCGGCGTCTGCCGGTCGGTGGATTTATTACGCGTAAACAGTGAAAGCATTACAGGGCCTCCGTGCGCTCGCCAGGCATGGCATACTGCGTCTGGCTGTAGAACGGGAACACAGTGCTGTAACCCGGCACCGGCGTGTTACCGTCTGCCAGATGGGGATACAGGTACATCACCATGTCGGGGTTGGGCAGCCGGGGAAACTGCTGGGTGATTTCGCTTTCCTGAGTACGGCTGTAGCTGCGGTCGGCCTGCGCGTCCGCCTGCGTTTCGCTGCCCGTCAGCGGGCGTCGCAGCGTGTCGCGGGCCGCCGCAGACTGGCGGGAAGTACTGCCGCCACCGTCCGCCCCGTTCCACAGTTCAAGCATGGTGTTATCGCCCGCCGGCAGCATTTCCTCTTTGGAGGTTGAGCAGCCGCTGAGCATTACACAGCTCAGGGCCAGAATGAAAACCGTTCTGTACATTACCGGTATCTCCTTTGTGAGGCGGCCGGATCGTAACCGCCGCAGATAAAAACGAACGCACTGACATTCAGCAGGTGCCCCAGCTCCCGTAATGTCATACGCGGGCAGTAAAGCCGGCGCGGGATTTTCGGGCTGCGCCACGAAACGGCACACTCCCGGGCACTGAGCGGCAGGGAGAACCTGCCGATATCCAGTAAAAGCTGGCCATTGCGCCAGCGCAGTAAAGGTGCGCCGGCAGGCAACAGCGCGACGGGTCGCAGCAACAGAACCGCAGAAGACGCAGGGATCACGTCAATATGCCAGCCTGCCCCGTCGCTGAACATCCAGCACACGGATGAAAGAGGGAAAAACGTTATCTGTCCCGCCATGGCCGTGTACTCAGTCCAGTCCGCCATTGTCACTGACGCCACCCGGCAGGGTGAAGTCGTAGCGCACCTTACGGCCCTTATCTTCATAATCAATGGCCAGCTGACGGGTGATATGCACGGCGAGACGGGCACCGGGCGGCACATAAATGGCATCAAACGTCATCCCGTAACGCTGTTTGATCCAGTCGGTGGTTTCAGACATGCCGCCGGAAATGGCTTTCCCCAGCGCCGCCTGTCCGGCGTCGCCGGTCATGGTGGCGGAAATGCCATTCACGTTGTTCTGCGTCGTGTACTGCCCCTGGCTCATCGCTTCACCCGCCGCACCGGCAGCCGACAGGCCAAAGATGGTGGGCAGGTAGGTGGAGGCGTTGGACTTACGTTCGCCGCCAATGCACGGGATCCCGTTTTCATCCGAAATCCAACCGATACCGCCACTGGTGCCGGTATCCTGTTTAGCCTGAGCGTTATTATTTTGCCCGCCGGCGTTGTTACTGGTGTCGGGTCTGGGGAGGGTGCGCACCGTACCGTCGGAAAAAACAAAGGTGACGCTGTTAACCTGCCCGCGCACGCAGGACAGCGTCCAGTCGCCGCTGGCCGTCCCCGAAACAATCGCCCCTTCGACGTCCGGTAACTCGATGCCGTTCGCCGTCAGGTTATCCTTACCGATAAGCACCTTGAACGGATAAGGATCGGTCACGGTGCCGTTGATGGGCACCCGGCCAAGCAGTGCCGTCATGGCGCGGCTGCCGACCAGCGTGGAATTTTCCGGCAGCGTGTAAACCGGCTCGGCGCTCTCTTCCGCCCCTTTTTCATTCGTCCGTCCCTTCACTTTCTGCTCATAGGCGGCTTTCTGGCGGGTCAGCTCATTTTCCCCCAGAAAAGAGGTCGGGAACTGAGGTGAGGCTTTGCCGCTGGCCGCATCCCGCGGATCCGTCTCTTTCTGGTCCGTCGGCGCGACCCACATCATGCCGTCACTGCCCTGAGAAGCGCTCCCCCCGGTGCTGCTGCCCATGCCGTCCAGTCCCAGCCCCAGCGGGATATCGCTGTCCGCCGTTTTTTTCTCGCTGTCAGGCTTTTTGAGTTTGTCAGTCAGCTCCTGGATTTTCGCCGTCAGGCTCAGTTGTTCGTTCTGAAGCTGAGCCTGCCGCTTGTCGTACTGCTCGCGCAGGCCATTAACGGCCTCATTCACCTGTCCTGAAACGTCCTGATTGCGCCGGCGCAACCGTTCGTTTTCTTTCACCAAATCCGCGTTCTGCTTATCCAGCGTTTTCTGGCGGTCACGCACATCGTTCAGCCGGCCGATGAGCGTGCGCAGGGTGTCCTCCGGCGTGTCGCCTTCCACCCCCAGCGCCTTCAGTTCATCCGGCGAGAGGTTTTTCAGGGAGCCGCTTTGTTTTGCCTGAGGTTGTTCTGCCGGTTCGTTTTTGCAGCTTTTGAGCCCCACGGCCAGCCCGGCAATCACCACGGCCGGCACGATAAACTTCACCAGGGCATTAGATTTAATCTGCATGGCGGGCCTCCTGTTTTACCGTGCGGGTCGCTTTACGCAGTGCAGACGGCTCAGCAATGAATGCGCTCTCCGGACGACCGGCGGTCACCACATACACCGTGGTGGTGTCTTCAGGCGTGCCGGCCGGACCGACCCAGCGGTGCTGGAAGGTGGCGGACACAAACTGTCCCTGCAGCGAGCGTGGATCCAGAACGACCTTACGGCTGCCGGTGTTCGTGAGCCTGAGTGCCACCACGCTGCGGTTTGCCACACCCCAGCCAGCCAGCGGCGTGACCGTTAATGGTTCAGAGGGATACAGCGTGCTGACACGTCGGGGCAGATGAGGATTGACCGGATGAATACCCGGGACCGCCTCGACCGTACGTGCCGGAGCATAAAGGCTCTGAGCGGCATATCGGGTCAGCAGCACCGGGATGGGGGCGCTGTAGCGGATTTTTTTACGCTTTGCCTGAGTACCATCATCGCTGCCGGTGGGAGCAGATGAGCCTGATCCGGAAGCAGCCCGGTCTGCACCACCTGGCTGACCGGCCGCATCGCCGGCGTGACTCAGCGTGCTGACATCACCGCTGTAGACCAGCCGCACCGGCTCAGTCGGCCCTTTTTCACCGGCGGCGATATCAAACAGCAGAACCTCGCCGCTTTCCACATCCTGCAGCTGCACCCGCGTCTGCGGAAAGGCGCTGTCGGCTTTCAGGTAGACGGCTCCCCCGGTGCTCTGCACCCGGAGTTTACCGTTAAGCGCCGGCGGAAAACCGACGCGGACGTTTTTGTCCACAAAGACCACCCGCTCCTGCCCCACCTTCAGGGGGATCTGCAGCGGAATACGCTCCCATTTCATCAGCTCATCTGCGCCGGCAGGACGTGATACCAGCATTGCCAGGGGCAGCAGGGCGAAGGACAGCGCCATCAGCCCGGCGCGGTAGTGGGGGTTTTTACTCATCACTGAAACACTCCTGACTTCTCCGGTTTAGGTGCAGGCGGTGCCGCCTCCAGACGCTGGGGCACACCGGCATAACAGTCCAGCGCCAGCCCGAACGGGTTGCGCTCCGCATCACCTTCCCAGCGCACCACTTTAAGCGGGTAACGTACCAGGGCGCGTTTGACCGGCTCGGCATGGAAATATTCGTCGGCCACCACGTCCAGGCGGGCAATCCAGTGATCGCGATCCTGTACGGTCACGCTCTGTGACTGGTAACCGCGACCAGGCACTTCATACACCACGCGCACGCGGTCGGTGAGCTCCCCGGCGTCACCGCGTTTCTTTGCATCCGCTTTCAGGAAATCCTGACAGGACGGCGTCAGATACGGCGACAGCGCATTGATTTTGGCGGAATAATCCACCTCGCCGTTTTTCGGCCAGGCATTGAGCTGCTGAAAAATGTAGAACGCAAAGGAGTAGACCGTCGGGGGCGGCACTTCCCACCAGGGCCGCGTGCTGCCGGTACGTAAATCCGGCGGGTTATGCACGGTCAGCTTGCTGGGTGCCAGCATCCAGCCTGCACAGGTGAATAAAAGGAAAAAGGCAAGCACGGCGCAGGCGATGCGCAGCGTCTGAATATGCTGGTCGCGGTCTTTTACCGCATGGCGAAAACGGCTCATGAGGCTCTCCTGTTACGTTTCACTGACCAGCCCCGGGCATCCACAATCAGTTTCGGATTGCCCATCCCCAGCCGGCGTTTTTTCGTCTCCAGTCGCTGCCAGAGCCAGTTCTCGGGCTTACCGCGCTTGAGCCTGGCCATCCAGCGGCCGCCGAACCAGACGAGCAGCAGCGGCATGACCAGCAGGCCGGTGGGAACGACAACCCAGCCGGCAAGCGGGATAAACGGCAGTGACAGGAGCAGACCCGCACCCGCGCCGGCAAGGGCTGCCAGCCCCATCTCATGGGTGGTAAACCCGCGAAATACCACGGGCTCACTGTTGAGACGGTCAGGTAAAAAACGAATGGTCTGCATCGTCGCAGGCTCCTACAACAGAATGTCGGCAGACTTGCCGAGCAGCCAGATAACGGCAACCAGCAGCACCACACCCACCACCACAATGGCCCCGAATTTGGTCCAGGTGGCTTTCTCATTGCGGACTTCGGTGAAGGTGTGCAGGGCGGCAATGGCAACGTTGATAAAGGCAACGGCCGCCACGACCAGCCCCCCGATAACAATGCCGTCCTGCAGGTAGCCCTTGATTTGTCCGGACAGCCCGCTTCCGCCTCCGGATTCAGGCGCTTCAACGCTTGGCAAGTCCGCAAAGGCCGGTTTGCAGGTGAGCCAGCCCAGGAGGGCAAGCGTACCGGCGCGGGTCAGCGTACGACTGGCGAGACGGCGCAGGCGGGCAACAACAGACTCAGAATGGTGCATGGAATTCATCTCCTGACTTAACGTTCATAATCGGGTTAACTGGCAAACATCCAGATACACACAAGCAACAGCAGCACGGTGCGGACGGCAAAACGCCCCAGGGCCGCGTCCCGCACTTTGGTGTTACTCCAGCCGGTCCAGACATCCGACAGCGCCCACGCGGCCCATAAAAAAAGAAATGCCAGCAGTGCCCCGATGCAGAGCAGATGAAGGATGTTCACATCAAGACTGCCGGAGCCGGCTTTAAACGCGTTCGTTTGTTCGGATGTCATGGGCATCAGGGCCGCTCCCGCCGGTAATTACCGGCCACATAAGACGGGTCACGCGGTTGCGCGCGGGAGGGCTCCAGATAGCGGTCAATGCCGCTGCGGATGGTGTTGAGATCGGATGTGGCCTGACGGTAATCAAAGAAAAAGCGGCCACGGTCAGCCGGGTCGGCCTGTGCAGCCGCCACGCGGGCCCGTTCAAGCGACGCCTGAACCTGGTCCAGCTGACGCTGAACAGACGCAAGCTCGTCTTTCTCGGATGCCTGTGCAGCAGCTGATGCCAGAAAGGTCAGCAATACCAGGCCAGTGATGCCCGGGACACGACGGTTGCGCCGCATGGCCGGACGATTTGAGTTCATACGCACCTCCAGAAGGATTAAGGGGTGCGGACAGGATGCGGAAGAGGGAGCGTCGGGTCAGCGATAAACCCTAAACAGGAATTTCAAAATTAATTGCAGGTCAGTGCCGGTGGCAGGTTTAGCTGTAAATAAAGGTTCATTGTGATATTAAGAAAACTCAACGGTAAACAGAGGGAAAATGAAAATGATGAAGACTGTTCTGAAGGCCACGTTAATCACTGCACTGATTACCGGCCCTGTTCTTGCGGCCGACGGTACTGGCAAAGTCCAACTTTCAGACCTGCATTTCGCCACAGCAGCAAATGGTTTGCAGCAAATTGAAGGCACGGGAACAAACGTGTCAGGTGGGCCTGTGAAGACTGTAATTGTCAAATTCAACTTGCTTCAGAATGGGGCAGTAATAGGAAATACGGCAGCGATGGCTGAAAATCTGGAGCCGGGTCAGCAATGGAAGCTACAGGCACCCTACGACAGCATAACCAACAAGCCAGACAGCTTCAAAGTGACAGAACTGACGGTATTTAATAACTGACACTGACGCGCCAGTAACAGTGGTTTCATGGCTTGTCTGCTGACGGCAGGCGCGCAAAACAAGTTTTGCACGCCTCCGTCCAGCCCTGATTTAAAGATACTTCTTGAATGAGGCAGTGGTCACGGTCACGGCGATACCCAACAGGACAGCCGCCGGCAACAACAGCAGATTGGGGTAGACTGCAGTGGGCCAGGAAAGGTACAGCATGGCGGGCACCACGGCTGCCGGTTTGACCAGTTTCTTGGCATGGTGATAGACAAAAGAACTTTCATACCCCGCCCCGTAACGCCGCAGATCACGCCGCCCCAGCCCCTCAACCAGGGCCACCACCACGACCAGCACAAACAGCGGGACGGACAGCACCAGGATGGTGACGCGTACCAGTGTGATAATGCTTATCCATACCGTGGCCAGCAGGTATTCACGCAGGTAGCCGGCAAGCCAGCCGCTCCAGCTGTTGATTTCCCGCGTGACTGCATTGTCACTGTGCATCTGGTGCGCATACTGCTGCCGGACCCAGTCAAGGAAGCCACTGTCCACAAAGGCCCACTGATACGCGGTGCTAACCCAGCGCACAACCGTCACCGATGGCTCAGACAGCAGCAGGCTGCGGGTGAACTCTGTGGACAGCCACCCCAGCTCGGTGTTCATGACCGCTTCACTGTGCGCCGCCCCGGCTTCCGGCCAGAAGAAGGCGATGCCGATATATTCAATCAGCAGGCTCAGCAGCAGCGAGGACAGCACCACGCCCACCAGGGCCCATGGCCAGCCCCAGAGCAGATTATACAGAATGCCGTGCTTGCGTTCCGGCAGCGTCTGCTGCTGTGGGGGACGTTTTACCTCAGCCATTCGCCCCTCCTGTGACCGGCACGTTCAGGGCCGGGCCGTCCCGCCACCAGGATTCGCCGCTGTGATAGCTGCGCCGCATCTCCTCCGCTATTTTCTCAATACTTTCCGGCATCAGCACATCATCAGCATCCCCGGCAGGCAGCGGCATGCGGATTTTCCACAGTTGCCCTCCTTCCAGCAGGGCAAACGCCTGCCCTTTTGGTAGTGTCACGATATCGGCCGGCTCCAGTAGTGGGACTTTTACCGTCCCGACGCGGTCCTGGGTGCTTGAGGTGAAGTCCTGGTCTGCATTGACATCCGCCGTGTCCTGGTGCCCGGAGACCAGCGTTTTGGTGTAAATCTCCACCTGCGGCAGCTGCGTGGTCAGCAACTCGGCGGTGCGGTTCTCCCTGACGCGCAGCATAATCAGGTTGTTAAAGTTACCCTGTACCTGGGCCGTCTTGGCCGCATTCCCGATGCGTGCCTCAATATCAGAAGACGTCTGGGTATAGGCCGTCACCTGCATGCCGGCACCGCCCCCTTTGTTGATGAGAGGAATAAACTCATACCCCATCAGCTCGTTAAACTCATCGCAGTGCAGGTTAATCAGGGACTTCCCTTCTTTCCCGCCCGGCAGGCCCGCATTGATACCGTGTTTATAAATGTGCCCGGCCACACTCACCAGATCGGCGAACATGGAGTTACCGACCGCGCTCGCCACTTCACTGTCACTGAGCGCATCGAGCCCCACATACACCACGGCTTTTTTACGGATGATCTGTTCCCAGTCAAAAATCGGCCGCGTGTCGTCAATGTCCTGATAATCCGGCGACAGCAGCTCGGCGGTCTTGCCGGTGGTCAGTTTTTCCAGCAGCGGCAGCAGCGACGCCACGATTTTGTCAAAGTAAGTACGGTCATAACGTACCGCTGACCGCAGCCCGTCAAGGATGGGATCATAGAGTTTTTTACCCTCTTCTGAACTCAGGGCAACCTCAATGGCCCAGATACGTAAGGCATCCGGCTGACCCTGCATGTTACGGGGCACGTCGTCCTCTCCCAGCACCTGCTGATTATTCTCAATCTGCGTCTGCAGAGCCGGCAGCTGCGCCTGGATGATTTTTTCCGCATAGCGGATATAGAGATCGGCGATATTGTTCACGTAGCGCATGATCAGCGTGTAGTCAGGGCGCTCACCCAGGGCGACCAGCGCACGGGCGATGATGTTGACGAACCGCCAGGCAAATTCGCGAAATGCCGCGCTGTTCCCCTCACCCGACAGCTGACCGGCCACGCGGGACGCCACCTCTGACACGCGACCAAAACGCCCGACGGCATTATAACGGGCTGAAATTTCAGGCCAGCCAAGATGAAAAATATACAGCTTGTCCCCGCGTCCAGCCCGGTGGGCCTCTGCCCAGACGCGTTTCATCAGGTCTGCGTCGCCTTTCGGATCAAACACGATGGTGACTTCACCCCGCCGGATATCCTGGGTGACCAGCAGCTCTGCCAGCCGGGTCTTCCCGACGCGCGTGGTGCCGTACACCACCGTATGGCCAACGCGCTCCCCCAGAGCCAGGGTGACGTCTTTTTCGTCGGGCTCGATGCCGTGCAGCGCCGGATTGCCGCCCACCGGTGGTAATGGCCGCACCGGGTTCAGCGGCGTATCGGCACTCAGCAGCTTACCCAGCCAGGGCAGACGGTGCTCTGTCATCATTTCGAGCTGACGCGCCCCCAGGTAAAAGCGGTTTGGCTGCAGGTAACGGGCCACTTCAGGGCGCAACGTATCCTGCAGCCGCTGGGTGTGTTTCTGCGTCCAGCGGAACCCCCGGCCTAGAAACAGGCGACGATGACTGACGGGGATCTGTTTAGTACTCATGACATAGCGCGGCAGGCGGCGGAGATTCCGGCGGTAGCGAATAATCTTCATCCCCTGATGCGTGCGGGTGACGGCCAGCGCCGCAAACCCGGCTGCGGTGACATAGCTGACAGACGGAGCCAGAGCGACAGCCCAGGGTGCCTGCACACAGACATACGCCGCCATGCCCGATACCACGGCGGTATTCAGCTCAACGGCCGGACGCAGCAGGGCCTCAATGACGTAACGGTTACTCATCGTCTGCCTCCTTTATAATTTTACCGTCGGCTATACGGATATACGTTCCCCTCCCGGCACCGGCTTCCCTGCAGGAAAGGGAGTGGTAACGCAGGGCATCCGCCAGTAAGCGCCAGAGCACATACAGAACATTCGACAGGATGAAAAAAATGATCCATACAGCCCGCAATGACAGCAGGTAATTGTTCGCCGCGGTTTCTGTGGAGACGGCAGTGACGGTACAGGCTGCCGGCTTTGCATCAGGCGGAGCCGCATTATCAGGCGCCGGGCATTCCTCCCACATGTAATGTCCGGGCGGCGCGGTGCGCCATGCCGTTGCCTCCTTCTGCAACTGGTCGTTCAGGTCACTGACCGGATGGCCGAAAACAAGCCAGGCGAGCAGGTAGACACCGCCGAAAGCGGCAGGCACGAAAACGGCATGACGGAATAAACAGAACACAAGCCACAACGCGTAACGCAGGCTGTTCAGGAAGATGTGCATAAAAGATTCCTCAGAGATACTGCCGGACGTCCTGACCGGCGAGAATGGCCAGCAGGCGTTGCCCGCTGATGATGCGCAGACGCGGTGACGCCGTGCGAATGGTGCGGCTCATTTTTCCGGTACGGCCCGTGTGGATAAACAGCCCCCGGCGGCCGGACTGCAGGAGAAGCCGGTCGAAGTCCTCAACATGTGCGGGGGAAACAGCACGACTGTACCGTTTGGCCTGGATAAGCCAGTGCTCACCGTCAATGATGACCTGACCATCAAGGCCGCCGTCACCGCTGTAGGAGGCATTGCGCACCACGGTCAGCCCCTGGCGTTCAAAGGCAGAGAGCAACAGCTCTTCAAAGACATAGGGACTGACTTTGCGCAGATAGCTCAGACGCTGCCCGTCTCCCGGCAGGCGGGTCAGTTTATCCAGTACCCGCCCCGCCGTTGCCCGGTATCGCCGGTGACGGCGGGTGCTGGCTTTCTCCCGCCGACGCAGGTTCAGAAAGGCCATCACCACCAGGAAAAGGACAACCAGTATGACCGCCCCGTAAGGGTGCGCCATCAGCAGACCGTTGATATCTGGCGCGCTCATCACGGCTTAACCTGCTGCGTCAGGCCGGTATCGGTGATGAGTACCGGATAATGCGCAATCTGCAGGCGACGGGCCAGTTCGCTGCCGGAAGCCGGGGCCAGGCTGACACCGGGTGCCAGCTCGCGCAGCTCGCGCACGGTATCCATGTCTGTGACGTTGACTATCATCCCGGCCGCATGCTGTTCAGCCAGCGCGCCGGCATTGGCTTTCAGCCATTCACGGGACAGAGCATCATCCCCGATCAGAAACAACGCCCCAATGCCGGGCAACTGCAGCGGCCGGTCTGCTGTATTCCCCGGGCTCAGTTCAGGTGTGTTAACGGGTAACATACCCGCCATCCCGTCAGCCAGCGGAACACCGTGGTCCGGCTGGCGTGAAGGCTGTACGTCACTGACGCCGGGCATGCCGGGCTGTTTATTAACGGCCTCAAAATACGGCGCAGCATCTTCACCGCCCAGATCAGCAATCACATTCAGTTCAGCATGGCCGGTCAGGGGAAGGAGGGTAAACAGCAGTAAGGACAGCGTTTTCATCAGGGTTATCTCCCGGGTTCAGTCCAGACGAAGCCTGGATCGGGGGTGAGCGCAGCAACCGAGCGGGGCGCTTCAGCTGCCGGCGCAGAAATGCGGGGTGCAGGGCTGATTTTTGCCAGATGCCCTCTCACAATGGCGCGGTAACGTGCAGCAGGCTGACCACCTGCGGGATGGTGGTAGCAGCCGGCCGCATCCAGCCAGCTGCCTGGCTTACGCGCCCAGCACTCACGCAGAATGGTGGCGGCGGCGTTCAGGTTGGTGTAAGGGTCAAACGCATCCCACGTCGAGGCAAAATGATGACCGTTCCAGCCCAGATTGACCTGGGCAATACCGACATCGATGCGCTTAAGCGGGTGACGCTTCATAAAGACCTGCAGCGCCTGCCAGGCCTGCAGGCGCGTCTCATAGCGATACCCTTTGCCTGCCACATTGATGGTCCAGGGCCATGGCCGTATTCCGCGGGGAAGTTTGCGCGAAGACTCGCTCAGTGATACCGAGTAAAGCGCTTCGGGGGGCACGCCGTGCGCCATGGCCACGCGGACGTAACCCTCCGGCACCGTCTGGTCAGCATGGCCGTCAGGGACGGCCGCCATCAGTAAGCCCAGCGCCAGCGCGCCGGTCAGAATGCTGCGATTGCCCATTTACCGTCTCCCGCCTGCTGCAGTAAAACCGGCATCAGGCCGTTACCAAAGCGCATCCACCGGCCGCCGTCGTGGTTAAGCGTGATCTGGCGCTTGCGGACCTTTTCCACGGGAATGTGATGGTCCCGCGCCCAGCTGCGAAGCGCATCATCACTGCCCTGGCTGTCGACCAGATAGATGTCCACCGGCCGGTTGTCAGCCAGCACGGCAGACAGTTTCGCGTCGCAGGTTGCGCAGTCTTTTGACCTGACGAACAGTGCCAGCCGGCCGCCACTGTCGTGCGCCACGCCGGAGGCGTTCCCCATATTGACCGGCAGTGTGCCCGGATACAGGCGCTGCCAGGCCGCGTTCACCTCACGCTGGAAATCAAGCTCTTTCTGGGTGCGGGCAAACTCTTCCTTCACCCACTTTTCAGCAAACTTACGGCGCTCTGCCGGCGTCTGCGCCTCGATACCGAGGGTGGAAAGCGGATCGAGACCCGGCGACTGGGTACCCCGGGGTCCCTTCATCAGCTGCTGATAACGCTGATAATCGTCGGCACTGAGTCCCCACTGACCGGCCTGCTGCTGCAGGTTTTGCTGTGCGGAGTCCGCCCGTTGTGTTGATTCCTGTCGGCTGACATCCGTCTGTCCTGATGTGGTCGCGGCCAGGGTCAGGGGACTCAGCAGCATGGCGGCTAAAAAGGTGTGTTTCAGTTTCATCATTCGCTCCGTTATTCTGCTCTGAGCACGGTCAGGCGGCCGTTAACCCGAAACGTCGCCTCACCATAACCGGCACTGACCAGCGTCCAGCCGGCAACGGTTTCGCCCTCTCCGACCAGGGCCACCTGCGACAGGCTGCTGTAGCCCCGGGGCGCGATGGCAGCCCAGGACTCTGCCCCCCGCTTCTCCACGCCCGTCAGCACAAAAGGCGCATTGCGGGCCACGCGAAGGGACGGAGCAGCACGACGTGTGTCAGCGGGACGGGGCTTTTTTGCAGCAGGCGCGTTTTTTTTGACCGGTGCGGCGACAGGTGCGGCGGGTGCGGGTGCCGGCTGTGATTTCAGCGCTGTCAGCTGCTCAGTCAGCGCACTCAGGCGGGTTTCCAGCCCCTGCTGGGCGTCCTGAAGGGTTCGCAATGACTGACGCACGGCGTCGTCGCTGCCGGCCTGTTTCGCAGCAGCGCTCAGCTCCTGCTGCATCTCACCAAGTTTTTTCCGGGTATCCTGCAGGCCGGTTTTGAGCGTGGTCACATCTGACTGCAGGGCCGCGACTGTCTCAACAGTGGCCGCTGTACTGCCCTGAGATTCAAGGCGTGCAAGGCGTTCATCAAGGTTCGATATGCCCAGACTGAAGGCGGTGTAGCCCAGCGCCAGAATGCCGGCCAGCGCCACACCGCTGGCAGCGCCCCAGATGAGGCGGCAGCGGGGACGCCAGCTGAATCTTTTACGAGCCGGAGCGGGGTCAGTATGGAATGGTTGCTGTTCGCTCATTTTCTCAGAAACCCTCCGCTGACAGGTTTAACGGGTACTGACTGAGGGGCGCTGATGGCCGGTTGTGACACGGCGGACGGCGCAGGCGTGGACCAGCTGCTGACCGGCGGCGGAAGCTGGGAGACCGGCAGCTGGTAGCCGTCGCGCAGGCTGTGGCAGACCACACGCTGTACATCATCCACCTCAAGCTGCCAGGCCGGACCGGCCAGGACCTGCAGGGCAGTACGCAGGCGCATCGGGCCCAGCTGGTACTGAACCGCCGGCAATGCCTGGCGGTAAAGCACGCCGTTGGCGGAGCCTGTCGCGCACAGGGAATAACCGGACTGGCGCAGGGCGTAACGCAGCGCATCCGCCACGGTAGGATGCAGGGATGACGGGATACGGATATCAATAATCTGGGAGAGAGGGTCACGCTGGGCCGCCTGCGGATCGGTGCTGACCAGCAGATAACGATCGTAGCGCACCACTTCCGGCGTCCGCGCATACTCGTCCGGAGAGACCGGCTGAACGTTGCGGGTGACGGTGGTGCCGGGTGTCGGGTCGGCAGGCGCACGCTGTTGCAACTTTTGCGGCTGGGAAACACAGCCCGCAAGGAGCAGCAGGGGAAGAACAGTGGCAAGCCTGCCTGGTGAAAATACGTTGTGAGAGGTGTTACGTTTCATCCGGAATTTTCCTGTACAGTGATAAAACAGCCCTCACTGTGCGGAATCGGTCCGGTTTCACTCAATTAACAACTGATTTTCCGTTGATGAAAAAAAACGCCACCCGAAAGGATGGCGTTGCGGTGAAACAGACAGTAATCAGTCCGGGTAAAACTCGTTACTGAGAATAGTATCTGTTGTCCAGATGCTGTCTTCAGGAAAGATATCCAGACCTATGCCGGTTTCTTTGGAAGCATCGGCGCGGGCGTCAAACCACACATCCGCAAGCCATTCAGGATCAGAAAACGCGCTTTTCAGGCTCGGCGTCTTGTTCAGACGTCGTACAATCAAATCACGCTGACCTTTAATGGTTAACTCCCAGCTTTTACCTCGATGGGTTGGCTGAAACTTCCATTTAAGAAGGTGGGCCAGTAAGACAGCCATACGGCTGGCCAGCTCACGCTTTTCACTTTTGCCCACGTCTTCAATCTCCTCGGCGATGTTCTCAATATCAATCTGACTGAGCTTTCCGGCACGCAGTAAAGCTGCCTGTTCACTGGCCCAGGCAACAACGTCTGAATCGTAACGTGCTCCCATACAAGCCTCCGTTAGTCAAAAAGTGAAGAAACCGCCAGAACAGATATGCTCCGGGGATAACATAAGATGCAACATAAAAAGTTGCTTCCTGAAGTTTGTCAGAGACAGTCATAACAGTCAAAGCTCCATTAATTCAGAGGGCGTGAATTGCCACTCTGGAACAGTCATACCCGAATCCAATGAACGGTATATCGTCATCGAAGTCCATCGGTGGCGCACCGGCACTGCTGCCGGAGGCCTGGCCACTGTGAGTCGGTCCTGAAGGTTGCTGAGGCTGCCCCCAGTCATTCCGGGAAGACGTATTCTGTCCGCTGCCGGACTGGCGGCCGCCAAGCATCTGCATGGTGCCACCAATATTGACCACCACCTCTGTGGTGTATTTCTCCTGGCCGGCCTGATCGGTCCATTTGCGTGTGCGCAGCTGACCCTCGATGTAAACCTGGGAGCCTTTGCGCAGATATTCACCCGCAATTTCTGCCAGCTTGCCGAAAATAACCACCCTGTGCCATTCGGTCACTTCTTTCTGTTCGCCGGACTGCTTATCGCGCCAGCTCTCAGACGTGGCCAGAGAAAGGGTGGCAACTGCACTGCCGTTGGGAATATAACGAACTTCAGGATCCTGGCCGAGGTTTCCGACAAGGATAACCTTGTTAACGCCGCGTGAGGACATAATCATTTCTCCTGTAAGGAATAAAGAAACACCCCGCGAACGGGGTGTGTCAGGTGCGCATCAGAATGAGTTTTCTGCGTAGTTTTGTTGTGCGGCAGAGCCATTCTGCGGCGGCACGGAGTCAGATTTTTCAGTCTTGTAAACCATTTCCTGGCCTATTTTGATCCAGTCCACCTTTATCAGGCGGGCTTTCAGACTGACGCGCTGTTCGCCGGCATGGTCGCCTTTGTTCAGCGTAAATATGTCCGTG
The DNA here is from genome assembly GCF_031998825.1 of Pseudescherichia sp. GTDB lineage: Bacteria > Pseudomonadota > Gammaproteobacteria > Enterobacterales > Enterobacteriaceae > Pseudescherichia. The sequence continues at coordinate 93,426 of NZ_DAMACX010000010.1, forward strand.
GACGGGTTACTCAGGTTAAAGCCCAACAGGACTTTCTTGTCTTCATCGACGGCTTTCTGGCAGCGGGCGATAAGGCTGGTTGCCTCTTTACCTGCGACAGAAATGTCAAAACGGACGTAGGCCGGATTATCAGTCGGACCACTCAGTGCATTTATTACGCAGCTGAGGAACGAGCCATTCTGATGGTTAACCTGGCGGATGTTGCTGAGATACCCGATGCCTTTGATAGTCAGGTTGAAGTACTCAGATTTTGCAGATGCAGAAGTATTGTTTGCAGACATGATGTTTTCTCCATGGAGGTAAAAAAAGGTACGGCGGAGAAACCATCTGCCCTGACGGGAGTGGTTTCCCGTCGGGGGTCAGGATCGGTTGAATCCTGAGAGTCTGGTATGTTGAAAGGACCTCAATCACTGTGCAGTGATATCCGTTTCCAGAGGTTAAACGGATTTACCACCCGAAGGTATCCTCTCTCAGGCTGCGAGGATTTTCCGGTCACCCGAAGGTGTTTCTCTCAGACCGGTGAAACGTTAGCTGGCAGTCACCCTAAGGCGTTTCTCTCAGACTGCTGAAACTTTAGCTGGCTGTGAAAAACAGCGGTAAGCACTGTTGATTTTTAAACCAAACAAGCCTGGTGTCAACCCATAAAACCAGAAATGAAAACGGCGCTGCATATGCAACGCCGTGGGGGCTGTACCAGACCTTAATGTATCTCACTACTCCGGGGATCCGTTCCCGACGCGATTTTCACGGAGCGCATGCGTCTTACAGTTCCTGCCAGATGTGCGATGGCAGACCGTCGTGCCGGTTGCCAGATTAATCCCGTTAAAGTTAAGCTGGCTGCCTCCGGCAAAGGGGTACATATCGAAGCGTAGTCACATTAGCAGAACCCGGCCCGGGGTTGTACAGTGAAATAACTCATCACTGTGCGGATGATTCTGTTTTTGTCCCTGATGCTGCTTTTTTGCGCTTTGTGGTCTTTTTCCCGTTGGTGTTAATAATACCTTTGCAGTCTGGGTAACGCACGCAACCCCAAAAATCTCCTTTCTTACCTTTGCGTTTACGTGTGGGCCCTTTGCATAACGGACAAGGGGGCGTGACGGGAGCGGTGATTTTCACACTGTCCTGGCGGCCTTTTTCGACAAGGTGACGGGTCCACTGCAGCTGCTTTTGCATAAAGACCGCAAGCGACATTTTCCCCTGCGAAATATCATCCAGTGCCTGCTCCCATAATGCGGTCATGCCCGGGCTCGTCAGCGTTTCCGGCAGGGCCGCAATCAGCTCCCGGGCCATCTGCGTTGAGTGGATGTGCTTCCCTTTTTTCTCCAGATAGTGTCGTTTGAAGAGGGTTTCGAGTACTGCCGCACGCGTCGCCTCTGTGCCCAGACCTGCGTTATCACGCAGCACTTTCTTGAGCTTCGGGTCACTGACGAAACTGGCCGCGTTCTTCATGGCAGCAATCAACGTCCCCTCCGTGAACGGTTTAGGCGGACTGGTTTTCATATCTTTAACCTCAGAACCGGTGACAGCGCAAATATCCCCTTTTGCCAGCGCCGGCAGCGCCATACTGTCACCGTCGACGTCCTCTTCATCGTCATCTTTTTCAGCCTGGAACAATGACTTCCAGCCCGTCACCACACCGACTTTCCCGCGTGTACGGAACAGCTGACCACCGATATTGAAAGACGCCTCCGTCACGTCAGATTCCTGCAGCGGAAGGAACTGGGCGAAATAATGCTGGCGAATCAGATGGTAGACCTTCAGCTCATCGGCGCTGAGGCGCGACAAATCAAATGCCTGTCGGGTGGGAATGATGGCATGGTGCGCGGTGATTTTCTTGTCATTCCAGACACGCGAGACAAACTTCCTGTCCAGCTGATTCAGTACCGGGGCCACAGCGGGATCGGATTTTGCCACTGCCGCCAGAACGTCGGGTATTTCCTGCTGCATCGAAGTTGGAAGGAAACCGCAATCTGTCCGGGGGTAGGTGGTCGCTTTGTGGGTTTCGTAGAGGGATTGGGCAATGGCGAGCACATCATTTGCGCCCATGCCGAACTTTCGGGAGCAGACCTGCTGAAGGGTGCCCAGGTCAAAACAGAGGGGGGCCGCCGTTTTTTCCCGCTTCTGTGTTACCTCCAGTACCACAGCCCTGCCCTGCTGCTGACACAACTGCCCCACCGCCCGGGCGGCCTGGGGATTGATGCAACGCTTTTCCTCATCACAGTACTGCTCAACGGGCACCCAGACTGCCCGGAACCGGACGCCCTCTTTTTCAATAAGCGCATGTACCTGCCACCAGGGCTTTGGCACGAAGGATGTGATTTCATTATCCCTGTTAACCACCATAGCAAGCGTCGGCGTCTGTACCCGCCCGACGGACAGCACTTCTGACACCCCTGAGTCACGGGCCTTAAGGGTATAAAGACGCGTCAGGTTCATGCCAATGAGCCAGTCCGCCTGGCTCCTGCCCTTGCCGGCATCATACAGCAGGGCTGTTTTTTCCCCCGGAAGAATACTGCTAAGTGCTTCCTTCACACTGGCCTCATCCAGGGCTGACAACCAGAGCCGGCGTACCGCGCCACTGTAGCGGCAGTATTCCATCAGCTCACGAGCGATCACCTCGCCCTCGCGGTCGGCATCGGTTGCGATGACCACTTCAGACGCCTTTTTGAGCAGCTTACTGATAACGGTGAACTGCGATTTTGTCTGCTCTTTAACGACCATTTTCCAGGCCTCAGGCAGCACAGGCAGAACATCGGCACGCCATGGCCTGCCATACTGCTCGCCATAGGCTTCAGGGCTGGCAGTTTCGAGTAAATGGCCGACCGCCCAGGTCACAACGATGTTACCGCCGCTGATAAATCCCTGCTCACGCTTGCTGATACCCAGCACGCGGGCAATATCCTTTGCCTGGGAGGGTTTTTCACACAGAAAGAGTTGCATGTGTTGCCTCCCGCATCAGCGTTTTTCACCCGCCGCAACAGCGCGGACATCATTCATCAGCTTCGTGACGCCGGACCCGGCCAGACGCTGTGATGATGATGAGCGATAGACAACATAGAGCCTGCTGCCGGACCCGTTTTTCTCGATTTCGATATCCAGGTGATCACGTCCGTTCCAGTCGGAGCCCATTTTGTAGTAGCTGCCCGGCATGGCGTCCCAGACGGGATGCGCATCATCTTCTGCCGCCGCTTTCCAGTCCCCGTCATTTGCGGCCTGCCGCAGTGCCTCAAGCTCCTGTGTGGAGATAAATTTGTAATGGCGCTTCAGGCGGGCCGCCGCGGTATCCACATCGACCGGCACGGAGAACGTTTTATCGACGGACTGCATGGCCTGTTGCCCCGCCGGGCTCATCAGCGGCATCCCGCCACTTTCTCCGCTGTCGTTGCCGCCTAACGTTTTTGTCAGGTTCGCAGCGGTATCGCTGACCTGTTTATTAATCGCAGCCCAGTCCGTTGTTGCGCATCCGCTCAGTAAAAAGAAGGAGGTGAGGAGGAACACAGGGCGAATCATATTATTTCTCCTCCTGAACGGCTTTTCTCAGAGGTGGAGAAAAGGAAGAGCGTTTCTTACCAGTAAGAATGTCAGTATCGGGCATGCCCAGTTTTTCTATTGCCTGTTGTGCTTCTTTAGTCTGGATTGCTATGTCAGCACGGTTAACCTTGACGGTTCGATAAAGGCGTAGCACACCATATACTTTTCTGATTAAGTGAGCGCAATGGCTCAGTAGTTCATCGCGACGGTTGCGGGATATGAGACCGTAATGAGCCGCCTGGAATGCTTTAAGGGCCATCTGGTCATATCCGACGAGTACCCATACACATCTGTAACCCAGCGGAGAACGACTGTATACGCCTATATTAAGTGGAGACGAGGAGGCAATGTCAGAAAATGAAACAGCAGGGGGAACTGATTTCAATATGACCTCAAGTTCTTCTACCCGGCTTTTGATATGTTCTCCAGCTTCATTCAAAAGCGTTTCAACCCTGAACATCGCCTCATCTGCCCATGGGTTATCTGCCAGGGAATCCTGATAAATAATTCCTGAGCGCTTAATAGCCTGGGGCATACTCATGATGGCATGCTTAACTTTCTTTACACCCTCCTTCGCCTGAGCCTGCGGGCGGCCTTCCCAGAGACGGATAGCATAGTTTGAGTGGATCTCGATTTTCAGGGAGGATGTGAGTCCGCCCGGTTTATCGCTTCGCGTTTCATTTTCAGTGGTCATGAAATCATCTCCTGTAAGATCCCGGTCAGGTTCGACCTGAGTCAGTGATACTCTTCAGGCAGGAGCTTGGGGACAACTAGAAACCAGATCCCTAATCTCGGAAATTCACTTATATGGCTTCATAGCGGGCTGGCTCAGGGCGTTGAAGTAGTCAGTTATATAGAATGACACCTCAAACTGCTTAAAAATCAAAAGATAAAATCCTTTCATGTTTTACTCAAACCAGACCCATACAGTGCTGTACATTTTTTATCCGCCGCTGCCACTCGCAGCACTGTTTGCTTTTTAACCACTGCCGCCACTCGCAGCACCGATTACTTTTTAACCACTGCTACCACTCGCAGCACCGATTGCTTTTTAACCACTGCTGCCACTCGCAGCGGTGGTTGTTTTTTAACCTCCGGTTCTAGAAGTAGCTATCTATCGTTTAGCTTTCTACGAATATCTCTAACCAAATTTCGTATGTTCTCTTCCGATACAGGATGGACAGAAGAACGTGGTTCTGGCTTCCACAGCTGTTGTTCAGGACGCTGAGCATTTTTTTGCACGGCACTCTCAGGCGAATCATCAGCCTGACGGGGCGCGTATAACCTGCCCTCACGGGCCTTTTTCATTACGGCCAGCAACCAGCCAACCGGGTTGCTGAGCTGCTGGCGTGCCATCACCTTTTGCAGGCTGAGCAGCACAAGTTGTGCCTGTTCTTCAGGCAGCGCCTGCAGCTGGGCGGTCAGCATGGCAATATCTTCTGCCGGCACAAGTTCATGCAAACTGTCGGGAAGCACAGGTTTACCCGGTACGTACGTATTTTTATTCACACTGTGTGTGATACTACGTACGTAATGGTTCGGTTTCCGAACCCGGTCATAACTGCCTGTTTTTACTGGCAGTACGGATTCCGAACTCAGTGAATTGTTGTATCTTTCTGGGCTGAGTTCGGTATCCGAACCCTGTTTTTTAGCGATGATTCCTGGCCGTTTATGACTGAGTTCGGTTTCCGAACCCGGTGCGGGACGGGGTATTCGGTGATGATGTTTCGCCATCTGGCTGGGCGTCTGTGGGCGGTCCAGACGCGATTCGATCAGCGCAAGATGGCTGCGATAATGGCGCATGGTGGGGTCGTTTTTTATATCGTCGAGCACTTCGCGGGCGGTCTGGCTGATAGTCCGGTTTTTACTCAGGCAGGCATCCGCCACCGTATCAAGGAAGCGGGGGTCGAGCGTTTCCGCATCGCTGAACGTCAGGGGCTCATCGTGCTGAGCATAGATATTCCCCCGCACCCGCCCTTTATCATCCCGCACGCGTTTACAGAGGCTGAGCCAGCCGGTTATTCGTAGCATAAGCAGGACGCGGCTTACCGTTTCCCTTGAGGCTTTCCCCTTTCCGGGTGAGGCAAGCTGCAGTTGCAGTTCGTCATAGCTGGGGAAAACTGCCCCCTCATTATTTTGTGCATACAGCCGGATCATCATCCAGCCCATCTTGTCCAGTGGTGACAACCGCGTGTCGAGCAACAGCCGGCGGGGAATGGAATCATGCACATTTCCGGTAAACAGCAGGCCGTTACGTATCCTGCCATCATCCCGCCGGGGTCTGGCCGCAAGGCGGGCATTCATTTTATCCAGCGTATAAGCAATCAGGCTTTCTGCAGGCAGACTCATTATTTTTCCTTTTCGGCCGCCATCACGGCCGTTCTGAACTGTCAGTATGCTTAGTAATGCACCCGCGTACGGGTGCAGGGTAAACAGGCTGTCATGCTGCTATTTCCGTATGGCGCTGTTATAGCGTTCGTGGCTGAGAAGAAGCCATGTCCGGCCTTCGTTGCGACTCAGCAAACGCCAGAACGGGCCGAGATCGATTTTGTAGTAACCGCAGCCTTTCTCATCGAGCCGGGTGTAATTACGCGCCCCCTGCCGGAAACGGCGAACCTGACGTAACGCCTTCTGACAGCATTGCGGCGGCGTACCATGGGGAGCCCGCAGGCCCGGCGCAACCATCCTGTATTTCATGCCGTCTTCCTTACCGGCGTTCGTGCCGGAGAAGGCTGCCGGGTTTTGTGCCAGCCGCGGACGGCATGCCAGACGGACGTCAGCGAGACGTTCATCTGTTCTGCAGCCAGCATCATTACGTCCAGCCCGTCAGCACTTTCCGCATCTTCAACGCCGGACTTTTGCCACTGACGCCACAGGGCGGCGTTTTCCTCATCACCCAGTGCGTTACCGCGCCCCGGCCGGACATCGATACCGGCAATACGACGGCGGGCCGCCACGTCCGTACTGGAGAGCCCGAAGTAATTGGCCATCAGTTCAATGGAGCCGCCCAGCGCCAGCGCCCGATCGATACGCTGGAGTCGTTTCTGTTCCGTCCGGGCCTGCTGCAGCATGCGCACCAGATTGCCGTGATTGATGCCCACACTGATGATCGACACCTCACTGCCGGAAAGGTAGTGAAGCTCTTCGAGCGAGAGCCCCTGCAGCATCTGCATTTCCTCGCGGTTCAGTCCCAGCGATTCGCAGCGGCGCAGATAGCCACTTCTGAGATCCATAACCAGCTGCATCAGCAATCCGTTGGCAGCCTGAGATAAACTGTTCATCATTCCCCCTTAATCCTGACGGTAACCAATGGCTGCCGGACCCCGGCCGCTGACACCATGATGAATACGGGCATTTTGTCCGGCTTCATACCCCTGATAACGTGCTGTATCCGCCCCGCGGCAGGCTTTCAGTTCACGGGTTGTGACTGTTTTCATACTGCGGCTTTCCAGCCAGTGGCTCATCACCTGCTCCTCCTCGCTGCTGATGTCAGTTGCCGATATCACCTCACGCACCCCACATACCCAGCCGTCACGGAACTGCTCCGCTCTCGCCCGGCGTGTGGCCAGTTTCAGCCGCTTACTCTGGGTTTTGAGATAAGAATTTGTGGCATCTTTCAGCTGGCGCGTCAGCACATCAAAGGCATAGGCTGCTATCTCAGGTTTTTCACTGAATCCGTAAAAGGTTACCGAACGGCGATACCCGGCAGAGGTCTGACGCCATGAGTAATAAGCGCGGCAGCCAAAGGCATGACAGACGCCCCGGACAAGGGTCACCATCCATTCCGGAACTTTTTCAGCATCCGAAGGGGCCGTGCGGGAAGACGCCTCGCGCACAGATGTAAGACTGGCGTCAAGCTCGCTGATACCGTATCTGGCCATCAGCTTCTGGGCACGCTGCAGGGCCAGTCCTGCCTCATGGGCATTACTGTTGCTGCGGCCCAGCTTCAGCAGTTTCCTGACAAGATTCAGCAGTCGCAACTGTCGCTGTGAGTTATTCATCACTGTTATCCTCCCCGTACGTCAGACCGCGTTGCAGCTCCCGAAGACGGCGCATAACGCGCATCAGGCGCAGCAGTTTCAGAGCATCTTCATCTGTCAGTGCAGGTGCTTCCCCCTCACCCGGGCCGCCGGTGAAAAGCTCCGGCAGACCACACACTCCTGCCGCAGGATGCAGCGCAGGCGCTTCGCCGGTCAGGCCCAGCAGAAATGCGGCGGCTTCAGAACACACCTCACCTGCCCCGACGTAACCGGCAGACATGTCATTGTCGCGTTGCGGAAGAATTTCATCTTCGCAGCCAAGGACCTCACCCAGCTCCCAGGCCAGACGAAAAGCGGTATTCTGCAGGTGTTCGATATCGTCCTGATGGGCCGGCACATGCCAGATGCTGTCATTAGTCACTGGCGCGTCATCCTGCAGGACAACTTCAGGTTCTGGTGTTAAAAGAGAAAGCAGGCCATCCTCCCCATTGTCCTCTTCTCCACCATTCTCTTCTCCGTACCCATCGGAGAGGGTAACCAGCCCGCTAACATCCCCGCTCTCACCTGAAATGACCGGCGCGGCACCGTACATATCTGGCTGAACCTCATGCCGGGGGGGCTGTTTATCCAGTTTTTCAGGTGGGGTATTATCCGTGGCGGGCGTTACCGGCTCTCCTGAGATTTCACGACGTGGACTGGAGAAAGGCTGCGCGACCTCAACAGACTTCTGCGCCGGTGTGGCCTGACCTGCAGAGTCAGCGGTGACGAGGCTGTTTACGGGAGGGATGGACACCGGTTCTGGATCGCCGAAGTGATGTCTGCGGTTACGTTCTTTAGGATCCAGTTCCATCATCCAGCGGTCATAATCCAGCTCCGGATGGGGCAGCGCATTCAGTAAATCACCAATTAATTCATCGCGAAACATCTCAAGAGACCACAGTTCCGGTGAGTTGAAACGGCCACAACACTGGCCAAAAACGTCGCTGAAGGATTTGTCGCCTGTGTCTGAAATCAGGCAAAACTCATCCCACACGCGTTCAGCATCATGCCGGAGCGCCAGCAGCGCCGTTATCTGAGGCCTGCCGAGCCCGGACTCAAGCAGGTCTGGGATCCACGGAAAAAGATATTTCAGTGCATCTTCCATACGGCTGATAGTTGAATTATGTACCGGCAGACCTTCACGGGTCAGAAGCTCTGACAACTGTCGTAAAGAGACTGGCTTTCCTAACTGCTCTTCATATATAGAGCGGGCTTTGTGGATCCCCTGCGCTTTTTCAATAAAACTCAGTTCCCCGCGCACTTCATTCTCTGCCAGATGGCCGATAACACACTGCAGCCGTCCCGGCCACGGCTTGAACAACACATGGACACGGAAAAAACGGTCTTCTCCGGTCTCCTGCCACAGTTCTGACAGGATCTGATAACGTGTATTACCACCGTCGCTGAAGATGTACATATCGGGCTCACCATCCGGGTCACGGGTGACTTTGGGTACGGTGTCCAGCCCGCGCGAACGGATGGAAGCCTTGATATCGTCATAACGCGGATTGCGTGATGTTCGCGGATTATCAGGATTCGGGCTTAACTGGTCGAGCGTCAGGACCATGGGCATTTCAGCCGCCGGCATGACGCTGATATTGCCGGCCGCCTGCGACTGGCGTCCGGGCTGCAGCATGGCAGCCCCCACATTAGAACTTTTACGGCTCATGCCTGTTTCCTCCCGCTGCGGTAACCGAAGTCATAGCTGCCTTCCTGAAACTCCGAAAAGAGGGTATAACGCCCGTCAAATTTGACTTTCACCGTGCCGGTTGGCCCCTGCCGCTGCTTGCCGACAATGATCTCAGCCACCCCGGCATCAGGAGTGCCGGGGTTATAAACCTCATCCCGGTAAATAAACATGATGAGGTCTGCATCCTGCTCAAGCGCACCAGAGTCACGCAGGTCACCATTATTAGGGCGTTTATCGGCCCGCTGCTCCACCAGGCGGTTGAGCTGGGAAAGCGCCAGTACCGGACAGCCCAGCTCTTTACCGAGCGCCTTAAGCGAGCGGGAAATTTCCGCTATTTCCTGCGTGCGGTTTTCCTGCTCGGGGGAGCGGACAAGCTGCAGATAGTCCAGCATGATGAGAGAGGGTCTGCCGTATTTGCGGACATAGCGACGGGCGCGGGCGCGCAGTGTAGCCGGGGTCTGGTAGCTGGTATCATCAATGATCAGACGGTTTTTCCATTCAATAATGCGACCGGTAGCCGCTGACACGCGAGCCCAGTCTTCATCATCCATGTTGCCGCTGCGAAGCCGGGACAGTTCCACCCGGCCTTCCATCGCCAGCAGGCGCATCATCAGCTGCTCTGAGGGCATTTCAAGACTGAACACAAAGACGTGATCGTCAGGTTTTGCGCCCACGGCCGCGGTGCAGGCGGCCATGGCCAGCGACGTTTTTCCCATGGAAGGACGGGCGGCCAGCAGGGCCAGATCGCCGGGCTGGAGACCACAGGTCATCGCGTCCAGTTCACTGAAACCGGTCGGTGTGCCGGTGAGGCCGTCACTGGCGGACATACTTTCCAGATGCGTCAGCAGTTTATCCAGCGCCTCGTTAACGCCGGTCTCACTGTTGAGCTGCATGGCTCCCTGTTCGGCAATGTTAAACAGCTTACCTTCGGCCGACTCAAGGATGCCGGCCGAGCTGGCTTTCGGGGCCTGCACATCGGAAAGAAGACTGTTACCCACTGTCATCAGCTGCCGCAGGCGGCTTTTCTCCGCCACCACGCCGGCGTAAGCAAGGATATTGGCTGCAGACGGCGTGTTTTTACTCATTTCAGCCAGATAAGCAAAGCCGCCACACTGTTCAAGGTCGCCTTTGTTCTCCAGCCGTTCCGTAATAGTGATGAGATCGAGCGGTAGCCCTTCTCCGGCCAGCTCGGCCATGACGCGGAAGACCATACGGTGCGGCCGGGAAAACAAATCTTCCGGGGAGATTTGCAGTATCACCTCATCCCACCGGTCGTTATCAAGCATCAGTCCGCCCAGTACGGCCTGCTCAGCCTCATAAGAGCAGGGCATCATCATCTCAGACATGACGCACCTCCCGGGTCAGAACGTCACTGAAATGGCTCTGCCACTCAGGGAACAGTTCACACGCGAGGTCGTGCATGGTGACGGCTGCGGCCGGACCTTTGCGGCGTGTTTTGTATTCCAGACGATGCACGGGCTGCTGCTTGACGTGCCCCAGTTTGAAAATATCCAGCGCCTCGATACGGGTATTGAGTAAACGATAAACGTCACGGTTGCCCAGCGCAGAGGCGTCGTAATGTTTTTCGTTAATGATGGCGGCAAGACCGTCCATTGCTTCACGGTCAAGCAGAGTGTTTTCGATACAGTTGACGAGAATGGAAATATCAGGAAGGCGGATACCGTAATTTTCATAGGTTTTCAGGCGGGTAAGCATGTGAAGGGAGCCGCGGATAAATTCACGGACATCCGGAAGGATGGGTTTAACAACGCCCATCACATTACCGGTAGAGGACAGGAGGGAAAGCTCAGTCATAACGCCTGTTGCGCCTTTAGAATCCACAATAATGGCGTCATAACGGTTAAAGAAAGGATGCTGAAGTATGTTACGCAGGCGAAGACGGCCATCTGCAGCGTGGAGCATCGCGGTCGGCAACAGTTCGTCCGGGTCGTTTGAGTAGATGACATCGAGATTTTTTATGGCGGTCTGCGAAATGCATTGCGTATGGTCACTGACCATCTGCATCAACAATTCATAGAGACCGAATGGGGATTCATGCTCCAGCGCGAAGATACTGCTGGCTGTGGGCTGGGAATAGTCTGCATCCACAAGAAGGGTATTCAGGCCAGCATCGGCAAGAAAACCGGCAAGGTAAGCAGCAAACGTGGATTTGCCTTCTCCACCTTTGGGAGAGATAACGGGAAGTATTGTCATTTTGCACATCCAAAACAATGGTTTGGATGTATGCGTTAGCGATTATTCACATCTCTGTAACACAAAGGCAAAAAATTTAACTTTCCGGCAATGGGATTGAAAATCCCCGTGTCCTTGGTTCGATTCCGAGTCCGGGCACCACTATTT
>NZ_DAMACX010000011.1:0-103901 GCF_031998825.1 Pseudescherichia sp.
CTATCCACCACTGGACGCATGCCTGAGGTTCTTCTCGTGCCTGATATGAAGCTTTTTGCTGGTAACGCCACCCCGGAACTAGCACAACGTATTGCCAACCGCCTGTACACTTCTCTCGGCGACGCCGCCGTAGGTCGCTTTAGCGACGGCGAAGTCAGCGTACAAATCAACGAAAATGTACGCGGTGGTGATATTTTCATCATCCAGTCCACTTGTGCTCCAACGAACGACAACCTGATGGAGTTAATTGTCATGGTTGATGCGCTGCGTCGTGCTTCCGCAGGCCGTATCACCGCCGTGATCCCCTACTTCGGCTATGCCCGTCAGGACCGCCGCGTGCGCTCCGCGCGTGTGCCCATCACCGCAAAAGTGGTTGCCGACTTCCTCTCCAGCGTTGGCGTTGACCGTGTCCTGACCGTTGACCTGCACGCAGAACAGATCCAGGGCTTCTTCGATGTCCCAGTTGATAACGTATTCGGCAGCCCCATCCTGCTGGAAGATATGCTGCAGCTGAATCTCGATAACCCGATCGTTGTCTCTCCGGACATCGGCGGCGTGGTTCGCGCTCGTGCTATTGCTAAGCTGCTGAACGATACCGATATGGCCATCATCGACAAGCGTCGCCCGCGTGCCAACGTCTCTCAGGTTATGCACATCATCGGCGACGTTGCCGGCCGCGACTGCGTGCTGGTTGACGACATGATCGATACCGGCGGTACGCTGTGCAAAGCGGCAGAGGCGCTGAAAGAGCGTGGCGCCAAGCGTGTCTTCGCCTACGCCACCCATCCGATCTTCTCCGGCAATGCGGTGAACAACCTGCGCCACTCGGTGATCGACGAAGTGGTCGTCTGCGACACTATTCCGCTCTCTCCTGAGATCAAGGCGCTGCCAAACGTGCGTACTCTGACGCTCTCCGGCATGCTGGCCGAAGCGATTCGTCGTATCAGCAACGAAGAATCCATCTCCGCGATGTTCGAGCATTAATCGCAACGTATGACAAAAACCCGCCTCGGCGGGTTTTTTTGTGCCTGAAAAACATTTGTATGATGTATTCACGCATTATCTGTTATTCACATGGAGGATAATGCGTGCATGAATGACTACCCTTGTGAAGATCATGAACCTTGCAGAGATTTTACCCTTTCGCACGCTGATTGAAGCGTGCTGGAAAGAGAGATATACCCTCCCGCGTTTCACCCGTGACCTGGTGGCAGGCATCACCGTCGGCATTATTGCCATTCCACTGGCGATGGCGCTGGCTATCGGTAGCGGCGTAGCACCTCAGTACGGCCTCTATACCTCGGCAGTGGCCGGGATTGTCATTGCCCTCTGCGGCGGCTCGCGCTTTAGCGTCTCCGGCCCGACGGCGGCATTTGTGGTGATCCTCTATCCGGTCTCCCAGCAGTTTGGTCTGGCGGGCCTGCTAGTGGCGACGCTGATCTCCGGACTCTTTTTGATTCTTTTCGGCCTCGCCCGCTTTGGCCGCCTGATCGAGTACATACCGCTGCCCGTCACCCTGGGCTTTACCGCCGGGATTGGCATCACCATCGGCACCATGCAGATAAAAGATTTTCTGGGTCTGGAGATGGCCCAGGTGCCGGAGCACTACTTACAGAAGGTTGGCGCGCTGGTGATGGCGCTGCCTTCCCTTAATCTGGGCGATGCCGCCATCGGCGTGGTGACGCTCGGGGTGCTGATACTCTGGCCGCGCCTCGGGATCCGCCTGCCGGGTCATCTTCCCGCCCTGCTGGCAGGTTGTGGGGTGATGATGCTGGTTAAGCTGGCCGGTTTTGATGTGGCAACCATCGGCTCGCGCTTTCACTATCTGCTGGCTGACGGGACCCAGGGCAACGGCATTCCACAGCTTCTGCCCCAGCTGGTGCTGCCCTGGCAGATGCCCGGATCCTCTTTTACCCTGAGCTGGGCCTCCGTTCAGGCGCTGCTGCCCACCGCTTTTTCAATGGCGATGCTCGGGGCGATTGAATCCCTGCTCTGCGCGGTAGTGCTCGACGGCATGACCGGCACCCGGCATAAGGCCAATAATGAGCTGATCGGCCAGGGGCTGGGCAACCTGATTGCTCCCTTCTTCGGCGGTATTACCGCTACCGCGGCGATCGCCCGCTCGGCGGCTAACGTACGTGCAGGAGCAACCTCGCCCGTAGCAGCAATTATTCATGCTCTGCTGGTGATCCTTGCCCTGCTGGCGCTGGCTCCCCTGCTCTCATGGCTGCCGCTGTCGGCGATGGCCGCCCTGCTGCTGATGGTGGCATGGAACATGAGCGAGGCGCATAAGGTCGTTAACCTGCTGCGGCGCGCCCCCCAGGACGACATTATGGTCATGCTGATCTGTATGTCGCTGACGGTGCTGTTTGATATGGTTATCGCCATCAGCGTCGGCATCGTACTGGCGTCGCTGCTGTTTATGCGCCGCATCGCCCGCATGACGCGCCTCGCTCCGGTTAACGCCGGGGTGCCCGATGACGTTACCGTGCTGCGGGTCATCGGGCCGCTCTTCTTCGCCGCTGCCGAAGGGCTGTTTAACGATCTGGAGACGCGCATCGCCGGCAAACGTATCGTGGTGCTGAAGTGCGACGCGGTGCCGGTGCTGGATGCCGGGGGGCTGGACGCCTTCCAGCGCTTTGTCAAACGGCTGCCGGAAGGCTGTGAGCTGCGGGTCAGTAACCTGGAGTTTCAGCCCCTGCGCACGATGGCGCGCGCAGGCGTTAAGCCGATTGCCGGGAGGCTGGCGTTCTACCCCAACCGTGACGCGGCGTTGGCTGATCTGTAATGATTAGGGTGCAGCGTACCGGCGCTGCATCATTACCCCAATCGCCTGCTGTAGCCAGGCCAGCACCTCGGGGGTCATCCAGGTCCCCTTCATTAACAGCGGCTCCTGCTGCATAGCAACGCGGAACTTCTGCTGGGTAGTTGGATCCTCTCCCGCATAGGACTGGAAAAGTTCGAGCCAGTTATGCGCCAGCTGCTGGCCACGTTCAGAGGCAGGATCGTACTCCTCCCGCGTGGCCTGGTGCAGCTTTGCCACCAGCAGAGGCCACTCCATCAGTCGGTCAAAGTAGTGCGTCCGGGTAAAGGCCATCTCCTGCGGAGTAAGATAATGCTGCCAGATAGCCAGCTTGCTCTCAGCAAAGGCGCGGGTAATGTAGTCGATAATCTGCGGCGTAATCCCCGTCCGCTCGCGCATCTGCGGCTCCACGCTGTGCATCTCGTTGAGGCGGGTCAGAAATTCCGGCTTGCCCCCCGTATCCTGCTCCAGGCGATCCATCCAGCGGATCGCCAGATCCATCGCTTTGGCATCGGTTTCGGCAACCTGTTGCGCCATCAGCGACTGCGCTTCCGCGACCAGCGCCGCCCAGACAGAAGCCAGCTGTTCGCCTTCGGCGGCAAACGGCAGCTGCTGTAGCTCTTCTTTAGTAAACCAGCGATCGTACATATTCATTAACTCCAGAGTCTGTAGCCAGGACTCCAGATCCGGCTCGCTCTCCTCTTCCAGTCCCGTTCGTAGCGCACAAAGCTGGTCGCGCAGGGTATGAACAGTGCGTAGCTGCCTGTCCAGCAGCGCGATCTGCGCATCGAGCAGATCGGGAAGCGAGAGCGTATCCTGCTCCAGAAAATCCTTGATTTCGGCAAGCTCCAGCCCCGCTTTTGCCAGCGCCTGGATCATATGCAGGCGCTGTACATCGGCAAGGTTATAGAGCCGGTAGCCTGCTTCGCTTCTGGCGGAGGGCAGCAGCAGCCCGGTTTGCTCGTAGTGGTGTAGCGTGCGAACGGTGATGCCAGCACGTTTCGCCAGCTCGCCTACCTGAATTAACATTGCTGCTCCTTGTCCTGACCAGTAGCGCCACTCTGGGCCCTTACGTTACGTGAGGGTCAAGGGACTAGCAAAAAAAAGCGTAAAAAAAACGACTCTCATGAGTCGTTTACTGTTTCGTAGGCCGGGTAAGCGTAGCGCCACCCGGCGAAATGAGTGGCATCCATCAGCTATGCTTATGCTGATCCCGGCGGCAGCGTTTGTCGTAGTGGCGTACCCACCAATATTTATCGCACACCTGTTCGTGGCCGCCGATGCGTGCGCCAGCCAGCCAGAGGATCGCGCCAAGGAAAATGCTCAGTATGGCCCCGTGAGCGAAGTACTGCGGCAGGTTAAGCTGCGGGAGCTGATTTAAGATAGAGTAACCGACGCCAACCACCATCACCACTAACCCTAAACCCATAAGCGCATTTCCAAGTCTCGATGCGTTTTTGCGTTTCATATGTCACCTCCGGCGTTGTGGGCTGAACGGGAAATATCCCCAATCCTTATGGGTAAAGTATAGGCAGGGCTTATTTTGTAGGGTGCGGGCGGGATCACAATTACAAACATCATACTCACAGAACTTTACATATAACCCCCTGAACTCAATCATTTTCTAATAGTTATTAAGAGTAATTATTTCTAATTTTATCTTTTAGCCGCAGAATTTTGTCAACGCCCGCGCTACCACGTAAACTACGCGCCAAAGAGTGAACTTTTCAGGAAAAGAGACGTGACGATTAAACTGATTGTCGGCCTTGCCAACCCGGGCGCGGAGTATGCCGCCACCCGCCATAATGCCGGTGCCTGGTATGTCGATCTGCTGGCCGACCGCTACCGCGCTCCGCTGCGGGAAGAGCCTAAATTCTTTGGCTTTACCTCACGCATTAACCTTGCCGGAGCAGACGTACGCCTGCTGGTGCCGACAACCTTTATGAACCTGAGCGGTAAAGCCGTAGCGGCGATGGCAACCTTCTATCGCATTAACCCCGATGAGGTGCTGGTGGCGCACGATGAGTTGGATCTGCCCCCAGGCGTGGCAAAATTTAAGCTGGGTGGCGGTCATGGCGGCCATAACGGCCTGAAAGATATCATCAGCAAGTTTGGCAATAACCCCAACTTTCACCGCTTACGGGTGGGAATTGGCCATCCAGGGGATAAAAACAAGGTTGTTGGCTTTGTGCTGGGCAAACCGCCCGCCTCTGAACAGAAGCTTATTGATGATGCCGTTGACGAAGCGGTGCGCTGCACCGAGCTGTGGCTGAAAGAGGATCTGGTGAAAGCCACCAATCGCCTGCACGCTTTTAAGGCCCAGTAGCCCTGAGCGATGCCATTTTTGCCGCGCAGCGCGTCTGTAACGTGTATAATAGGCGAAGCTATTAACTTTTCTGCAATCTGTTTTGTCTAACAGGTTGATTATCAAGATATTAAGGTGATGTAAACCATGGGATTCAAATGCGGTATCGTCGGCTTGCCGAACGTCGGTAAATCTACCCTGTTCAACGCGCTGACCAAGGCGGGTATCGAAGCTGCCAACTTCCCGTTCTGTACTATTGAACCAAACACCGGCGTGGTGCCGATGCCGGATCCGCGCCTCGACCAGCTGGCGGAGATCGTTAAGCCGCAGCGTATTCTGCCGACCACGATGGAGTTCGTTGACATCGCCGGTCTGGTAAAAGGCGCATCCAAAGGTGAAGGCCTGGGCAACCAGTTCCTGACCAACATCCGTGAAACCGAAGCCATCGGTCACGTGGTGCGCTGCTTTGAGAACGACAACATCATCCACGTTAACAACAAAGTGGATCCGGCTGACGATATCGACGTTATCAATACCGAGCTGGCACTTTCCGACCTGGACACCTGCGAGCGCGCCCTGCAGCGCGTGCAGAAGAAAGCCAAAGGCGGCGATAAAGACGCGAAAGCGGAACAGGCGGCCCTGGAGAAATGCCTTCCCCAGCTGGAAAACGCGGGCATGCTGCGTGCGCTGAAAAACCTGACGGATGAAGATAAGGCTGCCATCAAGTACCTGAGCTTCCTGACCCTGAAGCCGACCATGTACATCGCGAACGTCAACGAAGACGGTTTCGAGAACAACCCGTACCTGGACAAAGTGCGTGAAATCGCTGCTGCGGAAGGTTCTGTAGTGGTTGCTGTCTGCGCCGCCGTTGAGTCCGACATTGCCGAGCTGGACGATGCCGACCGTGACGAGTTTATGGCCGAGCTGGGTCTGGAAGAGCCGGGCCTGAACCGCGTTATTCGCGCCGGTTACGAGCTGCTGAACCTGCAAACCTACTTCACCGCCGGTGTGAAAGAGGTTCGCGCTTGGACTATCCCGGTGGGCGCTACTGCCCCGCAGGCCGCGGGTAAGATCCACACCGATTTCGAGAAGGGCTTTATCCGCGCCCAGACCATCGCCTTTGAAGACTTTATTACCTATAAAGGCGAACAGGGTGCCAAAGAGGCCGGTAAGATGCGTGCCGAAGGGAAAGAGTACATCGTTAAAGATGGCGATGTGATGAACTTCCTGTTCAACGTGTAACGCTTCCTGCTTCAGATGTAAAAATGTCCACGCTACGGCGTGGATTTTTTTATATATAAATGTCAATTATTTTTCTCAAAACCTACCTTTTTTTGCACTAAATTCTCAAATCAATTTCCTGCCAAATTTTAACTCCTTGTTATAAATACTTTTTTTCATGCTCACCTCGAACTCAACTTCCTGCCTCATTTTTTAACATGTTGTTATCCATAATGTTTATCTAAAACTTGCCGTTAATTATGATTCATGGCGAGGCATATCACCGTAAATCTTTGATAGCGGACTGATGTGACACGACCTGTCACTTTGACATGACATTATGCACGCGCTCAGATAACAATGGACAAACTGCAAATGAGTAAAACAAACACACAGCTAGCGCTTCGTATTGCCGATCTTCTGCTGCGCCTGAATAATGGCGAAACGCTCCATCTGGCTAAGATGGCTAAAGAATATGGCGTTAGTACGCGCACTATACGTCGCGATATCGAAGAGAGACTGCTCTTTCTTGAGCTTCAGCGTGACGAGAAAAACGGCGGCTATACCCTCCCCCCAGCAATGTTAGGTCGATTCGATAGTAACAGCATTGAGCTCTATTCTCGCATCGCTGGGATTAAAGGGTTATTTCCGACGCTTGATAAACAAATGCTAAAAGCCATCCTACACCCTTCTGGACAGCATAATTTTTTGGTTCATGGTCATAAGTACATTTCAGATGACATTCAAAATGAGAACTTCCCTCGGCTGCAACGTGCAATTGATGAGCATCGGGTCGTTTCATTTCGCTTCCAACGTAAGGAAGAGCAACGAACCTATACAGTTGAACCCTATAAGCTCATAAATTACAACGGTATCTGGTATCTGGCTGCCCGGCATGAAGAGAGAATTAAAAATTTCACCCTGAGTAAAATAGCCGCTCTCGATTGCTCATTCCAGCTCTTCACGCCTGATGTGGCGCTGCTTCAGGGTATTAAACAGGAAGAGAGCGTTTGGGGAAGTGAAGAGAAATTTGAAGTAGTGCTGAAAGTATCCGCTGATGTAGCTGAATACTTCCAGCGCCGCCAGCTTCTCAATCATCAGATCATAGAGAAACAGATCAGCGATGGCAGTTTAATTATCTCTACTCAAATTTCACACAAAACCGAGATAATCCCGGTAGTGCAGTATTGGATCCCACATATGAAAATTATTGCTCCAGAAAGCCTACAGAAAGAGCTGGAGCAAGGAATTAAAAACTGGCTAGATGAGTAAAACATGGCTCCATTAAAAATACGCATCAAACGAAAGAATAAGAAACAGCCGCCCCGTAATCCTGGACGCCCTTTGACCAAGGTGAACATCCTTGTTGCTGCGACAATGAGCGCTGGCAAAACATCGCTTATCAACGCACTTCTCGGTACCGACCTGCTGTGGTCAGCTAATGAGGCGGCGACCGCGACAATTACACGCATTCACCATAACAATCGTGATGAAAAGGTTATCCGAGGGATCAGTTTTACCTGGGAGGGAGAGAGCCATCAGATAGCCGAAGCGGTGGACAATCAGCTCCTGCATGCGTGGAATGCCAGCCCGCATGTGAAACATATTGAGCTGAGCGGGCACCTAAGCGCCTTTGCCAATAGCCGTTTTATGCCGGTAATTTATGATACTCCCGGTGCAAATAACAGCCAGGACAGTACCCATGCGCTGCTG
This sequence comes from Pseudescherichia sp., assembly GCF_031998825.1. GTDB lineage: Bacteria > Pseudomonadota > Gammaproteobacteria > Enterobacterales > Enterobacteriaceae > Pseudescherichia. Next base: position 8,043 of record NZ_DAMACX010000011.1, read on the forward strand.
CTCAAAGAGGCGCTCAACGAGTGCGATGATGGGATTATCATCTATGTACTCAATGCCACACAGCCCGCAACGCGTGATGATGCGCATCTGTTGGGCGAGATCAAACAGCATCTGGATACGACCCCAGAAAAACGCATCATCTTTATTCTTAATAAAATTGATCAGCTGGATGAGGAGCGTGGCGAAACGCTGGCGCGGGCCGTAGAGGCCACTGCAATGTATTTGGAAAATAGCGGCTTTTCTGCGCCGATTATTATTCCCGCTATGATGAGCTCCTCACTAGTCGCGAGAAAAATGCTATCTCGCCTCAGCATTACGCGTATGCAGAAAAACCATCTGCGCAACGAACTGCTGCGTTTTCGTGTGAATAAGCACGCCCTGAATGACGTTGCTCGTATCCCCGAAAAAATACGCAAGATATTAAGCAAAGAATTGATGCGTAGCATCCCCTCTTCCGAACACAGCAATGAGTTTTGCGATAGCGAGCTGCGTCAGTTTACCGATTATAGCGGTGTGCGGACGTTGGAACTCTATCTGAAACATTACCTTTGAAGAGCAAAAAATGAATAAAATTTATATCGAACATAACCCGTTTATTGTTGAAACCCATTTTTTAATTAATGGTTCCGAGCCAGCCGAAGGATGCAAGCTTTCAAGCTTTAAAGAGCTCCGTCTTCAGGTATGGGTCGAAACCCTTTTTGATGAGCTCAGCCGCCTGCTTAACGGCGATACGGCGTTCAGTATTGAGTTCAAGGGTGTCGAATCCGATTATATGGATATCCTGGCATCCGCCGAAGCGGCCCGTCTCAAAGGCATGACCATTGAGCTTGAACCGATTGGGGTCACTGAAGTGCATCATCGCCTTAATGCGATCCAGGCGCTGATGGAAGAAGCCAGACAAAATCCGCAGTTCAACGATTACATTGAGAATAATGAGAAGGTCAGCACAGGTTTTCAGGCCGCGTTTGACCGTGACTTCAACCTGTACGTCGTGGCGACCATGTCATCCGGCAAATCCACGCTGATCAATGCCATGCTTGGTCAGGATATTTTGCCGGCAGCCAATGAAGCGACAACGGCCACTATCGCCCAGATTACTGACGATAAAACGTTAGGCTCGTCGTTTATGGCGCGTCGTATAAACAGCTCGGGGACAGCAAGCGATGAGGTAGCGGTTTCCGCTGAGCTCATGAAAGAGTGGAATATGATGGAGGACACCCGTCAGATCGAGCTGCGGGGCAACATTGTTTCCATGCAGGAGCGGGATAACGTTCGCCTGGTGCTGACCGATACCCCAGGGCCAAACAACAGCCAGGATGACGAACACGAGCGCGTCACCATGAGCTACATTCAGGATTCTCAGCGCAACCCGCTCATCCTGTATGTGCTTAACGCCTCTCAACTGGGTATTAATGACGATCAGCATCTGTTGCGTCTGGTCGCACAAACCATGAACCGCGGAGGCAAACAGAGTAAGGATCGTTTTATTTTTGCAGTTAATAAAATGGATAACTTCGATCCGGAAAGCGGCGAAAACGTCAGCGCAGCGCTGGAGCGCGTTAAAACGTATCTACAGAATAATGGTATTCAGAATCCTCAGGTTTACCCCATTTCGGCAAACCTGACTCGCCTGCTGCGTAAAAACCCTGATGCCCGCACCCGCAAAGAGCGCGGCGATCTTAACACCATGACTGAACTCTTCGAGGAAGAAGCCAGCATGGATCTGCCTTCCTACATGCCGCTGACTTCCCGGGTAAGACGCGCTCTGGACGATCGTAAGCTAATGCGAGTGGAGTACCGCAGTGGGTTACCCGCCGTTGAGGTTATGATCGACGAGTATATTAATAAATACACCTTCCCGAATCGGCTGAAACGGGCCTATGAGGCACTCAATCAGGCGATTGAGAAAGGCATGCGCGAAGCCGAGCTGACCGAGCAGCTGGAGCAGGATGAGCGCGAGCTGGCTTACCTGGCCGAGCAGATTACGTTACTGGAGCAAAAACGAAAAGAAGGTGCCAATACTGAAGTTTATAAGCAAAGCCTGCGACAAAACGGTAAGTCATTGCCGCCGCATATTGCCCAGTCATTTACTAAAAAAATAGCGCCTGTTTTAGCCGCTATCAAAGAGCAAGGTAACGAGTTCTTAAAGCATGAGCATGAAACCCAGGCCAACGCACAAAGACTCCTGCATGCCGTAGAGTACGATGCGCGTTTTCGTTTTAAAGAAGTAGTTAACGAGTACGAGTCCGCATTTCAAACTTCACAAGAGCTTATAAAAACGGAGCTGCAGGAAGAGTACAACCGTTATATTAGCGCGCTCTTTGAAAATACCCGTGAGCTAAAGCTGCCTTTACTGGAAGGGTTAAAAGCCAGTATGAGCGACTTCTCGCTTAACCTAAGCCTGGATGGAAGCATTAAAGAGAAAGAGGAGCGTTATAACCAACGTGAAGTGAAGGACTCGTCATGGTGGAACCCCTTCAGCTGGGGCCGAACCCGCACCGTCTGGGATAGCCGCACCGTCGAATACGTCGATATGCATGAGCTTTGGAATATAAAGCGCGGAGAAATTGAAGGTAATTTTAAAGACTTGATGAGCGCCGCACGGAAAAAAACCGAAGCGGATAAAGACCGCCTCGTTGAGAGCTATATCGCCTTTATCGAACGTGAATTTGAAAGCAAATTCAATGAACTTATTGTAAGCCTGAAAGAAAAACTCACTGACCATGAAGCCCGGGAGATCGCGGTGGCTAAAGCTCGCGAACAGAAAGCGTGGATTGGTGAATTCAAGTCACGTCTCGACAAAACGTTGAGCCTTGCGGAGTAACAACATGGATCAGACATTTCGTACCGCTTTTTTAGCTGCTCTCAATAGCCCACAGCGCGATTTCGCCCTGTTAAACGCCATGCTGGACGAAGCGAATACAACACGGCAAGGCATGTTTGAGCCGCACAAAGAAGATAGCGTTTGCGAGCCAATCAATACCGACACCATTGACTGGGACAGCCACTACTTTGCCCTTCAAAGCATGAGCCTTCAGCATAATTTTTCACTGGAGCGGGCCACCCATCTGATCGCCCTCTGTCAGTGGCTGACGGAGCACAAGCATGCGGGATTTGCACTCGCTGAAAACAGACATAACGATAATGGAAACAGCAGCATGTACAACGAAGAGTCAACCCACTTTACACCAAGCCAGAGCCTGCTTGCGGCCATGGAATCAGACTCAATCAACCGCATCCGTTCAGCGCTGGTCGTCGAACTGGAAAATAACCGCCTTGATGCGCAGGCGGTGCGCCAGGCTTTAAAATGGGTTGATGCTCGCACATCAGGTCTGTTTGAACCCTACGAAGAAAATAGCTTAGCGCTGGGTTTTGAACAGGATAAAAATAAGTGGGATACCGATTACTATTTTTTGCAATCGGCTTACCTGAACATGAATTTTTCGCGGGAGCGGTTCGAACACCTGATGGCGATCTATCAAGTGCTTCGTGACCGCGCGGTTGCCGGTTTCACTTATCAGCCGAAACTGTCCCAGCCTCAGCCTCAGCCTCAGTCCCGTCCCGATGCGCGGCCAGCCACGGAGCCGCGTCCATACAGGCCTGCACCTGCCGCGCCGGAACGTCGCAGCGGCTCATCGCCGCTGAATGTCGCCATGCTGGCCGGTGGCGCTGTCGCCGCGCTGGCGCTATTAATTCTCGCGCTGCTGTAGGGGGCCATCTATGCAAAAACAGATGATGCCGCTCCAGATCCAGGAGATGGAGCAGCGCGCGGCAGGGACGCTCGCTTCTGCCAACACGCTGATTAATCGCAGCTATCTGGCTGAGATGCGTCACTATCCGGTACAGCCGCTCGAAGAGTATCAGGGCGTGCCGATTCACCGCGCCGGTGATATCCGCGTGTTTCGTATTGAGCGGATTGTGCAGGAAAATAAGCAGTCGGTGCTGGAGAGCACCACTGCCGCCTACACCGCGTTAGGCGCCGCGGGTTATAGCGTCTTTTTATTGCTGAAATCCGATGGTCGGGAAACCGATGTCTATATTGGCACGCGTGGTACGCCGGGTAAAATGCTGGGGCAAAACTCTGGTGAACTGCTTAATGAAACCTTCAAGGGACACTTCCCCGGCAGCAAGCTGGTTGCGCAAAATGCGGAACAAACCGCACAGTTACTGGATGGTGCGCTGGCGCAAAAAGAGAACCCGTCCTCGGCGGTAACCGCCGTGACGGGCGTACCGTCGCTGGCAACGGAAGACAGCGAACATTTTATGCAGGGGCTGGAGCATTTTATTGATGCCGCCGAAAGCCGCGTCTATCAGGCGATTATCCTTGCAGAGCCGGTTACGCCGCCAGAGCTGGACCGCATTCGCACCGGTTATGAAAAGGTCGCCACGCAGCTCTCTATCCTCGCTAAACGCCAGTACTCGTTTGGCGTGCAGGATAGTGACAGCGTAGGGCTAAGCATCAGCGAAGGCCTGAGCCACTCTCTCGGAGAGAGTTTAGGCATGACGGTCTCTCAGGGCACCTCATTCACCCGCGGAACCAACCACGCCACCAGCGTGGGCTCCTCAAGCAGCGAATCTACTTCCGGGGTGATTGCTGACATCATGGCGGGCTATAAAAATGGCAGCCAGACATCGCTCGGCGCGGCGTTCAAAGGTGTGCTGCAAGGCGCTGCCCTTAACCGTAGCCACTCCACCAGCATGAACGAGAGCACCACCGTTGGCACATCCGAAACGCAGGGCAGCAACGCTTCCCAAAGCGAGTCGCGTACGCTGAACCGGAACGATACCACCACCCGTACTGACAGCCAGACGCTGAATAAAACAAGCGGGAGTAGCCAGCAGATTTCTCTGGAGGTACATGACAAAACCATCGAGAACCTGCTGGCAAAAATCGATCACCATCTGGATCGGGTGAACGAAGCGCGAACCTATGGCGGATGGCAAACAGCCGCCTACTTTATCGGTGACAGTACAGCCTCATCCGAATCACTGGCCAGCATCTTCCTGGGACTGATGCGCGGTACACGCTCCAGCACTGAGGATTTTGCGTTGACGACGTGGAACTCGCAAAGCAAGCGGCCCATTCTGGACTGGTTATCGGTGCTGGCCCATCCCCTGCTCAAACCGGCCATTGCTCCCATGCTGCCTATCGACTGGCTAACGCCAGCGACGCTGGTTTCAGGTAAAGAGATGGCTATTCAGCTAAGCCTGCCGCGCCGCTCTACCTCAAGCGTTGCGGTTCTGCACACGCAGTCCTTCGGACGCAAGGTTCAGCGACTCGACGGCCCGGACCCGTCGGCTAAGAACGTACGCACTCTCCGGCTGGGTCAAATGCGTCACCTCTGGAACGATCTGGATACGGCGATTGAGCTTGACGTTGATCAGCTCTCCAGCCATATGTTTATCACTGGCTCCACTGGGGCAGGCAAAAGCAATACCGTTTACGCCATCCTTGAACAGCTGGGTCAACACCGTATTCCCTTCCTCGTCATCGAACCGGCAAAAGGAGAGTATAAACAGGTATTCGGCCAGCGGGACGATGTGTCGGTCTTCGGCACGAACGGGCGCTTTTCGCCGCTGTTGCGCATTAATCCCTTCCGTTTCCCTGAAAGTACGCATGTATTTGAACATATTGACCGTCTGGTTGACGTGTTTTCTATGTGCTGGCCAATGTATGCCGCCATGCCTGCCGTGCTGAAAGATGCCATTTTACAGGCCTATACCGTCTGCGGTTGGGATCTCGTTACCTCTGAAAATCGCTGGCAGCCAGCGCTTTTTCCAACGTTTGCCGATCTGTTGGAGCAACTTCGGCAGGTGATTGAACAGTCGGAGTGGTCCCAGGAGGTGAAAAGCAACTACATCGGCTCGCTGGTCACCCGCGTCAACTCTCTTACCAATGGGTTAAACGGGCAAATTTTTAGCGGTGATGAAATTGATAACGCTGTTCTTTTTGACAGCAATACGGTTATCGATTTGAGCCGCATCGGCTCGCAGGAGACAAAATCGTTCATTACCGGCATTCTGGTTATTCGCTTGAACGAACACCGTGCCGCAATGCCTGAGATGAATCAGGCGCTGCGCCACGTTACCGTACTTGAAGAGGCCCACCATCTGTTAAAACGCAGCGCTGGCGGTCAAGGCAGCGAAGGCGCAGATATTACCGGGAAAGCGGTGGAGATGCTTGCCAACGCCATCGCTGAGATGCGAACCTGGGGCGAAGGTTTTATCATTGCCGACCAGTCGCCGTCAGCCGTAGATATGGCGGCCATCCGCAATACGAATACCAAAATTATCATGCGTCTTCCTGAAGAGATGGATCGTCGCACCGCTGGCAAATCTGCCACGCTAAGCGACGAGCAGCTTGACGAACTTGCTCGCCTGCCGCGCGGCGTCGCAGTCGTGTATCAAAACGACTGGCTGGAGCCGGTTCTGTGCAGGGTATCGAAGTTTGAATCACCCACCGTGCCGTGGCGATATACGCCATCGGAGTCGAGCGCCAAAACAGATCTACACTCCTGGGAGATGTTACTTGGCTGGTTGCTCAGTAAACGTCTGCCCCGCCCCGTGTCCATCACGCCTGCCATGCTGCCAGACGTTGTCGATGCTCTGCCTTTACCCACCCGCAGTAAAATCTTGCTGCGCTCGCTCATTGCCGAGTTTAGCGCCCATCGCACCTTACGTATTCAACATGACGGACAGTTCCGTCAGCTGGCGAAAACAGTTGTTGATCTGCTTGATTGCCGCCGCGAAGTCGTGTGCCGGGTACGCGAATGCGCTGATTTCAGCGCCGTGAGCGACGCGCTCGATACGCTGCTGAATCAGCGTATCGGTCATTTACCGCAAACGCTACGCATTGCGGTGCAACAGTGCCTGATGAAAGACCTCTCGGGCGAATCAGAAACGTGGCTAAAAATATATGCCGGATGGCGTAAGCATATACAGGAAATAGTGCAATGAGTGAAATTATCGTTCTGAAAGAGGTGCTTGAACAAGGCATGGATGAGCTTCTTGAAGCCCTCGCTGAAGGGATCGATAGCGCAGATATTGATATTGATAGCCTCGATAAATCCGTGGTCCAGGGCGACGCGCCACTCACTGAACTGAGCGACGAAATGCGCGACACTTTACGTGAAAAAGGCTATAGCGAAGAGATCATCGAGCGTATTGGCAGTGAAGAAGAGGCGCAAATTTATCTGGACGCTGGGTTGGAGTGTGAGACGGTCAATGGTAAAGATGTGCTAGTACAAAACGAAATCGATCCGGATCAAGTGGACGAGTTCGGTATGACCAATCTTGAGCGTATGGAAAAAGGCCTGCCGCCCAAAGATGCCAGCGGTAAACCGTATGAACTCCATCACATTGGACAAAATGCCGACTCCCCCCTGGCGGAGCTGACCAAAAGTGAGCATATGGGCGGCGGCAATAATAAGATCCTGCACGACGTAAATAAAGATTCTGAAATTAATCGCGGCGATTTCAAAACGGAGCGCGCCGAGCACTGGAAAACACGCGCGGAAGAAATTAAAAATCAACGAAGCGAGGTGGCAGCATGAAGCAGCTAAAGTCATTTATTGAACAACATGAGGCAATTTACCGTCCGGTAGATGCGGCGACGATTAATGCGGCAGAACAGGCGCTTCATATTACTTTCACCCCGGACTATAGAGCCTGGCTGGAAAACGTCGGGGTTCTCTCTTATGAAGCCACCGAAGTGTTTGGGCTGGGCGTTAAGGAGACCGCGTGGTTAAGCATACTGCGCTCTACAGTTGAATTGCGCCAACAATACCCCGGCTTCCCTGCCTCGGCGGTTCCGCTAATGGATGCGGAGGATGGTCACTATTATCTCTATGACAACGCGACCGGCAAAATTGTTCGTTGGTCACCGCTGTCTGGCATAATAGAGACGCTGAGCGTTTCACTGGAAACCTTCGTGCTCCAGCACATTGAGCAATAAATCGCGCTTGATTAACGTGTAACTCATTTTTCGCGGCACATTAAAATCCACGCCCCGGCGTGGATTTTTTTATGGTCTGGTGGCAGCCCTCATTTCCGTATCATAAACAGCACCGCCCCGCCCCCGGCGATCAGGCAGCCTGCCGCCAGCAGCAGCGCGGGTTCCAGCGAGGAGAAGAGCGCGACGCAGGCAGAGGAGACCAGCGGCCCCGTCAGCTGCCCGGTGGCATAGCCAGCCGTCAGCATTCCCACCATTTTCGCCATCTCACCGTTTGACACTTCCCGCGCAAGGCGCATCGACAGCTGCATAATGGACAAGAAGCACAGCCCGGTCAGCACGGTCGACATCAGCAGTCCTGCCGCGTTGTTGGCTATGACCGGTGCCGCAACCCCTACGCCCTGCACGATCATCGCTAATGCCAGGCTGATACGCGTATTCACGACGGCGGCGAACATAATCACCAACAATACTCCCGCTACCGCAGAGAGTCCGAACAGCGGCCAGAAAAAGGCAGCCTGGTTACCGCTGCTGAAGACAGCATGCGCCATCTGTGACAGGAAGGTCGCAGGCAAGATGTAACCAAAACCCGCAAGCGTATATACGCCGAGCAGCACCTTAAGGTTTCGCCCTACGGGTACCGCCCCCCTTTTCTTCTGCATTGCAGGTAACTCATGCGGCAGGCGACGAAAGATCAGCAGGATCGCGACGAGGGCAACGGCGCCATAGACATACCATGCCTGAGAGGAGTTGACGTGTTGCGCTGACATAATCCATGCCAGAACGCCGGTCAGCGTAATGCCTATACCCGGACCGCTGAATACCGCTGCGGAGAGACGTGGCGCATTTTTCGCTGCCAGCTCCAGCTGCGTCCAGGAGGTGACGATAATCAGTGCCCACGCGCCGCCCACGCCTGCAATAAAGCGGAAAAGGCATTGCAGGACAAACGAAGAGGTTACCCCTGAGAGAAGCGTGACCAGCATAGCGGCAAGCAGCCCCGTTTTCAGGTAGGTAGTGTGATTGCTCTGCATGCGGCTGACATGAATCGCGCCCAGCAGATAGCCGATATAGTTCATGGCGGCAAGGATCCCCGCACTGGACAGATTGAGAAATCCATCGTTAATCATTACCGGGATCTGCGGCGTAAGTGAAAAACGGCCAATACCCATCACCACCACCAGCGTGATTATTCCGGTGAGCATAGTGCTGATGCTCCCGGCGGCTAAACGCCCAGCGCGTAGGGTTTCTGGTATCTGTTGCGATGACATATTTCAATTTTTCCCATAACTACTCTATTCTGTGCGGCAATCGTAAGTGCTAACGCCTCCAGCAAAAATGGGGGGGATTATCCTATGACTATGAGTCATAGCCAGGAGAGGCTGATGTCCCGCAACGAGGACGTGAAACATTTTCTCACCCGCCGCCGCGCGGCCGTCGATCCCGCTGAGTACGGCTTTGTCACAACCGGACGACGGGTAAAAGGTCTGCGGCGTGAGGAGGTTGCGCAGCTGGCTGCCGTGAGTGTCAGCTGGTATACGTGGCTGGAACAAGGCAGAAGCATCAGTATCTCCCATGGCGCCCTGCAGCGTATTGCCAGAGTACTAAAACTCACCCCGGTGGAGCAGGATTACCTGGAGGATATCGTTTTCGGCCACCGGGCTGTGCCGCAGAGCGCCAGCAGGCAACTGCCTAAAGAAGTGACGGCAATGGTTGAGGCGCTGAACCCACATCCAGCGTTTATTCGCCGCGCTAACATGGACATCCTTTACTGGAATGAGGCGGCCAGAAATGAAATTTTTGACTGGTCGACCGTCGCTGAAGAGAACAGAAACTCCCTGAAGTTAATGTTTTTAAATGAAGAGTACAGGAAAATTATTCACGACTGGGATAGCGCTGCCCGGCATACTATTTCCGCCTTCCGCTCAAATTACGCCGCAGCCAAACAGGCGGAGGAGTTTGAAGCCGTTATATCCGTGCTGAATCTGCAAAGCGCGGATTTCCGGCGGATGTGGAATTACCACGACGTGAGTAAAATCGGCGCGGGATATAAGGCCATTATTGATAAGAACGGCCATATCAATCGATTCACCTATACCTCACTGGAAATAGAGAACCTGCCCGGCGTATTTGTCCTGTTCTACCTTAAGACTGTGGCCGAACCACCATTCGCCATCTGAACCACAGCTGGGCCACTAATATTAATATCCCGCCGGTGATCTTCTGCATCGGCAGTTTCTCTCCATACCAGATTGCCGCCGCGATCACCGTTAGCAGCGGCTCCAGCACCATGATAATCGCCGCATTAGCAACGGCGGCATGCTTCTGCCCCTGAAGCTGAAGGCCGAAACGCAGGCTGGTGGCGATCAGGATGCTGGCAAGCAGCCACATTGCGGTGGTAGCGGTAAAAGGCTGGGTCCACGTCTCCGTCATGCCGGACAGCACCAGCCCCACCACCCCGGTCATGCCCAGCTGCACTGCCGTCAGCGGCAGCAGAGGTACCTCCCTGGCGCAGCGGCTGGTGTAGCAGAAGGAGATCGACTGCACCACGGCGGTCAGCAGAAACCACCCCTGACTCGCGTGAAACGAGATGGGAAACTGTAGGCTCAGCAGTCCTAACCCAACGAAGGCCAGCGGCAGACACTCCCAGTAGGCGCGGGCGGGCCGGACCTTCATCATCCCCCACGCCACCAGCGGCACGAACAGCATCGACAGGCTCATGATGAATGCACCTTCGCCCAGCGAAGGGGTGGTTGAAACGGAGTAGATCCACAGGCACATGGTCAGCGCCATCCAGCCACCGCTGATGAGCACCCGTATAATCTGCTCCCTTGGGATGCGCTGCCCCCGGCAGAACGGCAGCAGGACCAACGCGGCACAACCAAAGCGTAGGCCCAGAAAGGCAAAAACCGGCATCCCGGAGATACCCTCCCGGGAAAAGATCCAGCCGCAGGCGGCGATAAGGGTGACCATAACGAGAAGTACATCAGCCTGCCGCTGCGGGTTCATTGAAATATTCATCACTACAAACAAATATAAAAAACGGTTGTGTCATCATAGTGCTAACGACATCAATTAAATAGATCGTTAGCAGGCGAAATAGTAAACCCTGTATTTTAGGGGGTTTATTTATCGCTTTAACCCTGCTCAGATTAAGCTGATATCGCCACTATTTCCGGCAAAAGCAGCAAATACCGCCAAAAAGTTGCACCCTGCGCCTATTTTATTTATGGTGTACCCCCGCCGCTAAACGTGGCGAATCATCATTATCTGCATCTTATAGCTTTCTTTTCCTCTGACATGAGTATTAAGGCTGCGAAAGCTATAAGGTTGCGCCATCCACACTCATGGGGAGTTTATGAGCAACGGAACGACGTTAAACCAGCAACAAAACCACGCTTCAACAAGCAATGAATTAACCGTAGACGACATTACCGTTATCGATAGCGGCCTGCTGAAAAAGGCCGTCGGCGCAGCTGCGCTCGGTAACACCATGGAGTGGTTCGATTTCGGTGTCTACAGCTACCTGGCGGTGATCATCGGCCAGGTCTTCTTCCCCGGTGCCAGCAGCACCGCGCAGCTGATCGCCTCCTTCGGCACCTTTGCCGCCGCCTTCCTCGTGCGGCCTATCGGCGGGATGGTATTCGGCCCGCTGGGGGATCGCTTCGGTCGCCAGAAGATCCTCGCCCTGACGATGATCATGATGTCGGTAGGCACCTTCTGTATCGGCCTGATCCCCTCCTATGACAGCATTGGTATCGCCGCGCCGATCCTGCTGCTGCTGGCGCGTCTGGTGCAGGGCTTCTCTACCGGGGGCGAGTACGGCGGAGCCGCGACCTTTATCGCGGAGTACTCCACCGACAAACGCCGCGGGTTTATGGGCAGCTTCCTGGAGTTTGGTACTCTTGGCGGCTATCTGCTGGGTGCCAGCCTGGTAACGATCATGATCGCGGTTCTGCCCACCGAGGCGATGCACGCCTGGGGCTGGCGCATTCCCTTCTTCCTGGCCGCGCCGCTGGGGCTGTTTGGCCTCTACATTCGGCTGAAGCTGGAAGAGACCCCGGCGTTTAAAGATCATATGGATAAGCAGGAGGCGCTGGAGCACAGTAAGCCGCAGCTCAGCCTGTTACAGATGCTGAACAAACATCGCAAGCAGATCCTGAAGTGCATCGGCCTGGTGCTGGTGTTCAACGTCTCGAACTACATGCTGACCTCCTATATGCCAAGCTATCTGACCAGCGTGCTGGGCATGAGCGAGCTGACCGGGCTGCTGCTGGTGATGGTAATCATGTTTGTGATGATGCCGCTGACCCTGGCCTGGGGCTACTGGACCGATCGCATCGGTCGCCGCCCGGTGATTGGCCTGGGCGCTGCGGGGCTGATCCTGCTGGCAATCCCGAGCTTTATGCTGATCGGCTCCGGCAATATGCTGGCGGTGTTTGGCGGGCTGGTTATTCTTGGCGTGCTGCACACCTGCTTTAGCGGCACCATGCCCGCTACGCTCCCGGCCCTGTTCGTGACCGACATCCGCTACAGCGCGCTGGCGATTGGCTTTAACCTGTCGGTCTCGCTGTTCGGCGGCACCACGCCGCTGGTCACCGCCTGGCTGGTAGATACCACGCACAACGTGATGATGCCCGCCTACTATATGATGGGTGCGGGGATTATCGGTCTGATTACGGTTCTGACCCTGCGTGAGACGGCCCAGAAGCCGCTGAGCGGCTCCTCCCCGGCGGTAGCAACCCGTGCCGAGGCGCACCGCCTGATCGATAAGCTGCGCAAGCAGAAGCGCGCTAAGCATCTGCGAGCGCAGGTGGCGAGCGAGTAAATAAACTTAAAACCCACGTCCGCGTGGGTTTTTTACTGCTCCTGCAAATTATCCGACCCGATGCCGCCGATAAACGGCAGGCGCAGGCGCAGGGGCGTAAAGTCGAGGCCGACGTTTAAACCAAGCACGTTAAGTTCAAACCCCTCCTCTGCCCCCAGGGTCACCCCCGCCACGCCCAGCACCGAAACCTGTAGTCCGCGTCCGGAAGGCGGCAAGCCGATGGGCCGGTAGATCGGACGGTAGTCTTTCCCTACCGCATTAGCAGGCAGATCGAGCCTCAGGTCAGGCACTTCCCGACCGATATGGGCAATAAAGGTGTTGCTGTTGGGCCCCGGCCACGCGTGATAGGTGGTCGGCCACGGATAGGAGGCAATCGCCGCCTCAATCTGCGGGATCATCGCCTCGGCTTCTGGCCCACGACGATCCACCAGCAGGCGCGGTCTGGACCCGTACCAGTAGCCATCCGCCTGGTTACGGTCGCGGCGCACCTTGTCGCCGCTGCCCCAGCTGATCACCTCGTAGCGGGTGTAGTGGTCCTCTCCGGCGCGTTTGAAGATGATCCACGGGTGCACCGCCACCGCCCCTTTCCAGCCGTAAGTTGGCGCAGCATAGACCTGAACGATCGCCAGCCGGGCAAATTTGACCGGATCGGGCGCGATGCCGGACGAGTCACGACGGGCGGACCACCACCCCTCGTTGGCCTTTGCCTCGCGCTGGCTGACCGCCTGGGCGAGACTGGCAACAAGGGAGAGCAGAATAATACACAGCAGACTCAATAGAACTGTTTTGAGAGCGATCATGGCACCTGTAGGGGAAATAAAAAAACGGCGGGAGTTAGCCTATTCTACCGCCGTTTTTTTACCCAGCAAGCGCTGTGCTTAATTTATCACCAAACTTTACGCACGCTTAAACCTCCAATCCCGCACGGAACTGGCCCCACTTCAGCACCGAGTTGACGCCAATGGAGAGGAACGGCTCCGGCGGGGTCCTGTTCGGTCCCGGCGACGCCACCAGGAAATCGATTAGCTCGTTACGCTCTCCGGCGATCATATCCGCCAGCAGTTTGCCGGTGGCGGTGCCGCGAGTGATGCCCAGCCCGTTGCAGCAGAGCGCGCCGTAGACGTTCGGTGCCAGCTGGCCGAAGAAGCCTTCGTGGTTATCCGACAGGCAGATCGCCCCGCTCCAGGAGTATTCAAAATCCACTTCAGAGAGCATTGGGAAGCGGCGCTCAAAGGATTTGCGATGCGTTTCGATATAGCCCTTCAGGAGTCGCTCACGCGGGCGGCCATCCGGCTGGAAGCTGAAGCTGTTGCGGATCAGGATGCGATTATCAACCGTGCGGCGTACCGTGCTGCCGAAGGGATGGGCAGGGATAACGCCCCACACCGGCTTGCCGCCGAGTCGGGCCTGCTCTTCGCTGCTTAGCGGACGGGTCAGGCTGCCGTAGAGGAAGGTCGGCAGCAGACGGCCCCGCAGGAAACCAAAGTGTGCGGCGAAGGCGTTATTGGCGAGGATCAGCTTATCGGCGGTGATGCTACCCTTGTCATGCACCAGGGTCACCTTCTCGCCGTAGTCAATGGAGGCGATGGGCGTGTTCTCATAGAGAGTAACGTTGGAAGGCAGGCTATCCGCCAGGCCTTTTACCAGCGCCGCGGGCTGCAGCAGGATGGTACCGGGAATATAGAGCGCCTGTTTGTAGTATGAGGTACCGATATGGTCCGGCAGATCGCGCCCGGCGATCATCTGCGATTCGCGGCCTATCTTCTCCAGCCCGCTGCGGTACGCTTCAAGGATAGCAATGCCCTGATCGCCTACCGCCGCCTGGTACTTGCCGGAGTCCGACATCTGGCACTCGATGCCGTGATCCTTAACGATGGCACGCAAATAGTTCTGACCCAGGGTGTTGAGCTTGAGGATCAGGTTGGCGGTCTTCACGTCACCGATGTAATCCTTCGCGCCAATGTCATGAGGCACATCAATGGCAAAGCCGGCATTACGCCCGGAGGAGCCGAACCCCACCTCCTGAGCCTCGATCAACACCACTTCATCGTCGGGGAAGTTGAGCGCCAGCTGGCGGGCCGCGGCCAGTCCAGTAAGCCCAGCCCCGACAATCGCCCAGCGGGCGTGCTTGTGCCCCTCATGGGCAGGACGCGGGGTACGTTTTTTACTGGTGTGATACCAGCCCGGCAGGGCGTCATCAGAAGGCAGAGAGGTGATCTTTTGCACGTTCGTTACTCCGGTACGTTTTTCTTTAATCCATCCCGCCAGAGAGCCAGCCGGATGGTGCAGGGTCATGTTACGGAAAACAGGTTTATGAATATTTCTTGTATATTTTATGTATACAACTTGTATAAAAAACATGACGCGCGTAGCAAAAATGCACTCTGCATGAAAAAAGAAAAACGTTACTGAAGGGGGGTAAAACGCAGGCTTAGCGGGGCCTGCCGGCGAGCGCCAGCAGGCGTGAGACGGTATTTAGCGGTTGGCTTCCGGCGTCTGGATCAGATGGTCAGCTTTCAGCCCCTGCGGAGCGATAAAGATCTCCATATTGACTCGGGACAGCTCCCAGTGCTCAAACACCAGATCGACAACGGCCTGTTCATCCCGCGCCTCGATGGCGGCAATAAAGGCATCGTGATGATCCGCCGCGAGCTGCAAACGCTGCTCCATATCTTCGTTCTGCGGACGGAAGAAGGTATGGCCGATGCGGCAGTGGTCAATAAGCAGACGCCCCAGGCTGGGTTGCAGATAGGGATTGCCCGCCATCTCTCCCATCAGCTCATGGAAGCGATTATTCTCCAGGGCCAGCGCTTCGGCGTCATGGGTCTGCACCGCCTTACGAAAACGCTTTTGCGTCTCCTTCAGGGCCTTTAGCTGGGCAGGCTTGTAGTTCTGCACCGCCAGTCGCCCCGTGGCGGCGTAGATCATTGGCGCGACAAGGAAGAAGTTGCGCAGCGTTGAGTGGCTCATAGGGATCACACGCACGCCGCGCTTCTCGACGATTTCGAGATAGCCCTCACCGGCCAGCCGCTGAAAAACCTCTCTCACGGGCGTCCGGGACAGGCCGTACTGCGCGGTGAGGCTGGCTTCGTCCAGTAACTCATCCGGGTCGAGTTCCATCGTTAAGATAAGACGCTTTAGATCCTCATAAAGCGCCGCTTTACCCGTTCTCATTGTCGCCTCCTGGAAATGCCCTGTGCATATTGAGTGTGATAGTGATTAACCTACAGAAAAAGCCTGTATACCACAAAAATAGTTAAAAAATTCACACCCCACACAAGGCGATGTTTTCACAGGAGATCGTTCCCCGATCCTTATGCCTCTTCCGTTGGCACATCGATCCAGATGGTCTTCAGCTCCGTGTACTGATCGAGGGCGAAGACAGACTTGTCGCGTCCGCCAAAGCCAGACTGCTTGTAGCCGCCAAACGGCGTAGTGGCATCGCCTTCGCCGAAGCAGTTAACGGTGACCGTTCCGGCCCGGATAGCACGGGAGACGCGGATCGCCCGGTTGAGTTTGCCGGTATAGACCGATGCCGCCAGACCGTACGGTGTGTCGTTAGCCAGCGCCAGCGCCTCGGCTTCCGTTTTGAAGGTGGTGACGCAGAGCACCGGCCCGAAGATCTCCTCCCGGAACAGCGCACTTTTCGGGGTAACGCCATCAATGACGGTGGGCTGGACGTAGATCCCCTGCTCGGTGTCGCCGCCCTGCACGATACGTAGCCCCTCCTTGCGCGCAGTATCGAGGTAGCCGCTGACCTTGCTGAAATGCTCGGGGGAGATCATCGTCCCTAGCTTATTCTGCGGATCGCTGGGGTTCCCCATCCGCCACTCGCCAATCTGCTCTGCAATAATGGCCAGCAGCGTCTCCTTGACCCCCTCCTGCACCAGCAGGCGCGAGGTGGCTGAGCAGTTTTCGCCCATATTCCAGAAGGCGCCGTTAAGCACGTGTCCGGCCACGGTGTGCAGATCCTCAGCATCGTCAAAGACGAGGGCCGGGTTTTTGCCGCCGCACTCCAGGACCACTTTCTTGAGGTTGGACTCCGCAGCATAGTGCAGGAAGCGTCGCCCGGTGGCGGTTGAGCCGGTAAAGCTCACCATATCGATATCCGGATGCAGGCCAATAGGCTCCCCGACCGCCTTCCCGGTTCCGGTCACGATATTCAGCACTCCTGCCGGAACGCCTGCTTTACTTGCCAGTTCCGCTACCCGCAGCGCGGTGAGCGAGGTCTGCTCGGCCGGTTTTACCACCACCGAACAACCTGCCGCAAGCGCCGGGCCGATCTTCCATGCCAGCATCAGCAGCGGGAAGTTCCACGGCAGCACGCAGCCCACGACCCCGATCGGTTCGCGCACCACCAGCGCCATGGCGCTGTTGCCTACGGGGGCAGTGTGGTCGTAGAGCTTATCAATGGCTTCCGCGTGCCAGCGCAGCACGTGGATGGTTTCCGGCACGTCCACCGCCAGGCACTCGCTGACCGGCTTGCCGCTGTCGAGGCTCTCCAGCACTGCCAGAGGGCTAATCTCCTGCTCCATCAGGTCGGCCAGCTTTAGCAGCACGGCTTTCCGCTCGCCGGGCGCCAGCTTACTCCAGCTTCCGGCCTCGAAGGCGGCACGGGCACCGCTCACCGCCGCGTCAACGTCGCTGGCGTCACAGGCGGGAATATCCGTGAGATGCTCGCCGGTGGCCGGGTTGGTGGTCGCCAGGGTTTTGCCCGAGGCAGCCGCCGTAAAGCGACCGTTGATAAAGGCCTTCTCCGGCAGGGGCAGATCCCGCGTCAGGGTGGTGACATCATTTAACGTAGAGAGCTGTTGCATAGATCCTCCTTACGCTGCCGCCACGTTGCGCTTAACGTCGGCGATAATAGTTTGCAGCTGGGCCTTCTCCTCCTCATTGAGATCAAGCAGCGGAGCGCGGACCTGACCCGAGCGCAGACCGTTCAGCTCGCAGCCGTAGCGGATAGACTGCACAAATTTACCCCCGTCGAGGAAGTTCATCAGCGGCATCATCGCCGCCATAATTTTGCGGCCCTTGTCGAAGTTCTTCTCTACTACGCAGGCTTCATACAGCGCCACATGCTCGCGCGGAATGAAGTTTGATCCAGCGCAGACCCAGCTGCGCGCACCCCAGGCGAAGAACTCCAGCGCCTGATCGTCCCAGCCGCAGGAGATGGCGATTTTCGGGAACTTACAGGCCAGCAGGTGCAGGTTGTTGAAATCGCCCGAGCTCTCTTTGATCGCCACCACGTTAGGAGACTTACTGACCTCGTTGAAGTAGGTCTCTCCCATGGTGATGCCCATACGGCCCGGATAGTTGTAGAGCATGATCGGCAGCTGGGCAGCGTTATCGATGGTCAGCGCATGATGAGCGTTCTCCAGCTCGGTGGGCAGCGCATAGGGCGGCGAGGTCACCAAAATCGCGTCAGCCCTGGTCTCCCGGGCATGCTTCGCATAGTGAACAGCATCTTCGGTGCGGGTCGCGCCGGTGCCCACGATCAGCGGCAGACGGTTGCCAATCACCTTCCGGGCGTGCTCGACCAGCGCCATCCGCTCCTCTGCGCTCTGGGCATAGTACTCACCGGTAGAGCCACCGATGATAATGCCGTGCACGCGGGCCTCAATCAGCGACTCCAGCACGTCAGCAAAGCGTGCAAAGTCAATGCTGCCGTCGGCTGCGTAAGGGGTGATTGCCGGGGTGTAAATACCTTCGAATGTCAACACGATAACCTCCAGGGTGGAAACTTATGACCATGACTGCCTGCTCACTGGCAGGGACAGGATGCGTTTGTTAAAAATCTGCACTCAGGAGCGAACGGGGTCAATGGCTGAAAAAATTTGTATACATGATAAATACAAAGGAAATACGTTTTTATAGGATATTTTTACCGTCATTAAAAAATTAAAATAAAAATATCAATAACTTAAAATCTTATACGCCACGTAGTAATTTTCTATATAAATTCCGATAACGATCACATTCCACGATTCTGGCCCATCTGGACGTATTTACACCGTCAATCTGGAGGCATAGTTTTAATCCTGCATTTAACCAGAATTTAACAGAACGGCAGTTCACCAGCGCAGCTTGTGACCGAATTGTAAACAGCGGAATGGTAAACAGAGGTAGAGGGTTATGCCCCAGAAGAAAGCGACACTCATTGGATTCATTGCCATCCTGCTGTGGAGCGCCATTGTAGGATTGATTAAAAGCGTCAGCGAAGGCTTTGGTCCCGTCGGCGGCGCAGCGCTGATCTACACCTGTAGCGCGGTGCTGCTGCTCTGTACCATCGGCTTTCCGAAGCTTCGCCGCTTCCCGGTCAGCTATCTGATCCTCGGCAGCGTGCTGTTTGTCTGCTACGAGCTCTGCCTGTCGCTGTCGCTGGGTTTTACCCATAGCGGTCGCCAGGCCATTGAGGTGGGCATGGTGAACTACCTCTGGCCGAGTATGACTATTCTGCTGTCGGTTATTGTTAACCGCCAGAGAACCAGCCCGTTGATTATTCCCGGTATTATTTTAGCCATCGCCGGAATAGGATTTGTGCTGGGCGGCGACCAGGGTTTTTCATTCGCTGAAATGGCAAATAACGTGATGGATAACCCGTTAAGCTATGGTCTGGCGTTCAGCGGCGCAATTATCTGGGCAATATATTGCGTAGTAACGAAAATTATTGCAGAGGGGAATAACGGTATCACCCTGTTCTTTATTTTAACGGCCTTAACCCTGTGGTTGAAATTCCTCTCGTCGCCGCAGCCTGAGTTTGTAATAAGCTGGCATGCAGGGATCAGCCTGCTGTTCGCCGCCATCGCCATGGGCTTTGGCTATGCCGCCTGGAACGTCGGCATCCTCCACGGCAACGTGACGGTGCTGGCGGCGGCGTCGTACTTTATCCCCATTATCTCAGCGGTGCTGGCGGCGTTTATGCTCCACTCCCACCTGACGGTCTCTTTCTGGCAGGGTACCGCCATGGTCTGTCTGGGGTCGCTACTCTGCTGGTGGTCGACCCGCACCGTGGCAGCAAAAAAGCTCTCTAATGAAGTGACGTGATTTTTAAATAGCAGGGAGTACGGGTTGTAATTTATTAATTATAAAAGTGTGGCAAGACCGATTATTTATTAAATGTGTTTTATCCGATTCGAATTTATCCGGCCTACATGAATTCCGTGCGCGTGGGAATAAAAGTTAGTAACAGACTTTTATTTAACCACGCCGGGGAAGACAGGAGTTACTATGTCCAATACCATTTCTGTTGAAGACGTACCGCTTAACCGTTTCCACCGGTTGCTTACCGTTCGCTCCGGCGGAGGATCGTTTGTTGATGGTTATGTCCTGAGTATTATCGGCATTGCCATGACGAAAGTGTCTCCCGCCCTCGGGCTAAGCGCCTTCTGGGAGGGGATGATTGCCGCCTCGGCGTTGATTGGCATCTTCTTTGGCGGCTTTATTGGCGGTGCGCTTACCGACCGCCTGGGCCGTCGCCTGCTCTATTTCGTTGGCCCGACGCTGTTCATTGTCTGCTCGCTGGCCCAGTACTGGGTTCAGAGCGGTGAGATGCTCTTTGCCCTGCGCTTCCTTAACGGCGTTGCGGTAGGTATTGAATACCCGGTCGCGACGGCTTTCCTGGTTGAGTTCCTGCCGAAGAAAAACCGCGGACCCTGTCTCGCCACCCTGACTATCCTCTGGTTCGCCGGGGCCGCTACCGCCTATCTGGTGGGGGAAGCCCTCCTCAACTTCGGCGGCCCGGAGGCCTGGCGTCTGACGCTGGCGAGCACCGCCGTTATCGGCGCCCTGCTGTTCCTGGTCCGTCTGGGCACCCCGGAATCGCCGCGCTGGCTGATCGGCAAAGGCCGCCACGCGGAAGCCGAGGTGATTATTCGCCGCGTCTACGGCGCTGACTTTGGCCTGCAAAACCTGCCGGCCCAGGCCGAGAGCAAAAACCTCTCCTTCGTTAACCTGCTGCACTCCGGCTACGGCAAGCGCATGGCCTTCGTCACTATCTTCTGGACCTGCTCGGTGATCCCGGTCTTCGCCGTCTACGCCTTCGCGCCGAAGGTGCTGGAGGCGCTGCACCTCAGCGGCGGCTGGGCCTCTTACGGCTCCATCGCCATTACCCTGCTGTTCGTGGTGGGCTGCATCATCGCGACCCGGCTGGTGAACACTCTGGGACGCCGTAAGCTGCTGCTGCAGAGCTTCCTGTGGTCCGGGCTGGCATTGCTGCTGCTGGGCCTGCTGCGTGACGGTCCGTCGATGATCATCCTGCTGATGTTTGGTGCCTACGCCCTGTTTATCGGCGGCGCACAGGTACTGCAGCTGGTCTACCCGAACGAGATCTTCCCAACGGAGATCCGCGCCGGGGCGGTTGGCGTGGGCACCTCCCTGTCGCGCATTGGCGCAGCGGTAGGCACCTGGCTGGTGCCGGTCTCGTTACAGACGCTGGGTATCGGTTCAACGATGTATATCGCCGCCGCCATTACCTTTGTTGGGCTGATCGTCTCCTGGTTCCTTGCTCCTGAGACCAACGCCCGCAGCCTGGAAGATGCGGCTGCGCTGGACGACGAGCAACCGCGCAAAGCGCGCGTCCCGGGTCAGATGCCGAAACGCAGCGCACTGCAAAAAATGTAACGATAACGCCGGGCGGCGCTGACGCTGGCCCGGCCTATACTCCCCTCGCCCTACTCCTTCACCAGCTTCTCAACCACTCTGCGCCGTTTCCTGAACGAGCTTGGCGTCTCACCGTACTGCTTACGAAACCAGGCAATCAGATGTGAGGCATCGGAGAAGCCGGTGGCGGTAGCAATAGCGTTGATGCTGTTACTGGAGTCGGCCATCAGCTTGCGCGCCTGCTCCAGGCGCATCCGCCGCCAGTAGACGGCAGCCGAGTGGCCCGTGCACTGGGTGAAAATCAGGTTGAGCTGGCGGAAGGTCACCCCCGCGAACTCGGCCACGTCGGCCAGCGGCACCGGCGAATCCAGATGGTGGCGCATAAACTCGATCACCTTGCTCACCAGCTCGTTCTCATAGACATCCGGCTGGCTGAGGCTCTCTTTCTGCTTCGCCTTTGCGCCCGGCACGGCGGCTTCGTCTACCAGCAGGTATTTAAGCACCTTCTGGGCGCGCACCAGCCCACAGTGGTGACGGATCAGATCCGCTGCCAGATCGATAGCCGTGCCTCCCGGGCAGGAGATGATCCCGCCATCCTTGATATAGGTTTTGTCGATCACCGGAATGGCTTTCGGAAAGCGCATCCTGAACTCATCCCGGGTGGTGAAATGGATCGCGCAGTGGCGACCATCCAGTAAGCCAGCACTACCCGCGACGAAAGCACCGCTGCACAAAGTAACGATGGGAATATTGCGCGCATGCAGATCCCGCAGCGCCTGCAGCAGCCAGGCCGGGGGCTGGCGCGTCTCCTCCAGCAGCCCCCCGGCGACGACGAAGTAGTCCCACTCCTTACTGAAATCGAGTTTCGCCGTGGGTGACACCGGCAGGCCGCAGCTGGCGGTCACCGGCCGATCGTCGCAGGTCATCCACTCCCAGCGACAGAAGATCTGGCGGCTGGAGAAAGACTCATCCGCCGCAAAGCGCAGGGACTCCACCAGCCCCGCCACGGAGGCCAGCGTGAACTGTTTCATCAGCAGAAAACCGATGGTGAGATCGGGTTTCGGCTCAACGTTGCTTTCAGGGACTATCCGGTGCGGCATGTTCTTCAGGCTCCTGCAATCCACTCAGCTTGCTCAGCAGGCGTTTCAGATCGGCAATATCCTGCGCATCCAGCCCAGCGGTGATACTCTTCTCGGCGCGCTTCGCCTGCTCAATCATCTGCGCCAGCATCGCCTCGCCCGCCGCCGTCATCGAGACCAGCTTACGCCGGCGGTTGGCGGGATCGGTCTGAACCTGCAGCAGGCCGCTTTTGCTCATCCGATCGATCACGTAGGTTCCGGTAGCTTTATCAAACCCGGCGCGGTTGCCGAGGGTCTGCTGATCGCAGGAGGTCTCCTCCTTCAGCACCACCAGGATGGCGTACTGTACGGCGGACAGACCGGTATCGACGTTCTGCGTCCAGCACAGGGTGGTGCGCTGCCCCGCCCGGCGCATCAGGTGCATTAATGAACAGTCGCCATGCGGCCACAGGGGCGCGGCAACGATCGGATCGCGATTTTCCGCCATCGGCTCTCTTATCTCCTTCACTTGACTCCAGTATAAAGCCAATCATATAGTTCGAACACAAACAGTTTGAACTCAAACTGTAACACAAAGGCTCTACAACGGCTTAAGGAGAGCCAGATGAAATACTATAACGACTTAAGAAGCTATATCGATGCCCTCGACGCAATGGGTGACATTATGCACATTACGCGCGAGGTAGACTGTGATTTTGAACCGAGCGCCATCACCCGTCGCAGCTATGAGCTCCACTCCCCCGCGCCGCTGTTCCACAACGTCGCTGGCGTAGCCCCCGGCTTTCGCCTGTTCGGTGCCCCGGCGGGCCTCTCGTCCCGCGCCGATATGCCCTATGCTCGCGTGGCGATGTCGCTGGGGCTGGATCCGGCCGCCAGCGGCCCGGAGATTGTCGAGGCGCTCTATGATGCGCGCCAGCAGCCGGGCATTCCGCCGATACGCGTCGAGCGGGACGCCGCGCCGTGTCAGCAGAACATTCTACGCGGTGACGATGCTAACCTCGATCGCTTCCCTATCCCCTTCGCTCATGATAAAGACGGCGGCCGCTACGCCAATACCTGGGGGACGCTGATTGTCAAAACCCCAGACGGGAAATGGGTTAACTGGTCTATCGCCAGGGTGATGAAGGTCGATGGTAAACGGATGGTGGGGCTGATGGTGCCGAGCCAGCATATCGGCCAGATCTGGACCCAGTGGGTCGCACGCGGGGAGCCCATGCCCTACGCGCTGGTGCAGGGCCCGGCTCCGGCGATCTCCTGCGTCTCCGGCATTCCTATCCCGGCGCAGGCGGACGAAGCGGACTATATCGGCACGCTGGCGGGCGAGCCGGTACCGGTGGTGAAAGCGGTCAGCCTCGATCTCGACGTCCCCGCCACGGCGGAAATTGTTATTGAAGGTCACGTCTCCATCAGCCGCGACTGCCAGGAAGGCCCCTACGGCGAATACGGCGGCTACCTTGGGGAGGGCTCCTCCGCCCAGCCGACCTTCCACGTCGAGACCATTACCCATCGCGACGATCCGATCTGGCCGATGTCGATTACCGGACGCCCCACCGACGAGTCCCATACCCTGTGGGCTATCGGGCTGGCCGCCGATGCGTTGACCCATCTACGTGAGGCAAAGCTGCCGGTAAAAACGACCTGGATCCCAGAGGACTCAACCGTGCACTGGCTGCTGGTGGTGATGCCGGAGAACTGGCGCGAGCTGCTGCCGGGCGTCTCCAGCGAAGCGCTGACCCAGCGCATTGGCGAGGTGCTGTTTAAAACCGATGCGATGGTCTTTATTCCAAAGGTCTACGTGGTGGACGATGATTTCGATCCGACCAATTTACGTGAAGTGGTCTGGGCGCTGTCGACCCGCGTCCATCCGGTTGGCCGTCGGGCAATATTCGACGACCAGCGCGTGATCCGCCTGCCGCAGTGCTATGACGAAGCGGAGTACGTAGCAGGTAAAGGGGCAAAAGTGGTTTTTGATACGCTGCAAACGACTCGCCACCTGCACGCCTCGTTTGAACAGGGCTACCCGGAAGAGGTTCGTCAGCGCGTACTTAAGCACTGGTAACGCTGCGCCCCTGGCTTGCATATACAAAAGCCAGGGGTAATTTTTGTCTCAACGCCTACTATTATTTAGCGCACGTATAAAAATAACGCTATTGATGTGGAGGCAATTATGAGCAATCAGAGCAATGAAGCGGACAGAGGGCCGTATGATTTCAGCGTAACCCGTCGGGTGCTGATCAAGGCTAGCGCCGCGTCTGCGGCAGCGGCGGCTATTTCACCCACCGTTGCGCTCAGCGCGGGGGAGCCTCCGGTGACGCCACCGCCTGAAACGATGCCGGTTTCGTTCAAGGTCAATGGCGAAACGCATCAGCTGGAGCTGGATACCCGTACCACCCTGCTCGACGCCCTGCGCGAGCATCTGCACCTTACCGGCAGCAAAAAAGGCTGCGATCACGGCCAGTGCGGAGCCTGTACCGTGATCGTTAACGGTCGTCGCCTTAACTCATGCCTGACCCTCGCCGTGATGCACCAGGATGCAGAGATCACCACCATTGAAGGTCTGGGCACGCCGGATAACCTGCACCCGATGCAGGCCGCCTTTGTGAAACACGATGGCTTTCAGTGCGGCTACTGCACGCCGGGACAGATCTGCTCCTCGGTGGCGGTACTGAAAGAGATAGAGGCGGGTATCCCCAGCCACGTCACCTTAGATCTGGTCTCTGCCCCCCAGGCAACGCCGGATGAGATCCGCGAGCGGATGAGCGGCAATATCTGCCGCTGCGGGGCCTATGCCAATATCCTCGCCGCCATTGATGACGCTGCCGGAGGCCTGAAATCATGAAGGCCTTTACCTATGAGCGCGTCACTACCCCTGCCGAAGCGGCAGCCAGCGCCGGGCGCACGCCCCACGCTAAATTTATCGCTGGCGGTACCAACCTGCTCGATCTCATGAAGCTGGAGATCGAAGCCCCGCTGCACCTTATCGATATCAACAGCCTGGCGCTGGATAAGATTGAGCAGACTACCGACGGCGGCCTGCGCATCGGCGCCCTGGTGCGCAATACCGATCTGGCTGCAGATGAGCGGGTGCGCCGCGACTACGCCGTGCTCTCGCGAGCACTGCTGGCCGGGGCCTCCGGGCAGCTGCGTAACCAGGCCACCACGGCGGGCAACCTGCTTCAGCGCACCCGCTGCCCCTACTTCTACGACACCAACCAGCCCTGCAACAAGCGTCTTCCCGGCAGCGGCTGCGCGGCGCTGGAGGGGTTCAGCCGCCAGCTTGCGGTAGTAGGCACCAGCAAAGCCTGTATCGCTACCCATCCCAGCGACATGGCCGTCGCCATGCGACTGCTCGACGCAGTGGTAGAGACGGTGCGCCCGGATGGCCAGACGCGGGCGATCCCGATCGCCCAATTTTATCGTGCGCCGGGCAATACGCCGCACATCGAAACAAACCTTGCTCCCGGAGAGCTGATTACCGCTGTGATCCTGCCCCCGCCGCTGGGCGGAACCCATATCTACCGTAAGGTAAGGGACCGCGCCTCCTACGCTTTTGCGCTGGTCTCCGTGGCCGCCATCGTGCAGCAGGACGGCAGCGGCCGGGTGGCGCTGGGCGGCGTGGCACATCAGCCATGGCGGCGGGACGATGCCGATGCGGCGGTGGCTCAGGGGGCGCAGGCGGTCTATGACCGACTGTTTGCCGAGGCACAGCCGACCCATGAAAACGCGTTTAAATTAACCCTGGCGAAGCGCACCATCGCCTCGGTGCTGGCAGAAGCGAGGGCATAAAACGATGAAATTTGATAATCCCGCCACGGAAAACCCTATCGATCGCATGAAGGTGGTTGGCCGACCGCACGATCGTATCGATGGCCCGCTGAAAACCAGCGGCACCGCGCACTACGCCTACGAGTGGCATGACAAAGCGCCCAACGCCGCCTACGGCTACGTGGTTGGCGCCGGGATTGCTAAAGGGCGAATAAGCAGCATCAATATTCAGGCTGCCCGCAGCGCGCCCGGCGTGCTGGCGGTGGTCACCGCCGACAACGCGGGGAAACTGGGCAAAGGCGAAAAGAATACCGCCATCCTGCTCGGCGGCCCGGAGATCCAGCACTATCACCAGGCGATTGCCGTCGTGGTGGCGGAGACCTTTGAGCAAGCACGAGCGGCGGCAGCGCTGATCGAGGTGGATTACCAGCGGGATCGGGGCGAGTACGATTTAGCGGAGGTGAAACCCAGCGTGACCGCGCCGCAGGAGGATCAGCCCGACAGCGTGACCGGCGATTTTGCTACTGCCTTCGCCTCTTCTCCGGTAAAGCTTGACGCAACCTATACCACGCCGGATCAGAGTCACATGGCGATGGAGCCGCACGCCTCGATGGCGGTCTGGGAGGGGGATAAGCTCACCGTCTGGACCTCTAATCAGATGATTGACTGGTGCCGCTCCGACCTTGCGCTGACGCTGAATATACCGAAAGAGAACATTCGCGTGCTGTCCCCTTACATTGGCGGCGGCTTTGGCGGCAAGCTGTTCCTGCGCAGCGATGCCCTGCTGGCCGCGCTGGGCGCTCGGGCGGCGAAGCGTCCGGTGAAGGTGATGCTCTCCCGACCGCTGATCCCCAACAACACCACCCACCGTCCGGCGACTATTCAGCAGGTACGCATCGGCACCGATGAGGCCGGGCATATTACCGCCATCGCCCACGAGAGCTGGTCCGGTAACCTGCCCGAGGGCGAGCCGGAGACCGCCGTGCAGCAGACGAACTTCCTCTATGCCGGAGCGAACCGCCACACCGGGCTGCGGCTGGCAGAGCTGGATCTGCCGGAGGGGAACGCGATGCGCGCCCCAGGGGAAGCGCCCGGCATGATGGTTCTGGAGATCGCCATCGATGAGATTGCCGAGAAGGCGGGCGTCGATCCGGTCGAGTTCCGTATCCTGAACGATACTCAGGTCGATCCCACTAACCCGGATCGCCCCTTCTCCCGTCGTCAGCTGGTGGAGTGCCTGCGTACCGGCGCTCAGCACTTCGGCTGGCAGCGTCGCAACCCGACACCGGGACAGATCCGCGACGGCCGCTGGCTGGTGGGCATGGGCGTCGCCGCCGGTTTCCGTAATAACCTGGTGATGACCTCCGGAGCGCGGGTACATCTCGACGCCCAGGGTACGCTCACCGTTGAGACCGACATGACCGATATCGGCACCGGCAGCTACACCATCATTGCCCAGACGGCAGCCGAAATGCTGGGCCTGCCGCTGGAAAACGTCGTGGTGCAGCTAGGGGACTCGACCTTCCCGGTCTCTGCTGGCTCCGGCGGCCAGTGGGGAGCCAACAGCTCCACGGCGGGGGTCTACGCTGCCTGCGTCAAGCTACGCGAGGCGGTGGCGAATAAGCTGGGATTCGATCCGCAAAACGCGGTCTTTACCGACGGCAGGGTCATCGTGGACGGGCGCAGCGCCCCGCTCACCGATGCCGCCGCAGCCGGGACGCTGACGGCTGAGGACACCATCGAGTTTGGCGATCTGCAGGAGAAGTATCAGCAGTCCACCTTTGCCGCGCACTTTGTTGAGGTCGGGGTGGATATCGCAACCGGTGAGGTGCGGGTGCGCCGGATGCTGGCCGTCTGCGCCGCCGGGCGGATCCTCAACCCGAAAACGGCGCGCAGCCAGGTAATTGGGGCGATGACCATGGGCCTTGGCGCGGCGCTGATGGAGGAGCTGGCGGTGGACACCCGGCTGGGCTACTTCGTCAATCACGACCTCGCCGCCTACGAGGTGCCGGTTCATGCCGATATCCCTGCTCAGGAGGTGATCTTCCTCGAGGATACCGATCCCGTCTCTTCTCCGATGAAAGCCAAAGGGGTCGGCGAGCTGGGCCTGTGTGGGGTGAGCGCCGCCATCGCCAATGCGATCTATAACGCCACCGGCGTGCGGGTACGCGACTACCCGATTACGCTCGACAAGCTGCTGAGCGATCTGCCGGAAGCGATATAGGAGAAGGACGTGCTGCCACAACCTGTTCACATCGCAACCGAGACCGACCCCGCTGCGACGCCGCAGCGGGCGTTTTTAACCGACGATAGCGTGGCGGTAATGCGCTTCGCAACCCAGGCGCTGGCCGCAGGCATGAGGGCGGCGCTGGTCATCCTGACCGAGATCCGCGGCGGCGCGGCGCGGCCTTTAGGGGCGCAGATGGCCGTGCGTGAGGATGGCCTCTACTGCGGCTTCGTCTCCGGCGGCTGCGTTGAGGCCGCTGCCGCGTGGGAGGCGCTGGAGGCGATCAAGTCCGGCGAGGATCGGACGGTCATCTACGGGGAGGGGTCGCCATGGTTTGATATTGTCCTGCCCTGCGGGGGCGGGATTACCTTAAGCATCCATCCGCTGCGCTCGGCGCGCCCGTTGCGGGCGGTGCTGACGGCGCTGGAGCGACGTCAACCCACTGCGCTTCGCTACAGCCCGCGTTCACGGACGCTGCATATCGGTACGCCTGAGGGTGAGACGGGTTGGGAAGAGGATGCGTTTGTCGTCAACTACCGCCCCACAACGCGGGTGATTATCTTTGGCCGTTCGGTGGAGGCCGACATGACGGCTAAACTGGCCGACGCCGCAGGCTACGATGTTCATATCGATGATGGCTCCCGGCTGCGGACTACCTCAACCCTGATCGATGCCCACACGGCGGTGATCCTCCTCTGGCACGATCTCGACAGGGAGCTGCCCCTGCTGAGCGCTGCCCTCGCCGCCGCGCCCTTTTACATCGGCGCGCTGGGTAGCCGCCGCACCCATGAAAAGCGGGTGCGCGCCCTGACCGAGCGCGGTTTCCACCCTGACGACATTGCACGAATTAAAGCGCCGATTGGCATCTTTCCACAGGCGCGGGATGCCAGCTCGCTGGCGCTTTCCGTGTTGGCAGACGTAGCGGCAGCGCGCGGCCGGAAGGGGGCGTGATGGCCGCTCTGCCTGTGGTCATTGTGCTTGCTGCCGGGCGAGGCGAACGGTTTATCGCCTCGGGGGGGACAACCCACAAGCTTGATACCCTGCTCAACGGCATAACGGTGCTCAATCACACCCTGGCGGCGGTGAAATCCTCCGGCCTGCCGTGGCACCTTGTGCGGCCGGAGGGCGGGACAGGCGGCATGGGCGAGTCCATTGCGCTTGGGGTGCAGGCCACGTCAGAGGCGGCAGGCTGGCTGATCCTGCCCGGCGATCTGCCTCTGGTGCAGGCCGCAACGCTCGGGCACGTTGCACAGGCGCTAACGGCACAGACCATCGTCATGCCCCGCTTTCAACAGCATTCGGGCCATCCGGTGGGGTTCGGACGCCGCTATTTTCAAGCCCTGGCTTCACTGGCGGGCGACGTCGGCGCGGCGGCAATTGTGCGGCAAGCCAGGGCCAGCGGTAACGTACAGGATCTGCCCGTTTCAGACGACGGCATCATGCGCGATGTGGATACGCTTGCCGATCTTGATCTGGCACAAGGTTTACTGCATACCCACCTTTGAAAATATATCCGGACGTGGGATGAAATAGGGCAAAAATTGTTTTAATAAGAATATACGCAAGCAAAGGTAATATTTAACAAACCCTTCCCAGCAGAAGGCGATTGAATTGTTATAAACTCAATGTAGAATCATCAGACTATGCTTAAGCTGTATTAATCCTTTAGTAGTCAGCGGCGGTCGGGTTTAATCATTTTTTCAGGGAAAGTTATAATGAAATTGCGAGGCCTGTTACTTCTCTTTATGGTCACTACCGTAGTCGGCTGTAAAGCACCCCCGCCAAAGATGACGGACGATACGCTGGTGACCAGCCAGGTTAACGGCATCACGCTGACGCACCGCTATGCGGTCTCACCACCTGCTACCTTTAAGCCTGTTAACGAGGCCTACCGGGCGCTCTACCCCGGCTCTATTCTCAGCACCCCCTCCTACGGTGGTAAAGTGCTCGGCCAGCTGACAAACGGCCAAACCTATACCGTTCTCGGCGAAGTGGACGACGCCTGGCTGGCGATTGCTGAAGAGGATGACGAGCAGCTGATTGGTTACGTGCCGCCGCGCGCGCTGGTAAAAAGCGCGCTCTATGCGCAGACGCTAAAAAACGATCGCCCCCGGCCTAAGCGCGCCGCGAAGAAAACCACCTGTGTGGCGGTAGACGACAGCAGCAAGGCCTGTCAAAAAGGCGACAGCGGCACCTGGATTATTGATTAATTACTCTGGCTAACAAGGAATTTTATGAAAGTCTGGCTTTCGGGTTTGGCGTTGCTGTTAGCATCCACAACCGTGTCGGCAGGGAATTATCGTATTGCCCAATCCCCCTCTCAGAAGCTGGATGTCTGGATAGACAACGTTAATGATAAATCACCGCAAAGCTGGTGCTCTGCAAGATTACCGCTGCGCATTGTAGCCAGCGGGGATAAAACGCCCTCGATTTTGACTACCTTTATGCCACGCCTTGGGGCGCTACTGGAGAGCCAGTGCAGCACCATCGGCCAGGTGAACTGGCAGATGGTCGATCCGGAAGGTGAGCTGCTTGCCGAGGGGATCGCCGCTAAGGAGAGCGAATGGGCTGTCGTCGTTACGCCGCGGGCGGCTCAGCCGGCCACTAACGCTGTTCAGGTCCAGCAGCCCTCTCCGGCTGCTGACCGTACGCCGTGGCTTGAGTTTACGTTACAGGATGGTTGCCACCTGCGCACCTTCTGGCAGGGCGACGCCAGCGCCTCGGCGCTGTTTATCCCGGCGAAAGCCAACGGTAAATGCGAGCGCGGCGGCTGGCTTAACGGCCGTAGCGAGGTGATCCAGCACGGAGCCCAGGGCGAAAAGCGCTCGGTGATGACCTTCGTGCACGGTTTCCCGGTCAGCGGCCTGAACGATAAAGCCAATGCCGACAGCCTGCTGATCACCAGCGTCAACAATGAGCGCATGGTGGTGAGCAACAGCCAGGCTCCGCAGAGCTGGATGATCCTGCCCTACGATCCGCAGCTCAACGGCTGGAAAAACAGCGGTATGGTGGCGGTAGAGGTGTCTCGGGATCAGGCCCTGGACGATGCTCGCCTACAGTCGCGGCTGAATGAGGTGCGTAAGGTCTGGTCCAGCTGGCTGGAGCCGGGCACGAGCCTGACGCTGCTGCTAATCGACAACCTGCATCCGCAGCTGCGGGATCCGGCCGCCGGTGCCTGGCGCACGCAAAAGTGATCCTGAAATACCTATTCTGAATAGCCGTCAGTTTTGAACAGAGATCCTCATATAATGACAGAGAGCGAGTACAACCCGAGCATACCCGACGCGCTGCCGCCGGGTTTTCGTTTCGATGAGCTAGAGATCCAGGACGTTATTCAAACCAGCCATACCGATATTCTCTATGATGCTCTCGATCGCGAGCTTGAGCGTTCGGTCATCATCCGGGAGTATATGCCGCGGGCGCTGACCCTGCGCGGCGAAGATATGCGCCTTGTGCTGCGCAGCAAGCAGGACAGCGCCGCCTTTGCCGCTGGCCTGAATGCATTTATCCAGCAGGCCCGCCAGCTGGCACGCTTTACCCATCCTAACCTGATGCTGGTCCTGCGCTTCTGGCAGCACAATGATACCGCCTATATTTTGACGCCGCGCTATGACGGCGTGACGCTGGCAGAGCTGCATCAGCAGCAGCCGGAGGCGATTAACGAAGCCTGGATTTTACAGCGTCTGCCCATGCTGTGCAGCGCCCTTGCCACCCTGCACCATGCGGGCGAGCTGCACCGCAACATTTCGCTCAAGAGCATTCAGATTGAGGAGAGCGGCCAGCCGCTGCTGCTTGATGTTGCCATACCTCCCGCCCCGGCGGGCGATCTGAGCGAGACCAGCAAGCTGCTGCTGCATCCCGGCTTTACGCCTCTTGAGCAGTATGCTGACGCCAGCGAGAGCCTTCTTGGGCCGTGGACCGATATCTATGCGTTAGGGGCAGTGCTCTATACGCTGATTACTGGCTCTCCGCCCCCTGCCAGCGTGGCCCGCAGCATTCAGGAGAGCTGTACGCCGCTGACCGAGAACCCGCCGCCGGGCTACTCCCCTGCGCTGCTGCAGGCGGTCGATCGCGCGCTCGCGCTGAAGCCGGAGGATCGTCCCCAGAGCATCGCAGAATTTGCGGCGCTGGCGGAGATCGCGGTGGGCGACACCGGACAACTTCCGGCAGTGAAAAAGACCGGCACGATGCTGGTGCCGGTGGAGGAGACGCCTGCCGTCACCCCCTCCCTGTGGCAGCGCGTTAAAACCCCCTCGCAAATCGCGGCGGGCGTGCTGGTGGGCGTCATCGCCGGGGCGCTGATCTTTGGCGCATCGCACAGCGAGACGGAGACGGCAGCAGCGGCTTCCCCTGCTCAGTCCACCCCGGCCCCGGCGGCGAACGTCACCAGCGCGCCCGCCAAAGGTCCTATCGCCCGGATCTATATTCGCATGAGCGATGCCGACAGGCTGCAGGTGAACGGTAAACCGCAGGAGATCGCCCCGGCGGCCAGCGGCTTTGCCTATCTACAGCTCCCTGCGGGCAAGTATGAGTTTATCCTGCAGAACGGCAGCCACCGCCGCAGCGAATCGCTGACGGTGGTGACGCCCGGCACCTGGCTTATCAATCCCCAGGGTTAAAGAAGGGGTGAAGCCCTGCACTCGCAGGGCTTTTTTTTGGCGAAAAATGTTTGTAAGGGCGCAAATTTTTACTTCTGGTACTCCGGGCGGCGGATATTCGTCTACTGTTTTCAAAGGTTGATTACAGCGGGACGCTGTTCATTGCTAAGGAGATAATAGATGATAAGAAATTTATCGCGCCGACCCCGGACGCTGTTTTTTGCCATGCAGCTGGCGCTAGGGGGCGCGTTTCTCGCGTTGACTTCCGCACAGGCGCTGGCCGCCGAGGCTGAGAGCCAAACCCCGATCCAGTCTCCAGATATCCTGCTGGGTCCGCTGTTTGCCGACGTGCAGACCGCTAAACTCTTTCCCGATCAAAAAACCTTCGCCGACGCGGTACCGAAAAGCGATCCCTACATGATCCTCGCCGACTACCGGATGCAGCGTAACCAGTCCGGCTTCGATCTGCGCCACTTTGTAGAGATGAACTTTACCCTGCCGGTTGAGAACGAAAAGTACGTTCCCCCTGCCGGGCAGACGCTGCGCCAGCATATTGACGGCCTGTGGACGGTGCTAACCCGCACCACCGATCGCACCAATAAATGGGATTCGCTGTTGCCGCTGCCGGAGCCATACGTGGTGCCAGGGGGGCGCTTCCGCGAGATCTACTACTGGGATAGCTACTTCACCATGCTCGGCCTGGCCGAGAGCGGCCACTGGGATAAAGTGGAAGATATGGTGGCGAACTTCGCCCACGAAATCGATGCCTGGGGCCATATCCCTAACGGCAACCGCACCTACTACCTCAGCCGCTCCCAGCCGCCGTTCTTTGCCTTTATGGTCGAGCTGCTGGCCAGCCACAAAGGCGATGAGGTGCTGAAAACCTATCGCCCGCAGCTGGAGAAAGAGTACAGCTACTGGATGGAGGGCGCAGACACGTTGCAGCCAGGCCAGGCCAACAAGCGCGTGGTGAAGCTGGAGGATGGCTCGATTCTCAACCGCTACTGGGACGATCGCGATACTCCGCGTCCGGAATCCTGGCTTGATGACGTAACCACCGCGAAGAACAATCCGGATCGCCCGGCCACGGAGATCTATCGCGATCTGCGCTCTGCCGCCGCCTCGGGCTGGGACTTCAGCTCGCGCTGGATGGACGATCCTAACCAGCTCGGCAGCATCCGCACCACCAGCATCGTGCCGGTGGATCTTAACGCCCTGATGTTCAAGATGGAGAAGGTGCTGGCCCGCGCCAGCCAGGCCGCAGGAGACAGCGCCAAATCGAGCCAGTATGACGCGATGGCCAGCGCCCGCCAGAAAGGGATGGAAGCCAACCTGTGGAACGATAAAGAGGGCTGGTATGCGGATTACGATCTGAAGACCAAAAAAGTGCGTAGCCCGCTGACGGCGGCGGCGCTCTTCCCGCTCTACGTTAACGCCGCAGCAAAGGATCGTGCTGACAAAGTCGCCGCGGCGGCCGAGGCGCATCTGCTTAAGCCCGGCGGCATCGCCACCACCACGGTCAACAGCGGCCAGCAGTGGGACGCCCCGAACGGCTGGGCGCCGTTGCAGTGGGTCGCCACTACCGGGCTGCAAAACTATAACCAGGATAAGCTGGCGATGGACGTCACCTGGCGCTTCCTCTCTAACGTGCAGCATACCTACGATCGTGAGCAGAAGCTGGTTGAGAAGTACGATGTCAGCAGCACCGGCACCGGCGGCGGCGGCGGTGAATATCCGCTGCAGGATGGTTTCGGCTGGACCAACGGCGTCACGCTGATGATGCTGGACCTGGTCTGTCCGAAGGCGCAGCCGTGTGACAGCGTACCGAAATCACAGCCTGCTGCGACATCCGCCACGCCATCTACCGCGCAACAGCCTGCCCCGCAGAGCGCGCCTGAAGCGCAAAAAGTGGCCCAGTAAGTCTCTTCCCCTACCCGCTACCAAATCTGGTAGCGGGTCTTACTTACCGCTGCATCAGACTTGTATACGCAAATATAAACAATAATAATTCGCGTTCCGCTTAAAAGAGTATGGATTGCGAATGAAAACAACATTAAAACGCTCTGCCTGGTTTTGCGCGTTGGGCATTGCCCTTCCCCATGCCGTTCTGGCTGAAGATACGGTCGTCGTTAACGCTACCGCGCCCCAGTCGGCCACCGCGCCAACCGAGGGCTATACGGTGCAGAGCACCCGTGGCGCAACCAAAACCGATCAGCCGCTGATCGTTACCGGGCAGTCGGTATCGGTCGTGACGCGTCAGCAGATGGAAGATCAGGGCGTAATGAACGTCAACCAGGCGCTGAGCTATACGCCTGGGGTCAACTCCAACTTTGGCGGCGGCGCAACGCGCTTCGATACCGTATCGCTACGCGGCTTCCACGGCGGCGACGTTGATAACATCTTCCTCGACGGTATGCGCCTGATGAGCGACGGCGGAAGCCACAGCGTGCTGCAGATCGACCCGTGGTTTATCGAGCGCATCGACGTGGTGAAAGGTCCCTCTTCCGCGCTGTATGGCCAGAGCGTCCCCGGCGGGCTGGTCAACCTGACCTCGAAGCGCCCCCAGTTTAAGTCCGAGGGCCATTTCCGCCTCTCCGGTGGCACGCAGAACACCAAAGGCGGCGCATTTGATTACACCGACGCCATCAACGACCAGTGGGCGTTTCGTGTGATCGGCATGACCCGCAGCAGCGACACCCAGTATGACGATACCCGCGAAGAGCGCTATGCCATCTCGCCATCGCTGCTCTGGCAGCCGGACTCCGATACCAGCCTGCTGCTGCGAGCCTATCTGCAAAAAGATCCCTCTGGCGGCTATCACGGCTCGCTGCCGATGGACGGCGCGCGCTTTGCCCACAACGGTAAAAAGCTATCGAACAGCACCAACGAGGGCGAGAGCGGAGACGGCTATCGCCGCCGGGAGCAGCTCTACAGCGTAGAGTTTGACCACCAGTTTAATGACGTCTGGTCAGTGCACTCCAGCGGCAGCTATACCCATGCCAACGTTGCCCTCGATCAGGTCTATCAGACCGGCTGGATCGACAACTCAGACAATCTTGCCCGGGGCTACAGCGGCTCACGCGGCTCCCTCGACGCCTGGTCTACCGATAACCGTGTACAGGCCGACTTTGCCACCGGCGAGGTAATGCATACCGTGATCCTTGGCGGGGAGTATCACCGCTACCGCAACGACCTCTGGACCGGCGCGGGCAGTGCCGCCCCGCTTGATCCCTTTACGGGCTATACGCCGCAGCAAGGTTACACCGTCACTTATAACGATGATAACAACCGTCGCTACTATCAGGCCGGGGCCTATCTACAGGATGAGATGGTGTGGAACCGCTGGCATCTGGATCTCTCCGGACGCTATGACCGCATTGTCTCCGAGCAGGTTAGCGACACCTCTGGTAGCGACAGTCGTCGCTCTGATGACCATATCAGCAGCCGCGCCTCCCTGCTCTACGCCTTTGAAAACGGCCTTTCACCCTACCTGAGCTACAGCCAGGCGATCACCCCGGCCTCGCTGCCAGGCCCTGACGACAAGCTGCTGAAGCCGACCACCGCCGAGCAGTATGAAGCAGGCCTGAAGTTCCAGCCGCCGGGCACGTCGGATATCTACAGCATCGCCATCTACGATCTGACGCAGAAGGACGTAGCAACCCGCGATATCAATATCGCTACTGCTACCTACCTGCCCGCCGGGAAGGTGCACTCCCAGGGCGTAGAGATCGAAGCGCGCAATCAGCTGACGCCGCGCCTGAGCACCATTGCTGGCTATACCTGGAACCACCTGCGCTTCGAGGATTCACTGGACGGCAACGAGTCTAATACGCCGCAGCTGACGCCAGATCAGATGGCCTCTCTCTGGGCGCACTACCAGTTTGATTACGGGTTGAGCGTGGGCGCAGGTGTTCGCTACATTGGCAAGCAGTATGCCGATGATGCCAATACATCACGGCTGCCATCGGCAACGCTGTTTGATGCCTCGGTCAGAGCCGATCTTGGCGCATGGTCGCCGCAGCTGAAGGGGGCATTTGTGCAGGTTAACGCCAATAACCTCGGCGACAGGAACTATATCTCAGGCTGCTACGGGACTAATAACTGCTACTTTGGCGCGGAGCGCAGCGTACTCGCTACGGTGGGATATGATTTTTGATAGGTTAAGATAAGAGAGATGCCAGCCGGCAACGTTGCCGGCTGGCATAGAGCATTAGTTCCGACGCACCATTCTGTAGATAGCCAGAACCACAATCGCACCCACTACTGCGACGAGGAAACTTGGTAAATTGAAGCCCGTTACGTCACCGCCAATACCAAACATTGTTGCCAGCCAGCCACCGACTACGGCACCGACGATACCCAGGATAACGGTAATGATGAATCCACCCCCGTCACGCCCTGGCATGATGAACTTAGCGATAATACCGGCAATAAGGCCAAAAATAATCCACGCAATAATACCCATTTTGCGTTGTCTCCTTTTACATGGTTGCTTACTTTGCAGGCCCAAACGCCTGCACCGTGAATTGAGTATAGGCAATAGTTCCAAAAAAGGTTAAATGTCACAGACTTATTAATTTTGATTGATAAAAAAATTTACATTACGGGCTGAAGTTCCCGTCCTGAATGCCGATAAGACAACGAAGGGCTATCAGTCATCAAGGAGCCATCCGGCGTGAGCAACTACAGTGAGCAGTTCCTGAAACAATCTCCTCTGGCCGTTTTGGGCGTACTGCGCGATCTGCACAAAGAGCAGGTGCCAATCTGTATTTCCTGGGGCAGCGGCCAGTTCATCAGCAAGATCCTCGATGCGGATCTCGACAGGTTGGTGATGGACCTCGGCAGTCAGGAGTACGAAAACAACGCGGTGCAGCGTGTAGAGAGCGTCACCATCACCGCAGAGACCCGAGGGGCAAAAGTTGAATTTACCGCCTCAGGATTAAGCATGGGCGATTTTCAGGCGCTGCCTGCGTTTGTCACGCCGCTTCCCGCCTCCCTGTTTTTTATTCAGCGTCGGGAATATTTCCGCATTAGCGCCCCGCTGCATCCGGCCTATTTCGGTAAGGCCCTGCTGCCGGACAAGAGTCCTATGCGCTTTCGCCTGTTTGACCTGTCGCTGGGCGGCATGGGCGCGCTGCTGGAGGGTGCAACGCCAGAGGGGGTTAAAGAGGGACAACGCTTCTCACAGATCGAGCTGGATATGGGCGGCTGGGGGCAGTTCTATTTTGATGCCCAGCTGATCTCCATCAGCGAGCGCAAGGTGGTGGACGGCAAGAACGACACCGTCTCCACCCCCCGTCTGAGCTTCCGTTTTCTTAATACTAACCCGGCGGTCGAGCGCGAGCTCCAGCGGATCATCTTCTCGCTGGAGCGTGAGGCGCGCGAGCGGGCAAGCAAGGTACGCTAACCCGCCTGCCTTGACCTACGTGCGTAGGCCCGGTAAGCGTGAGCGCCACCGGGCGTTCTCCGTTGACGCTGCAATGCCGGGCGGCACTGCGTTTGCCCGGCCTACGTTAGGCATGGTGTGGTTAGTAGGCCCAGGCGATAACAGTATCTACATCGCATCCATCGCTTTCTGTACCTTCCAGATATAGCGAGGGGCCTGCGGCGCAGGATGATTTTCGGCAACGTGTTCAACGAACTCATCCGCGTCCAGGTCGTTGATCTCGCTTATCGCCTTCTTGCGATCCGATGAGAAGGTGCGCAGCAGCGCGCCTGCGCCGTTGACGTAGGAGACCACCAGCGCGTACTGCATCACTTCCGGATCTTTAATACCGGCAAGTACGCCATGTTCAAGTATGCTCAGATAGGCTGTCCCCATGGAGATATTGCGCTCGGGGTTTTTCAACTCGCTGGTGGAGGGCTGTCCGCTCCAGCCCATATGTCGGTAAACTTCTTTCCCGGCGGTAGAGGCCTTGAGCTGCATCAGCCCCACGGCGTTAGATTTACTTACCAGCGTCGGGTTTCCGCCAGACTCAACGGCGATGATAGCCGTTATTAGCCGCGGGCTGACGCCCCATGCCGCACCCGCTTTCTCGCTGATCGGCATCCACTGCATGGCCCGTTTGACCGGGACCTCCGGGTTCCACGGCGGGTTTTTATAATCCTGTTTTGAACTACACCCTGCCAGCAGCACCACCAAAAAAGCAAACCATCTCAATTTCACACCAACAATCCTTTTCCCGGGAGTTTAGATGACAATAATAAACCTAAGCGGCATCATAACCGTTTCATCTACTATTTCACCTACATTGTCAGCAAGGATTTGCCATGTCCCGGATTCATCTGATCGCCCCCTCCGGCTACTGCATCAATCAACCCGCCGCCGTCAGGGGTGTGCAACGCCTTGAGGCCGAAGGCCACCGTGTAGAGAACCAGCAGGTGATTGCCCGCCGCGACCAGCGCTTTGCCGGCTGTGACGCCGAGCGGGTGGCGGATCTAAACCGGCTGGTTACGCTGACGGGGGCGAACACTATTGTGATGCCAGTACGCGGCGGCTACGGGGCCAGCCGCCTGCTGGACGCGATCGACTGGCAGGGGCTGGCCGACCGCCAGCGCCGGGATCCGCTGCTGATCTGCGGCCACAGCGATTTTACCGCCGTGCAGCTTGGCCTGCTGGCGACGGATAACGTCATCACCTTTTGCGGGCCGATGCTGGCGGGTAACTTTGGCGCTGAGGTGCTGGATGACTTTACGATGGAGCACTTCTGGCGCGCGCTGCGCAATGAGACCTTTACCGTGGCCTGGCAGGGCTCTGGCCCGGCGTGCGACGCCGAGGGGACGCTGTGGGGCGGCAATCTGGCGATGCTGGTCTCGCTCATCGGCACGCCGTGGCTGCCTGCCATTGAAAACGGCATTTTGGTCGTTGAGGATATTAACGAGCACCCGTTCCGCGTTGAGCGCATGCTGTTGCAGCTGCACCATGCGGGCATTCTGGCGCGACAGAAGGCGCTGATCCTCGGCAGCTTTAGCCGCAGCGACCCTAACGACTACGATGCCGGATTTACGCTTGAATCGATGGTGGACTACCTGCGATCCCGCCTGTCGATTCCCGTGGTGAGCGGCCTGGCGTTTGGCCACGAACCGCAAACGGTGACCCTGCCATTGGGTGCCCAGGCACGTCTGCGGCATCAGGATTTTCATACGCAGCTTACCCTTAGCGGTCATCCTATTTTAAGTAAATAAAAATATCGTTTTTAGCCTCTATTAAAACGCTGTTTACGGCGTGGATATGGTAATGTTTTAGAGGGTCGTGCCGCGCCATCTCTGGCGCGAGCGCCCACGGCCCCGTTTGGGTGGTAATTGTATTTAGAGGAGAAAAGCGACATTGGAAGCTGAGGCGATCATCGGTCTTTTCATTTTGGGTTCAGTGCTTGTAACCTGCAGTATCTTATTAAGTTCTTTTTCATCACGCCTTGGTATTCCCATCCTGGTCATCTTTCTCGCCATCGGCATGCTGGCCGGTGTCGACGGCGTCGGCGGTATCCCTTTTGATAACTACCCCCTCGCCTACATGATAAGTAACCTCGCGCTGGCGATCATTCTGCTGGATGGCGGTATGCGCACCCAGGCCAGTTCGTTTCGCGTCGCCCTCGGTCCAGCCCTGTCGCTGGCCACGGTCGGGGTACTGATCACCTCCGGTCTCACCGGCATGATGGCCGCCTGGCTGTTCAAGCTCGACATCATGGAGGGCATGCTGATTGGCGCCATCGTCGGCTCGACGGATGCGGCAGCAGTCTTCTCCCTGCTGGGTGGCAAGGGGCTGAACGAGCGTGTCGGCTCAACGCTGGAGATTGAGTCCGGCAGCAACGATCCGATGGCCGTCTTTCTTACCATCACGCTGATTGACATGATCCAACATCACCAGCTCGGGCTGGACTGGAAGTTTGCTCTGCATATCGTCCAGGAGTTTGGTCTCGGAATTATTGTTGGCCTGGCGGGAGGCTACCTGCTGCAGCAGATGATCAACCGCATCGCGCTCCCCGCCGGACTCTACCCGCTGCTGGCGTTGAGCGGCGGGATTCTGATCTTCGCGGTCACCACGGCGATGGAGGGCAGCGGTATTCTGGCGGTCTACCTGTGCGGTTTTGTTCTCGGCAACCGCCCCATCCGTAACCGCTATACCATTCAGCAGAACTTCGACGGCCTGGCCTGGCTGGCGCAGATCGGCATGTTCCTCGTGCTTGGCCTGCTGGTGACCCCTTCCGACCTGCTGATGATTGCTATTCCGGCCCTGCTGCTCTCGGCGTGGATGATCTTTGTCGCCCGCCCGCTGTCGGTGTTTGCTGGCCTGCTGCCGTTCCGGGGGTTCAACCTGCGCGAACGCATCTTCATTAGCTGGGTTGGGCTACGTGGCGCGGTGCCGAT
Organism: Pseudescherichia sp.; assembly: GCF_031998825.1. Classification (GTDB taxonomy): domain Bacteria; phylum Pseudomonadota; class Gammaproteobacteria; order Enterobacterales; family Enterobacteriaceae; genus Pseudescherichia. The sequence goes on from NZ_DAMACX010000011.1 coordinate 49,453, forward strand.
CATCCTCGCCGTGTTCCCGATGATGGCAGGTCTCGACAATGCCCGGCTGTTCTTCAACGTCGCCTTCTTCGTGGTGCTGGTCTCCCTGCTGTTTCAGGGTACCTCGCTGGGCTGGGCGGCGAAAAAGGCCAAGGTGGTGGTGCCTCCAGTGGGCTGGCCCGAGTCGCGGGTCGGGCTGGACATCAGCCCGGAGAACGCGTGGGAGCAGTTTATCTACCAGCTGAGCGCCGACAAGTGGTGCGTCGGCGCGGCCCTGCGCGATCTGCATATGCCGCCTGAAACGCGCATTGCAGCCCTGTTCCGCGGTAATACGCTGCTCCACCCGACCGGCAGCACCCATCTGCGGGAAGGCGATGTGCTGTGCGTGATTGGCCGCGAGCGCGACCTGCCCGCGCTGGGTAAACTCTTTAGCCATTCGCCGCCGGTGGCGCTGGATCAGCGTTTCTTCGGTGACTTTATTCTGGAAGCCAGCGCTAAGTTTGCCGACGTGGCGCTGATCTACGGCCTCGATCAGGGAACGGAGTATCCTGATAAGCAGCAGACGCTGGGGGAGATCGTGCAGAAGCTGATCGGCGCTGCACCGGTGGTCGGTGACCAGGTGGAGTTTGCCGGTATGATCTGGACGGTAGCAGAAAAAGAGGATAATGCCGTGCGTAAGGTCGGTGTCCGAGTCGCAGAGCAAGAGAGCGAGTAACCTCGTAGGCCCGGCAAGCACAGCGCCGCCGGGCAAAAAGTTACATTGTCACAATCATTGCGTAACCACAGGCACGCGGGGGGCAAGCGCACTCATCAGCTCGTAGCCCACCGTGCCCGCCGCTGCGGCGACGTCGTCTATCTTGATCTCGCTGCCCCACAGCTCAACCGGCGTGCCGATCCCGGCCTGCGGGCACGGGGTTAGATCCACCGCCAGCATGTCCATCGAAACCGTCCCCACAATGCCCGAGCGCACGCCATCCACCAGCACCGGCGTGCCGTCAGGGGCGTGGCGCGGATAGCCATCGGCATAGCCTGCCGCAACGATGCCGATCCGCTGCTCGCCGCTGGCCTGATAGCGTCCGCCATAGCCCACCCGATCGCCCTGCTTCAGGGTCTGCACGCCGATGATCTCACTGTGCAGAGTCATCACCGGTTTAATGCCGCTGGTGGCCACGTCGTGCCACTGCCCGGAGGGCGATGCGCCGTAGAGAATGATACCAGGCCTGACCCAGTCAAAGTGGGCTTCGGGATGCCAGAGCGTTGCCGCCGAGTTAGCCAGGGAGCGCGGACAGTTAAGCCCCTCCGCTGCCTGCTCAACCCGCGCCATCGCCTCTACAATGCCGTCGGGCCTCTCCCCGTTGGCAAAGTGCGACATCAGCGTCATCTGGCCGACGTTTTTCATCGCCCGTAGCTGCTGCCACACCGAGCCTACCCGCTCCGGCATAAAACCCAGCCGGTTCATGCCACTGTTGACCTTCAGATAGATATCCAGCGGGGCGCTAAGCCGGGCATTTTGCAGCGCCTTCAGCTGCCAGTTGCTGTGAATGCTGGTGGTCAGGCGCAGGCTATCCAGCAGCGGCAGCTCGTCGGCGTGAAAGAACCCCTCCAGCAGCAGGATTGGCCCCTTCCAGCCGCGCTCGCGCAGCAGCACTGCCTCCTCCAGATTCAACAGGGCAAAACCATCCGTCGTGCCCAACGCACGCCAGATACGATCGATTCCATGCCCGTAAGCGTTAGCTTTTACCACCGACCAGACCCGCGCGCCAGGCGCGGCGCGGCGAACAACCTGTAAATTATGCTGTAAGGCCGCCAGATTAAGAGTGGCCTGAACAGGACGCGTCATGACTGCCCCTTAAGTGTTGTGTGCGCCGTGCAAATGGCTTGCCTGGGCGGGGGAAAAATCGGTGCCGTAGCGAGCCACGCCTAAATCATCATGGGGGATGGCCGGCGAGCGGCCGGAGATAAGATCGCTGAGCAGCTGGCCGGAGCCGCACGCCATCGTCCAGCCGAGCGTGCCGTGTCCAGTGTTGAGCCAGAGATTCTTAAACGGCGTTCGCCCTACCACCGGCGTGCCGTCCGGGGTCATCGGGCGCAGCCCGGTCCAGAAGGTGGCCTCCTCGACGCGGCCGCCGCGCGGGAAGAGATCGCGCACCACCATCTCCAGCGTCTCCCGACGCGGTTGCAGCAGCTCGGTATTGAAGCCGACAATCTCTGCCATGCCGCCGACGCGGATGCGCCGATCGAAGCGGGTAATGGCAATCTTGTAGCTCTCATCAAGGATAGTCGATACCGGCGCACCGCTCTCTTCCGCAACGGGAATAGTGAGCGAGTAGCCTTTGAGAGGATAGACAGGAATATCGACGATGCCTTTCAGCATGGCGGTGGAGTAAGAGCCAAAGGCCATCACGTAGGCATCCGCCTTGATCACCTCATCACCACACTTCACGCCGTAGATCTTCTCGCCCTCGTAGAGCAGACGTTCAACCGGCGTGTTGTAGCGAAACACGACGCCTGCCTGCTCTGCCATCAGCGCCAGCCGTTGGGTAAAGAGCTGGCAGTCGCCGGTTTCGTCATTGGGCAGACGCAGGCCACCGGTCAGCTTGTGCGCCACCTCTGCCAGGGCCGGTTCAACTTCCGCCAGCCGGGCGGACTCCAGCAGCTGATAGGGTACGCCGGCCTCTTCCAGCACGGCGATGTCCCGGGTCGCGTTTTCATACTGCTGAGCGGTACGGAAGAGCTGGAGCGTGCCGCCCTGCCGTCCTTCGTACTCAATGCCGGTGCTGTCGCGCAGGGTCTTCAGGCAGTCGCGGCTATACTCCGCCAGACGCACCATTCGCTCCTTGTTCTCCATGTAATGGCGGGTGTCGCAGTTGCGTAGCATCTGCCACATCCACTTTAGCTGGAAGGCCGTGCCGTCAAGGCCAATCGCCAGCGGCGCGTGGCGCTCGAACATCCATTTAATTGCCTTGAGCGGCACTCCCGGTGCGGCCCAGGGCGAGGCATAGCCTGGTGAGATCTGCCCGGCGTTGGCCGCGCTGGTTTGCAGCGCCGATCCGGACTCTCGTTCAATGACCGTTACCTCATGCCCCGCTTGACTCAGATACCAGGCGCTGGTCACGCCCACGACGCCACTTCCCAGAACCACAACGCGCATAGCCACTCCCTATGAGTAAAACTGACGAGTTAAGAACATTCATCGGTTAAGAACAATCATCTGATTACAAATTGATAACTCAGATGAAAATGTTATTCAACATATGGCTTTTTTATGGTGACTTATCTCACATCTCTGCCTATGGCGGCGCACAGGGACTATTTGGCATCTCCTGCTGACCCCTCTTTTAACGCAGCATAAAATGCGGCAAACGGGGCGTCCTCTCCCCTTTTTACACGGTGATATGGCGAAGAAAAATATTCCCCGCCAGCACGGTTTCCGGTGCGGTGATCTATGCTTGAAAGGAGACTCTCCTGCTAGAGAGGGTCGCCAACAATGAGGGTGCGCTAATGGCTACGATTGACTCCATGAACAAGGACACCTCCCGTCTCAGCGATGGACCCGACTGGACATTCGAACTGCTTGATACTTACCTGGCCGAGATCGATCGGGTAGCAAAACTCTACCGACTGGACACCTATCCTCACCAGATCGAAGTCATTACCTCTGAGCAGATGATGGACGCCTACTCCAGCGTCGGGATGCCTATTAACTATACTCACTGGTCGTTCGGTAAGAAGTTTATTGAGACCGAGCGGCTCTATAAGCATGGGCAGCAGGGTTTGGCCTACGAGATTGTGATCAACTCCAACCCCTGTATCGCCTACCTGATGGAGGAGAACACCATCACCATGCAGGCGCTGGTGATGGCCCACGCCTGCTACGGGCATAACTCCTTCTTTAAAAACAACTACCTGTTCCGTAGCTGGACCGATGCCAGCTCCATTGTTGACTACCTGATTTTTGCCCGGAACTACATTACCGACTGCGAAGAGCGCTATGGCGTGGTGGAGGTAGAGAAGCTACTCGACTCCTGCCATGCCCTGATGAACTACGGCGTCGATCGCTACAAACGGCCGCAGAAGATCTCCCTGCAGGAGGAGAAAGCGCGGCAGAAAAGCCGGGAAGAGTATCTGCAGAGCCAGGTGAACACCCTGTGGCGTACCCTGCCGAAGCGCGAGGAGGAGAAGACGGTAGCCGAAGCGCGTCGCTACCCCTCTGAGCCGCAGGAGAACCTGCTCTACTTTATGGAGAAAAATGCCCCGCTGCTGGAGCCGTGGCAGCGTGAGATTTTGCGCATTGTGCGTAAGGTAAGCCAGTACTTCTATCCGCAGAAGCAGACTCAGGTGATGAACGAGGGGTGGGCCACCTTCTGGCACTACACCATCCTCAATCATCTCTATGATGAAGGGAAAGTGACCGATCGCTTTATGCTGGAGTTTCTCCACAGCCATACCAACGTGGTGTTCCAGCCGCCTTACAATAGCCCGTGGTATAGCGGCATCAACCCTTACGCGCTGGGCTTCGCCATGTTCCAGGATATCAAACGGATCTGTCAGTCCCCTACCGAGGAGGACAAGTATTGGTTCCCGGACATCGCTGGCTCCGACTGGCTGGAGACGCTGCACTTCGCGATGCGCGATTTTAAAGATGAGAGCTTTATCAGCCAGTTCCTGTCGCCGAAGGTGATGCGTGATTTCCGCTTCTTCAGCGTGCTGGACGACGATCGCAATAACTATCTGGAGATTGCGGCCATCCATAACGAAGATGGCTACCGGGAGATCCGGGCTAAGCTCTCGGCGCAGTACAATCTGAGCAACCTTGAGCCGAATATTCAGGTGTGGAATGTCGATCTGCGCGGGGATCGCTCTCTGACCCTGCGCTATGTGCCGCACAACCGTGCGCCGCTGGATAAGGGCCGCCGGGAGGTGCTGAAACACGTGCACCGTCTGTGGGGATTTGATGTGATGCTGGAGCAGCAGAACGAAGATGGCAGCGTGGAGCTGCTGGACCGCTGCCCGCCGCGCCAAAACAGCCTGTAGTACTCACCCCTCTCCTGACGGAGAGGGGGATTATCTAAACCTATCGCCCCTGGATCGCGAGATCGCCCGGCAGAGTTTTCTGCATTCGGTGCCAGATCTCTCCGCTGTCGCGTCCGTAATGGCGCACAATGTCATAGACCTTGTCATGCTCGCCACGCTCGCACACTTCGCTAAGACGGTGGTAGAAGCCCAGCGCCAGGCTACGCGCCTCGGGATTAGCAAAGTAGTGGCGCCCGATGCGGGTATAGAGCCCCTTCATGCCGTTGAGGATCAGCCCGTAGATAGGGTTGCCCGAGGCAAAGGCGAGGCCGCGGAAAACGTTATAGTCCAGGTCGGCAAAGGCGTCGGCGTGATCTTCCACTTCCCGCGCGCGCGCCAGCACCTCCAGCGCCTCTTGCGGATGCTGACGAAACGCGGTGCGGATAAAGATGGTGGCGATATTGGTGCGTACTGAGAGCAGGTTATCGATCAGCTGTGGCACACTCTCGTGATCGAGCCGGGCCAGGGTCTCAAGAATATTGAGGCCTGACGTCTCCCAAAAGTTATTCACCTTGGTCGGCTTACCGTGCTGGATGGTCAGCCAGCCGTCCCGCGCCAGCCGCTGTAATACCTCACGCAGCGTAGTGCGGGTGACGCCAATCAGTTCGGAAAGTTCTCTTTCAGCTGGCAGGATCGTTCCCGGTGGAAAGCGATTATTCCAGATACTTTCAATGATGTACTCTTCCGCGAAACCCGCCGGGCTCTGCGCCTTAATGACCATAGAGAAATTTCCATTACACAGCGAAACAAAGAGACTCATCATACCAGAGCGAAGGGGCAGCAGATAGCGTGAAACAGGAAGAAAAAGGGATCGCCGTTCTGTTTTTACGCTTTTCTTAAACACCCATTTTTAGCGTATTGTGCTGGCGGTTTTACCCTTGCCGCGCTTTTCCACTTCCGCTATAAAAGCCGCTTATTATCCGGTTTTTCACCCTCTGCTGAACCCTTTGTCATCACAGGGTGAATTCGTTTACACTGCGCTGTCTAGCATCTCCCAGGGAAATGATTATGTTGCGATTTTTAAACAAGTGCTCGCACGGGCGCGGGGCCTGGTTACTCATGGCTCTGACTGCGTTTGCACTTGAGCTGGTGGCGTTATGGTTCCAGCACGTGATGCTGCTTAAGCCGTGTGTTTTATGTATTTATGAGCGCTGTGCGCTGTTTGGCGTAATGGGTGCAGGGCTGGTGGGGGCTATCGCGCCAAAAACGCCGCTGCGCTACGTCGCCATAGCTATCTGGCTCTACAGCGCCTGGCGCGGCATTCAGCTGGCGTGGGAGCATACGATGATCCAGCTGCATCCCAATCCGTTTATGACCTGCGACTTCGCCGCTCGTTTCCCGAGCTGGCTGCCGCTGGACAAGTGGCTGCCGCAGGTATTTGTTGCTTCCGGTGACTGCGCCGAGCGTCAGTGGTCATTTCTGACCCTGGAGATGCCGCAGTGGCTGGTGGGGATTTTTATTGCCTACTTCGCCGTAGCCATTCTCGTGTTGATTGCCCAGGCGTTTAAACCGAAAAAACGCGATCTCTTTGGTCGCTAAGCGCCAGGCTTGTTGAGGATGTGATCCTCCCAGTCGCGTACCTCGGACTCCGTCACTGCAATGTGGCGGACCGAGATGCGCTCGGCGTGCATCGCCGCTTTTGATCCGCTACGCAGCGGATGCCAGATCGGCAGCGTTTTCCCCTCCGCCAGCAAGCGATAGGCACAGGTCGGCGGCAGCCACTCAAAGGTCGGCAAATTCTCCCGCGTCAGCTTGATGCAGTCCGGCTCATACTCGAAGCGCCGCTCATAGTTGCGGCACTGGCAGGTTTTGATATTAAGCTGACGACAGGCGACGTTGGTAAAGTAGATCTCATCGGTATCTTCATCCTGAAGCTTATGCAGGCAGCACTGCCCGCAGCCGTCGCACAGCGACTCCCACTCGGCATCGGTCATTTGCTCAAGGGTTTTACTCTGCCAGAAAGGTGTATCGCTCATAAGGAAGTCCGCCGTGAAATTTCAGCTGCACCTTATAACCACTCTGGCACATTGATGCAAGTTTTGCCGCCGGATTGCTACCGTTCCTTAATAAAAAAACCTATCCATTTGACCATTATGAAATCCAGGATTAAAATAATGGTCAAATGGAGGTGGTTTATGATTAAAAACGCCAGAACAAAAAGCGCCCTGAACACGACCGCTACTTTGTCTGAGTATCAGCGGAACCTTCTAAAAAGGATTAACAACCTTGCTGTCTCGTTAATGCCTGAATTTGAAGATAGAAAGCAGGCGATGAATGCGATCACTCTGGATGACGGTTCACTGATGCAACTGCTTTATACTGTTCAGATGGAGCAAAAAACCCGTGCATCTGAAGTCGAGATGCGTAAAGTACGCCGCCGTCGCGAGAATCTGGAGAGATTTTATACTGACCTTCAGGAGCTTGGTGGCACGCTGAAAGTAAATGATGTTGCTGATATCCTTGGTATCACCCGCCAGGCAGTTAACGTCCGTGTGAAGAAAAACAGGCTACTGGCCTTCAAACAGAACGGTGATTTCATTTTCCCTGCCTTTCAGTTTACTGATAAAGGATTGATACCCGGTTTTGAAGATCTCATGAACGCGTTTGATGAAGATACTCATCCGATGCTGAGGCTGGGGGTGTTAAAATCGCCGCTGGTCTTAAATAGTGAAGGACTATCTAAAACACCTATCCAGATCATGCTGGACGGTGCAGAGCCTAAAGAGTTGAGCCTTGCAATCCGTGCGGCCAGACTTTTTGGCAGCCATGCGGCCAGCTAATCATCACAGAGGGGCTTGCCCTGCCCCTCTGTGTATTACATAGGTTCAGCAGTAATCTCGAAACCTAATAGCGTTTCAAACATCTCCTCACCGGACATTGTCGTCTTGTTCCACCACTGCGGAAACATGCCTGCATCAGTTTCAAGATAGCTGGCGTAGGGCACCATTCCGTTCAGCGTGTCAGCAAAGGCTAGCTGATGACCGGGCCGCTCCCAGAAGGCGTAGCAGCGCTTGTAGCGGTTGTGTCTGCTAGTGTAGGCAATCCCGTCGAAGTCATTGGCAAAGTGTGTGTGCAAAAATGCCATTAACCATTGAGGAAAGGTGTAATCCTCATTCTCCAGGCTGTCCAGTGGGATATGTAGCAGCTGGCATAACATGACTACATCAACCGCTTCCACCAGTCTGACGATGTCTATCGAACACATGTAGTGCTGAGTAAGAACTGACTCTGGATAGCTGATGGGACCATGATTCGCCAGTACTCGCCCATACGCCTCAGCGGCAGCGGTGAGTGCCGAATCAGATGCGTACCATACCCCAATTTTTCCACCGGGAGGGTTATAGCGACCGCAGTCTGACGCGGCTGCTGGTGCAGCAAAGTTGATGGCACTGCTGTACAACTTTTTCTGGTGACGCTTCAAAACAGCAATACCGACTTGGATCGCCAATGTTGGAAAACGTAGTGAACCTTTTAGCGCTAAGATTCCCTGCGCCACATGATTAGGGCTAAAAATCCATTTGTTGGTCATGGAATTATTCTGTCCGTATAACAGATTGAACCATAGGCTTTTCAATATCCGTTTGCAAAAACCCCTAAGTGCTTGTCAACGAGGGGAGTTAAGCACAATCGTTTCGCTCGATATTATACACACAATTTTGGCGTGGGTATAAAGAGAAAATATTGGTTAGGCCGGGTAAGCATCAGCGCTGCCCGGCATTGGTTCATGAAGAGAGAGGTTTACAACACGCGGGTGGTAAGGGACTGACCGTTAAAGCTCACTTCCAGCTCGTCACCGCTGTGCAGCGGGCCAACGCCCTCTGGCGTACCGGTGAGGATAACGTCCCCGGCGCGCAGGGTGAAGTAGCGGCTCATATAGGCAATCAGCGGCACGATCTTATGGATCATATCCGCCGTGGTGCCCTGCTGGCGCATCTCGCCGTTGATCTTCAGCCCCAGCGGGGTCGCCTGCGGATCGCTCTTGAACTCTGCCGCCGGAATGAAGCCGGAGATTGGGCATGAGTTGTCGAAGCCTTTCGCTTTCTCCCACGGTTGCCCGGCCTTCTTCATTTTGCCCTGAATATCGCGCAGGGTGAGATCCAGCGCGACGCCGTAACCGGCAATCGCCTGCTGGACATGCTCTTCCGACGCCTGGCGCAGCGTGGAGCCAATCAGCACCGCCAGCTCAACCTCGTGGTGCACCGACCCTAATCCTTGTGGCAGGGCCAGCGGCTGACGAAGATCGCAGAGCGCGGTTTCAGGCTTGATAAACAGCACCGGCTCTTCCGGCGTGGCGCTGCCCATCTCCTGAATATGTTTCGCATAGTTACTGCCAACGCACACAACCTTACTGACGGGAAAATCTAACAGCGCACCCTGCCAGTTATGATGCTGATACATGTTACCCCCTGAGTAACTCATTGAACGCGAGTGAAATTTGACTATCACCGCCGTCTCAGGATTTGTCAATCTTCCCGCTGCTCTGTAAGTGCTGCTTAAGGAGATCCTCCTGCGGCGGCGGCATCTGCAGGTAATAGCCCTGCGCCTGCAGCGCCTCTTTAACCTTCTGCAAATCGGCGTTGGCTAACTGTTTGCGTCCGTCAAGCGGCAGCAGCATCGTCATCACCGGCTGGCCAAAACTTTTCATCAATGCTTCAGGCACGCGAGAAAAATCATCCTTTTTCTCGATATACAAATAGGTCTGTTCACGCTTAGCACTTCGGTAGATCACACAAAACATACTTTTACTCTTTTTAATGCGTAATTTCGACATACGCTAACATCAATCAAACCCGCACCACAAGCCAGTCTCAGCCAATTTCACCTGCAGATTTTTGCATCATTTCCCCAATTTGTGTCATTCCTGTGGCACAAATCCGTCACAGAGAGCGCAAAGCCCTGCACAGGTGCAGAGATGGCCTTTCTCCGTCTAAGCCATGTCGATCATTAAGCCGACTGGTGGTAGACTCCCACCCTTTCAGAATTCACTGATTTCTATCATGTTAAAACTTTTCGCCAAGTACACATCAATAGGTATCATCAATACGCTCATACACTGGGTTGTGTTTGCTATTTGTGTTTACCCCTTCCACAGCAGCCAGGCACTGGCAAACTTTGCAGGTTTTGTGGTGGCTGTGTCATTCAGTTTCTTTGCCAATGCCAGGTTTACTTTTGGATCTCACACAACAGCCATGCGCTACATGCTGTATGTCGGATTCATGGGCACGCTTAGTGCAGCCGTGGGCTGGGGTGCTGACCTGACCGCTCTCGCGCCGATAGTAACGTTGGTAGCTTTCTCTGCCATCAGCCTGGTGTGCGGCTTCATCTATTCAAAGTTCATTGTCTTTAGGGATGCGAAATGAAAATTTCTCTGGTCGTTCCGGTATTTAATGAAGAGGAAGCAATTCCAATCTTCTATAAAACCGTGCGGGAGTTTGAAGGTCTTCAACAGCATGAAGTCGAAATAGTATTCATTAACGACGGCAGCAAAGACGCAACAGAATCAATCATAAATGCACTGGTTATCGCAGATCCTCTTGTGGTTCCGCTGTCTTTCACCCGCAACTTCGGGAAAGAGCCTGCTTTGTTCGCCGGCCTAGACCACGCTACCGGTGAAGCTATTATTCCGATTGATGTTGACCTGCAGGATCCGATTGAGGTTATCCCCCGCCTGATTGAGAAGTGGCAAGAAGGTGCTGATATGGTTCTGGCTAAACGTTCAGATCGCTCTACCGACAGCCGGTTAAAGCGCAAATCTGCTGAGTGGTTCTACAAGCTGCACAACAAAATCAGCAATCCGCAAATCGAAGAAAATGTTGGTGACTTCCGCCTGATGTCTCGCGAGGTAGTGGAAAACATTAAGCTCATGCCAGAACGCAACTTGTTCATGAAGGGTGTTCTGAGCTGGGTTGGCGGCCACACCGATGTGGTTGAATATGCCCGAGCTGAACGTGTTGCCGGCAGCACGAAATTCAACGGCTGGAAGCTATGGAATCTTGCACTCGAAGGGATAACCAGCTTTTCAACATTTCCCCTGCGCATGTGGACCTATATCGGCCTTATCGTGGCAGGTGTCGCATTTTTATATGGCTCATGGATGATTATCGACACATTAGCTTTCGGCAATGCGGTTAGAGGCTATCCTTCGCTTCTGGTCTCTATACTGTTTTTGGGTGGAATTCAATTGATTGGTATTGGCGTACTTGGAGAGTACATTGGGAGAATATATGTTGAGGTTAAAAACAGACCTAGATATCTGTTAAAAGGTGTTAAGAAATGAAATATTGCACCCAAGATCTAAAAATGTTCCTGTTAGATAACAAAGTGGCAATTTACATATCGCTTCTTTTTTCTGCAGCATTTGTTCTGCCAGTTATATTGGCTGGCTCTATCTATATAGACGACAACACTAGAATATTCAACGACTTCAACTGGTCTGGAGATGGGCGTTTCGCTACAAACATACTGTTTGAGATATTTTCTTTCGGTAATGGCATTGTAAGCATTTATCCATTTGGACAACTTATAGCATCTTCTCTCCTAGCGCTATCAATAATTTTGGTATGCTTCTCTGCAGAAGTTAGAGGATCATTATTCATTGTTCTGTCCACCATCATTGCATTCAACTCACAATTTTTGATAAGTAATTTATCATATAGATATGATTCGTTGCCTATGTCCATGTCTATATTACTAGCCGTCATTCCTTTTATTTTCCTGAGAAGGAATTGGATATTCTTTCTTTGCTCTATTTGCTGTCTCGTACTTTCCTTTCAAATGTATCAACCATCAGCAATGGTCTATGTGATTTGTTCGCTGGTTGTTAGCGCTGCAAAATATGAGGGTCCAATTGGTTACATTAAAAGCAACTCAATTGCAGCAGCGGCATTCGTATCCTCTTTCGTTCTGTTTAAAATTATAATCATCTCTGTTGGAGGTGTTGGCAGGGCTGACTTCTTTACTGCGGCAAATAATCCCGGTGAGACGTTAGGTAGGAATATCGCACAGCACATGCATTTATTTGACATGTCCGCTCAATCACCAATGAAGATCATCTACATCATCCTTACTGCTTTGATGTTAATGAGCATAGTTCTAGTGTTCAAGAAAGATAAGGGCAAAGGCACTATTATATTGCTTACCACGCCCATAGTATTTGCATTAACATTTATCGCTAACGCCTTACTCAAGGAAGCGTGGTTTACAAGCAGAATACTTATTGCATTCCCTTTCTTTATGGTCTTTGTAATTATTTGCAGCTATCACGCATCTGTTAACAGGTATTTTGTCTATACCACGTTGATTTTATCATGCATTTCATCTTTGGTGTTTTCCGCAACATACGCATCAGCGCTGCGTTCTCAAGATGAGGTCAACAACAAATATCTAAACGAAATATCTTTGGTAACTAACGGGGTTGGTGTTGATAAAGTTGCTATTTACGGCGAAGCCCCCAGAAGCAAAGAGTACATGAGGGCTGGATTCATTTACCCGATAATATCCAATATTGTGCCAAATTACCTTAAGCAAGGAAGCGGGTGGGCACAAATGCTGCTCATAAGGAGGTCAATATCTGCAGAGTTCTTTAAAATCAATGAGCAGGACAAGATATTCAAACAATCCTGTGATATTGGTGAAATGAGGAAAAGCTCCTCTTTCAACTATCAGATAATCGGCTCGTTGGTTGTCATTGATTTTACTAAAAGACTTTGCGGATGATGCGCCGTCCTTGGCATCCAATTACGATATCTGGTACATCTGATTCATTGTGCCGTCGAACCTCAGCATTGCCCTAAACTCCACAGGCACCCCAGCGGAGAGGTTAAATGGAACGTTTCCTCTGGGGTACACATTGCTTGTGTTGTTTATGGTGGAACCAGATGTGTTGGCGATAACTACGAGCCTCCTACCGTATGGGTAGTTAATCATGTCGACGATAGTTGTGGCTGATTGCAGCCAAAAGTTAACGTTTGGCGGGAATTGACTTAGGTCTATCGCTGATGATGAAGGGCTAATTGCTACCATGGTTGGCAGCCCTCCATCCTCCCCGGAAAGCGTGCATCCTTTGTGAACGTAACCATTGACATATGTAGGGCTAGTTGTCGGGTATGTATTGTTACTTACATATACGGGGTCAAAGCGAACATCATCTGTCTGCACCAAGTACCCCTGCGTCCTCCGCGATCCAGAAGCGCCAACTAACCCCATCCTACACCCAGTTACAACTCCCCCTCTTCTTACATACACACCATAGCAGCGCGTCGTATCTTGCGATATGTCTAGAGTAAAGTCACAGTTCGATATTTTTGCGTAATAACTATCGATACACGGGCGGGCTGCATCTATGCCCGTGAATAAAGTGTCAGATACAACTGCAGACCTAAAATTAGGATTCGCTATAACTAGAGGTGATATTGAATCCCTGCCAGCGTTAAATCTGCAACTATTAATCGTAAACCTCTCCCCCTGAACATTCATGAAATACGGAACGTTCACCCTTGGGACCCCCAAGTGAGCAGAGAGGGCTGCGTTAGATACCGGTATGAATATGCAATTCTGGAATGACCAATCATTACCTGAGCCAATTTGAATCGGGCTTTGTTTGTAAACAAAATCCCACTCGGGCCCCAGAGCTCCGTTGTAGTCCCCATGCTCAATATGGCATCCACTCCAGAAAACGTATCTTCCGTACAGAGTGGCGTCAGTATTGTCTATGAAGTAATGACACGCCATTAATAAGCAGTTTTGGAAGTATAGATAATTGGCCCTTGCAACAAATTTAATAGCAGCAATATCTTCGGTTCCGCATCTTTCCACGAATAAACTGACGAAGTGCGTATCTTGAAGATATCCTATAGTTAACCCTACGCCACCAAATCCTGATATCGCACAATTCTCCACGTAACCCTGAAGCCCTGTATTATGCAGTCTTAATCCCGCATGACTCGTGTTTGACCTTTGGTTTGGATGCCCAATTAATGCTATGTTGCGTATTGACATTCCGAACTGATAGTTTGGGGGGCTCACATTTAGCGTGAAACCAGATGTATTATTACCTACTATCACAGATCCAATAAAAGGAGAATCCTGTTGCGATGATGTTGTTACGGCTACTCCATTGGCCCCCTCTCCATAAATAACGGGTGCATAGGTGGCCGTAAGATTGCCGTTAATCAAATACCAGCCAGAGGGTACGAAAAGAGCCTTATTACTAACCTTGCAATAGTCAAGCGCAGTCTGGAAAGCTACCGTGTTATCTGTGCCAGTATTAGTTGTTCTGTTGAAGTCAGGGATTGCGCCAAAGTCCTGCACACTAACCACCTCAGCATTAACGTCATGCTGAGTTCGTGCAACTGCGCCTGTAAAAGGCTGCTTAACACCTACCAGGGCATCACCATAGCCATCTCCGTCACTAGCAAGCTGCTGCCTTAGCCGATCAGGGTCGTATCCTAGAACATTTGGGTAATAGAATTGCTGCACTCCGTAGGCATCGTAAACCGCCATCGAGTGCCCTTGGACCGTAACAAACTTCGACACCTGCCCGTTGTATACAGGGTAGCCGCCAGCATTGATAATAATAGGCTGCGGAACCGGTATGGTGCTACCATCCTCACTCTCCAGATACACCTGTATCTGATTGGATTGGATGGTTGGATCGGTATCAATCTTACCAATATAAATTCTGCCGTTTGCCACGGCTTTGAAAGACCGGGCCATGGTAAATAGCTGGCTCGGCATGCTCACTACCACATTAGCGGTGATATCTGACATTTACTGTGCTCCGGGCGCAGCAAAGCCGCACAACAAATGTTGCGCAGCGTTGCATTAAGGTCGGTTATAATTGGTTAAAACATAGGATGATGTATGGACAGAGATTTACTGAATTTTGCTTTCCTGATATTCGGCATTTGTGTCGGCGTGGCGCTATTCGCTTAAAGCCTCTGACTTAGCGCCCTGAGCTACGGAATTTATGACGCGCTCAGCGTCCGCTAACGCTTTTTCAAATGCTGTGGAGCCACGCGGTGTATTAGCTAGCCTAAGCATTGCATTGCGAGCTGGCTCACTCTCATAGACTCGCGCAAGCAGACCATATCCGCCGCCAACCCCAACTAATGCCGGGTTAGTTACGGAACCTATGCCAAGGATGAAAGGAATGGTTTGCTGGCCGGTTGGCGTCGTTACCCCTGCCTGACCTGCCCTCTTCGTAGATTCCAGGTAGTTCTTCAGACCATTTAGATACGTTGCATCGCGCCCTTTGAACGCAATGCCGGTCTGATTAGACATCAGATTAACTTGCCTCAGGAACTGGTCCGGGGATCCGCCAGATTTCTCCATCGCCTTGCCGATAATGCCGTTACGCATCTGAGCACGACCCATCTGACCAACAGAATTGTAGAGGTTCTGCACTTCTGACCTGTTTTTGCTGAAGAGCATGTTGTTCACAACCTCTGGGGTCAGGTCGCCCTTCATCAGGACGTTCTTGAGTCTGGTATTCTGGAGTTTACTGGCCTCGTCTGCGTATACGGCATTGGCCTGCTTGTAGCGCCTCAGCGTATCACTCCCAAGGCTTGTTCCTATGGCACTATCTATATCCCCAGTCATTGCGTTATAAACACGCTGAATAGCGGCATCTGAGCGATTGGGTAGAATCGTACGCTCCCCCTTCACATCCTGCCTAAACTGGCTGCGAAGCCCGCTAAGCTGCTGCAAGTCCATCGCCATTGGCCCGCTTGACCCAGCATTTCTGGTCAGTTCATCACGATATGCCTTGAGCTTAGATATGGTCTCGTTGTCTGATACTTTCCCCAGCCTCTGAAGGCCTGCGATCTCCGTGTCTATCTGCTGAATTGCTCTGCTTGGTTGGATATTGACGCCAGTCATCGCATTCTGCACTTGCTCAAGACGGCTGCCTGCAGCACGTTTGATGCCTGCAGTTTTTGCCTTGAGACTGCCAATCACAATTGACGGATCATACTCACCGAATCGTGAGGAGAACTCATTTACCAGCTGACTGCGCCCTTCCTGCTGAGCTGCTCGCATTGAGCTTGTCCCGGCAAAGGGAATGTTTTCAGCGGTGGTCTGCGCCATGCGTCCAACACGGGAGTTCGGCTGCAGTACATCCGTCGTATGTAGAGGAACATCTGCAGAGTTAGCAAAGCGGATCGCCTCTTGCGCCTCTGGAGAAATAGCCCCACGCACGCCGCGATACGCAGCGCCAGCAACTCGACCAACCTGATTAATCGCGCCGCCTAACGCTACGCCTGTAGCTAAATCAGTTGCGAGAGCCTCAGGGTTATTTTGCTCGCTATTGGCAGCCAGAGAACCTGCTGCGTTTTCTGCCAGCAGGCGAGATGTTCCCTGTGCTACTCGACCTGCAATGGTTGTTCCCTGTGCCGCTGCTCTTTCAGCGCCTATTGGTGTCAGGTATGGTAATGCCTCGGCAAATACCTTCCCCTCTGTGGTCTGAGGGGTTAAAGAACCAGGCTGCATCCCAAAATCCTGTGCTAGCCCTTCAGTGGTTACACGCGGAGCTGGTTGGTATGTCCCGTCACCTAACCCCAGCTTTTGACCTGCCCATGCGCCTGCGCTGGAAACCGCATCTGCAATAGATGCAGGAATGTTAGCAACATTTACGCCAGCCTGTAGCAGCCCACGGCCAGTCTCAGCCACCGCATTCTCTAGATCAGAAATCATGCCGCCTTGCTGCTGTTGCTGGGGCTGGGGTTGGGAGGCAAGTTGCTCGGTTGGCTGTTTCCCCTGTGCCGTAGGCAGTGGGTATGCAGCATAGAAAGCTTGCCTAGCTTGCTGTGCGTTGCCGCCAGCCTGAGGCGCTACTACCTCAATGAAGTATTGCTCCTGCGCCTGCGCCTTCTGCTCTGGCGGCAACGCCTGGTACTGCTGCGACGCCAGCACGTCTTTCCATGCCTTAGCCATTAGTCACCCCATAGTGAAGAAAAGCCAGCCTGCTGCTGCGGCTGTGATGTGGCGGGTTGCGAGGGAGGATCCTGGTAGTCGAATTGTTTTTTGACGTTACCAAGCTTGCTCTCAAGCTGAGTGCGAATTTTGCCAATAGACGACCGGAAGGCGTCCTCGCTCATTTTCGGACTAAGCGCCCCTACAGCATCAGACAGCTTTTTACCCTCAGCATCTGAAAGAGCCCCCATGCCTTTCAGGCTGGCTACCATCGGGAGGAATGTCTGAGCTTTGAATGTATCAAGACGGGCTTCGAAGTTGGCCGCGTCAGAGCCAGGAATGGTTGGGAACGCTGAGCGGACACCCACAGCTTTGGCAAGACCCGGGCTTTTTTCGATTTCGCCAAGAGAATCAAGAGCAGTGCTGAACGTATCGACTGCACCCTGCGCCGTTGCCTGCCTGTCAGCACGAGCGACCTCTGCTTTCTGTCGCACATCAGTCTGCTTCTGCCTCAGTTCCTCAAGCTTCAGCGTGTTGGTTTCACGCGCAATCTGGCGATCAAGAACCTTATCCTGCAGCTCTGCCCTTTGAATCTCGCGTGATAACGCTGCATTCTGCGCACTAATATTTTGCCCGCGAACAGTAATGTCCTGACCTCGCGCAGTGAGTGCTTCTCCGGCCTGATTGCTTCTGACCTGCTCGGCAAGCTTTGCTCTATCCCCAGTCACGCTGTAGTAATCTTTGGGACCGAGAGCGCTCAAGCCTACCGCATCTACAATGTGGGCAAGGTACTGAGGGTCTTGCTGATATTGTTGCAGTATGTCTTCTGGAGACGAACCAATAGTGCCTAGCACCCCGGCATTTCGTGATGCGGCTGCCCCAATTGCTTGCGGGTTTCCTGATGCCATAGCAATGCGAAGGTCTCGAGCTGCGCTTCCCAGCGCCATTTGATGCTGCTCATCCTGAAATCCTATACCAGCTTTGATGGCTGCCATCTGAGCTGGATATTTAGCGACGAGTTCAGACATCTTTTGTGGATCTCCAAAAGATGCTTTCCAGTCAGAGTTGAAGGATTTCAGTGCTTCCTGCTGTGCCGCGGCTTGCTCATTAGCCATACGTGCCTGCTGAACTTCCTGAATGCCACTGTAAGCTCTCAGTCCCTGCAAGAATCCACTTCCACCGCTATAATCAATTGGGTTAACAACCGCCATACCCCCTCCTTAAAACCAGCCTTTAACAATACTCCCGATACCGGAGCCCAATTCCTGACCTGCACTTGTACCTGACAGGAAACCAAGCCCGCTGGTTAGTGAATTCCCATTAGCGAGGTAATTACCGGCTTTCGCCGCACCTATCTGAGACATATTTTCGCCGTAACTATTTGCATAACTCCCTGCCGCAGCATTAGATGCACCTGCCGCTGACAGGCCAACATTTGATAGCCCCATCAACTGTTGATACATGTTATTCTGCTGGTCGGTCATCATGTTGAGGTAATTTTGCCCAAGTTGAGGCGCGATGGACGAAAGCATATTTCCGGTAGCTGTAGAGCCGAGACCGCCGGTAGCTTCTGCTGCATTAAGTCCTTGATAACGAGCCTGATTTGATAGTTGCTGATACTCAGGGCTGTTAAAATAACTTGTCAGCAGAGCGTTTCTGTCTATCGGTTGACCTGCAATACCTTGCAAGCCAGCCAGCCCTGTTTGTCCAGCAGTTAACCATGGCGACAATCTCGCCTGCTGCTCGCGGTATATTTGCAGGTTTGTCGCATTGGACTGGTTTGCAGCATCCTTTTGTGCGTCTGCCGCCTGATTTGCACCTGTGATGGATCCGACGACCTTCCCGATGCCCTTGGTGATGCCGCTCATTGCGCGTACCTCTTCATTAAGATTAACTTTCCGCGAGTGTCATCGACATACTCGACCTCTCCGCGCCATGTTTCGATAAACCCAAACTTTTTAGCCAGATTACAAACCTGCTTGTGCTCAATACGTATTGCCGCATGTATCTCTCGATTGCCAATCAGATCCAGAACATCCGCCACGGCATCCCTACATAGGTGGCGCTCACCCGGCTTCATCGCCATATGCAGGTCCACATGATCGCCAAAATCCAGGCAGACAAATATTCCAACCCCGCGCCAAAGCAAGTAATCGCCTTCAGTTTCGGGCCATGAAGTGACACCCCATAGCCTCATGAGCTGTGAGCCAGTAACTTTGTCTATTGAAGTCATGCGATTAATCCATGATTCCGAGCCATATCCTCAAGTGCCTTGATTCTTTGCCTGGCTTGTTGAAGGCCGGTTGCCAGAGCCTGACTCTCCGATTGCGTGTAAGTAGCGCTAGCGGAATAGGCCTGGCTTGCATTGAATGAGCCCAGCAATGCTACACCAGTCGCGGCAGTCCATCCTGCTTGCCGTGCGCCTACGACCTTTGTGCCGCCGACAGAGTAAGAGGTGGTGACGTTGAGAGGTGATGCCAGAGTTTGAGATGCAGTAACCGATTTTGATACGTAATCAGCTTGAATGTTGTCGATTTCTGTTTCTGCGGCACCAATGCGACCGTCAATTGCTACCAGCTCAGCCTGGATATCGATAACCTCATCAAGCAGGTAATCAACATCGCTGCGGAGGGTAATAATCTTGCCTTCAGCGGTTGTTAGTCTGACCTCAAGCAGGTTTATCGCATTGGTGTTGGCGGTGATCCTTCCCTCATGGTCGGCCAGTGTGACGTCCTGTTCGTCATTCCTGACCTGCGCATCATAAGCTCCCTGCCCGGCCTCATTAGCTTTCCCTGCCACATTGCCAAGGTCCGTTCCTTGGGCAATCACATACAGGAGGTAGGACTGGCTGAAGATATTCCTTGGCAGGATAGTGGCATCAAGCCGCGTAGCTTGCACAATCACCGGGGTATTGAGTGAACCATCTGCCATTACTCAATCCTTATCTGGCATCCAGATAGTGTTACGGGTGATTTCGTTATAACGCGCACCTTAAAGCCAACCAGTCTTCGTATGCGTCCGACACGCTTCCAGAGCACCCGCTTGTCATAAACGAATGGGACGTTCTGCTCAATCATCTGCTCTCGCCCATAATTGATGCCGTCGGTGGTTGCAGACAGGAAAAGGCGGTCTGCGTATTGAGCTACGCCAGTTGATGCCTCAAGCTCGAAGTCGAATACCCTGGCATTGTCGGCCCGGAATAGCGGCGTATAGAGCAAATGCTCTTGCTGCTTGTCGTACTGGCTGCTGATATCAAACTGCAGTTGTCCTGTTAACGCCTCTGACTTATCACCACAAGTTATCTGGTTGCCTTCATACATGAAGTCGATTGCCCGGTAGACATCATCGTACAGGCCTGTCTTCAGCACGCACCACTGAGGCCCATTCTGGCTTGCGGCCGCGTCATAGACCAATACATGGCGAGGAAGGTGGATTATCAGCAATTCGTGCGAGTCGGACCTCAGCGTCTCCATGACACCAGTAGCCAGCTCATCAGCGGTATATGAGCGGAGAATCTTCTCTATGCTCGCTGTGGCTATCGGAGATGCCTGTCCTGAGCCGATCACATAAATAGATGGCGCTCCGGTTGCCGGATGGCTGATAAAGGCGTGAGAGTCGGCAAATTGGGTTTTGCAGTAAGTCCCTGCAATACCCTTCTGGACCATCAGAGACGGCTGGGCCACATAGAGAGATGCGCCTACAGTCGTAGCTCCTGTCAGCGAGAAATACTCAATGGTCGATGAACCGAAACAAACAATGAAATCACGCCATGTCCCAATGCCAATTATCCCGTCTGGCTGCGACTCGGCTCTATACTCTGCGCTGTAACGATCAGGGTGTGATTCGTCTTCGAGGTCAGTAATAAACCAGGAGTCAGAATTATCTTTCGACCATGCGTATCGACCACGTAATCGAGTGATGTCACGAACTGAACCTAATTCATACTGAGTAAATCCACTATCTGTCGGCCAGTTTGATACTGTCTTTGTCGTGCCGTCGTAGCGATACTCAGTAAGTTGCCCATTGGTGCCTACGGCCTGAGATGTTCGCCCGTGAGCCATGGAGACCCGGCCCGCCCCCGTGACATCACCAACCTCTTCCTGTCCCTTATACAGCTTACCACCACAGACGCGATATACAGCGTTCTGAGCGGTGTTGTACTCTACACCACGCGATGACCCGCTAACATCACCACGCTTAGATATACCAGGAAAGGAGCGCAAATAACCGCTGCTATTGAGCACCTCTTTCGGTGTCGCCAGCATGTTCACAGGAAGATAATCGATGTAATCGGCGTCCCGGTGATTTTTACCGTTACCCTTCATCAGAGGGAGTTGAACTGTCGGCATCTTTCTTTTCCCGTCTGTGGTAGAAGTTAATGTTGCTCAGGGTGGCCCCTCGATTTCCGGAACCTACTGGCATGCGATTGGGGTAACAAAGACGTCCAGAGCTTTCTGCGCGGGTTAGCGCGGTTGATTTGTAAAGCAGCTCTTTCCCGTTTCGGGCGCTCGTTACGATTTTTGCAGAAGGCTCGACTGCGTAGTCAGGAGCAATACGCACCGCGAGGTTGAAAACAACAGCACTCACCTTCGATGAACGCATGCCGTGTTCGTCGCCAGTCGCCGGCGGATTCTCGTCAGAAGAGAAAACGTAACCGGTGATAATGCCTGCACCGTCCTGATACCACTCCGCCATCATAATTTCTAGGTCGTTAACAGCATCTTCGACTGACTGCGGCTCGACGTCGGTCAATGTGGCATCAGACGCCACTCCCAACTTCCGAAGTGCCGCCAGAACCAGATCGCCCTTCGTCGACATGCTCATCATCTACCTCTTCAGCCGCTTCGGCATTGGTCTTGCGGGTGCGCTTGATTTTGGGTTGTTCAGCCTTCATAACATGAACATCGTCAGGGTGTTTATGCCAGCCTTCGGCAAGATGCGAATCAACGTCCGAATCCTTTACTACGATGGTATTGTACTGCTTGCCCCAGACACGCGTCCCCTTGCCTTCTTTGTAAAGCATTGTGCTCATGATGTTCTCCAGTAAGAAAGGGGCCGAAGCCCCTTATCATCAGCCTTCAATGGCGGTTGCAACGTCCTGATTCGCCAGGCCAACGCCGATAGCTTCCGGACGCACAGCGGTGGACTTGTACCACAGCGCGATACGGCACTTACCGCCCAGCGTAGAGATATCACCCTGGAAGGCGATAACGCCATTCAGACCGGTACCCGGGATGCTGAAGCTTTCGGACTTCATGCCTGAGAAGAGGCTGTGGTTCAGCGGGATAGGCTGAGACACAAGACGGATAGAGTCATCAGCCCAGAACACGTTGGTCGGCGCGGTGTCGGTGTTCAGAACGTTAATTGCCGCACCGGCTGCCAGTGAGGTATTAACGTTCGCATAAGCACGTTCAGCAGCGGTTAACGAGGTGTCATCCAGTGCGATCGGCTTCGGCGTAATGGTGAGAGCATTTCCGTTCACAGCCACGACAGAGAATGTCGCGTCCTGAACCAGTACGTTTTTCGCCATCTGTGCCAAGAACTTAACGCCAGTAAAGGAAATCTTATCGCCGCGCTTGAAGCCTGTACCTGAACTTACGTTCACCACCGCGAAACGGTTGTCCACGTTCTCACGGCTGTTCTGCTCATCTAAACGCCATGCTTGCGGCTTAAACTTCTGTGCGCCAGAAACTGTTACACCCGTCGCGGTGGAGCCAACCAGCGTAGGCAGTTTAGGGGATCGCATAACGTCGTTAAAACCGGCCACCTGCTTCTGGATGGTGCCATTGCGGTAGGCATCATCCTGGACGCGGCCGTAGAAATCTTTGTTAATCAGATCCTGGCCGGCTTTGTTGTAGTCGATTGGGTTAAAGAAATAGGTCAGGCCAGCATCCCGGTTCAGCTCTCGGGCAAACATCAGCGTCTCGGCTTCAGAGATGAAGTTCCAGCCAGTGTTTGTGTTAGAGAGGTTAGTGGTGCTGGTAACGATCAGGGATCCCATATCAACCGCGGTGCGGGCGATATCGAGTTCAACATTGTTAGCCAGTTTTTTCGCTGAGGCAGCAATGCGGCGGCGATAGGTGCTTTCGTCGCGGACGTCGTCAGCACGGAGTTCGAAGAAATCATTATCCGGATCATCGAGCGTTACTTTGACGTTCAACTCCAGCAGGTCGGTTTCCTTGTCGGTCAGGTCCCACCCGCGCTGAGTCGGGGCTTCCTGCTCGATAGGCATCCAGATCGTGTTATCGCCACGCTGCATCTCACGTCCAGGCGGAGTGTACTTTTCCACCTTGCTAACCATCGGCATGATGTTCTGCATTGTTTCGATAACCTCGTCTACTGCGAGAGTTACCATTTGACCTTCATTAAGAGCCATTATTTGATTCCTTTAAGCTGGGCTTTGTACTTGCGATAAGCTTCTGTGTCGCCTTTCTTCGCTGCTTCATCCATCTTCTTCTGAATGGCTGATACGTTCGCAGCGGCAACACTTCCCTGCACAGGCTCATCTGCCTGCGGGGCGTTAGATCTCGCATTAGCACGGGGCTTGAGAGTTAATTGTTCAGATAACCTAGTGAGTTCGATGAGCGCACGCTGACCGTCCAGCGCTAAGATGCGGCGTAATTTCTCCGGGTTTGACCCCAGGTGATAGATGATCGCTGCCGATTTCTCAGGGAAGAGGTCCATAATGGTTGTATCCACATCAGGCGGGACAGCCTGCCGGAACACCTCCTCTTTCTCCTGATAATCAGGCAGGTTTAGCTTCTCTGCCGCATCATAGTGCTTACGTACTGCCTCAACGATTTGTGCTGAATGTCGGGTAAACTCCTGAGTCTTGCGTCCCTGCTCTGCCACCGCATTACTGCGGGCATCCAGCGCTTTCATGTGCCAGTCATTGTTGGCCTGGTTAAAGGCTGCCTGCGCACGGTTTGTGTCCCAACCATATTTCTCCAGCGCTTCGTCTGAGAAGAAGTCGTTGTAGTCTGGCTGTGCTGGTAACTCAGGTTTTACCCGCAGGTCTTCCGGAATCTCTCCGCGTTGTACCGCTTCAGCCCGCTGCTCAAGCTCACGCTGACGCTTACGCTCAAGGCGGCGCTGTGCGAATTGCGCATTGAGTGCCGGATCCTGCTTATGTTTGGTCTCATCGTCCTTCAGGACAATCTCGAAGCCTTCATCGTGCACACCATCGCCACTGGCATGTGATGCTGTATCGACTGCGGATGCCGCCGCATTATCGACGTGCGCGGGTGAGTCTTCAGTTACCTGAATTTCGGTGGTATCGGTCATGATTAACTCTCTCTTATTGAGGTGTCTCGGCTACGCCGCCGGAGGGTGAAGTTTGTCTCTGCGATTGCAGGATGTTGGCAACGTCCATGCGCTGGGTGTGCGCCTGACTGTTGCCTTTAAGGATTAACTCAGCATTAGCGCGTGCATCATTGCTGCTCTGTTGCTGGAATTTGGAGATGGTTTCAAGCGCCTGGCGGAATTCCTTCTGCTTATCCAGGTCGACGCCGTTGAGGATTTCGGCAATCTTAGCTGCTGCAAGCTGGTTCTGAGCTTCAACCTTGGCCGCTTCAACTGCGATCTTCTTGTCCTCGTTCTGTGCTTTGATTAGCTCTGCCTGTCCGGCCATGTACTGGCCTTGGGCAACGAGCTGTTCAGGGTTTGGCTGCTCCTGTTGCTGTTGAGCCTCCATCAGCCACTGCTGCTCTTCCGGCGTTTCTGCCTGCTTCAGACCTCTGACCACGAGCTGCTTGTTGGCGTAATCACGGGTGATATCCATGCCCTTACCGTCCAGCAGTTCGAGGAACTGAAGAAGCAGCACATTCCACATATCAGGGTTGGCTTGCATGAGTCCCGGCGCATTAAGCAGCTCTGCCAGCTGCGCCCGGCTCTGGTCTTTCATCGACTGGAACGACGGCCCAACGTCCGTGTAGCACTCATAGCGGCCACGGATATCGTTGAGCGTTACGATGCTACCGGTTTGAAGGTCTAGTTCCTGTGAATAGAGTTGAACCTCCTTCTCGCTGCCATCTTCCAGAGTCATGGTGACATTGCGCGGCACGTCGTAGATATCGCTGACCATCGCAGCGTAAATCTCGCCGTCACGACGCATAGCCGTAGCAAGGTTGTCCTGAAACACGTAGGTGTCCAGGTCAGCACGCATGTTGATCTGATTAACGGTATCGAAAGCCACCTGCCGGCCGCCGATATCCTCTGCATCGACCCCCACACTGGCTGTCTGCTCAACAGCATTTGTTGCTGCTTCCAGCATGTAGGCATTGGCTTGAGGAACCTGCACTGGCTCCTCAAACTGAATAGGCCCCGGTGGCAGGTCTGCTCCGTTCTCATCAGTGCGGTTGATTAGCTTGTAGCGATAGGCGTTCCCGCTGTCGTGCATCTGCTCATACCCTGCCACCTGCTCAGGATAGAAGTAAGGCACGCGTTTAGGCGTCACGGCCACAATGTCAGCATTGAAAGACATGATCATGTTGCGCAGACGCTGTCCGTCTTTGGTGCCGCGAACGATGCCCTCATAAACTTCCTTATCGCCAGCAAATGCCCACTCGCCATAAACCGGCACGACAGGGATATGCTCGCCAGCAATGCGCTCACGATCTTTCAGGATTTCGGTCATGGTGATGAGGCTTTTGTATACCCGGCGGCGCTTAACCTTGCGCTCACCAATCTTCACCATTCCCTTATCTGCGAGCTCCTCGATAACGTCCTTAATATCTGCTTTGAAGTAGCTAACTGGCTCACCTGTCAGCGGATCCTGATAGATGAATACCGTCTCTTTCTTCTCTTCCACCTCATAGTATTCGCCGACATAGAATGTCTCGCTGGTTGCCCAGGGGAATATCCAGTTGGAGGAAGGAGACTGGAAGGTAGGATAGTCATCAGCATCAAGACCATGCTCTTCAGCAAACGCATCCCAGCCATCTTTGCTCATCGCGCTGATGATGGTGCAGTGCAGCGCATCGCTCTTGTCGAGCTGCTTGGCGTTACTGTCCCACACGACATGGGAGCACGCCTCGTGAATCGGAACGCGCCGGATTATCTGGTTATTGCTGGTAGGATTCTGGTCTTCGTATTCTGTAATCAGACGCCAGGCACCGACGCCAGCCTCTATCTGCTCACGAACTGCTACGTTGACAGATATCTTCGCGGTGTTGTGCCGCATATCTGTGCGGTACATGCCCATCAGGATGTCAGCAGCGTCAGGGCTGGCTCCATCCTTCGGTTTATACAGCACGTCGACGGGGTTCTTACGCATCTCAGCAACAAGCTTGCGAACCTTCGGCTTAACAACATCGAACTGTCCGCGATACTGCAGCGTTGTGTAGTCGCTCAGCCAGTCATCCCATTGTGATACTCGGGAGAAGAATAAGTCGTTGCTTGCCTCTGTCCTGGCCTCGTCGCTTGCCGACCAGTCCCGGTCGAACTTCCGGAGAATGGTCTGCAATTTCTCATTGGTATCGGCCATTTATCTACTCCGGGAGATTGGGCGAATTGGTGCAGGCATTACTTTTTCTTTAACGATGCCAATATCGCCGTAGCGCTTGGCAAATCGCCGCATCATGTAGGCATACCGCGTGGCGTCGAGGAGGTCATCACGGATCTTCACGATGCGCCCCTTGTCGTCACGATGATAGAAGTTGAATTCTTCGAACCAGTCACGCAGACCGGCGAATACTTTGAATCGGCCTGAACTCATCAGGTCGTGAAGCTCAAACAAACCGGCCTCAACTGACCTAGAGCCGTCGGGCCACTGTGCAGGCTCTGGAAGCATCAGGAATCCAGCATCGGCATAGTAGGACTTCTGCTGCAACCCACTGCCTTTCTCTGTCTGTAGGCCATCCTGAGGCCATGAGGTAGGCACACGATTAGCCCATGACTTAGTAGCGCCCCAGGCTTCAGCGGGTGAGGTCTTGCTGGCCTTCCATGCTTTGGTGACGTAGAAGGTCTCGCTGTCCATGTCGATAGCAAGTTGCACTCGGCTTTGAGGGTGATCCCATCCGAAGTCCATCCCATCGATAACCATGTAATGCTTGGGTATCGGGAATGGCTCGCAGGTGATACGGTCTTCGCTGAAGTCAAATATCCGCCCCTGCCCCAGCATTGGAATGCCCTTGGTTCGCATGTCGCGCTGATGAGGCGGATAAGACTCCAGAAGACTCCGTTTAGTCTCTTCAGTGAGGTGCGGGGCGTCATCCCAGCCAACGTTCATGCAGAATTGCGAGTCGGCTGGGTCGTCTAATAGCTTGATAACCAGTTCTGTGCGCCCGTTCTCCGGCGTGAACGTCAGGATGCCACGACCGCCGCGGCCTTTATCGCCTGTGGCGGTACGAGTCAGTACTTGCGGATAGATTGTCTGGTCCTCTGGCTCTTCATCGATGTGGAACCAGTCGATGTCATCACCCATCAGTGCGTGCTGCCCCTGAGTGTATGACCAGAACTGCACCTTACTGAGGTCACCGCTGCTATGCCGGATATAAGCTGAGCGTACAGCGTTTGGCGTGCCGGTCATTGGCTCAGTCGATACAATGCGATCTGCCGGTATAAGCCCGCCGCTGAACTCACCGTTTACCTTCTTGCCGAGAATGGCAGCCTGAAGCAGGTCTCGGCACTTCTCCCCAGAATATCCAAGGCACCACATCAGCGGTGCATGGTCGAACCTGTGGCCTTCCCAGCCTTCAGGGTACTCCCCCAACAAATGGATGGCGTCGATGTAAGTTGCCGTATCAGTCTTGCCAACACGGTTAGCGGCGATGAGTGCGCATTGCCTGAAATCTGCGGTCTTAGATATGAATTTGCGCTGCCAGGCATAACGAGTCTCAAAATAATTCCGGTACCGGTACACATCTGCACGGCGGGCTTTCTCTTCCAGCAGGCGGATTAACTCAAGCTTCTCCTCGCGCTTCAGATTGTGCATTTACAAGCCTCGCGAGTTTTGCATTAAGTTCTTCGTCAGACATTGTCTCGATGCTACCTGAGTGCTCTACCTTGTCAGTGAACAACTTCAGATGCTTGCCAAGCAGTTCGTAGCCCTTCAGCGCTGCGTTGGCATCGTATTTGTAGACTGGCGACATAATTCCATCGGGTGTTTCAACCATCACTGGCTCACCCTTTTTGTCGTAAACCATTTCAGCCTGCTCGCACCGACGGATGTTTTTAATCACCCCTTCAATTACAAACTCTGCGCTGAGGCCTACAGCGGCGTTACGCTCTTTTGCTAATTCAGTGATTCTTGCCCGCAAGTGCGGTTTAGTCAGGTTTTCGTGACCAATCGACTTGGCAGACTTCTCGCTATAGCCTGAGCGTATCGCCGCTTGTGTTGCATTCAGATCAATCACGTACTCCTGACAGAATCGCTCTTGTTGTTCGTTGAGTTCAGCCATCAGGTTTCTCTCTTACTCAAACAGCGGCAGAGCTTCTTTCATGCCCTGTAGCGCTTTGGTTGTGCGGGATACTGCAGTGGGTTCGCTTTGTGCCAGGGTGTACTGGCGCTTGAATAGCTCAAGCTTCAGCGGGTCATCTGCGATATCGTCGATTGCCTTCTTGGCTGCAGCAGTGTCGTATTGAACAAGTGACAGGATTTCGAGTCGCAATTGCTGCTGTGAGGTCAGATCGGTTTGTGCGGTTACATCGGACATGGTGGTCTCCTTTGTCATTATCGAGCACCCCTTGAGATGCTCTGTAATGATCACTTCAGCAGTGAGTACTCTTTGGTGAAGTCTTTCGCTTCGACGTAGTACGGCTGACCATCAACCGACTCGACGTAGTACCCGCCTTCTTTCGGCTTGTTCTGGCTCATGAACTCAGCAGATACCTGAAACTGCGGGTAGGACTCGTCTTCCGGCGTGAGGTATGCAGCGCCGTCCGGATCCTGATGGATTTCTTTAATCTTCAGGGCGCGGACTTGATGATCTTTGCCTTTGTACAGCGGCAACTGGTGACGTTTGATTGACATTATTTTTCCTCTTAGCTTCCGATAACGAACATGCTGAAAGTGGTGTTTGCCGGTGCGTCTGCGTAAGGGCTTCCGTTTAATAACAGCTTGCCTACCGCTTGCAGTTTTATCACTGAAAAAGGCTGGCGATGGTGACCGCAGGCAACGCAAACAGGCATAGCACTACAGCCCACTTCGCCATAAAGTGTGCAGCCATTAGCGCACGGTCTTTTGCCGTTACTTTAGGCAGGGTATGATTGAGAACGTCATCCCGGATTATCGACATGCCGTACAGCAGCGTAATCTCTCGCTCTCTTTTACTCATTTCTGAGCCCTCAGCCTTTCC
Source organism: Pseudescherichia sp. (assembly GCF_031998825.1). Taxonomy (GTDB): domain Bacteria; phylum Pseudomonadota; class Gammaproteobacteria; order Enterobacterales; family Enterobacteriaceae; genus Pseudescherichia. Next base: position 78,711 of record NZ_DAMACX010000011.1, read on the forward strand.
TCCTCGATGATCCTGATAGAGGTTATCTTCCCGTTGCAGTCATCAAGAGCGTCCAAAAGCTTAGAGTTAAGGATTACGCTGTCACCGAATGTCATCCCCTGCGGCACTTCAGGAGTGAAGCAGTCACTTAGCAGGCTTGTCGGTATTGGAGCCTGTAGAGACTTCACCATTTCGTACTCTGTCTGCTTGCTGGCGCAGGCCGTCAACGACAGAATCAGGCACAGGGATGATGCTGCACTGATTATTTTTGAGTGCCTGCTTAATCTCATCCTGAAGCCTCTGGTTTTTCTGTTCGGCCAGATTGCGACGAAGCCTTTCGTCTTCTGCGATCTGATTAGTGCGCTCAAGCGCCTTAGTGAAGTTTGCGAAGGTGTTGGCAAAGTCATCATTCTTGCTGCGCAGGTTTTCAATCCTGTCAGCCTTGGCTTTGTCTTCCTTCACAAGCCCTTCGTTCACAAGCCGAAGTTGCTGATTTGTGTTGTAAAGGCTGTAAAGGAAAAAGCAGATGATTACCGCGAAGAGTATCGGGATGTAGTTCCTGAGCATTGAGAGGCTTAACATAAAACTCCCTCCGCAACTTTTAGTCGCGCCCGGCGGTCATCAATACCGTTCAGGCCACCGTTGATTGCCTTTGTCAGTCCGTTGAAGTCACCGTTATCTGCAAAGCGGTTCAGGTTGTTGGCCTTCCAGAACCATCCTGCGGATCGAGCTGCATTTCGAGGGTCAAGGAGCAGGTCAGGATTATTGACCAGTTCCAGCCCAAGTGCCTTTCCACATTCTTCGTAATTCGCCTTAAACGTTACCTGCTTCAGCCCGCGGCCACGGTATTTCCAGCCGTCACCATTCAGGTTGTTGCCATAACGCCCACCGTAAACAAGGTTTGCTATTGCCGCCTGCCGTGCCGCTGACAGCGCTGGCTCTCCTGGCTTGCGACCTAACTGCTGTCTTTGGGCTGCCGTTAGTCGGTTGCCGAAGATAGTCAGACCTTCAACTGAATAGTTCAGAGATTCCTGAACTGAGCGAAAGCCACCTGATTCAGTCCCGATCTGGGCAATGAAGGCAGCCTGCCGCTTTGGCGTGCTAATGCCAAATTCTTGCATCGTCGCAACGATGTGGGAGTACCACTTATCAGCCAGGATGGCGCTTACCCCGGCCGCCTTCATGAATTGTTCTTTAGTCATTAGCTTCCTCCTTCCCGGAAACTTTGCTTAAGAAGCGCTTTTCAAGAGACTTGATGAAGGAGGAGCCGGCCCAACCAGCAAGCCCACACGTAGCGCCCATAACTTCAGGAGGCCAGCTGTAGTGCACTGCAATTAAAGCCATAGTCAATCCGGCGAATATCGACACGATTAGCTGAAGGCACAATGTCCGCCAGCTGAACACCTCGCCGCCAAGAACTTTAAATGAGTAGCTTGCTATTGCGCCGATGATCGTCATGCCGAAAGCGATTAGGATCGACCAGAAGTTCGGATCGCTTTTGTATGGCATCTTGTTCATTTCCACCCCCAGAGAGGGGATTTGTTCATATTTAGGAATACAGGTAATTGAGAGCTGAACAAATCCGATTTAAGGTCACCGTGTCTGATCAGACGGTGTGGGCCTTCGGTCTTTGTTCGTGAGTCAAACCATGAGCAAGATGGCAGGAATCTGTTAGCGCAGATTCTTGCCGCCCATATTCACGAGCCCGCCTAGTGCGGGCTTTGTGCTTTCTGGCGCTGAGAGATCAACGCTTATGAATAAAAAAGCCAGTGGCGAAACTGGAAATGTGAGGGGTCGAAGTGGGCTCTACGGCCTATCCCAGTTGGCGGGATTTGTTGCAATAAAAAAGCCCCGGCATTTAACCGAGGCTTTATTGATTCAAAATGTCATGTCACACACAAGAATGGCAACATATACGATTTATTCTGCTCATTTGTTCATTAAAAAGCAAGCTCGTTAACAACATTTTTTGCGATTTTCTTCGCATTATCGCGAACGATGAACGCTTTTTGCATTGGTTGGTGCAGGCAGAATAGCGCGGCGTTGAGTGTGTCTTTCACTTCACGCCTTATGGTTGAGATGCTGGGTTTCTTATACTGGTTGCCTCCGCGCGTCTTCATCAGACGAGGACAGGCGATTGCGTGCTGCCATGAGGCGATCCGGATTTCGCTGGACTGGTACACGTAATACGCCAGCAACATCTTGTAGGCGTTTTCGTCAATGGCCTTCAGGTGAGACCCAATAACCTGGCTTATCAGCATGCCGTCATCGTCGCTGCATACAGGGCGGTTTGTCTGCTGTGGCTCAACGGTAGCCATAAATTTTGCAATCATGTTGATCATCGACTTATCGATGCGTCCGGTCTGAACCCATGCCCCCCACAATTGGAGCCAGCCATCAATCCAGCGATATTGCTCTGCGGTTAACTCAATTTTCATGCTGGGATCTCCTGCTTTTTCTTTCTCTCTGCCTTTCGGCGCTCACTGTTGCGGATAATCTGCTGTGCTGTGCCACCCGGGCCGCGTCTGTTGATGTCGAATCCGGTGCGTAGGATGGATTCACGCTGGTAGCGCTCGATTTCGGATCGGTTCATTGCGCCACCCTCCGGCTATACAGGAAGTCGCCAATAGCCAGCGCGGCGATGAGAGCCACGTAGCCGATGCAGTAAATGGTTTCGATGCTCATGCGGCCTCTCCCATTCGCAAGGTTATGCTCTGCTGATACCAGTCAGGTGCGGTGAACTCGATGCGGCCAAGCATTCCGGTGATGCGGAGAGCTTTCAGCCTTGCCAGTTCCTGCTTGTAGTGCTGGTACATCTCCTCTTTCTGCCACGGCTTAATCTTCATCGGGTGCAGCGCGGCGCGGGCCACCTGCTCAACAGTCATAGCACCGTATTCATACTCAGCGTGGCGGGCGAACTGGATCGGCTCCTCACCTAAACGACGATGACAGCCAACACAGTGGGCCAGCGCGTTGAGGGGGTGCCAGCGGGTAGAGGTGTGGCGGCGACCGTTGATATGTGAGCAATGGAGTGATGCGCGGTTTGTGCTGAAATCACGACCGCAACTTTCACAGCACCAGTTAGCGCGTTCGCGAACCAGCTCAGAAAAAATGGAGTCGTGTTTATCTCTTTTGAGTGCCATGAGCTTTCCTTACTGGTCTTGTTTTTCGCGCAGCACCTGGAATTCGCTGCTTTGAGGGATGGTCAGGACGAGACCGAATTGCGCACACCACCGCTCCACCTGGCACATGAAGTGGTGCATATCGCCGGTATCAAGATCGGAGGTGTGGCGGAGTTGGCGTTCTACCGTTTTCTCCCCGGTAGTGAAGTCGGTGTATTCAACGTCTTCGTACCCGAGAAAGGTCTTTTTTAGGTTTCGCTTTACCCATTCCTTGGTGGCGTCAGTGCGGCCGGAAGCGATCAGGTATGCACTGATCTCCTCGTACCAAACGTGGCTAAGGCTATTTTGAGAAAGACTGCGTTTCTCACGCCAAGGCTTGAGTTGAAGTCGGAAACATTGACCGTCGTTCAGGAGTGGGTGTAGATGCTGGGTTATAGCATTCAGGTTGCCACGATGTAGCTTGATGCCGTCTTTCGGGAGATTCATACGCCACCCCCGAGAGGTAACGCAGAATGCAGAAAATCGCAGGTGACTTTCGTCATCTGTGACAGGAGAGATGTTGCGTTCAGTTGCGTCATAGATATGTTCTCATCTATGACACACGAGCTATGGCTGTTCGGGCCGGAGGAGTTGTTCAGACTCCATGCACAAAGTTGTTCAGGCTCTGTGCATGGTAATTATAACCTATTTTCAGCACATCAGAAACAAAGAAGCCGAACGCATCTCTTCGATTTTGAAGGTATACGTCCGGCCTCAGTAATGCAAAGAATTCAGCACAATGTCCAACTCCCCAGTCCGACATTGATGCTAATAGTTGCAGACCCCTAATAGAGCCCTTGCTATGGCAACAAAACATTACCGTAGCAGTATAACCTATGCGGTGAAAATGCAGAAACTAAAAGGCCCCGAAGGGCCTGTTTTATGCTTTGCGCCTGGCTGGAGATTTAGGCATCACGCACCTCAAGCTTCCATACTGCCTGTCCAATGCGGCTGCGGTACGTATCCTTGGACACTAACCCTTCTTTTGCCAGTTCAATAAGCACCTCACGGAGTTCCGCCGATTTCCACTCCTCATCCGGAAAGGCAGACTCCATCGCTAATCGCAGACTCCATGTGGCCATTGTGAAGGCGTATCGACCGCCTAGCACTTTTTCTTCCTGCGCAGCGCGTGCACGCATGACCTGCAAAATCTTCTCTTTGACGTCCATCACTCACTCTCCTGCTTCGGTGCTGCGGCTAACATGGCTCTCCATCCGCTCGCGAGGTCAAAGCTACCTTCCCAAAAATCAACCTCTTTCCATGCATTTGAATAATCGAATGCCTTACACATCTCAGTAGTAGGCTCAATAGGCACCAGTGCGTAACCATCCGGAATATCCGGATAGTTGAGTTGTTCGGTGTTACCGAACGACTGAGACTCGGCATACAGCGGCACATAGACAGCAGTATCGGTGGCTGCATCTGGTTGCTGCTCCAGAGTGAAACACGCTCCTGAGAAACGGTTCATGTAAAGCACAGGCCCTGCGGTGACTGCCGGCGCTGGTGACGTGGCGTAGAGCGCGTGTTTTATGATGGATGGTCCAACATTGCAGTAATCTACCCAATAATCTGCCTGAGACTCTTCTTTGTGAAGCCGCGGGAAACTGGCATCACCTTCCCGGGTAGTCATCCACGCTACAGGCTCCTGCTTATCCCGCTCCCGGCGCTCCAGCAGTTCGGCGGCCATTTCGTGCAATATAGCGACATCAGCAACGCCCAGCGAATAACCTGGTTTCAAGTCAGTTACTGCGGTTATGTTTTCTTTGCTCAGTGTCATGGGTTAGTCCTCCTTCCAATTTCTGCGCAGATAAGCCCTGCTAAAAACATGCTCACATGACCGGAAAACAAAGCCCAATCTGGAACATCAAGGTCAGCCAATGCCATTGAAACAGGGGTGCTTACTAAACCGATAAGTACGATTACGAGAAAAATAACCAGGCGATCGGACATACTCACTCCCCCTCAATCTTCAGGCTGATGCCAGCGGCGGCAGCGGCAGCGGCGGATTTTTCATGCGCTCGTTTGGAGGCGTTGAGAATTGCTGCCAGTGGTGTATAGCCTCCATCCATTCTGATTGTGTTGTGAATGGCCGCCAATGTGTCTCGAAGCTTGCTGTGGCTCTCTGCCAGCTCAGCTATCTTCGCTTTATCAGCATCACGCTCTGCCAGCAGGGCCAGTACGTCACGGTCAGAGTTCACAATACGTCGCTCGGCGGTTTCTAGTGCGTCAAGAGTTAGCTCCAGAATGTCGCGCATATGCTCGGCGTTGCCGTGACAGGCTTCATCGTATCTTTCCCAAAGCCGAGAAAATCGTAACGCATAAGGTTTCGCTGCTATCAGCGCTGCGTATTTGTCGCTCATACAGCCTCCCCGTTGCGCAGATGGGCTGCAAACACAGTAGCCGTCGATGCGATATCAGAGCGGTACGCGGCACTTGTTGACCCTGGGTGCCGCCCGGCCAAATCCCTCTGCGCGGTGGCAAACGCCTCCACACCCCTCGCCATCTGCTCGCGCTGCCAGGCGTCGGTAGCGAGAGCTTGAGGTCGTTTGCAGCAAAGGATTTCAAATGCCGCCATCATTCCCTGCTCTGGCACATCCTCGTGGTACTCATAGAACGCATCAAGAGCCTCCATCATCGCCGCACCACTCGGTTGTGGACGGTATTCACGCTGCGCCGCATTCTCCGCCGCCAGTTGGTCACGCTCAGCAAGCACACGCATCAAATATTCAGTCTTGCCTTCGTTGCTTTTCATGTCGTCCGGGCGGTACTTGCCGAACATAAATTCACAAGCCTGCTCTTTGTTCATCTTATTATTCCCCCTTCGAAATCTGCTCAATGCCTGCTGCTGTTACGTACCACTGACGAGTGCCGTAGGAGTAATTGAGCAGGCCTAGTTTGTTTAATGTGTTGCCGATGGTGTGGGCTGAATTGCGCTCTACTGCGCCTTTGTGGATGGAGATGAGGAAAGCGCGCTGGGCCTTCGTGAGTTTCTTCATGCTCTCTTCACTCCGAATGTCTTGACCAGCGCCGACTCCATACGGCCTACACAGGCACGAATACGGGCTATCTCAGTCTCAGGAAACATGCTGACTGCCATCTGCTCCAGAGCGCCTTTGAGGGGCTTAGATTCGACCTTGCTGATACGGTCGCGGGCGAATGCCTTCAGTGCCTGCTTGATGCTGCGGCCTTCGATGCGGGCCATTGCGCGGCAGAGTTCAGCGTTAAGGATGGTCTCCGGAAATTCTGCATATTCCTGCTCAATGATTTCACGGGTGTTGCGAGCTTCGTTCATGCTCTGTTCTCCCGGGCTGCCATGAGCAGGCTGTTAAACATGGCGTGGAGGTTTACCCCTTCAGCTTTTGGCTCGGGCTTCACCCTGCCGTTTGGGGCCGGTTTATCTACGGCGATATAGCGGTACTGCTTCTCAAATCCTTCACGCCGGACACGCTGGTCGATTACGAGCCTGCTAAGCGTGCCGTTGACGGTTGATTTATTCAGCCCGGTACCGGCGATAATGTCGGTTGAGTGGCAGCCTGGATGCTCTGCGATGTAGCTAATGATTTGCTGAAGGTAGGAAATTCGTTTCATTTAGCCTCTCCAGTTGGAGGAATTGGATTTAGCAGCCTGTCGCTCGTTCTCTGCAAAGCGGTTGGCTGCATCCTGCTGATCGATGTTCACGAAGTGGCCGTTGCGCCATTCCATGTAGAAGGTCTTTGGCTGGCCGGAGCGGTATTTCCCGACGATGATTTCTGCGAGTCCTTTCAGGTCGCTGTTTTCGTTATAGACCTCATCGCGGTACGGGAAGATGATGACGTCTGCATCCTTTTCGATGGAGCTTGAGCCAGCCAAGTCACCCATGTTTGGTCGCTTGTCTCCTCGCCCGTCAACGTTGCGGTTTAGCTGCGCCAAAAGGACTACAGGCACTTTGTTTCGCAGGCAGAACTGCTTCATCTTGCGGGTAACCTCAGCAATCGCCAGGTCAGAACGCTCGGCTTTAGGCATGTCGATAAGCGTCAGGTAGTCGATGGCGAGAAAGCTAAGTCCGCCGTCCATATTCATCCGTTCTGCATGGCTGATGATTTCGTCCGTGGTGAACGAGCCGGTAAGGACGTGGTTATCTTCGTCCAGAAGCATCCCTGTAGCCGCTGTCAGTTTCGTGTAATCTTCCTGCCTCATTCCCAAAGGGTTACGTAGCGCTCCGATTGACAAGCCTCCACGGTCAGCTATATGACGCTCAACGACCTGCGTTTCAGACATCTCCATCGAGATCAGAAGCCCAACGCCTTTCTGCCGGCCGATTGAGTTGGCGATGTTGATTGCCAGCTCGGTCTTACCCATGCCAGGTCGGCCGGCGATGACGATCAGGTCAGTTCGGTCAAATCCGCCGTACTCCGCGTCCATCGGCTCAATGCCCGTTTTGAGGTACAGCCCGGACTCCTCACCCTTCAGGCGCTCTTCCAGAACCTCCAGATAGTCGGGAATCAGATCTGCGATACGCCGTGGCAGTCTGTCGTTGGTTTCGAACTGCAATCTGCCTACGATGCCGGTAGCCTCAGCAATGCGTTCGTTGATGTCGTGAGTTCCTGCCGCTGCGAGAATCTTTGCCGCGTTCTGCAAGTCCTCAACACCCTTGCGGATCATCCAGCACTGCCGGACACGCTTTGCCCACCCCCTGATGTTTGCGGCGCTAATCGTCTTGGTAGCGACATCAAGAACCAGGTCCTTTGTAGCCGCCGGTACTGCTCCCTGCACCGTGAACATGTCGATTGGCTCGGCCTTGTTCAGCAGCGTGACGATTGCCTGATACATGCTGCGAAGGTGGAAGTTATCAAACGCCACGGCTGGGAGCTTCCCGGCGATGTCGCGGCAGTCGATATGGTCGCCTTTCATGATCATCGAACCGATGAGCTGGTATTCAAATTCGTAACTTTCCATCAGCCCTCCTCCGCCAGAATCTGGTCAATATTTTTCTGCCGGAGCGCGGTATCGATGCCGTACTTCTTGCCGGTAGGATTTGCTCCGCAAGCCCAGTCTGTAGGCTTGTAGCCAAACTCGATGTAACCGTTGATGAACGTGTCAATATCGCGAGGCTCTTTGCCAAGCTCCTTGCACTGCTTCAGGTAGGACTGCCAGAGTCGCTTGATGCCATCCTCGGTGGTGGTGGTGATACTGAGAATGCTAGGGAGGCCGAACTGACGGGCTTTGCAGTTCCAGGTATCTTTGAAGCGCTCCCGGTCGAATGTTGGGACTGATGCACGGGGATTGGTTTTCTTTGCCCGGGGATTAGTGCCCTTCTGGCGGGGTGTTAATTTCTCATCACCAGACAAGCCCACTTCGTGGGTTTGGGTAATGTTTTTATATTCTTGTTCTAATAACTTCTTACTCTGCTCTACCTCGTTACTTACCTTCTTTGTTACCTCAGCTATGCCACAGGCCGCGTGGTTGCTGGGTTTGTTTGTTACCTCGTTACTTACCTGCTTTGTTACCTCAAAATCGGCCTGATAATCCGTGTAATTTATGACCGTAATCACAGTTCCGTGGCGGTTTCCGGCAAAGGTGATCATCTTTTCTTTGGCGAAAAATTCGAGCATGTCGCGCACTTGCTTGGCTGATTTCTCATTGCCCTGAGAGTCCTTCAGCTTTCTTGCTAAATAAGGGATCTTCGTGACCATTTGACCTGGCTGCAAATCCCACTTTACCCCGTCAAAATCGACGGTACGGGGCTTGTATTGAGCCATTCCGATGATCCTCACCCAAAGGGAGAACTTGGCAGTGTCATTGGCCCAATCCTTGGACAGAAGGCTCCTGAACAAGGCAAAATGCCCCTGCTTTTGGTTTTCCATCCGTGAACTCCTGCGCTCGTGTGCGGCGCTGAAATCGTAGACTCTTGCTGTATTGCTCATCGCTACCTGCCTTGACGGAAAATGGCTAAAACTGAATTGAACTGCGCGACCGATAGATCCTCTTTCAGAAGCCTTTCCAGGAAGGCATTAGGGATGAAAGTGAACCCTTCTTCTTTCGGTAACTGAGGCAATAAACTCCGCGCCTCAGCTTTGAACAGCTCAGTTCTGGCTACTGACGCAAAATGCAGGGTGGTTTCTCTGTCGATAGACTGGAGGTAGCGTGAACGCTTCACATCTTTATGCGTTTCATGTGGATGAAAGCCTTTGTTTCGCATATAATTGACCTCGTGAAATGTTGTTAAAAATCCATCTGGATTTGGTCAGAGCGCTCTGTTACCGCAGGGCGCTTTTTCTTTCCTAATCCCCTTTCCTCCAGCAGATCTGCCAGTCCCACCACAACACGAGAAATGTCATCGTCAGTAATGGCGTATCCAATGAACTCAAGAAGAGCAGCCATGCGTGGGATGTAGTGCTTTTTCCACTGAGTGACGGATGACTTGTTCACCCCGAGATGCTCAGCCACCTGAGTGGTTCCGAGAATCGCGATGCGGTTTAGAATCCAGCTCTCAATTTTTCGAGCGCTGGCTTTGTTGCGTGTTGTTAAGTCTTCCATTTGTGATAATTCCTGTTAGTTAAATTTGTTTATTCGCATCCATTGATGCGGTTGTGTTTGCCATCCCGTAACAGGCTGGCGAGCTAATTGTTAAAGAGCGGTGTTGCTATGCTGCTTTACCGGGCTTCTTTCCGTATAAGAGCCAGGCTGGATCACATCCGAGTGCGTTAGCCAGTTCAAACAGATAACGGGGGCGTTTAGTAACTCCTGCCTCAATCAACTGAATGGACTGCTGCTTTACTCCGGCCTTCTCGGCCAACTCGGCTTGTGTCATGTCGAGCTCAAGTCGCTTTTTCTTTAAGCGCTCTTTGATAGTTTGCATTGCAGTTCCTCCAACAAACTTTCTTGTATTTAATTACAAAATATCTTGTTTGTCAAATACAGGATTTCTTGTAAGCATCAGGGGGTCAATAACTGAGGTGAAATATGAGCATCGCGAGCCGCGTTAAGGCTAAAAGAGAGCAGCTTGGACTGACTCAGACAGAGCTGGCCGAAAAAGTAGGAACTTCACAGCAAGCTATTGAACAACTTGAAGGAGGGAAGACTAAGCGCCCTCGTTACTTGCCGGAATTGGCATCCTTTTTGGGTGTATCAGCAGAATGGCTACTTGATGGGACGGGGCATTCTAATGTTACATTCGTAGGGAAGAATGAGCCGAAAGGGAAATATCCATTGATCAGCTGGGTTAGCGCGGGTGAATGGTCAGAGGCCTGCGAGCCTTATGACCTGAGTCAAATAAGTGAGTGGATCGAGTCAGACACGCATCTTCTTGGAGATGGGTTTTGGCTTCGTGTCGAAGGTGACTCTATGACGTCTCCAGTGGGCCAAAGTATCCCTGAAGGGCATTTGGTGCTGGTAGATACCGGGCGTGAAGCCAAGAACGGCAGCCTTGTGGTAGCGAAGCTCCTTGATGCTAATGAGGCTACGTTTAAAAAGCTGGTTATCGATGGCGGGCAGCAGTATCTGAAAGGCCTCAATCCATCATGGCCCCTTATTCCTATCAATGGGAATTGCAAGATTATTGGCGTCGTCGTCGAAGGACGCATCAAATACATCTAGGAGAAGTTGTGAGAAGCTTAATTCTTGGTATTGCCATGATGTCACCGTTGGCAGCCTCTGCGCAATGCTGGGTCGTTTCTAACTTGCATGGCTACGGTGCTATGGAGCTCGATAAATATGAGTTTTCAACGGACCGCATCACTAATGGAGTTTTTCAGATAGCTATTGATGGCGACAAGGCTAATCTATTCAATGTCGGATCAAGCCTGGTCGGCTCTGGTCTTATGTATATCCCGCTCGCTGACAACACCATGACGGGGATATACAAGGACCTGGAAAAGACCACGATAGAGACCTGGTCTATCACACAAGACAACAAAGTAATGTACACCAAGGTCATAAACTCATCGACCATTGGCAGCTCAACCAAAGCCTTTGTTGGCGACATTGTTGGAACCTGCACCACCAAGCCATAACCCCACCTAAAACAAAAATAAATATCGTTAAAAAACAACGATATTTGTTTTTCATGTCATTAATTACAATATTTCTTGTTTACATATTACAAACTATCTTGTAATTTTAACTCATCGAAACGAAACATCGATGCGGCGCAGGAAGTTGAGCCGCGCCAGACAGGAAGTCAGGCTGCTTATTTAAAAAGATGATCCCTCCCTGTTGCGGGGAGGCCGAAGAAAGTGCTTCGGGTTTCAGGCTCCGCGCCAAAAAGTAACGCAAGGTCATGCGCAGATGACATGCGAAGCGGGATGGCAGTAGGCGCTGCTGCGATGCGAGCCACAATGTCACGCAGCCTGAAACACCAAAGCACTTACTGAGGACACTTTTATGAACTCAAGACAGCGTTACAAGGCTAAACGCGCAGCTGAGCACCGAGAGCGCAAAGAGTATTGCCAGAAGATAGAGCGTGCATTTTCACGCCTGTCAGAAGATTGCAGCAACCGCGTACTGCGAGCCACTTCGCTCGGTAGTCTGCGTGACACCAGTATCGGCGGCGCAAGCTGCTTACCAGAAGTAGCTATCTTCGCAGCTGGGCATCGCAAATCCAAGCAAGTTACAGCTCGCTGAGTCGGCTTATGAAAACGCCATTCGTTGCCCGGTTTGCGGTGAGGACTTCGACCCACGCACACCGGTGTGTCACATCAGCAATCATCACAAAGGCGCAACAGAGCATCAGCTTAGACAGATACGCGATGCCCGGCGTCAGCATTTCAAGAGCTGACTTCATCAGTATCTTTAAGCCCGCAAGGGCAATACACACGCATGGCTAGCCGCTGCCACCCTTTTCGACGCGGCATACTGGATCGGAGGACTTATGTAGCAGGTAACAGCGAAGGCTGAAAACTCGGCTGCCCTGGCAACGGGGCAGATTTCCCAGCGGCTCTTCACGAGGGGCTGACGGCAAATCTACTCCACTTATTTAAAAGAGACGGTATATGGATAATCAGGATAATGAGTTAAGAAAGGTTGTGCAGGAACTGGCGGATGAAGAAGGCATCAGCTTTTCAGATGCCCTGGACGTTTCGATTAAAGCACTGAGATACGAAGTTCAGCGCAGAAAGTCTTTTACTGGTGAAGCTGCTGACGGCGGTTGCGGGCCTACTTCTTAGCCAGCCACCATGATATGTCAGCCGCTTCAGTAATTAACAGGTAATAATTAGGCCTGACGCTTCCAGCAATCCCCTTGACTTCTTCCCTTATATTATCAACGGTTGAGTTTTTTAGGGTGGTGTACTCGGCAGTAGGAAGCCTGAACACAGTTCCATCAAAATCCTGAATATCACGACTATAACCTCTGGCTTCCATTTTTTCGTGAAGCCTTTCATAGTCTTCCGAATCAGCACCACGCAGTTCAACCCTAACTATGTATCTCGACATAAGAATATTCCTATATTGACTGTGGAATGAGCAACATATCAGTTTCCTTTGACTGTGGAAAGCAAAGGCCACGTGCCGGGCGTGGATAAACATCCCGGCATTAATTCAACTGGTCGCTTAGGCGGCCTTTTTTATTGGCTGGCTCCCTTCACTAGGGGCTGACGGCAAATCTAACAGAGGGTGAGATATGGATAAGTTAAGCGATGCCGTATTAAAGCGGCTTGTCAGTGATGCGGCTAAAGCTGTTCAAAGCGCCCGCAAGGCAGAAGCCGAAGCAAAAAGGAAGCATTCACAGGCTGTTGGTGAGTTAGTGCGTCGGGGTTATGTGGTCAGCATGACATTCTGAGGCCGCCTAGCGCGGCTTTACTGAGGTATTTGGTGTGTGGTGGATGCAGGCGATTGAATAGCAAAGACAGTCGTATGCATGGGGCTGGTAACCCTGACCACACAGCCAAATATTTCATAGCGGCGACGCAGGGGATGAGGGGGAGAGATGAGTGATTTTCCACAGATGAAAAGGCCATGGAGCGTGGTAGGTGCTGGGTTTAATGACGATGGGGTTTACTTCACGTTTGATGACACGGTCATTGACCGCAGGGATATAAATTTGATGCAAGCGGCACCTGATCTTCTAGAGGCGTGCTTGAGAATGAGAAATCAACTACACGCTGCCGGATATCAGGCAGAACAAGGCTCTTTAAATCCGACCAAGTGCTTATTGGCTCAGGTCGAAACTGCGATTGATAAGGCATTGGGTCAGTAACCGCTAGCCCGGTCGGGTTTCTTATACAGAGAGGGGAAAGAGGATGGAGTGGATTAAGTGCAGTGACAATAAGCCAGGTTACCCTCGAGAGGTTCTTGTTGCATTTACATCTGATGCTGATGGAGAACCCTGTTTTGATACAGGAGTTGCAATTCTATTCCCTGACGGAAAGTGGCGCGGTGCTGGAGTTTTTTACGTGATGAATGGAGAAAGAAAATATCAATACAGAGAGTGCGTAAGGGAGGTAACGCACTGGATGCCTAAACCTAAGCCACCAACTGAATAGACCCGCTCCGGCGGGTTTCTTTTTGCCCAAACAAAAGCTCATCCATGTGGTGGGCTTCTTTTTTGGCAACAGACACGCGAGTTAATTGTTCAACGTTCCGCGCCGCGGCGATAAGCGGGGAGATGATTATGTCCACTATCGAGATTGGCGGCAGCCCTTTGACCGTCACCCACAACTGCAAGCAGTACACCGTAAAGCGCTGTGCACTCAACGATAACCAGTGGCGGTTGACGTCGGTAGATAAGCCGCGTGAGCAGATTACTCTTAACCGCTGGCAGATGCATATCGCTGGCTTCGGTCACTTAACGGAGATGAAGGCATGAAGCTGATTGAGATTTTAGTACGCGACTTGCCCGCGTTTGGCGGCTGGCCTGAAGGTGCTGTTGAATGCCATCGTTTTGTTGATGAGGCTAACATCGACTTTTATGACGAGCATGGTAACTGGGACGCAGACTGCGGCCTTGAGTACGGGATGAATTTTGCTGAAGAGGCTGTTAGAGAGAGGGCAGCAGGTGACCCAATGCGCACTGAAAGTGTAACTCGCGATGAATACGAGGCCGCTCTCGCTGCCAGCAAAGAGATGCTGGTTAATAAGCCGGTTTGGGATGGGCAGGGATTGCCGCCGATGGATATGGAGTGTGAAGCCGTTTTTTCAGATGGAAGTGAAGTGCTTGTTGGTAAAGCGGCTTACATTGGAGAACACACCATATTCATCACTCGCAAGACTAATAACCAGCATCACCCAGAGGTTGAGAGCGTGCTTCGGACAGGAAATTGGTCCTTCCGCCCGCATATAAACGAAGCAGGGCGTAAGCGTGAAGAAATCATCGATGCTCTACATAAAAGCCTACCAGACATTACCTATACAGACTGCATTGATGTTTATAACCTGATTTTATCAGGCGATATCCCCGGCGTAAAACTGGAGGATCCAGATGCATAGCCACTATGGCCACATGCCAATCATCCGCCAGTGTGTTGAGCCTGGCATGCACGTACTCCATCAGGGACGCACCTACCGCGTATCAGCGGTTAAGCACGACAAGAAGTGTCTCTACATCCATACGGTGCTGGAGAGCCTTCAGATTCGTGATGGTGTGGTTGAGGTCTTATTAAACGGTCGCGGGCTGCCGCTGACGCACTGAGGTGGATATGGAATTAGTGCCTTTTATAAAACGCGTTAAGGATTATTACGACGATTGCCACCTCGATTTTCCAGACATTGTTGAAATCACGAATGAAAGGCCGTTCGAGAGGCAAGAAGATACGATTCACGGGATGCCTTATGTGCTCGTTGAGCAGCATACTAACTATCCAAGCGAAGACTCATTCTGGGGATATCTCTACTTCCCACTGAAAAAGCGCAAATACATCCGCGTCCCATTCTCGATGTAGCACCACCCCACCCTATTTCCACACCGGCAGCCACTACGCGGCGGCCCTCGCTCACCCAGGAGTTGAGCTATGAAGATTAAATGTAAATGTGACAGCGTGCATGGCTACCTCGATAGCCAGCGTAATCAGGTAGTCGAGCTGGAAGGCGTTGTTCTCGATGGCACAGTAGACACCCGTGAGGTTCTGATGCAGCTGGACGGCGCTGTAGTGCTGGAGTGGCTGGCAGAGCAGGGCTACACAGTCATCGCACAGGAGCAGGCAGCATGAGCGCGTTAGAGCGATGGGATGACGATGCTTTTGTGCGGCTGATGCAGGATGTGATCGGCGAACCTGAAATGACTCACGAACTGGCAGCGCAGGAAGCTATTGCTGATTACCGCAGTGAGCAACAAGCAGAAAGGATGGGAATGTATGAGTAAAGAATTTTTCTCGCGCCTCGCAAAAATTCAAAGCGAGCTTGTCGCCCCAAAGGGGCAGACGAACACTTTCGGCAATTACAGATACCGCAGCTGTGAGGACATCCTCGAGGCTGTTAAGCCGCTGCTTGACGGCCTCTTCTTGTCTATCAGTGATGAGATAGTCCAGATCGGAGACCGGTTTTATGTAAAGGCAGTCGCCACGATAACTGATGGTGAGGCCTCTCATTCTGCTACTGCAATGGCTCGAGAAGAGGCACAAAAGAAGGGAATGGACTCAGCTCAGGTAACTGGCGCAACCAGCTCCTATGCTCGTAAATACTGCCTTAACGGCCTGTTTGGCATTGATGATTCAAAGGATGCTGATACTGATGAGTTGAAGCATCAGCAAAACAATGCTCACGCCAAGCAGACGATAAACGCTGATGCTGTTCTGAAAGGATTCTCATCTTACGCCAATTCTGAAACCGATACTTCAAAGCTGACTGACCGATATCAGGCCGTATGGCATGAGCTTGATGGCTTCCCTGAGCATCAGGAAAAGTGTCGAGAAGTGACGACAATCAGAAGAAAAGAACTCAAGCAACAAACTCAGGCGGCATAAATGGCTATCAACATTATCACTATCTCCGGCAACGTGGGGAAAGACGCGGTTGTCCGCGTCACCCCTAACGGCAAGCATATCGCACAATTCTCCCTCCCGGCCAAAAGCGGATTTGGCGACAACGAGAAGACATCCTGGCTGAACTGCAAGATGTTTGGCGCTATGGCTGAGAAGCTCTCAGCTTCGATTCTGAAGGGCGTAAAGGTAACGGTGACGGGAGAGTTCGTTATCGAGGAATGGAAGCGCAATGACGGCTCACAGGCGCAGACGCCTACGATTCTGGTAAGGGATATCGATCTGCCGCCGCGCTCATCTAGTCAGGCAGCGCAGCAGCAACCACGCACCGCACAAAGACCGCAGCAGCTGCCTGCAGTCAGTGAGCCGCCCATGAACTTCGACGATGAGATCCCCTTTGCACCTATAACCCTGCCGTTCCAGCGCCACACCATTCACGCCATTTAATAACTGGAGTCTCCAATGAGCACCTCTTCACCCGGGGCGGGATATCTGCGCCCACCAAAACGCTCCGGCACCAAAGAAGAGGTGCTGGCTGGCTTATTCTCACACCTGGATAAAACGCTAGGCACCCAATATGAGGTCGAGAGCAAGCAGCAGCGCGAGCAGCGGCTCATGGATGAGCTGTGGGCTAACCGGGTCTGGCAGGACAACTATGAGGCTTCTTTTCGTCCAGCATGGCAGACAGTTGGCCCGAGGCAGCCTGCCTACACCGAAGAGCGTCGCTACATTGGCCGATACGGACACACGAGGATGGACTGAAATGAGCAGAACATTACGCATTGAACAAGGGGAGGTGTGACCGTGGACAACCCATACGCAGACATCCGAGTAGGCAGCGTTACGCTTGTCTATTCAATCGTTAAAAGAGGCTGGGTATATCCCGGCCTCTCTGTTATCAGAAACCTACTCAAGGCGCAGCGTGTTGCGGAAGAACTGAACAGAGTAAAGCAGGAGGCGGCATGAATGACTATACCGGAAGTAACACGCCATTAGATCAGCGTATTTGGAAGCCAATTAATGGCTATGAGGGGCTTTACGAAGCTTGCTCATCCGGGGAAATTCGCTCAGTTGACAGGATTGATAGATTTGGGCGGGTGCGAGCCGGTAAGCAATTAAAGCTGCACGACCATTCGAATGGATATAGCTCGATAGGACTATGCAAAAATGGCGTCAAAACTCATTACCTTGTTCACCGAATTGTCGCCTCAACTTTTATCGGCGAGCCACCTGATGGATTTGTAGCAAATCATATCAACGGCAACAAAAAAGACAACAGAGTTGAAAACCTTGAGTGGTGCTCTATGGCCGACAACAACAAGCACGCCCATCGAACGGGATTGAATTACATCTCTGAAAAGAACAGAAGCTGCACCTCTGAGCGAATGAAAAAGAGGCATGCCGAGAGTAGAAAAAGAAAGGCGAAAATGCTCGCCCGACGGGAGGCGGCATGACCAACAAGTACACCCTGATTTATGCAGATCCGCCGTGGTCCTACCGCGACAAAGCAGCCGACGGTGACCGCGGCGCGGGGTTCAAATATACGGTTATGAACGTGCAGGATATCTGCCGGATTCCGGTTTGGGATCTGGCTGCAGATAGTTGCCTGCTGGCCATGTGGTGGGTGCCAACGCAGCCGGTAGAGGCGCTGAAAGTTATCGAGGCGTGGGGGTTTCGCCTGATGACCATGAAGGGCTTCACCTGGCACAAGACGAACCGCGTGAAGGGTAACAGCGCGATCGGCATGGGCCACCTGACCCGGGCTAATAGTGAAGATTGCCTGTTTGCGGTGCGCGGAAAATTGCCTGAGAGGATGGATGCTTCCATCTGCCAGCATGTCACCGCGCCGAGGCTGGAGAACTCCCGCAAGCCGGATATCGTGCGCGAAAAACTGATGCAGTTGCTCGGTGATGTTCCGCGCATTGAGCTATTCGCCAGGCAGTCATCGCATGGATTTGATGTTTGGGGAAACCAGTGTGAAGGCCCGGCAGTTCAGTTGTTGCCCGGCTGCGCAATAGATGTTGTGAAAACGGAGGCAGCATGAGAAGCGAGCAAGCTACATACAGAACGGTGTGCGTTGGCGGGAAGCGCAATAAAGATTCTGCGCCAACAAAGGAAGAGCTGATGCAGCGAAACAGCTTCCCTTCAGTTAACCAAAACCGGCACCTTGATAAGATGCTCAGAAAACAGAGGGACGCGTGATGGATTACAGCAAGATGAGTGATGTAAGCGTTAATGAAGCGGTGGGGAAGCTTGTTGCACGTGATGGCCTGACGGTAAAGAAGTCAAGTGGAGAAGTATTTATCCATGAGTATGCCGACTTTGGTGGACATAAAGGAATTTGCACCGGATGGAAGGCCTTCGACCCCTGCAACAACGCCGCCGACGCATGGCCGATTATCGTCGAAAATAACATCAGCATCATTCTCGAAAGTGGACGAGAGCCATGCGCTCTTGGTGGGGTTATAACAGGGCATGGTTTAGAGCTAGATTTTAAACATCTTTGGCAGGGAGATAATCCTCTGCGCAATGCAATGATCGTCTACTTGCAGCTTCAGGAGGCCAAATGAATAAAAAGCAGCTGGCAATTCTGGAAAGGGCTTGGGAGGCCGATATCGCACACGCGCTTAAAGAAAGCCCATTCCCACTATTTCAGTCTAAATCAAAGGTTGTGCAGCAGCTGGCAAATGATGGATATCTTGAGTACATCGAATTTAAAGACAGGGGTATTACCTTCAAAGGCTACCACATTACTCATCTTGGAATTTTGACGTACTGCGCCAGCCTGCCACCGGAAGAAAGTAAGGAGGCCAAATGAGCGAGCGCGAGCAGTTTGAGGCGTGGGCAAAAAGGACGGGCGCATGTAGCAAAAGCATAGGTTTCAATAAGTGCATCTTCCCCGGTTCAGATGTTTATGACGACCCTGTGCTACAGGGTTATTGGTCTGCATGGCAGGCAAGCAGGGAGGCGCTTAAGGCTGAGCAGGGAAATGATGGCTGGATAGCGTGCGCGGATAGGATGCCGGAGGAAGGAGGTCGGTACTGGTGCTATGTCGAGGAGCAAAACAGCCTGGGGAAAAGCCATTATCAGTGGAATTGCTCATGGAATGGTGATGAATGGGGCGGTGAAGCACTCAGTGGACGCGTAACTCACTGGATGCCACTCCCCTTACCTCCTGCAATCAACCACCCCATCGACACAACACCTAACCAGTATGACGCGCTGGGGAAAGGAGGTGAGCAGTGAGGGGTAGGATGTGCTGCATGATGACAGCCGGTCTGGCTTGCGGCGTTGGCATGGGGATAGGCGGTTTGACAGGGGCGCTGGTTGTCATCTGCATATCGGCGAGCTTTGTTCTTGGAATGATAGCAATGATTGACTAATGAGCCGCTAACACTGCGGCTTTTTTAATGCCCATGCGGCAGTAAATCTATCAACTAACGACTGCTCTAAGCGGGCAGTGAAAATTAAACGGCCCTTTAGGGCTTTTTTTGTGCCCGGAGGTTTTTATGCCAGGGTTTACCAAAGGTTTCATTCCGCAGAAAGAATTCACCCATCGACCAGAACGCTTCAACGTTCTTTCATCAGGGGGGGGCACGCAAAGCAATGCAATCATCTGCCTAATCCACGCAGGTGTGCTACCAAAGCCAGACATTATAGTCATGTCCGATACCGAGCGAGAGGCCAGCAACGTATTCGAGTATCAGAGACAGTACATCGCCCCTCTCTGTGAAGAAATGGGGGTTGAGTACCATATTATCCCCAAGAGTAAGTATGCCACCTATGACCTTATAGGTTCCGATGAGGATGCCCCTCTGCCTGGGTATTTCACTGAATACGAAGGCAGAGATATTAGAGGTCAGTGTTCAGGAAAGCAGCCTGCCTTCTGTTCAATTAAGTGGAAGACAGAGGTCATTCACCGGTTCCTTAATCAAAGATACGGAGAGAAATATCTTACTGAACGCGGCGTAGATACATGGCTTGGAATCAGCATTGAAGAGGCTCAGCGCCGTGCTAAATTCCCCGCGGGGAAATGGCAGCGTCGTTACCCTCTGATAGAAATGATGATGACAAAGCAAATGGCTATTCAGTGCGTTGAGGATTACGGACTCCCTACCCCTCCAGCCTCTCTATGCTGGATGTGCCCGAACCGCGATGATGACCTGTGGCTTTTCATGAAGAATAACGTACCTGAAGACTTCGCTAGAGCGTGCGCTCATGAAAAGGAGATTCAGAAATTATGGCCACACCTTTGGCTCACAAAGTACGGAGTGCCACTGGCGGAGGCCCCCCTTAAACCGAGTGGCGGTAAAAACACGCAAATGGACCTCATCCAGTTCTGCGACAGTGGCCAGTGTTTTGTGTAGACGGCAACTTACAGCCCACTCCCTGAGTAGGCTGTTGGGTGCAATCCAGCACCGCTCTGACACAGGAGACTGGCGTCAGAGTTCGGATTGATTATTTAGCCCGCCACTGTGCGGGCGTTTTTTTGGAGGGAATATGTCAGATCAGAGCAAACACTACGATTACTATCTCGTTGAAGGTCCGGAAGTGAAGTCACTCATCGATGGCTACAACACTATAAATGAACAGAGAAACGACATTCTTGAAGCCGCAATAGAGAGTGTTGGAGCTATAGCCTGGACAAACAATAGCCGCTGGGGTGACAAAGGAGATCTGCTTGAGTCATTTGTGTGGGAAAAAGGATTTGAGTTTCCCTGTCTGGTGACAGTCAAGAAAGAGCTTTCTTTTGAAGGTAAGCGAGTTGTTATCGCCAGAGGGAAAGGAAACACCAAGGAGGGTCGTGAATATAACAAGCAGCTGGACAAGGTGAAGGCTGACGCCAACCAGAAACTAAAAGACCTGCCTATCTGGCAATCCTACATCATCAACCATTACGACATCATGCGTACCGGCATTGGAGGTCGAGCCGGAAATAGCGGATTCGGTATGGCGATGCTGAGCACATACGGCGGCAAGCACCCAACTCGCGACGACACCCTTCTATTTGCAATCCCCAACGATAAGGAAGATCGCCATAGAGAGGTTGTCATTCCTGACAACTTCCAAAAACTAACGTACGGACAGTTTTACGACATCACCGAAGGTGCCGAATAAGAGTCTTATTTTGCAAGGAGTAACCAATGCGGGTTCACATACTCGTCAGGCATCACAGAAGGTCGGTAGTAAAAGTTGAGGAAGTCGTATCGGTGCACGAAAGCAAGGCCGACGCCCTGAAAATCATGTTCAACAAGAACTCCATTCACGAATCACGTCAGCCGTACCTTTACCGCGTTATCAGCAAGAAGCTTCTGTAACGCTACATCATCATGGCCGCCGAATAAGACGGTTTATTTTTGCCCGGAGGAAAGCATAGATATGGAAGCTAAAACAATTGGGGACGTTATTGAATTTGTATCACGATCAGTAAATCCACCACCACATCACATGACCGTCCTTAGCTTTTTATCCAAAAATTTGGGGTCTGGAACTGCCATTGAAGATGTGGATGTTGACAAAGTTTACAACGAGAGAGTAGCCAGGAACACCCTTCTTAGCTACCGACACTACTGGCGTAAATACGCAAAAATAGCGAACCCTGCATCAAAACCAATGAGATATGCCCAAGGTAGCGGGATGAATAAAAAGCCTGCAAAGACCAAAGAGCAGCATGTCTCTTGTGTGTCTATGCGCATCCCCATCCCTCTTCCTGAGAGAGGGATTGTTGTTTACGTAACGTGCCCAGTGAACATAAATGCACAAGAGGCCGAGCTAATAGGAAACGTTTTAAGTGCTTATGCAATCTGAGCATTCAGCGCTTGAAATCTTTCTTCAGGAGGAAACCGTGGATAAAGAGCCATTCATGAAGCTACGCGCATTTGCAGAGCGTATCTGCGTGTCGCCCAGCACTATCTATCGCGACCCTGCCCGATTCCACATGTTCAAGGTCGGAGGGTCATGGAGGGCTAACGAAGAAAGCGTGGAAAATTTCACTAAAACACCTAACAATGTCTTCCGGCTGGCTGTGGTCGGTAAGGAGTCAATGAAATGCCGATCTATAAACGAGGTAAAAACTACTGGATTGATATCTCAGCACCGGACGGAACGCGAATTAGACGCTCTGCTGGCACCGCGGAGAAGGTCAAAGCGAAGGAGTACCACGACAAGTTAAAGCATGAGCTGTGGGATGTGAGCAGACTGGACAGGAAGCCGGTTCATTACTTTGATGAAATAATATCGCTCGTTCTGAAGGATGCCGAAGAGCAGAACGCATACGAAAATAAGAAGGGTTATGCCAGGTACTGGCTTAAGGTTTTCAGGGGCCGGGTGATTACCGAGATTCAGGGATACGAAATCGCAAAGATGATGCCGACGCACTCCAGGCATAAGTCAAAGAAGCCGCTGGCTAACGGAACCGTTAACCGGTACCGGGCATTTATCATCCGGGCGTTCTCTCTGGCTTTGAAGCATGGATGGATTGACCACCGGCCATACGTGCCTGAGCTAAGAGAGCCGAAGGTTCGGGTTCGGTGGATCAGGAAGTGGCAGGCCAGAGATTTAATCGACAGCCTGAAGACCGACATCATGCGAAGAATAGTCTCCTTCGCCCTGCTTACCGGAGCAAGGCGCGGAGAGATTTTATCGCTGACGTGGGAGCATGTGGATTTTGAAACTGGTAACGCGATAGTCACTGCTGAGAATGCCAAATCAGGCAAGGCTAGACCACTGCCATTGAATGAAGAGGCGGTACGGATTCTACGTGAATGTGACATGTCATGCGAATACGTATTCACCGTGGGTGGCAAACGGCTTACCGATATCAATCGCAGCGATTTTGAGCAAGCTTTAAATGCATCGGATATCTCTGATTTCAGATTTCATGACCTGAGACATACATGGGCAAGCTGGCATGTGCAAAATGGAACACCGCTGATGACGCTGAAGGAACTTGGCGGATGGGAAACGCTTGAGATGGTAAAAAAATACGCCCATCTGAGCGCCGAACATTTGACCCGGTTTGTAGGCTCTGTCACGTTTTTGGCACACGAAAATGAAGTTGAGGCCATGCGTAATAAAAAAATCTCTGCATCAGGTTGATACATATAGGTTTTTGAAAGGCCGTTTTTGAGTAAAGTTACTTAGTAAATAGACTTTTACTCTTAATTAACGGGAGGTGTCTTGCCTCAATATAGCGGGGACTATAACATGCCTG
This sequence comes from Pseudescherichia sp., assembly GCF_031998825.1. Classification (GTDB taxonomy): domain Bacteria; phylum Pseudomonadota; class Gammaproteobacteria; order Enterobacterales; family Enterobacteriaceae; genus Pseudescherichia. The sequence goes on from NZ_DAMACX010000011.1 coordinate 101,954, forward strand.
AGAGTCTTCGGAATATCACCCCGTGCGCGGGGGATAATAGCTAAATGAGTAAGGTCAGGATGTCAAACACGCCCATCGAGCTTAAAGGCAGTAGTTTTACCTTATCAGTGGTTCATTTGCATGATGCGAAACCCGAGGTTATTCGTCAGGCCTTAGAAGACAAAATCGCACAGGCTCCCGCTTTTTTACAGCATGCTCCCGTTGTTATTAACATTTCCGCGTTGGAAGAGGCGGTAAACTGGCCTGCTTTGCAAAAAGCCATCGTCAGCACCGGTTTGCGCATTGTCGGCGTCAGCGGCTGTAAAGAGGCCGAGCTGAAGGCTGAGATTGACCGCGCCGGGCTACCGCTGCTCACTGAAGGCAAAGAGAAAGCGCGCCAGCAGCCGGCCACGCCAGCTCCTGCAACGCCTGCTGTTGAAGAGCCAATCGTCGCGCCGATCACAAAAACACGCTTAATTGATGTTCCGGTTCGTTCCGGACAGAGAATCTATGCCCCGGGCTGCGATCTGATCGTCACCAGCCACGTCAGCGCGGGCGCAGAGCTGATCGCCGATGGCAACATCCATATCTATGGCATGATGCGTGGACGGGCGCTGGCGGGGGCCAGCGGCGACAGGGAAGCACAAATTTTTTGCACACATCTCACCGCGGAGCTGGTCTCAATCGCGGGAGAATACTGGCTGAGCGATCAAATCCCGGCCGAATATTATGGCAAAGCGGCACGCCTGCTCCTCGCGGATAACGCTTTGACTGTTCAACCATTGAATTAAGCCCTTATAACAAGGAACTCCTATGGCACGCATTATTGTTGTTACTTCGGGTAAAGGGGGTGTCGGTAAGACGACCTCCAGCGCGGCCATCGCGACTGGTTTGGCCCAGAAGGGAAAGAAAACCGTCGTTATCGACTTCGATATCGGCCTGCGTAACCTCGACCTGATCATGGGTTGTGAACGCCGGGTTGTCTATGATTTCGTTAACGTTATTCAGGGCGATGCTACGTTAAACCAGGCGCTGATCAGAGATAAGCGCACGGAGAGTCTCTATATTCTTCCCGCTTCCCAGACGCGTGACAAAGACGCGCTGACCCGTGAAGGCGTCGAGAAAGTGCTCGACGAGCTGAAGAAGATGGATTTTGATTTCATCGTCTGCGACTCCCCGGCCGGGATCGAAACCGGTGCGCTGATGGCGCTCTACTTCGCCGATGAAGCCGTCATTACCACTAACCCAGAGGTCTCCTCAGTACGCGACTCGGACCGCATTCTGGGCATTCTGTCGTCCAAGTCGCGCCGCGCCGAGAACGGTCACGAGCCGATCAAAGAGCATCTGCTGCTCACGCGCTACAACCCGGGCCGCGTCAGCAAAGGCGATATGCTGAGCATGGAGGATGTGCTGGAGATCCTGCGCATCAAGCTGGTCGGGGTTATCCCGGAAGATCAGTCCGTGCTGCGCGCCTCTAACCAGGGCGAACCTGTGATCCTGGACGCGACATCAGATGCCGGTAAAGCGTATGCTGATACCGTTGAACGTCTGCTGGGAGAAGAACGCCCTTTCCGCTTCATCGAAGAAGAGAAGAAAGGTTTCCTCAAACGCCTGTTCGGAGGATAAATTATGGCATTACTTGACTTTTTTCTCTCACGAAAGAAGAGCACCGCTAACATAGCGAAAGAACGTCTGCAGATTATCGTGGCCGAGCGCCGCCGTAGCGATGCTGAACCGCACTATTTGCCGCAGCTGCGCAAAGATATTCTGGAAGTGATTTGTAAATATGTGCAGATCGATCCGGAAATGGTGACGGTACAGCTGGAGCAAAAAGATGGCGATATCTCTATTCTCGAGCTGAACGTTACCCTGCCGGAAGCTGAAGAGACGAAATAACGTTTTATCGTTATCTCCTTGACTAGTCCTGGAATAGGTTGACACTTTTCAGGCCTGTAACGCCCGGTGAACT
>NZ_DAMACX010000012.1:0-100005 GCF_031998825.1 Pseudescherichia sp.
GCATGAACCCCATCGTAATTAATCGGCTTCAACGGAAGCTGGGCTACACTTTTCAACATCAGGAGCTATTGCAGCAGGCGCTAACCCATCGCAGTGCCAGCAGCAAACACAATGAGCGTCTGGAGTTTTTGGGTGACTCCATTTTAAGTTTTGTTATTGCCAACGCGCTCTATCACCGTTTTCCTCGCGTAGACGAGGGCGACATGAGCCGGATGCGCGCCACGCTGGTGCGCGGCAACACGCTGGCCGAGATTGCCCGCGAGTTCGAGCTGGGCGAGTGCCTGCGTTTAGGGCCGGGCGAGCTTAAAAGCGGCGGTTTCCGCCGGGAGTCGATTCTGGCCGATACCGTAGAAGCGTTGATTGGCGGCGTGTTTCTCGACAGCGATATTCAGACCGTCGAAAAGCTGATCCTCTACTGGTATCAGTCCCGCCTGGACGAGATTAGCCCAGGGGATAAACAAAAAGATCCGAAGACGCGTTTACAGGAATTTTTGCAGGGTCGTCACCTGCCGCTGCCAACCTATCTGGTTGTGCAGGTGCGTGGCGAAGCCCACGATCAGGAATTTACTATCCACTGCCAGGTAAGCGGCCTGAGTGAACCGGTGGTCGGCACAGGTTCCAGCCGCCGCAAGGCGGAGCAGGCAGCCGCCGAACAGGCGTTGAAGAAACTGGAGCTGGAATGAGCAACGAAAAAACATACTGCGGATTCATTGCCATCGTTGGACGTCCCAACGTTGGCAAATCCACCCTGCTGAACAATCTGCTTGGGCAGAAGATCTCTATTACCTCCCGTAAAGCGCAGACCACGCGTCACCGCATCACGGGGATCCATACCGAAGGCGCTTACCAGGCCATCTATGTGGACACCCCGGGCCTGCACATGGAAGAGAAGCGCGCCATTAACCGCCTGATGAACAAGGCGGCCAGCAGCTCAATCGGCGACGTTGAGCTGGTGATCTTCGTGGTAGAAGGCACCCGCTGGACGGCAGACGACGAGATGGTGCTCAACAAGCTGCGCGACGGTAAAACGCCGGTGATCCTGGCGGTTAACAAGGTCGATAACGTGCAGGAGAAGGCGGATCTGCTGCCGCACCTGCAGTTCCTCGCCAGCCAGATGAACTTCCTCGACATCGTGCCGCTCTCTGCCGAGACCGGAATGAACGTGGATACCATCGCCAGCATCGTGCGTAAACATCTGCCGGAAGCGATCCACCACTTCCCGGAAGATTACATCACCGATCGCTCACAGCGCTTTATGGCCTCGGAGATCATTCGTGAAAAGCTGATGCGTTTTCTCGGTGAAGAGCTGCCCTACTCGGTGACCGTCGAGATCGAGCAGTTTGTCAGCAACGATCGCGGCGGCTACGACGTCAACGGCCTAATCCTGGTTGAGCGCGAAGGTCAGAAGAAGATGGTGATTGGCAACAAAGGGGCCAAGATCAAAACCATCGGCATCGAAGCCCGCAAAGATATGCAGGAGATGTTCGAAGCCCCAGTGCACCTTGAGCTGTGGGTGAAGGTTAAATCCGGCTGGGCCGACGACGAGCGCGCTTTGCGTAGCCTCGGCTACGTTGACGATCTCAAATAATTGACTGAGGTGAACGGGTGCTGCCAACGCACCTGCGACTCGCAAGACGACGAGTATAAATGCTGATGGAAGGGTGGCAGCGCGCTTTTGTCTTACACAGTCGTCCCTGGAGCGAAACCAGCCTGATGCTGGACGTCTTCACGGAAGAGTCGGGCCGCGTGCGCCTTGTTGCAAAAGGCGCACGGGCAAAACGATCTAACCTGAAGGGCGCCCTCCAGCCCTTTACGCCTCTGCTGGTACGCTTCGGCGGCCGGGGTGAAGTCAAAACCCTGCGCAGCGCGGAAGCGGTCTCACTGGCGCTCCCCCTGAGCGGCATCACGCTTTATAGCGGTCTCTACGTTAACGAGCTTATCTCTCGCGTACTTGAACATGAGACGCGCTTCTCTGAACTTTTTTTCGATTACCTGCACTGTATTCAGGCGCTGGCAGGCCTGAGCGGCTCGCCCGAACCGGTCCTCCGGCGCTTTGAGCTGGCGCTGCTGGGGCATCTTGGGTACGGCATCGATTTTATGCACTGCGCCGGAACCGGCGAAGCGGTGGAGGACACCATGACCTACCGCTACCGGGAGGAGAAAGGGTTTATCGCCAGCGTGGTGATAGATAACCGCACCTTTACCGGCCGCCAGCTGCGGGCGCTTGCCGAGCGCGAGTTTCCCGACGGCGATACGTTAAAAGCGGCGAAACGCTTTACCCGCGCGGCCCTGAAGCCGTATCTTGGCGGGAAACCGCTAAAAAGCCGGGAGCTGTTTCGCCAGTTTGTGCCGAAACGGCCAGCGCCGGATGCACCGTAAAACATCCACCGTAAGATAAAGGATATTCGAGGATTGTATTGTCATGGCTGAACTACTGTTAGGCGTTAATATCGATCACATTGCTACCTTGCGTAACGCACGTGGCACGGCATACCCTGATCCGGTCCAGGCGGCGTTTATTGCCGAGCAGGCAGGGGCGGACGGTATTACGGTGCATCTGCGCGAGGATCGCCGCCACATCACCGACCGCGACGTGAAGGTGCTGCGCCAGACCCTGGATACGCGCATGAACCTGGAGATGGCGGTTACCGAAGAGATGCTGGCTATCGCCTGCGAGACCAAACCTCACTTCTGCTGCCTGGTACCGGAGAAGCGTCAGGAGGTCACCACCGAAGGCGGGCTGGACGTAGCCGGACAGCGGGATAAGATGCGCGACGCCTGCACGCGGCTGGCGGAAGCCGGGATCCTGGTATCGCTGTTTATCGATGCCGATCCCGAGCAGATCAAAGCCGCCGCAGAGGTAGGTGCGCCCTACATCGAAATCCATACCGGCTGCTACGCGGATGCGGAAGACGAGGCCACCCAGGCCAAAGAGCTGGAGCGCATCGCCAACGCGGCGACCTATGCGGCGAGTCTCGGGCTTAAGGTCAACGCCGGTCACGGTCTGACCTACCACAACGTGAAGGCCATCGCCCAAATCCCGGAGATGCACGAGCTGAACATCGGCCACGCCATTATTGGCCGGGCGGTGATGAGCGGCCTGAAAGAGGCGGTTGCCGAGATGAAACGCCTGATGCTGGAAGCACGCCGGTAATGGCTATTCTGGGCTTGGGCACGGATATTGTGGAGATCGACCGCATCGAAGGGGTGATCTCCCGCTCCGGCGACCGGCTGGCAAAGAAAGTGCTGAGCGCTAACGAGTGGGCCATCTACCAGGCCCATCAGCAGCCGGTGCGCTTTCTCGCCAAGCGCTTTGCGGTAAAAGAGGCGGCGGCTAAGGCCTTCGGCACCGGCATTCGCAACGGCCTGGCGTTCAACCAGTTTGAAGTCTTTAACGACGAGCTGGGCAAGCCGCGCCTGCGTCTGTGGGGCGAAGCGCTAAAGCTGGCGGAGCGGCTGGGCGTCGCGCATATGCACGTCACCCTGGCGGATGAACGACGCTACGCCTGCGCGACGGTGATTATCGAGAGCTAAATCTTATCCGCATGGTGCAGCAGGACAAACTTGTCCCACAGCTGCTCCTGGCTCTCAATATACGCTGGATCCTTGAGGATCGTATTGGGGATAGGGCAGACCTTCTGACACGTCGGCGTCTCATAGTGGCCGACGCACTCCGTGCAGCGATCGCTGTCGATCTCATAAACGCTCTCACCCATCGAAATGGCCTCGTTCGGACACTCGGGTTCGCACATATCGCAGTTTATGCATTTTTTGGTGATCAACAGCGCCATCGGGAAATCTCAGAAGCTACACAAGCAGGGCGGGTATTATACGCCTGATTTCTGCTCAGACCAGTTTTTTCACCAATGCCTCGCTGTGGCGGATCCGCTCCGGGGCGTGCTCCAGATCCTGCTGCACCAGTGCCATAAACAGCAGGTCAGTCAGTAGCATTTGCGCGCTGGTAGAGGAGATGGCCGCGCTGCGGGTGGCCTGCTCCTCGGCAATGGTATACAGGCAGCGAGTCGAGCGCTGCTGCAAGGCGTTAGGGGTAAAGCCGGTGATCGCCAGGATCTTCGCCCCAACGCGAAAGGCTTCATCCGCCGCCATGTTGATCTCCCGCCGTTCGCCAGTATAGGAGATAGCCAGCAGCAGATCGCCGCTCTCCATGGCCTGCGCCGTTGCCAGCAGGGCGTGCATATCCTGCTCTACCACCGCATGCAAACCAATCTTCATCAGCTTCCAGCCAAAATTACGCGCCACCAGCCCGGACGCGCCGATGCCGGTCAGCACGATCCGTCGCGCATCGCGCAGCATGATCACGCTCTCCTGAAGCTTATCCTCGGTATTTACATCAAGCGTCGCGTTCATGGCGCTGACCTTCTCGTGGATCAGCTTCTCGCCTACCACCCGCAGGGGATCGTCGCCGCGGATCTGGTTATGCACCGGAACGGAGTGGGGCGTTGGCGTGCTGACCAGCGCTTCGCTAATCGCCAGCTTGAGCGCCGGAAATCCTTTAAACCCCAGCTTCTGGGCGAACTTTACCACGCTGGACTGGCTGATACCCGCCTCGGCTGCCAGCTGTTGCGAGCTGAGGTGGCGGGCGCGATCGGGCTGGGTGAGGAGAAAATCAGCCAGCTTTTTATCGCTTTGTGCCAGGCCCGCATAGCGCTGACGGATATGGATCAAACAGTTCATGGTAACTCCGGGGGCAAAACGTGACAACGGCAACAAACATCCTGTTCGCAGGCATCAATGAATTATATATTCCATTATACTGCGCGGGACACGAATTAAATATTCAAAAGGTACTGATAATGAATCTTGGCTCACTGGTATCAGAAACGCGAAATTCTGAGACGATGGATCTGGACGCGCTTTCGACTATCGAGTTAGTAACCCGTTTTAATCAACAGGATACGCTGGTCGCGCTGGCAGTGAAAGAGACATTGCCAGATGTTGCAAAAGCGGTGGATGCCGCAGCGGCAGCACTAAAGGCAGGGGGACGCATCATCTATATGGGCGCAGGAACCAGCGGGCGGCTGGGTGTCCTCGATGCTTCGGAGTGCCCGCCGACCTTTGGCGTCCCGCACGGTCTGGTGATTGGCCTGATCGCCGGTGGCCCGGGCGCGCTGCTGAAGGCGGTAGAGGGGGCAGAGGATAACCCGCAGCTGGGAGAGGACGATCTGCGCGAACTGACGCTCGACTCCCGCGATCTGGTCGTAGGTCTGGCTGCGTCCGGGCGCACGCCTTACGTCATCGGCGGGCTGAAATATGCCCGGGCCACGGGCTGCACCACGGTAGCTATCTCCTGTAATCCCGCCTCGCCAATCGCTCAGGAAGCTGACATTGCCATCTCGCCCGTAGTAGGGCCGGAAGCGTTAACCGGCTCTACCCGCCTCAAGTCCGGCACGGCGCAAAAGCTGGTGCTGAACATGATCTCCACCGGGGCGATGGTCAAGTTTGGCAAGGTCTACCAGAACCTGATGGTCGATATGAAAGCCAGCAATATCAAGCTCGTCGATCGCGCCTGCCGCATGGTGGTTGAGGCGACAGGCGTCACGCTGGAGCAGGCCCGCAGCGTGCTGGAGCAGACCGGGTATGACGTGAAGCCCGCTATTTTAATGGTGCTCACCGGGCTGGACGTAGATGCTGCACGCGCCCGGCTCGACGCCCATCAGGGGTTCTTACGCGCCGCGCTTAACGACTAAGAGGTTCACATGGATAAGTCACTGACGTTGGCAGGGGAGATTTTGCAGGGCATCGGCGGGCAGGGCAACGTGCTGCGGCTGGAAAACTGTATGACCCGCGTCCGGTTTGAGGTACAGGATGAGGGGCTGCTTAATATCGGCAGGCTGAAATCGCTCCCGGGCGTCAGCGGCTACGTTAAGCAGGGCGAGCAGCATCAGCTGATCGTCGGGCCAGGAAGAGCCGGGCAGGTGGTAGATGCTATGCGCACGCTGGTCAATGGCGAAGGAGTAGCCCCGATCCCGGACGAGATTGCCCGCAATAAGGCCCAGGCGAAAGCGCAGTATAAAGCGCCAATGAGCGATGCGCTGCGCATGCTGGCGAACGTTTTCATTCCGCTCATTCCGGCGTTTATCGCTTCCGGCCTGATCACCGGCATTATCAATATCCTGAAGCGACCCGATATTGCTGGCGATATCGCGATTCACTACCCCAACGTGCTGGGGCTGCTCGGCATCTTTGGCAGCGCCGTGTTTGCGATTATGAATATCCTTGTGGGGGTCAACGCGGCAAAGGTGTTCGGCGGCTCGCAGGCGTTAGGCGGAGTGATGGCCGGCATCCTCTCCAGTCCGCAGCTGGCGCAGATCACGCTGTTTGGCGAAGCGTTGCAGCCAGGGCGCGGCGGGGTCATCGCCGTGCTGCTGGTGGTTGCGCTGATGTGCTGGTTTGAGAAGCGGTTTCGTGAACGACTGCCGGGCTCGCTGGAGTTAATTCTTAACCCGCTGCTGACCACGCTCATCACCGGGACGATTGCGATCGTGGCGCTACAGCCGCTCGGGGGCTGGATTTCTGAATCCATTGCCCATGGAGCTGGCTGGGCTATCGATCGCGGCGGCCTGCTGGTAGGCGCAGTGCTGGCCGGTAGCTTTTTGCCGCTGGTGCTTACCGGCCTGCATCAAGGCCTGGTACCGATCCACGTGGAGCTGGTTCAGGCGCACGGCTCCAACGCCCTGCTGCCTATCCTCTCAATGGCAGGCGTTGGGCAGGTAGGTGCAGCCCTGGCCGTGCTGCTTAAGACGCGCAACGCGCGGCTAAAAACGGTAATAAAAGGTGCGCTACCGGTGGGGCTGTTGGGCATCGGCGAGCCGCTGATTTTTGGCGTCACGCTGCCGCTGGGTAAGCCGTTTATCGGCGCCTGCCTGGGCGGCGCGGTGGGTGGGGCGCTTGTCTGCTACTGGAAGGTAGCGACGGTGATTACCTTTGGGATTTCCGGTTTACCGCTGGCTTTAACGATTGTTACCGGAAAAGTCACGATCTATCTGTTAGGCTATTTATTGGCAGTTATCGCTGGGTTCCTGTTTACCTGGCTGTTAGGTTTTAACGATCCAAAGGAGTAGGGTTTGGCAAATAGCGAGCGTCGTGTTGTGTTTTTCGATCTGGATGGAACGCTGCACCAGCAGGATATGTTCGGTACATTTCTGCGGTATCTGCTGCGGCATCAGCCACTCAATGCGCTGCTCGTTCTACCCCTGTTGCCGGTTATCGGCGTTGCGTTACTGGTGAAGGGGCGGGCTGCCCGCTGGCCGATGAGCCTGCTGCTGTGGGGATGCACCTTTGGCCACAGCGAGGCGCGGCTTAAGGCGCTGGAAAAGTCATTTGTCACCTGGTTTCGCGGGCGCGTCACCGCCTTCCCGGTGGTGCAGGATCGGCTGACCAACTATCTCGACGCCTCGGATGCCGATATCTGGCTGATCACCGGCTCGCCGCAGCCGCTGGTGGAGCAGGTCTATTTTGATACGCCCTGGTTGCCTCGTGTCAACCTGATCGCCAGCCAGATCCGCCGTAGCCACGGTGGCTGGGTGCTCTCTATGCGCTGTCTCGGTCATGAGAAGGTTGTGCAGCTGGAGCAAAAAATAGGTACGCCGCTGCGCCTCTACAGCGGCTACAGCGACAGCAAGCAGGATAACCCGCTGCTCTACTTCTGCGAACATCGCTGGCGGGTCACGCCTCACGGAGAGCTACAGCAACTCGAGTAGTGTGTGCGTACTTACACCTGTGTATAATGCGCCCCGTTTTGACTACTGGAGTGCTGAGCCGTGTCCGATACTGAATTAACCCACGAATACTGGATGCGCCACGCGCTCTTACTCGCGCAGCGCGCCTGGGACGAAGGGGAAGTTCCGGTCGGGGCGGTGCTGGTACACAACAACCAGGTCATCGGTGAAGGGTGGAACCGGCCCATCGGCCGCCACGATCCCACCGCCCACGCCGAAATCATGGCCCTGCGCCAGGGTGGGCTGGTGCTGCAAAACTACCGCCTGCTTGATACCACGCTCTACGTCACCCTTGAACCCTGCGTCATGTGCGCAGGGGCGATGGTGCATAGCCGTATCGGCACGCTGGTGTTTGGCGCACGGGATCTGAAAACCGGCGCGGCAGGCTCCCTGATGGATGTCCTGCATCACCCCGGCATGAACCACCGGGTTGAGATCGTTGAGGGAACGCTGAGTGATGAATGCTCGGGCATGCTCAGCGAATTTTTCCGCCAGCGTCGGCTGGCGATAAAAGCGCAAAAGCAGGCGCGTTAATGCGGCTCTGCGCCCGCTGACGCCTGATTCAATATCCCCGGCAGCGTAAAGCTGGACTGACCAAACGCCTCGGCGGGGGAGAAAGCACTCAGCGGCATTACGCCATAGCGCGTCTCTGCAAGCTCCTCATGGGCAACCGCCGGGTAGCTTTGCGCCATGCGCTGCTCGTGAGCGAGCTGCTGCTCCTGCTGGCGGGCTTTCTCCTGCAGATAGCCCACCAGGCTAATCTGGTACTTGCGGATGTTTTCCACGTAGGCGTAGGCCTCATGGCCGCGGGCGTAGCCGTAGGTCAGCCTGCTGTACCAGGCTTTCTGGCTAAGCAGCGGCAGGCGCTGCTTTACGTCAGACCAGCTATCCGGATTGCCTTTGGTCTTCGCCGTCAGGGCGCGGGCATCAAGCATATGGGCATAGCCCATGTTGTAGGCCGCCAGCGCAAACCAGATCCGCTCCTCTTCGGGTACGCTCTCAGGTACTCGAGCCATCATATCCTGCAGATAGCGCGCCCCGCCGCTGATGCTCTGTTCGGCGTCGGTGCGATCGGTCAGGCCCAGGCTCTGGGCAGTATTTTTGGTCAGCATCATCAGGCCGCGCACGCCGGTGGGGGAGGTGGCCTGGGTATCCCAGTGGGACTCCTGATAAGAAATAGCTGCAAGCAGACGCCAGTCAATCTTCTGGGCGTACTTCTCAAACAGCGGACGCAGGTCAGGCAAGACGTTGTCAATGGCGCGCAGGAAGGCGCGGGTGTCTACGTAGTCAAACCCCTTGCCGTGGCCGAGATACTTCTCCTCAAGGCGCGCCAGGGTGCCGTCCTCGTTAATCACGTTGAAGAAGTCCAGCATGGCGGCGGAGAGGGCATTATCGCTATCCTTCTGGCTAAACCACGCCACCGGCTGCTCATCGGTGATATCCAACGCCACCGCCAGCTCGGGGTGCACGCGCTGGAACAGGCTAATGGCCACGGAGTCGGCGATGGTATAGGCCAGCTTGCCCTGGGCAACCTGCAAAAGCAGATCGTTAGTGCCCAGCTTCTCATCCACCTTCCAGCTCAGCTCCGGATACTTCTTCTCCTTCAGCGCCTGCAAATCGTTGATAGCAACGTGCCCCGGCGCGACGGTCAGTTGAGCGTCGGTCACCGTCGCCAGCGTGCGCGGGCGCAGGCTGCCTACCCGGTAGACCAGCTGCTGGGAGACCGAATAGTAAACCGGCCCGCTCTGGTAGTGCTTAATGCGTTCGTTGTTATAGACCAGCCCGGCCGCCAGCATATCGGCATTGTCGTTATCGAGATCGTCAAACAGCTGGTTGATATTCTGCCGCACGGTAACGCGCAGCTTAACTCCGAGGTAGTTAGCAAACTGTTCGGCCAGCTCGTAATCGAGGCCGGTGGGCTTATCGCTGGTGGCGTTCCAGGTGAGCGGAGAGACCAGGGTGCTGACGCGCAGCTCGCCGCGCGCCTGGATAGCGGCGATGCGGTTTTCGGCTTTACCCGACCAGGGGATAGAGGGCCACAGGGCTGCTGCCAGCAGCAGGGTGACAATGCCGATAAGCAGATAATTAAACTTTAATTTTCTCAATGAGTTAATTCTCTGCGTCGCCTGACGCCTCAGTCTGCCGTCATTATTATAGAAAAGCGTTTGTCCGGAAGTGAGCGGCATTTTGCTTAAGATTGCGGGACTTAGCAACTTATTAGAGAATTAGGTAACATCTATTGTTAAAAAATGCGGGCAATTTTATTTCCACGCAAACGGTTTCGTCGGCGCGCAGGATTCTCTATAATGACGCCCGTTTTCCCCCTGGCGCATTCTTACAGCGTCATCGACGCGCTAAAGACGAGAGACTTATGATGGAAATTCTGCGTGGTTCGCCTGCACTGTCTGCATTCCGTATCAACAAACTGCTGGCACGCTTTCAGGCAGCCGCCCTCCCGGTAAGCAACATTTACGCTGAGTATGTCCATTTTGCTGACCTCAACGCTCCTCTAAATGCCGATGAACACGCCCAGCTCGGCCGCTTGCTCACCTACGGCCCGCGCCTGAGCAGCCACGCCCCCACTGGCAAACTGCTGCTGGTCACGCCGCGTCCGGGGACCATCTCTCCCTGGTCTTCAAAAGCGACGGACATTGCCCACAACTGTGGCCTGACGCAGATCGCCCGCCTTGAGCGCGGCGTCGCTTACTACGTTGAGGCGTCGACCCTGAGCGCAGAGCAGTGGCAGGCGGTGGCCGCCGAGCTCTATGACCGTATGATGGAGACGACCTTTGACGCGCTGGAAGAGGCTGAGAAACTCTTTGCCCACCATCAGCCCGCGCCGGTAGCAAGCGTAGACATGCTGGGGCAGGGACGTGATGCGCTGGTAGAGGCTAACCAGCGTCTGGGCCTCGCGCTGGCGGAAGACGAAATTGATTACCTGTTCGATGCCTTCACCACCCTCGGGCGTAACCCGAACGACATCGAGCTGTACATGTTCGCCCAGGCGAACTCCGAGCACTGCCGCCACAAAATCTTCAACGCCGACTGGGTGATCGACGGCGAGCAGCAGCCGAAGTCGCTGTTTAAAATGATCAAAAACACCTTTGAGAAGACCCCGGATCACGTGCTGTCTGCCTATAAAGACAATGCCGCGGTGATGGAAGGCTCAGAGGTGGGGCGCTTCTTCGCCGATAGCGAAGCAGGCCGCTACGATTTCCATCAGGAGCCTACCCATATCCTGATGAAGGTCGAGACCCACAACCACCCGACGGCAATCTCGCCGTGGCCGGGCGCGGCAACCGGCTCCGGCGGTGAGATCCGTGACGAAGGCGCAACCGGACGCGGCGCGAAGCCGAAAGCGGGCCTGGTGGGCTTCTCGGTCTCTAACCTGCGTATTCCTGGCTTTGAGCAGCCGTGGGAAGAGGATTTCGGCAAGCCGGATCGTATCGTTACCGCGCTGGATATCATGACCGACGGCCCGCTGGGCGGCGCGGCGTTCAACAACGAATTTGGCCGTCCGGCGCTGACCGGTTACTTCCGTACCTACGAAGAGAAGGTCAACAGCCACAACGGCGAAGAGCTGCGCGGCTACCACAAGCCGATCATGCTGGCGGGCGGTATCGGGAACATTCGTGCTGACCACGTGCAGAAGGGCGAGATCACCGTCGGCGCGAAGCTGGTGGTGCTCGGTGGCCCGGCAATGAATATCGGTCTTGGCGGCGGCGCGGCCTCGTCAATGGCCTCCGGCCAGTCCGATGCCGACCTCGACTTTGCCTCTGTCCAGCGTGACAACCCGGAGATGGAGCGTCGTTGCCAGGAGGTGATCGACCGCTGTTGGCAGCTGGGCGATGCCAACCCCATCCTCTTTATCCACGACGTTGGCGCGGGCGGTCTCTCTAACGCCATGCCGGAGCTGGTGAGCGACGGCGGCCGCGGTGGCCGTTTCGACCTGCGCAGCATTCTGAGCGATGAGCCGGGCATGAGCCCGCTGGAGATCTGGTGTAACGAATCGCAAGAGCGTTACGTGATGGCGGTGGCCGCTGACCAGATGGAACTGTTCGATGCCCTCTGCCGCCGCGAACGCGCCCCGTATGCGGTGATCGGCGAAGCGACCGAGGAGCGTCACCTGAGCCTGACCGACAGCCACTTCGACAATCAGCCTATCGACCTGCCGCTGGACGTTCTGCTCGGCAAAACGCCGAAGATGACCCGCGACGTTGAATCGCTGAAAGCCGCCGGAGAAGCTTTCGACCCGCAGGGCATTACCGTGGCCGACGCGGTTAACCGCGTGCTGCACCTGCCTGCGGTAGCGGAGAAAACCTTCCTGGTGACCATCGGCGACCGTACGGTCACCGGCATGGTCGCCCGGGATCAGATGGTTGGCCCGTGGCAGATCCCGGTCGCCAACTGTGCGGTAACCACCGCCAGCCTTGACAGCTACTACGGCGAAGCGATGTCTATCGGGGAGCGCTCCCCGGTGGCGCTGCTGGACTTTGCCGCCTCCGCCCGCCTGGCGGTCGGTGAAGCGCTGACCAACGTGGCCGCCACGCAGATTGGCGACATTACACGCATCAAGCTCTCTGCAAACTGGATGGCCGCAGCCGGTCATCCGGGTGAAGATGCCGGCCTCTATGAGGCGGTGAAAGCGGTGGGCGAAGAGCTGTGCCCGGCGCTCGGCCTGACTATTCCAGTGGGTAAAGACTCTATGTCGATGAAAACCCGCTGGCAGGAGGGGAGCGAGCAGCGCGAGATGACTTCGCCGCTGTCGCTGGTGATCACCGCATTTGCCCGCGTAGAAGATGTGCGCCACACCGTGACGCCGCAGCTCTCTACCGATGCTAACGCCCTGCTGCTGATTGATCTTGGCAAGGGCCACAACGCGCTGGGCGCGACGGCGCTGGCCCAGGTCTACCGCCAGCTGGGCGATAAACCGGCCGACGTGCGCGACGTGCATCAGCTTAAAGGCTTCTACGACGCCATGCAGGCGCTGGTGGCGGCGCGCAAGCTGCTGGCCTACCACGACCGCTCCGACGGTGGCCTGCTGGTGACCCTCGCCGAGATGGCCTTTACCGGCCACTGCGGGATCGAAGCCGATATCGCCGCGCTGGGCAGCGATCGTCTGGCTGCGCTGTTTAACGAAGAGCTGGGGGCGGTGATTCAGGTACGCGCCGAGGATCGTGAAGCGGTGGAGAATATCCTCAGCGCCCACGGCCTGGCCGACTGTGTGCACTATCTGGGCCATGCCGTCGCCGGGGATCGCTTCGTGATTACCGCCAACGGTCAGGCGGTGTTCAGCGAAAGCCGCACCACGCTGCGTATGTGGTGGGCAGAGACCACCTGGCAGATGCAGCGCCTGCGCGATAACCCGACCTGTGCCGATCAGGAGCATAACGCCAAGGCGCAGGATAACGATCCGGGCCTCAACGTGAAGCTCTCCTTCGACATCAACGAAGACGTGGCCGCACCTTACATTGCGACCGGTGCACGTCCGAAAGTGGCCGTTCTGCGTGAGCAGGGGGTTAACTCCCATGTTGAGATGGCGGCGGCCTTCCACCGTGCGGGCTTTGATGCCATTGACGTCCACATGAGCGACCTGCTGGAAGGCCGCACCACGCTGGAGAGCGCCCACGCGCTGGTGGCGTGCGGCGGCTTCTCCTACGGTGACGTGCTGGGGGCGGGCGAGGGCTGGGCGAAATCGATCCTCTTCAACGAGCGCGTACGCGACGAGTTCGAAACCTTCTTCCACCGTCCGCAGACCCTGGCGCTGGGCGTCTGTAACGGCTGCCAGATGATGTCCAACCTGCGCGAGCTGATCCCAGGCAGCGAGCTGTGGCCGCGCTTCGTGCGTAACGTTTCTGACCGCTTTGAAGCGCGCTTCAGCCTGGTCGAAGTGACGCAAAGCCCGTCGCTGCTGTTGCAGGGCATGGTCGGCTCGATGATGCCTATCGCGGTTTCCCACGGTGAAGGCCTGGTTGAAGTACGTGATGATGCGCACCTCGCCCAGCTGGAGAGCAAAGGGCTGGTGGCGCTGCGCTATGTCGATAACTTCGGGAAGGTCACCGAAACGTATCCAGCCAACCCGAACGGCTCGCCGAACGGGATCACGGCGGTGACCAGCGAAAGCGGACGCGTGACCATCATGATGCCGCACCCGGAGCGCGTATTCCGTACCGTGGCGAACTCCTGGCACCCGGAAAACTGGGGCGAGGATAGCCCGTGGATGCGTATCTTCCGTAACGCCCGTAAGCAGCTGGGTTAATAGCAGCACGCCGCTGTCGCAAAATCCCGACAGCGGCAAAAATCAGTGTCGCCAGCTGGCGACACTTAATTTATTGATTTTAAATGACTTATTTTTGATCGCTGCGGGGTGTTGCTAATTAGCGACACTTTGCTTAAAAAAAATGCAAAAATGATGCACTTCACAAAATAATAAATAGCTATATAAACAGTGAGTTATGTATTAATAATGTACATTGGCATAACTTGTGCATATAATAACGCAGTGGCTCATTCACCTTCTTATGTCAGCCCCTTCGGGACGCGCTACATAAACCCTGGAATGACGCACAAACAGGTGCCTGCCGTCTCACTTCTGATCATAGCGTTGCTATTTCAGGCCCGGGGCGAAACGTCGAGTAAGGCACCGCCTATTCCATGATAATGCCGGGTTTTTACCCGGCTTTATTATTTTTGGCCTTTCCCCATCCCTCATCCTCAGTTAGCATTCCGTTAAATCCTTTCTTACGAGAGCAACGCGTTGAAACGCTGGCCTGCATTTCCCCGCTCCCTGCGACAGCTTGTCATCATGGCGTTCTTGCTGGTTCTGCTGCCGCTGTTGGTACTGGCCTGGCAGGCGTGGCAAAGCCTGAATACGCTTAGTGCCCAGGCGGCACGCACCAACCGCACCACGCTTATCGACGCCCGTCGCAGCGAGGCGATGACCAACGCAGCGCTGGAGATGGAGCGCAGCTATCGGCAGTACTGCGTGCTTGACGATCCCACCCTGGCGCGGGTCTACCAGAGCCAGCGCAAACGCTACAGCGACATGCTTGATGCCCATGCTGACGTGCTGCCGAATGAGCGACTCTACCAGGCGCTGCGGGAGGATCTGAACGCCCTTGCCCAGCTGCAGTGTCACAACAGCGGCCCCACGCAGGCGGCCTCGACCAGCCTTGAAGCTTTCGCCGCCGCCAATACCGAGATGGTGCAGACCACCCGCAAGGTGGTGTTTAACCGCGGACAGCAGCTTCAGCAGGAGATCGCCGCCCGCGGCCAGTTCTTTGGCTGGCAGGCGCTGCTGCTGTTCCTGGTTAGCCTGGCGCTAGTGCTGCTCTTTACCCGCATGATCATCGGCCCAGTAAAAGGGATTGAACGGATGATCAACCGGCTGGGGGCAGGGCAGTCGCTGAACAGCCGGGTGGCCTTTAAGGGGCCGCGCGAGCTACGCTCTGTTGGCGAGCGCATCATCTGGCTCAGCGAGCGCCTGGCGTGGCTGGAGTCCCAGCGCCACCAGTTTCTGCGCCATATCTCCCACGAACTGAAAACCCCGCTGGCCAGCATGCGGGAAGGCACCGAGCTGCTGGCCGACGAGGTGGTGGGGCCGCTGACGGCGGAGCAAAAAGAGGTGGTGGATATTCTGGATGGCAGCAGCCGCAATCTGCAAAAGCTGATCGAGCAGCTGCTGGATTACAACCGCAAACTTGCCGATGGGGCCGTGGAGCTGGAGACCGTCGCCATTGCGCCGCTGATCGAGACGGTGATCTCCGCTCACAGTTTACCGGCACGGGCTAAAATGATGCATACGGAGGTCGCGCTGAAGGCGGAGAGCTGTCTGGCGGAGCCGGTACTGTTACTGAGCGTGCTGGATAATCTCTACTCTAACGCGGTGCACTATGGCACTGAATCCGGTAACATTCTTATTCGTAGCTATCCGCACGGCACGCGCCTGCGGATAGACGTCGCCAATACCGGTTCGCCCATTCCGCAGGCCGAGCGTGAGATGATTTTCGAACCTTTTTATCAGGGAAGCCACCAGCGTAAAGGCGCGGTAAAAGGCAGCGGGCTGGGGCTGAGCATCGCCAGGGAGTGTATTCTGCGCATGCAGGGTGAACTGCAGCTGGTCACCAGCGACGAATCGGGCGTCTGTTTTCGCATTGAGCTGCCGCTGGCTGGATCGGATAAAAGCTAATTGAACCTATATCAGGTAACTATGTCGCATATTTTGAGTCGCGTTGTGAAAATGATTTCGCCGCATTCCGCGTTGCCTGTCGGCTTAACATGCCTGCTGCTGGCGGGCTGCGCACCGGACGCTCCCGTTAAGCCGGTTAATAAAGTTCAGGAAGAGAAGCTCCCCCAGCGTCAGCTGGCTGATTTTCTGTCAACGCCCTGCGATAACGTCTGGTCGCTGACCGGGCAGGCCGTGGAGTCGAATCCGCTCTACTGGCTGCGCGGCATGGATTGCGCGGAGCGCCTCTCACCGGTGATGGCGCGCGCCGAAGCTAAGCGCTGGCCTGATGATACCTGGCAGGCTACCTTCAAGCGCGGCATTTTGCTGGCCAATGCCAAAATCACCCCGCTGGAGAGACGCGCCTTTACCACGCGGATGGACACCCTCAGCCCACAGCTGCCGATGCAGGTCCGGACGCTGTTCCAGGTCTGGCGCGACGGCCAGGCGACGCAGCTCCAGCTGGCGGAGGAGCGCTCGCGCTATGCCAAACTCCAGCAGTCGCGGGACAGCGATCTGGAGGCGCTACGTCAGCAGCAGCAGCATCTGCGCGAGGAGCTGGAGACCACCTCGCGTAAGCTGGAAACCCTGACCGATATTGAGCGGCGGCTCTCAACACGCAAACCCGGTGGGACGGAGATCCCCGACAGCACCCGTCCGGCGCAGCCGGATGCTCAACAGGAGGATGTTAAGCCATGACGCCGCATAAACCTGCCCATCTGCTGCTGGTGGATGACGATCCCGGCCTGCTAAAGCTGCTGGGCCTGCGCCTGACCAGCGAGGGCTATAGCGTTGTGACTGCCGAAAGCGGCCAGGAGGGGCTGCGCGTGCTGGCGCGGGAGAAGGTCGATCTGGTGATCAGCGATCTGCGTATGGACGAGATGGATGGCATGCAGCTCTTTGCCGAGATCCAGCGCGTCCAGCCGGGCATGCCGGTGATTATCCTTACCGCCCACGGCTCCATTCCCGACGCCGTTGCCGCCACCCAGCGCGGGGTATTTGGCTTTCTCACCAAGCCGGTGGATAAAGACGCACTCTATAAGGCCATCGACGATGCGCTGGAGCACGCCGCGCCCGCCAGCGATGAGGCGTGGCGGGAGAATATCATCACCCGCAGCCCGGTGATGCTGCGCCTGCTGGAGCAGGCCCACATGGTAGCCCAGTCTGACGTCAGCGTGCTGATCAGCGGTCAGAGCGGAACCGGCAAGGAGATCCTCGCCCAGGCGATCCACAACGCCAGCCCGCGCGGCAAAAAAGCCTTTATCGCCATCAACTGCGGCGCGCTGCCGGAACAGCTGCTGGAGTCAGAGCTGTTTGGTCACGCGCGCGGGGCGTTTACCGGCGCGGTCAGCAGCCGGGAAGGGCTGTTCCAGGCGGCGGAGGGCGGCACGCTGTTTCTCGATGAGATTGGCGATATGCCCATCCCGCTCCAGGTCAAGCTGCTGCGCGTATTGCAGGAGCGCAAGGTGCGTCCGCTGGGCAGCAATCGTGATATCGATATTGACGTGCGCATTATCTCCGCCACCCACCGCGATCTGCCCAAGGCGATGGAGCGCGGCGAGTTTCGGGAAGATCTCTTTTATCGCCTGAACGTGGTCAGCCTGAAGATCCCGGCGCTGGTAGAGCGGGCAGAGGATATCCCGCTGCTGGCCAATCACCTGCTGCGGCTGGCCGCCAGCCGGCATAAGCCGTTTGTGCGGGCCTTCTCTACCGACGCCATGAAGCGTCTGATGACCGCCTCCTGGCCGGGTAACGTGCGCCAGCTGGTGAACGTCATCGAGCAGTGTGTGGCGCTCACCTCCTCGCCGGTGATCAGCGATGCGCTGGTGGAGCAGGCACTGGAGGGGGAGAACACCGCGCTGCCCACTTTTGCCGACGCCCGGAACCAGTTCGAACTTAACTATCTGCGCAAGCTGCTGCAGATCACCAAGGGTAACGTGACGCATGCGGCGCGCATGGCCGGGCGTAACCGCACCGAGTTTTATAAGCTGCTTTCACGTCACGAGCTGGACGCAAACGACTTTAAAGAGTAGGCCACACACGCACGTGAAATATGGTAGTGTGAGCAATCGATTACGACGCTGCTGACAGGCAAAAGAATTAGGGGATCACCGTGAAAAAGATTGATGCGATTATTAAACCTTTCAAGCTGGATGATGTGCGTGAAGCGCTGGCTGAGGTCGGCATTACCGGGATGACCGTCACCGAGGTGAAAGGCTTTGGTCGCCAGAAGGGCCACACCGAGCTGTATCGTGGCGCGGAGTACATGGTGGATTTTCTGCCGAAGGTAAAAATTGAGATCGTGGTGACCGATGATATCGTCGATACCTGCGTGGATACCATTATCCGCACGGCGCAGACCGGTAAAATCGGTGACGGTAAGATTTTCGTTTTCGACGTGGCGCGCGTAGTCCGTATCCGTACCGGCGAAGAGGACGACGCGGCTATCTGATAGCCCGCATGATTGTCCCCAGGCTTACCCCAGCCCCCTTGCGCGGGCTGGGGTAAGCGAGATCTTATAAGACCTTGTGCGGACCGAAGCACTCATAGTGGATGCGATCGGCATCAACGCCCAGGGCGATCAGCTGCTTCGCCGCGAACTGCATAAAGGCGACCGGGCCGCAGAGATAGCACTGCATCGTCGGATCGCTAAACGCACCCTCTAGCTTGCTTAAATCCATCAGCCCTTCGCTATTAAAGCGCGCTGCGCTACGATCTTCTGCAGTCGGGATACGATACCAGGTATGTGCCTGGAATCGCGGCAGCTTGCTGCCCAGGGCGGCAACTTCATCCTCAAAGGCGTGTACCTCGCCGCTCTCTGCCGCATGGAACCAGTTCACCTGGCCTGCATGCTGCGCGCTGGCGAGGGTGTCCAGCATCGCCAGCATCGGCGTTTGACCTACGCCTGCGGAGATCAGGGTCACCGGGGCGTGCGGAGGCACGTCGAGGAAGAAGTCACCCGCCGGGGAAGCCAGCTGGACCACGTCGCCCACGCGCGCTTCATTGTGCAACCAGTTAGAGACCTGACCGCCTTGCTCACGCTTCACGGCGATGCGATACCCTTTGCCATCGGCCTTGCGGGTCAGGGAGTACTGGCGGATCTCTTGGTGCGGGAAACCCTCCGGCTTCAGCCAGACGGCGAGATACTGGCCCGGACGGTACTCGGCTACCGGCTGGCCGTCGACCGGCTCAAATTCAATGCTGGTAATCAGCGCGCTGCGCGGCGTTTTCGCCACGATGCGGAAGGCGCGGGTGCCTTCCCAGCCGCCAGGCTGCGTAGCGTGGGCTTCATACAGCTCGGCTTCGCGGTTGATAAACACGCTCGCCAGCACGCCGTAGGCCTTACCCCACGCCTCCAGCACCTCCTGACCCGGACTATAAAGCTCATCAAGGGTTGCCAGCAGATGTTCACCGACAATGTTGTACTGGGCAGGTTTGATTTGGAAGCTGGTGTGCTTCTGAGCGATCTTCTCCACCGCAGGCAGCAGCGCCGGGAGATTCTCAAGATTGCTGGCATAGGCGGCAATAGCATTAAACAGCGCTTCGCGTTGGTCGCCGTTGCGCTGGTTGCTCATGTTGAAAATCTCTTTCAGCTCCGGATTATGCTTAAACATGCGGTCATAGAAATGCGCCGTCAGTTTCGGACCAGTTTCGACAAGCAGGGGGATAGTAGACTTCACGGTTGCGATAGTTTGAGCGTCGAGCATTGCCTTTTCCTTAATGATTATTTCTATAAGTTGTATTTTAAATACATCTTATAAAAGTTCCCCTGTATTGTAAATGGTTAATAGCGTATTTCCGCTGCGTTGAAATGTCATGAAAAATTTGCACGATAAACCTGAAAAGAAATCGTGATTCTGGAGGCGGGTTCTTGCACGACAAACCCTTGCGCCACGCGGAGCCAATCGTTTGCGTAAAAACGCATGTCAAGACCTGTTATCAGAAAATGGATCGGTTATACTGGTCGCCGTTGCCCCGAGGGCCATTGAAAATTACCGTTAGCTGAGTCAGGAGATGCGGATGTTAAAGCGTGAAATGAACATTGCCGATTATGATGCCGAACTGTGGCAGGCGATGGAGCAAGAGAAAGTACGTCAGGAAGAGCACATTGAGCTGATCGCCTCCGAAAACTACACTAGCCCGCGCGTTATGCAGGCTCAGGGTTCTCAGCTGACCAACAAATATGCCGAAGGCTACCCGGGCAAGCGCTACTACGGCGGCTGTGAATACGTCGACGTGGTTGAGCAGCTGGCTATCGATCGTGCAAAAGCGCTGTTTGGTGCAGACTACGCGAACGTGCAGCCGCACTCTGGCTCCCAGGCTAACTTCGCGGTCTACACCGCGCTGCTGCAACCGGGCGATACCGTTCTGGGTATGAACCTGGCGCAGGGCGGCCACCTGACTCACGGCTCCCCGGTTAACTTCTCCGGCAAACTGTACAACATCATCCCTTACGGTATTGATGAGTCCGGTAAAATTGATTACGAAGACATGGCGAAGCAGGCTAAAGAGCACAAGCCGAAGATGATCATCGGTGGCTTCTCTGCTTATTCCGGCGTGGTCGACTGGGCAAAAATGCGTGAAATCGCCGACAGCATCGGTGCTTACCTGTTCGTTGATATGGCGCACGTTGCGGGTCTGATTGCCGCAGACGTTTACCCGAACCCGGTTCCGCACGCGCACGTTGTCACCACCACCACCCACAAAACGCTGGCGGGCCCACGCGGCGGTCTGATCCTGGCGAAGGGCGGCAGCGAAGAGCTGTACAAGAAGCTGAACTCCGCTGTGTTCCCAAGCGCACAGGGCGGCCCGCTGATGCACGTTATCGCGGCAAAAGCGGTTGCGCTGAAAGAAGCGATGGAGCCAGAGTTCAAGGTTTACCAGCAGCAGGTTGCTAAAAACGCCAAAGCAATGGTTGAAGTGTTCCTGAACCGTGGCTACAAAGTGGTCTCTGGCGGTACTGAAAACCACCTGTTCCTGCTGGATCTGGTTGATAAGAACCTGACCGGTAAAGAAGCTGACGCTGCCCTGGGCCGCGCCAACATCACCGTGAACAAAAACAGCGTGCCGAACGATCCGAAGAGCCCGTTTGTGACGTCCGGTATCCGTATCGGTTCTCCGGCTGTAACGCGCCGCGGCTTTAAAGAAGCGGAAGTGAAAGAGCTGGCTGGCTGGATGTGCGACGTGCTGGACAACATCAATGACGAAGCTGTCATTGAAAGCACCAAACAGAAAGTGCTGGATATCTGCGCCCGCTTCCCGGTTTACGCATAATCCTTGCTGGATGTGAAAAAAGGCCGCTGATGCGGCCTTTTTTTCGTCAGATGTTGCACTAGCCTGTAGGCCCGGCAAACATCGCGCCGCCGGGCGTTTCATTGCTCGCTGCGCAGCGTAACGCCCACGTCGCCGCCGGGATGCACCGCCAGCAAACTCTCTTTTGAATACCCACTCTCGCTCATCAGGCAGGCGCAGGCGGCATCAAAAATCGCCAGCGCCAGCACGATGGAGGTGGTTGCCAGCATATTCAGCGGATCGATCTCGCGCTGTACGCCGGTGGAGATCACCAGCCGGGAGGCGCGAGCAATCGCTGAATCGGCATTCTCGGTCACGCTGACCAGCGGCACGCTGCGGGCCGCAAGTCCAGGCAGCAGTCGCGTTAGCTCGTCGGAGTTACCGCCGCGGGAGAGCATAATCATCAGATCGTCAGCGCGTAAAAAACCCAGATCGCCGTGGGCCGCATCGGTGGCGTTCAGGTAGATCGCCGGGCGCTCCACGCAGGCCAGCATATGGGCTATTTTACGCGCTGCAATGCCGGAAGTGCCCACACCCGTTACCACAATCTTGCCTTTGCAGCCGCGCAGTTCAGCCAGCAGCGCCTCCCACTGCGGCTCGCTGAGGTGCTGACCGAGTCCGGCCAGCGCTTCGCTATAGATACCCCAGGCGGCGGTTGCCTGCTGCCACGATGAACTCATGCTTCCTCCTGCATCAGCTGGCGGTACTTCATGTGATCTTCGTACATCGCATGGAACACCTTGTACCTGCGGTCATAGTACTGCTTGATCTTGTTGGTCTGCGGCGTCACGGTCTTACCGATTCGGCTCATAGCCGACATCGCCTCCGGGAAGGTTTCAAAAACGCCCGCCGCAAGCGTACCCATCATTGCGCCGCCGAGCAGCATCGCTTCGCTCTCCTCCGGCAGCAGCATGGCGCAGCCGGTGGCGTTAGCGTGCTCCTGCACGAAGATCGGGTTCTTGGTGCCGCCGCCGCTGGCCATGATGGTGTCAATGGTGTAGCCAGTTTGGTTCATGGTCTCAATAATATGCCGGGTACCGAGGGCAATCGCCTGGATGGTCGCCAGATAGTGCAGAGCCATATCCTCCGGCGTACGGGAGAGCTTCAGGCCGCTAATGACGCCGGTTAGCGTCGGATTGGCCCGCGGTGAGCGGTTGCCGTGGAAGTAGGGCAGAATATGGATATCGCGGGTCAGGAAAGCGATATTCTCCGGCTCGCCGGCCATCTTGCGCAGCAGCGCATTAAGCACTTCATAGATGGTCTGCCCCTGGGTTTTCGCCTGCGCCAGCAGGGTTTCGTAGCAGGGATGAGACTGAATAATATGGTCGATTAGCGCCCCGGTCGCCGACTGGCCGCCCTCGTTAAGCCAGTAGTCCGGCAGAACCGCCGAGTAATAAGGGCCCCAGACGCCGCCGATAAAGCGCGGCTGCTGAGAGATCGCCATGTGGCCCGTCGAGGTGCCACCAATCAGCGCGACGCGGCGGTCGAAGTCCGCCACTTCGCCAGAGACGCCGCTGGCTCCCAGGGTACCGAGAGTACCCGCATGGGCATCGATTATTGACACGCTCACCGCCGTGCCGGGGATCAGCCCCATCTCGCTGGCGGCGCGCTGCGTCAGGCCGTGGCCGAGCGGTTCACCCATGGTTTTAACGTAGCGGCCAATCTTCTCCGCGTCGTGCTCGAGCAGATCCTCCAGCCCAATCTGCCGGAAGTAGCTCCCGTCCCACTTATCCTCGTGGCCCATATAGGTCCATTTGCAGACGGTAGAGCAGAGCGAGCGCGTGTCGTCATCCGTGGCGCGCCAGGTCAGGAAATCAGGCAGGTCAAAATAGTAGCCCGCATTAGCCCAGGTGTTCGGCATGTGCTGCTTCAGCCACAGCAGCTTCGGAGTCTGCATCTCCGGGGAGATGATCCCCCCGACGTAGTCCAGCACCCGGTGATGCAGGGCGTTGATGCGATCGGCCTGGGTAATGGCCCGGTGATCCATCCAGACGATAATGTTCTGCTCGCTGCGCCCGGAGGGGCTAATGGTCAGCGGCTTACCCTCTTTATCCAGCACTACCAGCGAGCAGGTGGCGTCGAAACCCAGCCCCTTAACCTGAATAGGATTGATGTCCGCCTGGTTGACCGCATCGCGTACCGCGTTGCACACCATCTGCCAGATATTGTCGGAGGACTGCTCAACGAAATCAGCCTGCGGACGATACATTTCAATGGCCCGGCTGGCCTGGCTGACCATTCTGCCGTTAAGATCAAACACGCCCGCCCGGGCGCTCCCTGTCCCTACATCTACACCAATGAAGTAACTCGCCATAATTTGTTTCTCCTGAAATCAGGCTTTACGATTCTGTAATGCGATAAAGAGGATCAGCACTGCGCCCCACAGCGCCATTGTCAGATAGCTGCTGATCCCCAGCAGGTTAAAGCCACTTTCCAGCATCTGCAGCACGATGAGGGCCAGCACCAGGCCGACGATGCGGCCAAAACCGCCGTCGGGGTTAATGCCGCCGAGCACCGAGGCAAGAATGGTCACCAGCAGATAGGACTCGCCGTAGCCCGCCTTCGCCGAGTTAAATTTTGCCATCATCAAAATGGCGGCGGCCCAGCCGAGCAGGGCGGAGATGACGTACACCGCAATCTGCACGCGCACGGTATTCACGCCGCTGTAGCGCGTGGCCTGTTCGTTGGAGCCAACCAGGTAGAGGCTGCGCCCAAGAGTGGTGTGCTCCAGCAGTACCCACAGCAGCACTGCTACCCCTAAAAAGAGCAGCAGCGCCACAGGGATACCGACAACGGTGGCGTTACCCAGGAACTGGATCGCCGCCGGGAAACCGGAGATCACCGTCCCGTTAGAGAGCAGAATATTGAGGCCGGAGATCAGCGTCATGGTGCCGAGCGTAGCGAGGATAGGTGACACCCCCACCCAGGCGATCAGCGCCCCGTTCAGCGTGCCGATCGCCACCGCGACCGCCGCCCCGGCCAGCAGGGCCAGCGCCAGAAACAGCGGATTGTCCGGATGGCTGACGATCACCGCCGCCATCACCAGCGAGCAGGCGTTGGCCCCGGCGATAATCGACAGGTTGATGCCGCCGGTGAGCATGGTGATGCCCATTCCCAACGCCAGCATGCCCAGGATCGGCAGCTGGGAGCTGATGGACTGGAAGTTAGCGGCGCTGAAGAAGCGGCTGCCGAGCAGCGCCGAGAAGACCACGGCGACGACGATAATAATCACGCACTGCAGACGGATGATGGCATCACCGGGTAGAAGTCGTGCGATGGCTTTCATTTCAAAGCTCCCTTGCGAGTTTGCGTTTTTCATTCCAGGCCGTGGCGCTGATGCTGACCAGGATAATGACGCCGCTGAATACGGTGTGCCAGTAAGAGGAGACGCTCAGCAGCGTCAGGCCGTTCTGCAAAAAGGCCAGCAGGACGACCCCAAGCAGCGTGCCGGTTAAGGTCCCGCGTCCGCCGCTCATGCTGGTCCCGCCCAGCACCACCGCCGCCAGCACCGTCAGCTCATAACCGAGCAGCGAGTTGGGGGCAACGGACTGGGTGATCTGCGCCTGCACCACGGCGGCAACCCCGGCGAGAATGCCCATGTAGCCGTAGACGTAGAAGTGCAGCTTCACCAGATTCAGCCCCAGGCGTGAGGCCGCGTCGCGGTTGCCGCCCATGGCGTAAATCTGGCGGCCAAGGCGGGTAAAGTTCATCAGCACGGCGGTGAAAATAATGACCGCGGCCAGGCAGAGCAGGGGGAGGGTAAGACCGTAGTCATAGCCGTCGGCGGCGGTGAACGACAGCCAGTTGATGCCGTTCATAAACCAGTCCGGGAAGCCGTACAGCCAGGTCCCTTTGGTGGCGTACACCAGCAGGCC
This sequence comes from Pseudescherichia sp., assembly GCF_031998825.1. GTDB lineage: Bacteria > Pseudomonadota > Gammaproteobacteria > Enterobacterales > Enterobacteriaceae > Pseudescherichia. The sequence continues at coordinate 25,131 of NZ_DAMACX010000012.1, forward strand.
GTAGTAGACGTTGAGCGTGGCGATGGTGATGATGATCGCCGGAACCCGTAGCCAGTAGACCAGGAATCCGTTGATCAGCCCGAGCAGCAGCCCGACGACCATCGCCAGCGCCAGCGCGAGGGCGAAGTTACCGCCGTGGGCAATGACCCAGCTTGCCATGGCATACTGGGCAATGGCGGTCATGGCCGGGAAGGAGATGTCGATCCCACCGGAGATCAGCACCACGAACAGGCCGCAGGCGAGGATCCCGAGAATGGCATAGCTGGTGGCGACGTCCGTCAGGTTGCCCAGCGAGAAAAATTCGTCCGTGCTGACGCTCAGTCCGACGGCCAGCGCCACCACCAGCAGCCCAAGCCAGAACTCATGTTGCCCGGCCAGGCGGGAAAGTCTGTTATTCATGGATCACCTCAACCACTTCAGCAATCTCCTGTTCAGTACAACGATGCGGATTAAACTCTGCGACCAGCTTGCCGCGGCGCATGACCAGCACGCGGTGGCTGTTGTAATAGGCTTCCGGGATCTCATCGCAGATCATCAGCACCGCCATCCCCTGTTCCGCCAGATCGCGGGCGATCTGGTAGATCCCCTCTTTATTGGCGATATCCACCCCGACGGTGGGCGAGTCGAGGATCAGGATGCGCGGATCGGTCGCCACCCATTTCGCGATGGCGATTCGCTGGGCGTTACCGCCGGAGAGGGTTTTCACCGGCAGCTGCGGATCGGAGACCTTAATATTCAGGTTACGGATCAGATCGGCGACCAGCTTTTTCGCCTTGTCGTGATCCAGCATGCCGCTACGGGTATGCAGCTTGTCGTACACCGTGACGATGGTGTTATCGTAGATCGACTGCTCCATGATCAGACCCTGGGTCAGGCGATCCTCCGAGACGTAGCCGATCCCGTGCTTAATGGCGTCATGGTTGTTGCGCAGGGTGACCGGCTTGCCGTTGATGCGCATCTCCCCGCTCTCCGGGTGGGTCATGCCAAACAGGCTTAGACACAGCTCGGTTCGCCCGGCGCCCAGCAGGCCTACGATGGAGACGATCTCGCCGCTGCGCAGCGACAGGTTGATGTTCTGGTATTTACCCCGGCGGCTTAAGTTACGCAGCTCCAGCATCGGCTCCTGATCGGCAGAGGGCTTTTCCGGCAGCGGGCTGTAGTGAAAACGCTGGCCGGTCATCAGGAACGCCAGCTCGTGGCTGTCGAGCTGGCTTGCTGGGTAGGTGCCCACCAGCTTGCCGTCGCGCATGACGCTGATGCGGTCCGCTACCTCCATCACTTCGTCGAGACGGTGGCTAACGAATACCACGCAGATCCCGGCGGCTTTCAGTTCGTTGACCACCCGCAGCAGGCCGTTAACCTCCTGGCGGGTGAGGGAGGCGGTCGGCTCATCCATAATCACCAGCCGGGCGTCGGCGGCGATAGCGCGGCAAATCGCCACCAGCTGGCGGTCGGCAATGGAGAGCTTCTCCACTTTTTTATCGGGATCGATGCTGACGCCGATCCGCTGCATCGCGGCCAGCGCCTGCTTGCGCATTGCGCCGCGTCGAACCCAAACGTCGCCCCCCGGCAGATAGCGGTTAACGGCAATGTTCTCCGCCACGCTGAAGTTGGGAAAGAGCGACAGATCCTGGTAGATAACCTGAATGCCGTAGTGGGCGGAGAGCTGCGGGGTCAGATGGTGGAACAGTTTGCCGTCGAGCTGGATCTGCGCCCCTTTTTCCGGGTGATAGACGCCGGAGATCACTTTAATAATGGTGCTCTTACCGCAGCCGTTCTGCCCTGCCAGACAGTGAACTTCGCCTTTCTGTAGCGTCAGGTTCACGTTATCCAGCGCCAGCACGCCCGGGAATTGCTTGCTGATATTCTCAAGAGTGATAAATGCGGTGGTGTCGGCCATGGACAATACCCCTGCGAGCGCCCGTTTGGGCGCTTAAGTCATTCTGTACGAGTGTGCCGGCCAGACGGCCGGCGTTGAGGTTCCCTGGTGTAGGCGGAGAGCCTTAGAAACCGAGCGACTGTGCGTTATCTTTGGTGACTTCGAGGATCTTGTTAAAGCGGATCACCTTCTTCTCCATGTCGACATCGGCTTTCCCTAAACCATCGATGCTCAGATCGGATGTCACTTCTTTACCCTTCAGCAGCTGGTCGGCAACGGTCACCAACGCATAGCCCGCATCCTTTGGATCCCACAGCAGCGCTTTTTTGATATCGCCGCGCATCAGATAAGGTGCGGCCTGGGCTGGCATGGCGATACCCACCACGGCCACTTTCTCTTTCGCCCGTTTCTTCTGCACCGCCTGGCCCGCACCGATAGGGCCGAGGGAGCCGAAGCCAATCACCCCTTTCATCTGCGGATAGGTTTTCATCAGGTCCAGCGTGGTGGAGTAGGACTTATCGATGCTCTCCGCCACCGGCAGGCGCGAGGTCACCTCAAACATGTCCGGGTATTTCTCTTTCTGGTATTTAATGGCGTAATCGGCCCAGGCGTTATGCAGCGGCACCGTCAGGGAGCCAACGTAAATGGCGTAGCCGCCTTTGCCGCCCATGTCTTTCGCCAGCTCATCGACGTTGGCCTGGGCATACTTCTCGCTGTCGATGGTTTCAATATCCCACTGGCCAATCTGCTGATCCGGTGACTCATGGGTCAGCACCACGATGCCCTTATCGCGCGCTTTTTTCAGCACCGGCTCCAGCACTTTAGCGTCGTTAGGCACCACGATAATGGCGTTAACGTTTTTGGCGATCAGATCCTCAATCACCTTCACCTGCTGGGCCGGATCCGGCGTAGAGGGGCCTGTCTGGTAAGCGTTGACGTCGAGCTTTTTCGCTGCCTCGTTGACGCCGGTTTCCATACGGTTAAACCACGGAATGCCGGTCACCTTCGCGACCACGGCAATTTCATATTTCTCCGCTGCAACCGAGGTACCGGACACCATGCATGCAGAAACCAGAGCTGCGCTGAGTAATGCGAGTTTGAATTTCATAGTTATACCTTTTGTAGGGGCCGAGGCATGTCACGGAGAGAAGATTAGCAATGAAGGGAAGGGGAAACGTATCGCAGAATTTTTAAATGTGACCGATGCCCATTAATGTAAATTAATGGATAATTTAAAGTTAAAATTAGGTTAAATAATGATAATATCAGTACGTTATTAATGGATTATTTTGTTAAAAAGATGATTAAATATAACTTAATATTAACAATTTATTATCATTTACCTTAAGTAAGGCCTGGGTTTTCCCCGTTTTACCTCTTTTTGTCGCTCATCAAGTTGCAGATATGTGAGCTGAACCGTGACAAGCAAATTGCACCCGATCGCTTTTAACGCCAGACTAACGCCTCCAAAACGGGAGGGATTCATGGTTTTGCATTCCACGCGCTGGCTGGCGCTAAGCTACTTTACCTACTTTTTCAGCTACGGCATCTTTTTACCTTTCTGGAGCGTCTGGCTCAAGGGCACCGGCCTGACGCCGGAGACCATCGGCCTGCTGCTGGGAGCCGGGCTGGTGGCGCGCTTTCTCGGCAGCCTGACTATTGCTCCCCGAGTCACCGATCCCTCCCGGCTGGTGTTCGCCCTGCGCGTGCTGGCCCTGCTGACGCTGCTGTTTGCCCTGGCCTTCTGGGCCGGAAACCACGTTGGCTGGCTGATGGTAATTATTATCGGCTTTAACCTCTTCTTTTCACCGCTGGTACCGCTCACCGATGCGCTGGCCAACACCTGGCAAAAGCAGATCGTCATGGACTATGGCCGGGTGCGCCTGTGGGGATCGGTGGCTTTTGTGATTGGCTCGGCGCTGACCGGCAAGCTGGTCAGCCTCTTCGACTACCGGGCAATCCTGGCGATGCTCACCCTGGGAACGATCTCCATGCTGCTCGGGATGCTGCTGCGTCCGTCGGTGATGCCCCTCGGGGAGAGCCGGGCGCAGGCCACCGCTGGCTGGTCCGCGTGGCGTGGACTGATCCGTCAGAACGGGCGCTTTCTTGCCTGCGTTTCGCTGCTGCAGGGGGCGCACGCCGCCTACTACGGCTTCAGCGCCATCTACTGGCAGGAGGCGGGCTACTCCGCCTCAACGGTGGGCTACCTCTGGTCGCTGGGCGTGGTAGCGGAGGTGATTATCTTTGCGCTGAGCAATCGCCTGTTCCGCCGCTGGAGCGCGCGCGATCTGCTCCTGCTCTCGGCGGTATGTGGCGTTGTGCGCTGGGCATTGATGGGCTGGACCACGGCGTTGCCGTGGCTGCTGCTGGTTCAGGTGTTGCACTGCGGGACCTTCACCGTCTGCCATCTGGCGGCGATGCGCTACATTGCTGCCCGTCAGGGGAGCGAGGTGATCCGCCTGCAGGCCGTCTATTCGGCGGTAGCGATGGGGGGCAGCATCGCGGTAATGACTATCTTTGCCGGCTTCCTGTTCCAGCATCTGCATCAGGGCGTGTTCTGGGTGATGGCGCTGGTCGCGCTGCCCGCCATTTTCGTCCGGCCCGGCGTTGCCGCCCGGGCCTAAGACTCCAGCATGTCGCGAATATGTCGCTGCTGCTGCTCGCTCAGGGTTATCACCGCATGGATCAGCGGGGCAGAGAAGAGCGGCAGCGGTGTCACGTAAGGCGTTACAATCAGGGCTGCCTCACGCGGAGCGCCCTCCTGCTGGAAGGTGGCGAGCGGCAAGTACTTGATATTCAGCGGCAGCAGCGTCAGCTCGCGCAGCTGCTCCTCAATGGCGCGCTCCCGCTCGGGGGCGTCGTCGGTCAGCAGAACCACCTGCTTCTCGTGCAGATCGCTCTCCTGCATCAGCCACGCGCCAAAGATCACCGCCACCAGTCCCGCCTCCTCATGGGTAAAGCAGAGGTTATACTCCTCTTCAAGACAGATCAGCGCCTCGCGGGTGGTACGCATCAGCCGTGGGTAGAGCAGAGTTATCTCCTCCGTCAGGCTGGTATCGATCCCGATGCCAAACAGGCTGCGGTTCAGCGCCTGCGCCAGATGGATATAGAGCTGATCGGTTAGCCCCTGCTCATCGCTAAAGTCCATGCCGGAGAGGGCGCGAAAGCGCTCGATGGTCTTCCGGATGGCTTCTCGCAGCCGGGTATCCTGCTGGTGGCTGTCGCGGATTGGGTCCGGCGTGCGCAGCAGCATAAACAGCACCGCCAGGAAGAGATGCTCGCTCACGTGCGGGATTGGCACGACCCGACGCTGCCAGTGGCGAATAATCTCCTGGGCAACCAGATACTCTGCCCGCGCTTCGGCCCAGGCTTGCTGCAGGGGCGCAAAGGCAGGCGTAAAGCCAAGCTGGTGTGCAAGCAGGCAATACTGTAAATAGAGACGGAGAAACTGAATATCCCGCTGCTCAAACTGCCGCTGGAGGCGACGGGAGCAGAGATTAATCAGGGCGTGCAGGTTAGTATCGTCATACAGTGTTCTGGCGATACCCTGCTGCTTAAGGGCATTTTTTAGCGCAGGGGTAAAGTGAGCGCTAACAAAATTGGGGCAGAGACGAATGGCGCGCTTGAGCCAGTGAACGAGACAGAGACGCTGGTCGAGCGCCGTGCCCTCAATGCGATAGCTGCCATCCTGCTGCGCGGCAATACTCAGCCGATGGTAGCGCTGGATCTCATGACCCGTGTCGGCAATATCTTGCCGGGTGACTGTGCCGTCCACGTTGTTCAGCTTGCCGAGCATATCTGGTGTCACCGTTTGTCCCGGCAGGGCGAGCATTAGGAGTACATGACAGCGGCGTTGTGAACTGGAGAGCACAGATGGCGGTATCGTTACGGTTGTCATCTGCTGGATTCCAGTTAGGGGTTTCGATAAGAATAGCTAAAGGATACGGCGGCGGAAGCCCCCCTGGCGGGCTTTCCCTCAGGAATGCCGGAGGGCGTCACAGAATTTTTCTCGTAAGGAACACATGCAAACAGTCAAACAGTACGCTGGCGCGCTGGTTTTCGCGTTTTTATCGCTTCCCGCGCTGGCTCACCCCCATAGCTTTATTCGTCTGCAAACCGAGCCGGTGGTGGAGGGCGGTCAGCTGGTGGCGCTCAACATGCGCTGGACGATGGATGAGATCACCTCAGCCGATCTACTGTACGACGCCGGTGATGCAAAGCCGGAGTCGCCGGTGTGGAAAAAGCTGGCGGCGGAGGTGATGGCCAACGTGCTGGGGCAGCACTACTTCACCGAGGTCTGGCACAACGGTCAGCGGGTAAAGTTTCTCAACCGGCCCAGCCACTACGGCATGTCCCGGGTCGATCACCAGGCGGTGTTGACCTTTACTCTGCCGCTGGCCACGCCGCAGCCGCTGGCCGGGCAGCGCTATACCTTCTCCACCTTCGACCCCACCTACTATGTCGATATGACCTATCAGGATAAGGGCGACGTTACGCTGTCCGCCGATATGCAGAAGCGCTGTAAAGCTGAGTTGCATACGCCGACGCCAGGTGAAGATACGTTAGCCTTCGCCCAGTCGCTGGATAAAGAGGACGCTCCGCCGGAGGATATGGATCTCGGCAAGCAGTTTGCCCAGACCGTGACCCTGGAGTGCAAAGAGTGATGTTAAGTCAGATGAGAAGCGCGCCCCGCTGGCGTTCGCTCTGGCCGCTGGCCCTGCTGCTGCTTTGTGCGGTAGCGGGTGGGATAGAGCTGTGGCACGCCTGGCCGCGGATCATGCTGGAGAGCGCGGGCTGGCAGCGGGAGGTTAACCAGCAGATGAGCGCCCTGTTGAAAGGCGTAGCGGCGGATCCGACCCGGGCGGGTGGGGCGTTGCTGCTGTTTAGCTTTCTCTATGGGGTGCTGCATGCTCTCGGGCCGGGCCACGGTAAAGTGGTGATAACCACCTGGCTCGCCACCCACCCTTCAAAGCTGAAATCGAGTATTGGCCTGACCCTGGCCTCGTCGCTGCTCCAGGGGCTGGTAGCCATCGCGCTGGTCGTGGTCGTGCTGACTCTGCTCCAGCTGCCTGCCCGTCAGCTGCATTTGAGCAGCTACTGGCTGGAGAAGGGGAGTTACGCCCTGGTGGGCGTGCTGGGGCTGCTGCTCTGCTGGCGAGCGCTGAAAAAGCTGCGCCTTCTCCTGCGCAGGCCGCAGTTTAGATCCTTTACGCCCCACCATGTGCATGATGCCCACTGCGGCTGCGGGCATCAGCACTTGCCCACGCCGGAGCAGCTCACACGTAGCGATGACTGGCGCGCACGGCTGATGATTATTCTGTCGATGGGGATGCGGCCCTGTTCGGGGGCGATCATGGTTCTGCTGTTCAGTAAGGTGATCGGCGTATTTAGCTGGGGAGTGGCGTCGGCGATGGCGATGGCGGCAGGCACCTCGCTGACCATCTCGACCCTGGCCTTGCTGGTGCATAGCTTTCGGCAGCTGGCGGTCAGGCTGAGCGGCAATAAAACGCCGGTGCTGTGGCAGCAGGTGGGCTGGTTAACGTTGGCATTGGCCGGGGGTGTGATTCTGGTAACGGCGGCGGCGGTGATGTGGCTGAGTGCGGTGCCGGTCGGAAGGGGATTACGACCATTTTAATATTATTATCCGGCCTACATTTACCTGTAGGCCGGATAAGCGTAGCGCCATCCGGCGTTAGCTATGATGATTAACGCTTCAGCGCTTCGCTCAGTTCATCACGCATGTTCGCCAGCATGGCTCTCACCACGCGCGGGTTACCGGCGACCAGGTTACCGCTCATCATGTAGTTGTGGTTACCGGTGAAGTCACACACCAGGCCACCCGCTTCACGTACCAGCAGCTCGCCTGCGGCGAAATCCCACGGCTTCAGGCCGATCTCAAAGAAACCGTCCACGCGGCCAGCGGCAACGTAGGCCAGATCCAGCGCGGCAGAGCCGGTGCGGCGGAAGTCAGCGCACTCGGTGAAGAGTTTACCCACGATGTTGACGTAGGCTTTAGCGTGCTGTTTCGCCTTGAACGGGAAACCGGTCGCCAGAATGGTGCCATCCAGATCGCGAGCGATGCTGCCGCGCAGGCGGTAGCCGTTGAGCTGTGCGCCCTGGCCGCGGGTAGCGGTGAAGAGTTCGTTACGCATTGGATCGTAAACCACGGCAACTTCGGTGCGGCCTTTAATGCGCACGGCGATAGAGACCGAGAAGTGTGGCAGACGTTTAATAAAGTTGGTGGTGCCATCCAGTGGATCGATAACCCATTGTACATCCTGATCTGCGCCTGCATGTTCACCGGACTCTTCGGTGATAATGGTATGTTGCGGGTAAGATTTGCGGATAGTGTCGATAATCACGGCCTCGGCGGCTTTATCAACGTTGGTTACGAAATCATTGCTGCCTTTCTGGTTGGTTTCAACAGAATCTGGCGTTTCGTAGTGTTTGGCAATTACATTACCCGCCTTGCGCGCTGCGCGCACGGCGATGGTCAGCATCGGATGCATCGGTCTCTCTCACTGGATGTTAAAGAACGGGGTGAAAACGGCGCAGAGTATAGCAGCGAGTTCGGACTATGTCTTTGCTTTATGCTAATATGCGCGAATATTCTTAAGACGCTGAAAAACTATGCTGCAAAATATACGAATCGTGCTGGTGGAAACCTCTCATACCGGCAACATGGGCTCCGTTGCCCGCGCCATGAAAACCATGGGCTTAACGAATCTTTGGCTGGTTAACCCGCTGGTGAAGCCGGACTCCCAGGCGATCGCCCTGGCTGCCGGTGCCAGCGACGTCATTGGTAACGCGCAGATTGTTGATACCCTCGACGACGCGCTGGCGGGCTGTAGCCTGGTGGTCGGGACCAGCGCTCGCTCCCGTACGCTGCCGTGGCCGATGCTCGATCCGCGCGAGTGCGGGCTGAAGAGCGTTAGCGAAGGTCAGCACGCCCCGGTGGCGCTGGTCTTTGGCCGTGAGCGCGTGGGCCTGACCAACGAAGAGTTGCAGAAGTGTCACTATCACGTTGCCATTGCCGCTAACCCGGAGTACAGCTCGCTGAACCTGGCGATGGCGGTACAGGTTATCGCCTATGAAGTGCGCATGGCCTGGCTGGCCGCGCAGGAAGAGGGCGCTGAGCCAGCAGAGGAAGAGACAGCCTACCCGCTGGTGGATGACCTGGAGCGCTTCTACGGCCACCTTGAGCAGACCCTGCTGGCAACCGGTTTTATCCGCCCCGATCATCCGGGCCAGGTGATGAACAAGCTGCGCCGACTCTTTACCCGTGCGCGTCCAGAGAGCCAGGAGCTAAACATTCTGCGCGGTATTCTGGCGTCGATCGAGCAGAAGAATAAAGAGCAATAAAACGGCACAAAACGCCAAATACCTGACTAAAACAGTCAAGTAAATAGTTGACCATTTTAGTCGGGAATGTCACACTTGCGCCTGCTATGTAACAGACCATCTATATCACTGTTTTTATAACGACAACCCCGGGCAGGGGCGAGTTTGAGGTTAAGTAAGACATGAGACTGACATCGAAAGGGCGTTATGCCGTTACTGCAATGCTGGACGTTGCGCTCAACTCTGAATCGGGCCCGGTTCCGTTGGCTGATATCTCCGAGCGTCAGGGTATCTCCCTCTCCTATCTGGAGCAGCTCTTCTCCCGCCTGCGTAAAAATGGCCTGGTGGCCAGCGTACGCGGTCCGGGCGGCGGTTATCTGTTAGGTAAAGATGCCAACAGCATCGCCGTTGGCGAAGTGATCAGCGCCGTTGATGAATCGGTAGACGCGACCCGCTGTCAGGGTAAAGGCGGCTGCCAGGGCGGCGATAAGTGCCTGACCCACGCGCTGTGGCGCGACCTGAGCGATCGTCTGACCGGCTTCCTGAACAATATCACCCTCGGTGAACTGGTTAATAACCAGGAAGTGATGGACGTATCCGATCGCCAGCACAGCCAGGAAACACAGCGCACGACCCGCGCGCAGGACGCAATCGACGTCAAACTGCGCGCGTAATAAAACCATAAAAGATTTATGAACCAGGCCGGAGCGCCAGCTTCGCCACGTCGGCCGTACATCCAGCCGACTGCCTGGTTCCTTGCATTGAAGCGATGTACGGAGTTTATAGAGCAATGAAATTACCGATCTATCTCGACTACTCCGCAACTACGCCGGTGGATCCGCGTGTTGCCGAGAAGATGATGCAGTGTCTGACCCTGGACGGAAACTTTGGTAACCCAGCTTCCCGTTCACACCGTTTTGGCTGGCATGCTGAAGAGGCGGTTGATATCGCCCGTAATCAGATTGCCGAGCTGGTTGGCGCTGACCCGCGTGAAATTGTTTTCACCTCCGGTGCAACCGAATCTGACAACCTGGCGATCAAGGGTGCTGCCAATTTCTATCAGAAAAAGGGCAAGCACATCATCACCAGCAAAACCGAACACAAAGCCGTGCTGGACACCTGTCGTCAGCTGGAGCGCGAAGGGTTTGAAGTAACCTACCTTGCGCCGCAGAGCAACGGCATTATTGACCTGAAAGAGCTGGAAGCCGCCATGCGCGACGACACCATTCTGGTTTCTATCATGCACGTGAACAACGAAATCGGCGTCGTACAGGATATCGCGACCATCGGCGAACTCTGCCGTGCGCGCGGCATCATCTACCACGTTGATGCGACCCAGAGCGTGGGCAAACTGCCTATCGACCTGAGCCAGCTGAAAGTTGACCTGATGTCCTTCTCCGGCCACAAAATCTACGGTCCGAAAGGGATTGGCGCGCTGTACGTGCGTCGTAAGCCGCGTATCCGCATCGAAGCACAGATGCACGGTGGCGGTCACGAGCGCGGTATGCGTTCCGGTACGCTGCCTGTACACCAGATCGTCGGCATGGGTGAAGCCTACCGCATCGCCAAAGAAGAGATGGAAACCGAGATGGCGCGCCTGCGTACGCTGCGTAACCGTCTGTGGGATGGCGTGAAAGATATGGAAGAAGTGTATCTGAACGGCGATCTTGAGCAGGGCGCACCAAACATCCTCAACGTCAGCTTCAACTACGTTGAAGGCGAGTCGCTGATCATGGCGCTGAAGGATCTCGCGGTCTCTTCCGGTTCCGCCTGTACCTCTGCAAGCCTCGAGCCATCCTACGTGCTGCGCGCGCTGGGCATGACCGACGAGCTGGCACATAGCTCTATTCGTTTCTCTTTAGGTCGTTTCACTACCGAAGAAGAGATTGACTACACCATCAATCTGGTTCGCAACTCCATTGGCCGTCTGCGCGACCTCTCTCCGCTGTGGGAGATGTTCAAACAGGGCGTGGATCTGAACAGCATTGAATGGTCTCATCATTAATCGGTAGCGGCATCAGGAGAATTTAAAATGGCTTATAGCGAAAAAGTAATCGATCACTACGAAAACCCGCGCAACGTTGGCTCCTTCGACAACAGCGACGCGAGCGTTGGCAGCGGCATGGTGGGTGCACCGGCCTGTGGCGACGTCATGAAGCTGCAGATCAAAGTAAACAACGACGGCATCATTGAAGACGCGCGTTTTAAAACCTACGGCTGCGGCTCGGCGATCGCCTCCAGCTCCCTCGTGACCGAGTGGGTGAAAGGTAAATCTCTGGACGAAGCGCAGGCGATTAAAAACACCGACATCGCCGATGAGCTGGAGCTGCCGCCGGTTAAGATCCACTGTTCTATCCTGGCGGAAGATGCAATCAAAGCTGCGATTGCGGACTACAAAAGCAAGCGTGACGTGAAATAACGAGCAGAGGTCTGTATGTCGATTACCCTTAGCGACAGTGCTGCCGCGCGAGTAAATAGCTTCCTGGCCAACCGGGGTAAAGGGTTTGGCCTGCGCCTGGGGGTGAGAACCTCCGGCTGTTCGGGTATGGCCTACGTGCTGGAATTTGTTGACGCGCCTGCGGCAGAAGATACCGTGTTCGAAGACAAAGGCGTTAAGGTCGTGGTCGATGGCAAAAGCCTGCAGTTCCTGAACGGCACTCAGCTGGACTTCGTAAAAGAGGGCCTCAACGAAGGGTTTAAGTTTACCAACCCGAACGTGAAAGATGAGTGCGGCTGCGGCGAAAGCTTCCACGTTTAACCGCGCCTGAACGACTCAACCCCACTGCTCTGCGGTGGGGTTTGCTTTAACCCGCCTAACCCCGAGACTGTTATGGATTACTTCACCCTCTTTGGGTTGCCCGCTGGCTATCATCTGGATACCCAGGCGCTGGCTACCCGCTTTCAGGATCTGCAACGTCAATATCACCCCGATCGGTTTGCCAGCGGCACCTCCGCTGAACAGCTTGCCGCCGTCCAACACTCCGCGACCATCAACCAGGCATGGCAGACGCTGCGCCACCCGCTGCTGCGCGCCGAGTATCTGCTCTCCCTGCACGGTTTCGATCTCGCCAGCGAGCAGCATACCGTCCGCGACACCGCCTTTTTGATGGAGCAGCTTGAGCTGCGCGAAGAGCTGGATGAGATTGAGCAGGCCCGCGATACCGACCGGCTGGAAACGTTCCTGAAGCGCGTCGCCGCGATGTACACCTCGCGCCATCAGACGATGGTCGAGCAGCTTGACGGCGAGTCGTGGAGCGATGCCGCAGAGACGGTGCGTAAACTCCGTTTTCTCGATAAACTACGCAGCACAGCAGAACAACTCGAAGAAAAGCTGCTCGATTTTTAAATTTCGGAAGCAAACATGGCCTTATTACAAATTAGTGAGCCGGGCATGAGTGCCGCGCCGCACCAGCGTCGTCTGGCGGCGGGCATTGATCTGGGTACAACACACTCCCTGGTGGCTACCGTGCGTAGCGGCCAGGCAGAAACGCTGCCGGACAGCGAAGGACGTCACCTGCTGCCGTCCGTGGTGCACTATCAGCAGCACGGCCACCGGGTGGGCTTTGAGGCGCGCAGCAATGCGGTTAACGATCCGGCTAACACCATCAGCTCGGTTAAACGCATGATGGGCCGCTCGCTGGCCGACATCCAGGCGCGCTACCCGCATCTGCCGTATCAGCTGCAGGCGAGCGAAAACGGCCTGCCGATGATCGCCACGGAAGCGGGCCTGCTGAACCCGGTGCGCATCTCTGCCGATATCCTCAAGGCACTGGCCGCTCGCGCCACTGAAGCGCTGGCGGGCGAACTGGACGGCGTAGTAATCACCGTCCCGGCCTACTTTGACGATGCCCAGCGTCAGGGCACCAAAGACGCTGCACGACTGGCGGGCCTGCACGTGCTGCGCCTGCTCAACGAGCCGACGGCGGCGGCGATCGCCTACGGTCTCGACTCCGGCAAAGAGGGCGTGATTGCCGTCTACGACCTTGGCGGCGGCACCTTTGATATCTCTATCCTGCGCCTAAGCCGTGGGGTATTTGAAGTATTAGCTACCGGCGGCGACTCCGCGCTGGGCGGCGACGACTTCGATCACCTGCTGGCGGATCGTATTCGCGAGCTGGCTGGCATTACCGACCGTGAAGATCCACGTCTGCAGCGTCAGCTGCTGGACGCGGCCATCGCGGCAAAAATTGCCCTCAGCGACGCCGAAAGCGTCGACGTTGACGTAGCTGGCTGGCAGGGCAGCATCATCCGCGCCGAGTTCAACGAGCTGATTGCTACCCTGGTCAAACGCACGTTGCTCTCCTGTCGCCGGGCGTTGAAAGACGCAGGTGTAGAAGCTGACGAAGTGCTGGAAGTGGTGATGGTGGGTGGCTCTACCCGCGTGCCGCTGGTTCGCGATCGCGTTGGCGAGTTCTTTGGCCGCCAGCCGCTGACTACCATCGATCCGGATAAGGTCGTTGCCATCGGTGCGGCTATTCAGGCCGATATTCTGGTCGGCAACAAGCCGGACAGCGAAATGCTGCTGCTGGACGTTATCCCGCTGTCGCTGGGTCTGGAGACCATGGGCGGGCTGGTTGAGAAAGTGATCCCGCGTAACACCACCATACCGGTGGCGCGCGCCCAGGAGTTCACCACCTTTAAAGACGGCCAGACCGCCATGTCCATCCATGTGATGCAGGGCGAGCGCGAACTGGTTGCCGACTGCCGCTCGCTGGGTCGCTTTACCCTGCGCGGCATCCCGGCGCTGCCTGCTGGCGGGGCGCACATTCGCGTCACCTTCCAGGTGGACGCCGACGGCCTGCTGAGCGTCACTGCGATGGAGAAATCCACCGGCGTGGCCGCTTCAATTCAGGTCAAGCCCTCCTACGGGCTGACCGACGGCGAAATCGCCACCATGATCCAGGATTCCATGAGCTTTGCTGGCGAGGACGTGAAAGCGCGAATGCTGGCGGAGCAGAAAGTGGAGGCCGCGCGCGTGCTGGAAAGTCTGCAAAGCGCGCTCGGCAGCGATGCCGCGCTGTTAAGCGACGCTGAACGTCAGGTTATTGACGAGGCCGCTGCACGTGTGCGTGTAGCCGCCGAGGGCGATGACGCTGACGCCATTGAGCAAGCCATTAAAAATATAGACAAACAAACCCAGGAGTTTGCCGCACGCCGCATGGACCAGTCGGTTCGTAAAGCGCTGAAGGGCCACTCCGTGGACGAGGTTTAATATGCCAAAGATTGTATTTTTGCCCCATCAGGATCTCTGTCCGGATGGCGCTGTTCTGGAAGCGAATGTCGGCGAGACCATTCTTGACGTTGCCCTGCGTAACGGCATTGAGATTGAACACGCCTGCGAAAAATCCTGCGCCTGCACCACCTGCCACTGCGTCGTGCGTGAAGGCTTTGACTCGCTGGCGGAGAGCACCGAAGACGAAGACGACATGCTGGATAAAGCCTGGGGTCTGGAGCCGGAGAGCCGTCTGAGCTGTCAGGCTCGCGTCACCGACGAAGATCTGGTCGTCGAGATGCCGCGTTATACTATTAACCACGCGCGGGAGCATTGATATGGGCCTGAAGTGGAGTGACAGCCGTGAAATCGGCGAGGCGCTGTATGACACCTATCCGGATCTCGATCCGAAAACCGTGCGCTTTACCGATATGCACCAGTGGATTTGTGAGCTGGAAGACTTTGATGACGAACCAAACGCATCCAATGAAAAAATTCTGGAAGCGATTCTGTTAGTCTGGTTAGACGAAGCGTCATAATGCACAGCGGGCTGCCTTCGGGTAGCCCGTTTTCACATCGCAGGCTTGATCATAAGGACAGAATAATGACAACTGAAGCCATGAAAATCACCCTGACGACTCAGCCCGCCGATGCGCGCTGGGGCGAGAAAGCCGCTTACAGCATCAATAGCGACGGCGTTGCGCTGCACCTTACCGGTGCGGACGAGCTGGGCCTGATCCAGCGCGCGGCGCGTAAGATCGACGGCATGGGCATCAAGCACGTTCAGCTGGCAGGCGAGGGCTGGGACGTCGATCGCTGCTGGGCATTCTGGCAGGGCTATAAAGGGCCAAAAGGCAGCCGTAAAATTGAGTGGCCGACCCTGGATGAAGCCCAGCAGAAAGAGCTGGAGAGCCGCCGCAACGTTATCGACTGGGTGCGCGACACCATTAACGCCTCCCCTGAGGAGCTGGGACCGGAGCAGCTGGCCCAGCGCGCAGTCGATCTACTGAGCGGCGTGGCGGGGGAAAACGTCTCCTACCGCATCACCAAAGGTGAAGATCTGCGCGAGCAGAACTACATGGGGATCTACACCGTTGGCCGTGGCTCCGAGCGTACTCCGG
Source organism: Pseudescherichia sp. (assembly GCF_031998825.1). Taxonomy (GTDB): domain Bacteria; phylum Pseudomonadota; class Gammaproteobacteria; order Enterobacterales; family Enterobacteriaceae; genus Pseudescherichia. The sequence continues at coordinate 40,684 of NZ_DAMACX010000012.1, forward strand.
TTCTTCTGGCGCTGGACTACAACCCCACCGGCGATAAAAACGCCCCGGTCTATGCCTGCCTGGTCGGCAAAGGCGTCACCTTTGACTCCGGCGGCTACAGCATCAAGCAGACCGCCTTTATGGACTCCATGAAGTCCGATATGGGCGGCGCAGCGCTGGTCACCGGCGCGCTGGCGTTTGCCATCACCCGCGGCCTGAACAAGCGCGTGAAGCTCTACCTCTGCTGCGCGGACAACCTCATCAGCGGCAACGCCTTCAAGCTTGGCGACATCATTCGCTACCGTAACGGCAAAACCGTTGAGGTCATGAACACCGATGCCGAAGGCCGCCTGGTGCTGGCCGATGGCCTGATCGACGCGGTGAAGCAGTCTCCGACGCTTATCATCGACGCGGCAACGCTGACCGGCGCGGCGAAAACCGCCCTGGGTAACGACTACCATGCGCTGCTGAGCTTTGACGACAAGCTGGCAAACCGCCTGCTGGCCAGCGCCAGCGTGGAGAACGAGCCGTTCTGGCGTCTGCCGCTGGCAGAATTCCACCGCAGCCAGCTGCCGTCTAATTTTGCCGAGCTGAACAACACCGCCAGCGCCGCCTTCCCGGCGGGAGCCAGCACCGCCGCTGGTTTCCTCTCCCACTTTGTGGAGAACTACCGTGAAGGCTGGCTGCATATCGACTGCTCCGCCACCTACCGCAAAGCGGCGGTGGATCAGTGGGCTGCTGGTGCAACTGGTCTTGGCGTGCGTACCATCGCCCATTTATTAACGGCGGAATAAATAACGTAGGCCGGGTAAGCGTAGCGCCACCCGGCAATTTACGAAGTTGTGAGTCTATGTCTGAATCGAAAAACGAATTAGAGACCCTGCTTGAGCAGGCGGCGACCGAACCTGGTCACCGTCCTGCGTTCTTCCGCGCGCTGATGGCCGCTACCGTCTGGGTTCCCGGCACGGCGGCCGAGGGCCAGACGGTGGTTGAGGATAGCGCGCTGGATATCCAGCACTGGGAGAAAGACGACGGCACCTCGGTGATCCCGTTCTTCACCTCCCTTGAAGCGTTGCAGCAGGTGGTTGAGGATGAGCAGGCGTTCGTGGTGATGCCGGTGCGCACCCTGTTTGAGATGACCCTCGGCGAGACGCTGTTCCTCAATGCGAAGCTGCCGACGGGCAAAGAGTTTACGCCGCGTGAGATCGCCCACCTGGTAGGTAAAGAGGAGGGCAGCCCCCTCAGCCAGCAGGAGATATTAGAGGGCGGCAGCACGCTGCTGCTTTCTGAGGTGGCCGAGCCGCCTGCGCAGATGATCGACTCCCTGACGACGCTATTTAAGACCATGAAAACGGTCAAGCGGGCGTTTCTCTGCTCTATCAAAGAGGAGGCTGACGCTCAGTCTAACCTGCTGATCGGCATTGAAGTCGAGGCCGACAGCGATATCGACGCCATTATCCAGTCGACCGGCAGCGTTGCCACCGACACGTTACCCGGTGATGAGCCTGTCGACATCTGCCTGGTTGCCGAAGGCGAGAAGGGGATCAGCCACTTTATGCTGGCGCACATCACGCCCTTCTACGAGCGGCGCTGGGGCAGCTTCCTGCGCGACTTTAAGCAGCGCATCATCTAGTCCCTCTGACGGGGTGAGCGTTCACCCCGTTGCCTCCAGCAGCAGCAGATCCATCAGCAGCACCAGGTTCGACTCGAACGAGGTCACCCCTGCGGCTTCGGCGGCAAAATGCACCGCCTCGTCATACAGTCCGAAATGGAGATCCGCCATTCCCGCCAGGGTATTCGCCGAGGCACGGGTAAAAGCTACGATGGTCATGCCGACGTTTTTGGCGATCCGCGCTTTATCCAGCACCTGTTCCGTCTCACCGCTGCGGGAGACGGCAATAAACACCTCATAGCGAGCGGCGTTGCTGAGGAAAATATTACGGCTGTCCCCCGGCCCGGAGATAAATGCCGTCTTGCCCAGCACCTGTAACTTCTTGGTGAGATACTCTGCAAAGAGATAGGAGAAGCCCGCCCCGTAGAGAAAAAAGCTCTCTTTCTCACGCAGCAGGGTGGCGAAGTAGCGGCGCTTCTCCTCTGTCGCCCAGCGAAAGGTCTGCTGATAGTTAGCGATAAACTGGTTAAACCGCAGCGAGAGATCGGCGGTTTCACCCGCTGGCACCGCGATATGCGGCGTATCGGCAAGCAGCTGTTTACAGTGCCAGATCAGCTCGCTGTAGCCGCTGAAGCCCAGCTTCTGGCACAGGCGCATGATGGTGGCGGTAGAGACAAAGGTCTCCTGCGCCAGCTCGCGCACCGTAATGTTGCCCACCAGCAGCGGGTGGGCGGTCAAATGAGCCAGCACTCGGTACTCTGCGCGGGTCAGCGACTCGCCGCGCGACAGCAGCGGCGCAAGGCGGTTGTCCATGCTCAGGAGGGTTCAACGGGCAGATCGTCCCGCGCGCCCCATTCACTCCATGAGCCGTCGTACAGCGTAACGCCCTCAACGCCCAGCGTCTCCAGCGCCAGCGCCACCACAGCAGCGGTCACTCCGGAGCCACAGCTCACCACGATCGGCTTATTGAGATCGACACCCTGACGGGCAAAAACAGCGCTCAGCTCGTCGGTGGTCTTCAGCTCACCCTCAAACACCAGATCGCCCCACGGCACGTTCAGCGCCCCGGGAATATGCCCACGTCTCAGCCCCGGACGCGGCTCATCCGCTTCGGCGTTGAAGCGCGGGGCGGGGCGAGCATCCACCAGCTGGGCAGTTTTCTCATGGCTAATCAGCAGCACGTCGGTGAGACGCTTCACGCGATCGGCATCAAAGTGAGCGTCAAATTCAGCTTCGGGCAGCGTTACATCCCCCTGCTGGAGCGGCAGCTCATCGCGCTGCCAGCCAGCCAGGCCGCCCGCCAGAATCGATACCTGCTCCACGCCAAAGGCTTTGAGCATCCACCACGCACGGGGGGCAGAGAAAAGGTCCCCTTCGTCGTAGATAACCAAATGCTTATCGCTGCCGACCCCCAGCTCGCGCATGGCCACGGCGAAGGCTTCCGGGCGCGGCATCATGTGGGGCAAGGGAGAGGTATGGTCGGAGAGAGCCTCGATATCAAAAAAGACCGCGCCCGGAAGATGCCCGGCGCGGTACTCGCCGCGCATATCACGGTGCTCTTGCCCTGGGGGAGCCATGCGCGCATCAATAATCTGTACGTCCGGGGAGTCGCCGTGCTCAATCAGCCAGTCGGCAGCAACGAAGAATGAGGTAGTCATAGCAGGTGGGCCTCCTTTAATGTATTGACTAAAGGATTGTCGGTGTTTTTTCTCACACCGACAAGTTTACCCTCTCAACGCCGCGAGCAGGCTTCAGAAATTTAAACGGATTCTCCGTCCTGCCAGGCTTTTTGCAGCTGCGGCCAGTAGTCGCGGTTAGCCTCGATCATATCGTCGAGGATCGCCTTCGCATGCTGCATCGTCGGCACGGTGCGGTTCAGCGTGAAGGCCTGGAGGGCTTTCTCATAGCTGCCCTCGATGGTTGCCTCCACCAGCAGCTGTTCAGAGGCCAGCTGCTGCATCAGCAGGGTCTGGTGAAACAGCGGCACGGCCCCCATGCGCACCGGCTCCGGTCCGTTGGCGGTAATGTAGGCCGGCACCTCCACCATGGCATCATAGGGCAGGTTAGCGATGGCGCCTTTGTTCTCGACAATCACCAGATGGCGCTGGCGCAGGTCGAAGGCCAGCGAGCAGGCAACGTCGACGATAAATGCCCCATGAACCCCAACATGGAAGGCATCCGGCAGGATCCCGGTGCGCTGGTACTCTTCGGCGGCGGCGAATAGCTTCTTCTCGCGGCCGTTCATCACCTCGTTAGCGCGGGTCAGGTGCGGATCCTGATGCTCCACAATCTGGTTCGGCATCAGGTAGTACTGCAGATAGGGGTTCGGCAGATACTCCGGGAAGTGATCCATAATCGGCTTGATGTTACGCCAGGTCTTCACCCAGGAGGGATCGGCGTGTTGCGGATCGGTCTTAGAGGCGTCCTCCGTCAGCAGGCCAAACTGCGCCACGTGACGGCGCACCTCGGGCAGGCGATCCTCGCCGTCCACCAGGATGCGGGTAAACCAGCCGAAGTGGTTCAGGCCAAAGTAGTCCACTTGAAGTTTATGGCGATCGACCCCCAGAATGGCTCCGATGTTACGCATTGCCGCCACCGGCATATCGCAGATATTAAGCACCCGGGCGTTAGGACGCAGACGGCGTACCCCCTCGGCCACGATCGCCGCCGGGTTAGAGTAGTTCACAATCCATGCTTTTTTATCCGCGTACTGCTCCACCAGATCGATAAGCTCAACCATCGGCAGAATAGTTCGCAGGCCATAGGCCAGGCCGCCCGGCCCGCAGGTCTCCTGACCCACCACGCCGTGACGCAGGGGGATCTTCTCATCCTGCTCGCGCATTTTGTACTGGCCGACGCGCATCTGGGCGAAGATAAAGTGCGCCCCGCTGAAGGCGGTCTCGGCGTCGCTGGTGACGGTAAATTTAATCGTGTCGCTATGGTCGCGGATCACCTTCTCCACCACCGGGGCGAGGGTGCGCTGGCGTGCCTCGTCGATATCATAGAGGCGGATCTCCGCCAGCGGGAAATCCTCCAGCCGCACCATCAGGCTTTTGACGATGCCCGGCGTATAGGTACTGCCGCCGCCGGCGATGGACAGGATAAATGGGGGGGTAAGCATGTGTGCCTCCTTCAAAGAAACGCCTCAACGGCCTCTCGCATTTTTTTGACGTGCAGCCCGTAGACCACCTGAACGTTATTGCCTTGTTTGATCACCCCCTTCGCGCCGGTGGCTTTCAGGCGTGGCTCGTCGATAATCGCCACGTCTTTCACCGTTACGCGCAGGCGGGTATAGCAGTTATCTACCACCTCAACGTTGTCGCGCCCGCCCAGCCCGGCAACGATCGCCTCGCCCAGGCCGTCGTTGGTCCCTTTCGCCTGATACTCCTGCTTGCTGTAGAGGCGGGTCTCCTGGTCTTCATCCTCCCGGCCCGGCGTCTTCATGTTGAAGCGCAGGATCAGGAAGCGGAAGATGACAAAGTAGAGGGTGAACATAATCAGGCCGACCACGATATACATCGGCCAGTTGGATTTTTCGGTGCCGAGCGGCAGGTTATAGACGATGAAATCAATAATGCCGTTCGCACCGATGGCGTGGACCCCAAGCAGGTAGAAGAGCATCATGCCGATACCGGTCAGCACCGCGTGAACCACGAACAGCAGCGGGGCGACAAAGAGGAATGAGAACTCAATCGGCTCGGTGACGCCCACCAGCAGAGAGGTCAGCGCCGCCGGGATCAGAATTGCCTTGGCCGCTGCTTTGCGCTCGGGTTTGGCGGTCATGTACATCGCCAGCGCGGCGGCGGGCAGGCCAAACATCTTGCTAATGCCGCGCGCGTCCCACACCACGGTGCTGCTCAGCTGGTGCACGGAGGGGCAGGCCATCTCGGCAAAGTAGATATTGCGCGCGCCCTGGTAGGTCTGGCCGCAGACGTCCGCCGTGCCCCCCAGTTCGGTATAGAGGAACGGGGTGTAGACCAGGTGATGCAGGCCGGTGGGGACCAGGATGCGCTCCAGAAAACCGTACACCGCCACGCCAAACGGTCCCGCGCCCTTAATCGCCAGCGCCGCCGCGCTGATGCCCTGCTGGGCAAAGGGCCACAGCTCGCTCATAATCACGCCGAGCAGCATCGAGACCGGCAGCATGATGATTGCCACGAAGCAGTGGCCGGAGTAGACCGCCATCGCGCCGGAGAACTGCACTCCGGAGTATTTGTTATAGAGGTAGCCTGAGAGCGCACCGGTGAGGATACCGGCAAAGACGCCCATCTCCAGCACCTGGACCCCCAGCACCATGCTCTGTCCGGCAGCTTTCATCTGATCCGCCGCCGCCAGCTCGCCCTGTAGGCTCAGGGTAACGTTCATGGCGTTGATAAAGACCACAAAAGTGACGAGACCGATTAGCGCCGCGTAGCCCTTGTCACGGGCGGCCAGACCCACAGGAATACCCACGGCGAAAACCAGCGCCAGGTTCACCAGCACCGACACCGCCGATTTGGCCATCAGCTGGCCGAGGCTCTGGATAAAGGGGTAGCCGAGGAAGGGCAGGTACTCCGCCAGGTTACCGTTGCCCAACAGATTACCAAAGGCAATGAACAGGCCGACGATGGGTAAAATCAGCACCGGACCGTAGAGGGACTTACCAAAATTTTGTAGGGCATTAACGGCTCTTTTCATCGTCTTCTCTCATTATGAACCGCGCACGGAGGTGCGATAACAGAGTAACGTTAGCAGCGCTAAGCGGTTTCATGCCAGCTATCTTCTTGTTTTAAAAACAAATGACGGCTAACGTAACATGTAACGTTATGGGGTGTGATCGATGTAACAGTCGGGCCTGCCAGCAGGCAAAGATTGCGAGCCGCTTTCCAGAGTTTGCATTCTCTTTTTGCTTGTACAAAAACTGGCGCATAATAGGGCTGACTCTCGAACAACGGCAGGGATAAAGGAATGAAACCGTTACGTTTTACTGCGCTTGCGATGGCGCTGGTAGCCGCCTCTTTTTTAGCGGGTTGTGATAACAGCGGCGCGCCCCAGGCGGCGGTCACCAAAGCCACGGAAGCTGACCCGCAGCCGGTCGCTAAAGTCGATAGCGCCCAGCGGGAGAAGCTCGCCGCCCAGAGCGCAGGCAAATCCCTGACCCTGCAGGATGCCTCAGAGGTCCAGCTGGATGGCGCGGCTACGCTGGTGCTTGCCTTTAATATTCCTCTCGATCCCGATCAGGACTTCTCCCGGACGGTACACCTTGTCGATAAGAAGAGCGGCAAGCTGGACGGAGCCTGGGAGCTGGCGCCGAACCTGAAAGAGCTGCGCTTTCGTCACCTGGAGCCGAACCGGGAGCTGATTGTCTCCGTTGATAGCGGGCTGTTGGCACTCAACAAGGCCACCTTCGGCAGCAGCTTTGAAAAAACCATCACCACCCGCGACGTGGAGCCGAGCGTCGGCTTTGCCAGTCGAGGATCGTTGCTGCCGGGCAAGGTAGTAGAGGGGCTGCCAGTGATGGCGCTCAACGTCAATAACGTCGACGTTAACTTCTACCGCGTGAAGCCCGAGTCGCTGACGGCCTTTGTCAGCCAGTGGGAGTACCGCAACTCGCTGACGAACTGGGAGTCCGATACGCTGCTGAAGATGGCGGATCTGGTCTATACCGGGCGTTTCGATCTTAACCCGGCGCGCAATACCCGCGAAAAGCTGCTCCTGCCGCTGGCCGAGATTAAACCGCTTCAGCAGGCGGGGGTCTATATCGCCGTCATGAACCAGGCCGGGCACTACAGCTACAGCAACGCCGCCACGCTGTTTACCCTGAGCAATATCGGCCTGTCGGTGCATCGCTACCACAATCAGCTGGATGTCTTTACCCAGGGCCTGGAGAACGGCGCGGCGGGTGAGGGCGTTGAGGTCACCCTGCTCAATGAGAAGGGGCAGACCCTGGCCCAGGCCACCAGCGATGCTAAAGGCCACGCGGTGCTGGACACCGACAAAGAGGCGGCTCTGCTGCTGGCGCGCAAGGATGGCGAAACCACGCTGCTTGATTTAACCCTGCCAGCGCTGGATCTGGCCGAGTTTGCCATCGCAGGAGAGCCGGGCTACAGCAAGCAGCTGTTCATGTTTGGCCCGCGCGATCTCTATCGCCCCGGCGAAACGGTGATCCTCAACGCCCTGCTGCGCGATCGGGACGGCAAACCGCTCCCCGCTCAGCCGGTGAAGCTGGAGGTGGTGAAGCCGGACGGCCAGGTAGTGCGCACGGTGGTCAGCCAGCCGCAGGAGGATGGCCTCTACCAGTTTACTTACTCACTGGACGCCGCTGCGCCAACCGGCATGTGGCATGTTCGCGCCAATACCGGCGATAATCAGACGCCACAGTGGCGCTTCCAGGTGGAAGACTTTATGCCTGAGCGCATGGCGCTCAACCTCACCGCACAAAAAGCGCCGCTGGCGATGGCCGACAGCGTCAGCTTCGACGTCACGGGTCGCTACCTCTACGGCGCGCCCGCCAATGGCAACACGTTACAGGGGCAGCTGTTTCTGCGTCCGCTGCGTGAGGCCGTTGCCGCGCTGCCGGGCTTTCAGTTCGGCAATATCGCTGAGGAGAATCTCTCCCGCAGCCTCGATGAGGTCCAGGTTACCCTGGACGACAAAGGGCACGGGGAAGTGACCACCGAAAGCCAGTGGCAGGAGGCGCATTCGCCGTTGCAGCTGATCCTCCAGGCCAGCCTGCTGGAGTCCGGCGGCCGTCCGGTGACCCGTCGCGCCGAGCAGGCTATCTGGCCTGCCGCCGCGCTGCCTGGCATCCGTCCGCAGTTTGCCGCTAAATCGGTCTACGACTACCGCACCGATACCACCGTTGACCGTCCCACCGTGGATGAGAACAGCCAGGCCGGGTTTGACATTGTTTACGTTGATGCCAACGGCGTGAAAAAGGCGGTGAACGATTTGCAGGTGCGGCTGATCCGCGAGCGTCGCGACTACTACTGGAACTGGTCCGAGAGCGACGGCTGGCAGTCCCAGTTCGATCAAAAGGATCTGGTCGAGGGCGAGCAGTCTCTCAACCTGGCGGCGGATGAGACCGGCAAGGTTAGCTTCCCGGTGGAGTGGGGCGCCTACCGTCTTGAGGTGAAAGCGCCGGATGAGACCGTCAGCAGCGTGCGCTTCTGGGCGGGCTACAGCTGGCAGGATAACAACGAAGGGGGCAGCGCGGCACGTCCTGACCGCGTCACCCTCAAGCTCGACAAGCCTGCCTACCAGCCGGGCGATACCATCCAGCTGCATATCGCCGCTCCTGCCGCCGGTAAAGGCTATGCGATGGTAGAGTCCAGCGATGGTCCCCTGTGGTGGCAGGAGATCAACGTCCCGGCCGAGGGGCTGGATCTGGCTATCCCGGTGGATAAAGCCTGGCAGCGCCACGATCTCTACCTCAGCACGCTGGTGGTGCGTCCTGGCGATAAGTCCCGCGCCGCGACGCCGAAGCGCGCGGTTGGCCTGCTGCACCTGCCGCTTGGCGATGAAGGCCGCCGTCTGGCGGTCACCCTCGACGGTCCACAGAAGATGCGCCCTGACCAGACGCTGACCGTCAAGGTCAAGGCCAGCGTTAACGCGGGCGAGATGCCGAAAAAAGTGAACGTGCTGCTCTCGGCGGTAGACAGCGGCGTGCTCAATATTACCGACTACGTGACGCCGGATCCGTGGAAGTCCTTCTTTGGTCAGAAGCGTTACGGGGCAGATATCTATGATATCTACGGCCAGGTAATTGAGGGCCAGGGCCGGGCGGCCACGCTGCGCTTTGGCGGCGACGGCGACGAGCTGAACCGGGGCGGTAAGCCGCCGGTTAACCACGTCAATATCATCGCCCAGCAGGCGCAGCCGGTGACGCTGGATGAGCATGGCGAAGGCACGGTGACCCTGCCGATCGGTGATTTCAACGGCGAGCTGCGAGTGATGGCCCAGGCCTGGAGCGAGGATGAGTTTGGCAGCGCTGAAAGCAAAGTTGTGGTCGCCGCACCGCTGATTGCCGAGCTGAATACGCCGCGCTTCCTTGCCAGCGGAGACAGCACCCGGCTGGCGCTGGATATCACTAACCTGACCGACAGCCCGCAGACGCTAAACGTCGCGCTCACCGCCAGCGGTCTGGTGGAGCTGCAAAGCCAGCAGCCCGCTCCGGTAAGCCTCGCCCCTCAGGCACGGACCACCATTTTCATACCGATCGCTGCCAAAGAGGGTTTTGGTGATGGCGAAATCAGCGCTCAGATTAGCGGCCTGACCCTGCCCAACGAAACCTTTGCTCCGCAGCACAAGCAGTGGAAGATCGGCGTGCGCCCCGCCTGGCCTGCACAGACGGTCAGCACCGGAACAATGCTGACCCCAGGCCAGAGCTGGACCGCGCCTGCCGATCTGGTAGCAGAGTTTGCCCCTGCCACGCTGCAGGGACAGCTGTTGCTGAGCGGGAAGCCGCCGCTGAACCTGGCGCGCTATATCCGCGAGCTGAAGGCCTATCCTTATGGCTGCCTGGAGCAGACCGCCAGCGGGCTCTTCCCATCGCTCTATACCAACGCCGCGCAGCTTAAGGCGCTGGGCATTGCCGGTGACAGCGATGAGAAGCGCCGCGCCGCGGTAGAGACGGGCATCTCTCGCCTCCTGCAGATGCAGCGCGATGACGGTGGGTTTGCGCTCTGGGATAAGGGCGGGCCGGAAGAGTACTGGCTCACCGCCTATGTTACCGACTTCCTGGTACGCGCCGGGCAGCAGGGCTATAGCGTGCCCGCCGAGGCGCTAACCCAGGCCAACAACCGTCTCCTGCGCTACCTGCAGGACCCGGGCATGATGGCGATCCGCTACAGCGACGACGGCCAGGCAAGTAAGTTTGCCGTGCAGGCCTACGCCGGGCTGGTGCTGGCCCAGCAGCAGAAGGCACCGCTGGGGGCGCTGCGTGAGATCTGGCAGCGCCATAGCCAGGCGGCGGCAGGGCTACCTCTGGTGCAGCTGGGTATTGCCCTGAAGCTAATGGGCGACGGTGAGCGAGGCGATCAGGCCCTGGCGCTGGGGTTAAAAACGCCGCGTCAGGACGATACCCGCTGGCTGGCAGACTACGGCAGCGCTCTCCGTGATAACGCCCTGATGCTCTCCCTGTTACAGGAGAACAACCTGCTGCCAAATGAGCAAAGCCGTCTGCTGCACACGCTCTCCGCACAGGCGTTCGGCCAGCGCTGGCTCTCTACCCAGGAGAGCAACGCGCTCTTCCTGGCGGGCAGAACGCTGGCGGCAAGTCCTGGCAGCTGGCAGGCACAGACCTCGCTTGCTGGAGAGGCGCTAAGCGGCGATCGCGCCCGGACGCTGCCGCTGGCGGCGGATACGCTCGCGGCACTGCAGGTAACCAATAGCGGCAGCGCGCCGCTCTGGCTGCGTCTCGATACCAGCGGCTACGCGCAGTACGCGCCAGCCCCGTCATCAAACGTATTGCAGATCGAACGGCAGATCCTCGGCACTGACGGTAAGAGCAAATCACTTTCAGAGCTGAAAAGCGGCGAGCTGGTGCTGGTCTGGCTGGAGATGAAGGCCAGCCAGAACGTACCGGATGCGCTGGTGGTCGATCTGCTGCCCGCCGGGCTGGAGCTGGAGAACCAGAACCTGGCCAGCAGTAGCGCCAGCCTGCAGGAGAGCGCCAGCGAGGTGCAGAACCTGCTTAACCAGATGCAACAGGCGGATATCCAGCATATGGAGTTCCGCGACGATCGCTTTGTGGCGGCGGTAGCGATAAACGAGGGCCAGCCGGTCACGCTGGTCTATCTGGCCCGCGCCGTCACGCCGGGCAGCTATCAGGTACCGATGCCGCAGGTCGAGTCGATGTACGTACCCCAGTGGCGGGCAACGGGCGCGGCAAGCGGCCCGCTGATTGTCCGGCCATAACGTGAAACGTGGTCGTACAGGGTGCTCTCGCTGGCTGTTGCTGCCGGGGGCGCTGGCTGCTCTGCTTATCATATTGCTGCTTGCGGATCGGATCTGGCCGCTGCCCCTCGCCGAGGTTAATCCGGCGCGGGTGGTGGTGGCCGAAGACGGCACGCCGCTGTGGCGCTTTGCCGACGCTGACGGCATCTGGCGCTATCCGGTGACCATTGAAGAGGTGTCCCCGCGCTATCTGCAGGCGCTGATCCAGTATGAAGATCGCTGGTTCTGGACGCATCCTGGGGTCAACCCGCTGGCGATTGCCCGCGCCGCCTGGCAGGATCTGCGCTCGGCCAGGGTGGTTTCCGGGGGCAGCACCCTGACCATGCAGGTTGCCCGGCTGCTCGATCCCCATCCGCGCACCTTCGGTGGCAAGATACGCCAGCTGTGGCACGCGCTCCAGCTGGAGTGGCATCTCTCCAAGCGCGAAATTTTGACCCTCTATCTCAATCGCGCCCCCTTCGGCGGCACCCTGCAGGGCGTGGGTGCGGCCAGCTGGGCCTACCTTGGTAAATCCCCGGCGCAGCTGAGCTATGCCGAGGCCGCTTTGCTGGCGGTGCTGCCCCAGGCTCCGAGCCGCCTGCGTCCGGATCGCTGGCCCGAGCGGGCGCAGGCGGCGCGGGATAAGGTGCTGGAGCGCATGGCATCACAGCAGGTCTGGTCGGCGCAGCAGGTGCATGAGTCCCGCGAGGAGCCGGTCTGGCTCGCGCCCCGGCAGATGCCCCAGCTTGCGCCGTTGTTCGCCCGGCGGGTAGCGGGCAAAGATAAACAGAGCAAAATTGTCACAACTCTCGACGCCACGCTGCAACGGCAGCTGGAGGCGCTGGCGCTCAACGTCAAGCCGCAGCTGCCGCTGCGCAGCTCACTGGCGATGATCGTTGTCGATCACACCACCATGAAGGTGCGCGGCTGGGTTGGTTCTGTGGATATTAACGACGACAGCCGCTTCAGCCATGTGGATATGGTCACCGCCGTGCGATCCCCTGGTCTATGGGCTGGCGATGGACGAGGGGCTGATCCATCCGGCGTCGCTTTTGCAGGACGTTCCCCGGCTGGCGGAAGATTACCGCCCCGGTAACTTTGATAGCGGCTTTCACGGTCCGGTCAGCATGAGCGAAGCCCTGGTCCGCTCGCTCAATCTGCCCGCGGTGCAGGTGCTGGAGGCGTATGGCCCGAAACGCTTCGCTGCCCGCCTGCGCAACGCCGGGCTGCCGCTGACCCTGCCCGCCGGGGCCGAGCCGAACCTGTCGCTGATCCTCGGCGGGGCAGGGGCGACGCTGGCCGACATCACCGCCGCCTACAGCGCCTTTGCCCGCCACGGCAAGGCCGGGTTTTTACGCCTCCAGCCGGACGATCCGCTGGTGGAGCGACCGCTACTGTCGCCGGGGGCGGCATGGATTATTCGCCGTATTCTCGCCTCTCAGGCGCAGCCGCTTCCCGATGCGGATCTTGGTCAGGTTGTCCCTCTTGCGTGGAAAACCGGCACCAGCTACGGCTACCGGGATGCATGGGCGGTGGGCATCAACGCCCGCTACGTGATTGGCATCTGGACCGGGCGGCCTGACGGTACCCCGGTCGCCGGACAGTTTGGCTTCGCCAGCGCCGTGCCGATGCTGAACCAGGTCAACAATATGCTACAGGCCCACTCGGCGCTGGAGGTGGCCCGCCAGCCGCGCGATCCGCGTCCTGAGTCGGTCAGCCGGGGCGTCATCTGCTGGCCCGGTGGTCAAAGCCTGCCCGCCGGGGATAGCAACTGCCGCCGCCGTCTCGCCACCTGGCTGCTGGACAAGAGCGAGCCGCCGACGCTTTTACTGCCCCAGCAGGAGGGCATCCGCGGGATCCGCTTCCCGGTCTGGCTCAATGCCCAGGGCCAGCGCGTGGCGGCGGACTGCGCGGAGGCACAGGAGCAGACCCTGGTGGTGTGGCCCCTGCCGCTGGAGCCGTGGCTCCCCGCCAGCGAGCGCCGCACCGCACGCCTGCCTGCGCCTTCAGTTAGCTGCCCGCCGCGTCAGCAGGAGTATCCGCCTCCGCTACTGCTCACTGGCGTAAGGGACGGGGCGGTAGTGAAGCGGCTCCCCGGCGAGGCATTCGTCTCCCTGCCGTTACAGGCGTTGGGCGGGGAGGGGGAGCGCTGGTGGTTTATCAACGGCGAGCCGTTAGACAACCACGGACGAGCGTTAAGCCTGCGTCTGGAGAAGCGGGGGGAGTATCAATTGGTCGTGATGGATGGAGTGGGACAGACCGCAACGGTGCTTTTTCGGGTGCTGTAGCGCCAGTTTGCGGCTTGAGGTTGCTAAAACTCATCTTATTTTAAAAAAATGTTATCTTCATCCATAGGCAAGGGTGGCGTAGCTCTCTATAATTCGCGCCAGGTCATACGGGTGTATGCACGACAACAAATACATAACAGAGGTTATCATGGCAATTGAACGTACTTTTTCCATCATCAAGCCGAACGCGGTGGCAAAAAACGTTATTGGCAGCATCTTTGCACGCTTTGAATCCGCTGGGTTCAAAATCGTTGGCACCAAAATGCTGCATCTGACCGTTGAGCAGGCTCGCGGTTTTTACGCTGAGCACGAAGGTCGCCCATTCTTTGACGGTCTGGTTGAGTTCATGACCTCTGGCCCGATCGTAGTATCCGTGCTGGAAGGCGAAAACGCCGTACAGCGTCACCGCGATCTGCTGGGTGCGACCAACCCGGATAACGCGCTGGCCGGTACCCTGCGCGCCGACTACGCTGACAGCTTCACCGAGAACGGCACCCACGGTTCTGACTCCGTTGAGTCTGCTACCCGTGAAATCGCCTTCTTCTTCGGTGAGAACGAAGTCTGCCCGCGCACGCGTTAATTATTTCGCTAATGCCGCCGACAGACGTGGCATTGGTGCAGTAGAATTTGTACAATGCAGCGCCCCGGATGAGCAAACTGCTTTCCGGGGCGTTTCTTTTCAACCCTCCAGGGGCCATAACGTGTAACAACGAGGCCGGAAAAAATTATGTCTGAATTAGTCAATACCACCGAAGTCGTCATTCCTGCGGTTCCAAATAAAAATGGAAAAATCAACCTGCTGGATCTCAACCGTCAGCAGATGCGCGAATTTTTCAAAAACCTGGGCGAAAAGCCGTTCCGTGCCGACCAGGTGATGAAGTGGATGTACCACTACTGCAGCGACAACTTTGACGATATGACCGATATCAACAAGGCGCTGCGTAACAAGCTCAAAGAGGTCGCGGAGATCCGCGCCCCGGAAGTTGTTGAAGAGCAGCGCTCTACCGACGGCACCATTAAATGGGCGATCGCGGTGGGCGATCAGCGCGTTGAGACGGTCTATATCCCGGAAGAGGATCGCGCCACGCTGTGCGTCTCCTCCCAGGTCGGCTGTGCTCTGGAGTGTAAATTCTGCTCTACCGCCCAGCAGGGCTTTAACCGTAACCTGCGGGTATCCGAGATCATTGGCCAGGTGTGGCGTGCGGCGAAAATCGTCGGCGCGGCAAAAGTGACCGGCACGCGTCCAATCACCAACGTGGTGATGATGGGCATGGGCGAGCCGCTGCTCAACCTGAACAACGTCGTTCCGGCGATGGAGATCATGTTGGATGATTTTGGCTTTGGCCTCTCCAAGCGCCGCGTGACCCTGTCCACCTCTGGCGTTGTGCCTGCGCTGGACAAGCTGGGCGATATGATCGACGTGGCGCTGGCGATTTCGCTCCACGCGCCGACGGACGAGATCCGTGACGAAATTGTGCCGATCAACAAAAAGTACAATATCGAAACCTTCCTTGATGCCGTTCGCCGCTACATTAGCAAATCCAACGCTAACCAGGGCCGCGTCACCATTGAGTACGTTATGCTGGATCACGTCAACGACGGTACCGAGCATGCGCACCAGCTGGCGGAAGTGCTGAAGAACACCCCGTGCAAGATCAACCTGATCCCATGGAACCCGTTCCCCGGCGCGCCGTATGGCCGTAGCTCAAACAGCCGTATCGATCGCTTCTCTAAGGTGCTGATGGAGTATGGTTTTACCACTATCGTGCGTAAAACCCGCGGTGATGATATCGACGCTGCCTGCGGCCAGCTGGCGGGTGAGGTGATTGACCGTACCAAGCGCACCCTGCGCAAGCGTATGCAGGGCGAGCCAATTTCGGTTAAAGCCGTCTAATTATGCTTTCTGCACGGTCCCGAAGCGGGATCGTGCAGCATAATCGCGTGGCGTAACTTACTCAAATATACAGTTTCGATAAATAATTACGGTGCGTTTCCGTCGTGATTGAGGCAGTATGTAACGATGGAACAACAGTTTAGCCCACGAGGTAAAAGCTGTTCTGTTATCCCCGGCCTGACAGCTCTATACTGTCGGTCTAAGGTTAACTGACCCAGAAGTTTCGCGGTGCGGGTGGGCATTGTGACTTACCGGCACCTGATTTTACATTTCACGTACCAGCAGCTGTAGCGAATGAATACTGAAGCCACTCAAGACCTAAATGCAACACAAACCACTGGCGTCCGCCTGCGCAACGCCCGCGAGCAGCTTGGGCTAAGCCAACAAGCGGTCGCTGAACGCCTGTGCCTCAAGGTTTCCACCGTTCGCGATATCGAAGAAGACAAAGCGCCTGCCGAACTGGCTTCTACCTTCCTGCGGGGCTATATCCGCTCCTATGCACGCCTCGTGCACATCCCGGAAGAAGAGCTGCTGCCAATGATGGAAAAACAGGCACCGGTCAGAGCGGCAAAGGTCGCCCCGATGCACTCTTTTTCTCTTGGCAAACGCCGTAAGAAGCGCGATGGCTGGCTGTCGAGCATCACCTGGCTGATTGTCTTTGTCGTGGTTGGCCTGACCGGCGCATGGTGGTGGCAGAACCACAAAGCCCAGCAGGAGGAGATCAGCACGATGGCCGATCAATCCTCTGCTGAACTGAGCGCGAGTAACAACGAAACGCAAAGCGTCCCTCTGAATACCGATCCGGCCGAGCCTGCTGACGCGCAGACCACCGGTACCGCACCTGCCGACGTAGCGGCCCAGACGCCGCCAGCAGCAGCGACTACCGCGCCGGCACAGACTAACGCGCAAAACGCCGTGGTCTCTCCGTCCCAGGCTAACGTTGACGCCGTGGCTGCCCCTGCGGCAACCGCTGCGCCAGCGGCGAATACCGCACCGGACGCAGCGCCGCTGCCGACCGATCAGGCGGGCGTGACAAATACCGTTGATGCCAACGCGCTGGCGATGACCTTTACCGCCGACTGTTGGCTGGAAGTGATCGACGCCACCGGCAAGAAGCTGTTCAGCGGCATCCAGCGTAGCGGTGCCAGCCTGAACCTGGCCGGTCAGACCCCTTATAAGTTAAAAATTGGTGCACCGTCAGCCGTGCAGATCCAGTTCCAGGGCAAGCCCGTCGATCTGAGCCGCTTTATCAGAAGTAACCAGGTTGCGCGCCTGACCCTCAATGCCGAACAATCAGCAGCTCAGTAACTGACGGGCAACGCGGGAGAGTTTTCAATGCATAACCAGGCCCCTATTCAGCGTAGAAAATCGAAACGCATCTACGTGGGGAATGTACCTATCGGCGATGGCGCTCCTATCGCCGTTCAGTCAATGACCAATACGCGCACCACGGATGTGGAAGCGACGGTCAACCAGATCAAAGCCCTTGAGCGCGTTGGCGCGGATATCGTCC
This sequence comes from Pseudescherichia sp., assembly GCF_031998825.1. GTDB lineage: Bacteria > Pseudomonadota > Gammaproteobacteria > Enterobacterales > Enterobacteriaceae > Pseudescherichia. The sequence goes on from NZ_DAMACX010000012.1 coordinate 57,885, forward strand.
GTGTCTCCGTGCCGACCATGGACGCGGCGGAAGCCTTTAAGCTCATCAAACAGCAGGTTAGCGTTCCGCTGGTCGCGGATATCCACTTTGACTACCGTATTGCGCTGAAGGTGGCGGAGTACGGCGTCGACTGCCTACGTATCAACCCGGGCAACATCGGTAACGAAGAGCGTATTCGCACCGTTGTTGACTGCGCACGAGACAAAAACATTCCGATCCGCATCGGCGTTAACGCCGGATCGCTGGAGAAGGATCTGCAGGAGAAGTATGGTGAGCCGACGCCGCAGGCGCTGCTGGAGTCCGCCATGCGCCATGTGGATCATCTGGATCGTCTCAACTTCGACCAGTTCAAAGTGAGCGTCAAAGCGTCCGACGTCTTCCTCGCCGTTGAATCCTACCGCCTGCTGGCGAAGCAGATCGATCAGCCCCTGCACCTCGGGATCACCGAAGCCGGTGGCGCACGTGCAGGCTCGGTGAAGTCAGCCATTGGTCTCGGACTGCTGCTCTCGGAAGGGATCGGCGACACGCTGCGTATCTCACTGGCGGCAGATCCGGTTGAAGAGATCAAAGTCGGTTTCGATATCCTCAAGTCCCTGCGCATCCGCTCCCGTGGCATTAACTTTATCGCCTGCCCAACCTGCTCCCGTCAGGAGTTTGACGTTATCGGCACGGTGAATGCCCTTGAGCAGCGCCTGGAAGATATCATCACCCCGATGGACGTCTCCATCATCGGCTGCGTGGTGAATGGACCGGGCGAAGCGCTGGTCTCCACCCTCGGCGTAACCGGCGGCAACAAGAAGAGCGGCCTGTACGAAGACGGCGTGCGCAAAGACCGGCTGGACAACGGCGACATGATCGCCCAGCTGGAAGCCCGCATCCGCGCCAAGGCCTCCATGCTTGATGAAGCCCGCCGCATTGACGTTCAGCAGCTGGAAAAATAACGTAGCTGGGAAGCGGCTGGCTTCCCGTGTATGATTGAACCCGCAGGGCCCGCACGTTCGGGTTTGCCCTGAGGGTTCATTTTTATATTTATAAAGAGAATAAACGTGGCAAAGAATATTCAAGCCATTCGCGGCATGAACGATTACCTGCCAGGCGACACCGCCATCTGGCAGCGCATTGAAGGCACACTTAAGAACGTGCTCGGCAGCTACGGTTACAGTGAAATCCGCTTGCCGATTGTAGAGCAGACCCCGTTATTCAAACGCGCCATCGGTGAAGTGACCGACGTGGTTGAAAAAGAGATGTATACCTTTGACGACCGCAACGGCGATAGCCTGACGCTGCGTCCGGAAGGTACGGCGGGCTGCGTACGCGCCGGCATCGAACATGGTCTCCTGTACAATCAGGAGCAGCGTCTGTGGTACGTCGGGCCGATGTTCCGCTACGAGCGTCCGCAGAAAGGGCGCTACCGCCAGTTCCATCAGCTGGGCTGCGAAGTCTTTGGCCTGCAGGGCCCGGATATCGACGCCGAGCTGATCCTGCTCACCGCCCGCTGGTGGCGTGCGCTGGGCATCGCCGATCACGTTAGCCTGGAGCTGAACTCCATCGGCTCGCTGGAGGCGCGTGCCAACTACCGCGATGCGCTGGTCGCGTTCCTTGAGCAGCACAAAGATAAGCTCGACGAAGACTGCAAGCGCCGCATGTACAGCAACCCGCTGCGCGTGCTGGACTCAAAGAACCCGGACGTGCAGCAGCTGTTAAACGACGCTCCGGCGCTGGGTGACTACCTGGACGACGATTCTCGCGAGCACTTTGCCGGTCTGTGTAAACTGCTGGACGCGGCAGGCATTGCCTATACCGTAAACCAGCGCCTGGTGCGCGGCCTCGACTACTACAACCGCACCGTCTTTGAGTGGGTGACTACCAGCCTCGGCTCGCAGGGCACGGTCTGCGCAGGCGGCCGCTACGACGGCCTGGTTGAGCAGCTCGGCGGACGCGCAACGCCAGCGGTTGGCTTTGCGATGGGCCTCGAGCGACTTGTTTTGTTAGTTCAGGCAGTTAATCCGGAATTTAATGCCGATCCCGTTGTCGATATATACCTGGTCGCGTCGGGTACGGACACGCAGGCCGCTGCGCTGCAGCTGGCTGAGCGGGTTCGCGATGCTGTGCCTGAGGTAAAATTGATGACCAACCACGGCGGCGGCAACTTCAAGAAACAGCTTGCCCGTGCCGACAAGTGGGGGGCTCGCGTCGCGCTGGTGCTGGGTGAGTCGGAAGTGGCTGACGGTAACGTGGTGGTGAAAGATTTACGCTCTGGTGAGCAGACGACCGTAGCGCAGGATAGCGTTGCCGCGCATTTGCGCACACTACTGGGTTAATCTCCCCGGGGAATTATCGTTTAGGAGAAGGACTGCGTGGAAATCTACGAGAACGAGCACGACCAGGTTGATGCGATTAAACGCTTCTTTGCCGAGAATGGCAAAGCGCTGGCCGTTGGGGTTATTTTAGGCGTTGGCGCGCTGGTAGGCTGGCGCTACTGGGCGAGCCATCAGGATGATTCCGTGCGTGAATCATCGTATGCCTATGAAAATGCCGTCTCGGCGCTGCGGGCGGATAAGCCAGAGACGCTGGCGGCCGCAGAGAAGTTTGCTGCTGATACCAAAAACACCTATGGTGCCTTTGCCTCCCTTGAGCTGGCCCAGCAGTTTGTCGAGAGCAACCAGCTGGATAAAGCCGCAGCGCAGCTGCAGCAGGGTCTGGCTGCCGCCAGCGATGAGAATCTGAAAGCGGTGATCAACCTGCGCCTGGCGCGTGTTCAGGTACAGCTGAAGCAGGCCGATGCGGCGCTGAAAACCCTGGAGTCCATTAAGGGTGAAGGCTGGACGGCCATCGTAGCCGATCTGCGCGGCGAAGCCCTGCTCAGCAAGGGCGATAAACAAGGTGCTCGCAGCGCCTGGGAAACGGGCGCGAAAAGCGACGCTTCGCCAGCGCTGAGTGAAATGTTGCAGATGAAAATCAATAATTTGTCCATCTGAGAGGGACCCGATGCAATTGCGTAAATTACTTCTGCCAGGGCTGCTTTCGGTCACCTTGCTGAGTGGCTGTTCTCTGTTTAATGGCGAAGAAGACGTTGTCAAAATGTCTCCGCTGCCGACGGTTGAAAATCAGTTTGACCCGTCTACCGCGTGGAGCACCTCTGTCGGCAACGGCATTGGCGATTTCTACTCTAACCTGCACCCGGCGTTTGCTGACAGCGTGGTTTACGCTGCCGATCGTCATGGGATGGTGAAAGCCATCAACGCAGATGATGGGAAAGAGGTGTGGTCTATCAGCCTGGCCGAGAAGAGCGGCTGGTTCTCTACCCGTCCAGCGCTGCTCTCCGGCGGCCTGACGGTGGCTGGCGGCCACGTCTACGTTGGCAGTGAAAAGGCGCAGGTTTATGCCCTGAACACCAACGATGGCTCCCAGGCCTGGCAGACCACCGCCGCCGGGGAAGTGCTCTCCCGTCCGGTAGTGAGCGACGGCCTGGTGCTGATCCATACCAGCAACGGACAGCTGCAGGCGTTGAACGAGAGCGATGGTCTGGTTAAGTGGACCGTTAACCTCGACATGCCAGCCCTGTCGCTGCGCGGTGAGTCTGCCCCGGCTCCGGCCTTTGGTGCGGCGATTGTCGGCGGTGATAACGGTCGCGTCAGCGCGGTTATGCTGAAAGAGGGCCAGATGATTTGGCAGCAGCGTATCTCCCAGGCCACTGGCGCAACGGAGATCGACCGTCTGAGCGACGTTGATACCACCCCGGTAGTGGTGAACGGCGTGGTCTATACCCTGGCCTACAACGGTAACCTGACCGCGCTGGATCTGCGCAGCGGCCAGATTATGTGGAAACGCGAGCTGGGTTCGGTGAATGATTTCATCGTTGATGGCAACCGCATCTACCTGGTTGACCAGAACGATCGCGTATTGGCCCTGACGACTGACGGTGGCGTCACGCTCTGGACACAAAGCGACCTGCTGCACCGTAACCTGACCTCTCCGGCGTTGTATAATGGATCCATCGTAGTGGGTGATAGCGAAGGCTACATGCACTGGATCAATCCGGAAGACGGACGTTTCGTGGCGCAGCAGAAAGTTGACAGCTCCGGTCTGCTGACCGAGCCGGTTGTGGCCGATGGCAAACTGCTGATCCAGGCGAAAGACGGTACGCTCTACGCGATTACGCGTTAATTACGGCGGTCGTTGGCGTTGAAAAACGGCTCCTGTTTCAGGGGCCGTTTTACTGTTTTTAATTTTTACTGATTTACCAGCGGCGCGAATTGGCGGCGTTGACAATGATTTTTTGAATGAGGCTTTAAACATGATTCCTGTGGTCGCGCTTGTCGGACGCCCGAACGTTGGCAAATCCACCCTTTTTAACCGCTTAACGCGTACTCGTGATGCGCTGGTAGCGGACTTCCCGGGGCTGACGCGCGACCGTAAGTACGGTCGGGCTGAAGTCGAGGGTCGCGAGTTTATCTGTATCGATACCGGCGGTATTGACGGTACGGAAGACGGCGTTGAAACCCGCATGGCCGAGCAGTCTCTGCTGGCGATTGAAGAGGCAGACGTGGTGCTGTTTATGGTGGATGCCCGTGCTGGCCTGATGCCAGCCGATGAAGCCATTGCCAAGCACCTGCGCTCGCGTGAGAAACCGACCTTCCTGGTCGCCAACAAAACCGACGGCCTCGATCCCGATCAGGCAGTCCTTGATTTCTACTCCCTCGGTCTGGGCGAGATCCACCCGATTGCCGCCTCTCACGGGCGCGGCGTGACCAGCCTGCTGGAGCACGTGCTGGTACCGTGGATGCAGGAAATCGATCCGCGTGAAGAGGAAGAGGTGGACGAAGACGCGGCCTACTGGGCGCAGTTCGAAGCCGAGCAGAACGGTGAAGAAGTTGAAGAGCCGGAAGATGACTTTAACCCGCTGGATCTGCCGATCAAGCTGGCTATCGTTGGTCGTCCTAACGTCGGTAAATCTACCCTGACCAACCGCATTCTTGGTGAAGATCGCGTGGTGGTGTACGACATGCCGGGCACCACCCGCGACAGCATCTACATCCCGATGCAGCGCGACGAGCGCGAATACGTGCTGATTGATACCGCAGGCGTGCGTAAGCGCGGCAAGATCACCGATACCGTAGAGAAGTTCTCGGTAATCAAAACCCTGCAGGCGATTGAAGACGCCAACGTGGTGATGCTGGTGATCGACGCCCGGGAAGGCATCTCCGATCAGGATCTCTCCCTGCTGGGCTTTATCCTCAACAGTGGCCGCTCGCTGGTCATCGTCGTTAACAAGTGGGACGGTCTGAGCAATGAAGTGAGAGAGCAGGTTAAAGAGACCCTCGATTTCCGTCTGGGCTTCATCGACTTTGCTCGCGTGCACTTTATCTCTGCCCTGCACGGCAGCGGCGTCGGTAACCTGTTTGAATCCGTGCGTGAAGCTTACGACAGCTCGACCCGCCGCCAGAGCACCGCGATGCTGACCCGCATCATGAACATGGCTGCGGAAGATCACCAGCCGCCGCTGGTACGTGGTCGCCGTGTGAAGCTGAAATACGCCCACGCCGGTGGTTACAACCCGCCAATCGTGGTGATCCACGGCAACCAGGTGAAAGACCTGCCGGACTCCTACAAGCGCTACCTGATGAACTACTTCCGCAAATCGCTGGACGTCATGGGTACGCCGATCCGTATCCAGTTCAAAGAGGGGGATAACCCGTTCGCTAACAAGCGCAACACCCTGACCCCGAACCAGATGCGTAAGCGTAAGCGTTTGATCAAGCATATTAAGAAAGGCAAGTAACAGGCCTGAGCGTAACGCTATCTTTAAGCCCGCATATTGCGGGCTTTTTTATTTTTCGGCCTGGCTCGCAGATAAAGGTTTTGGGTGGTGAGATAGCACTGTTTCACTCGCGATATTTTTGCGAGTATGCGATCGTTGCAGCTAATAACTATGTGTCATCAATGACTTACAAAAGGAGATGCAATCATGGCGGTGACAACCCTAAACAGTGTAGCGGACTATCTGCTGTGCTTTGCTCAAGAGCACGGAGATGTCATAACGCCGCTTAAGCTGCAGAAAATGGTTTACTATGCCGATGCCTGGTACATGGCTTTGAACGATGGGGCTGAATTAGTGCCTGAACGGTTTGAAGCCTGGGTACATGGCCCGGTAGCCAGAGATTTATATGCCCGTTTTGCCGACTACAAATGGCAACCTATCACTGCTGAAATAGCGCTTCCGGACCTTCCTGTTAACATCGTTGAACATCTGAATGAGATTTATCAGGTGTTCGGCGGCTATACCGCTTATGAGCTGGAGCAGCTAACGCATCAGGAGCAACCGTGGATTAGCGCTCGAGGAGATTTAGCCGTCAGCGCCGTTTGTACTCATGTTCTGGATAAAAAAGAGACCGCTGAGTTTTATCGCAGCATGATGGAAGCTTAACAGTGAGCAGAGGGAGGATTAAAGCGGGAAAGATCCCCTCTTCAGGCGACAGGATTGTTGTTAGAAAACCATAAAACGCCCGAGCGGCTTTAAGCTTCTCTTTTCAATATATTGATTCAGCCCATGCTAAGTTTGGCTTTGCAAAGCAGAGTGCTGCCTATTTCTGTAAGGTGATTGAGCGGCTTCAGGGTATATCCAGCCTTACATTGTTGGAGTTCACCACCAATCGTAACGCAGCACTCAAATCGCATTGTATAGATTGGGTAAGGACTTCTGAACCTGACGGATTTGCACACCTGAACGAGCAGTTTCAGAGCTATACCCCCTATCAGTTTGCGGTGTCACGTAATGTACACGGGCGCGTACATGGCTTTTTCATCGGTGATGTATTCCACATTGTATGGCTCGATCCCGATCATCAACTCTATCCTGCCAGCTAATACGCGTTTTACGTCTGTTCAAAGCATAAATTTTCCTGCGCTGTGTCAAACACTATTCGTTCCTGCCCAACTTAAAATCTAAGAAAGTAGACAAACGTCGAGTTTTCATCTTAAAGTCCCGGGGTTGGTACTAGACAAAACTAGCGCCAGATTATCAAATGGTTATATAACTCTTCGCCGCATGTAAAATAATCGGTCAGATACGTAACTGATCGGCGTATATCGCGGCGTTTGCCTGCACAACGACATACCTTTCGGGAGAAATATGCAATCCTCTGTTAATCACCAAGAGAGCCGAACGTTCTTCGGCCATCCTTATCCGCTCGGCTCGCTGTTCTTCACCGAGATGTGGGAGCGTTTCTCGTTTTACGGCATTCGTCCGCTGCTGATCCTGTTTATGGCGGCCACCGTGTATGACGGCGGGATGGGGCTGGCACGTGAGAACGCCTCCGCGATTGTCGGTATCTTTGCCGGTACTATGTATCTTGCCGCGCTGCCGGGTGGCTGGCTGGCAGATAACTGGCTTGGCCAGCAGCGCGCGGTCTGGTATGGCTCGATCCTGATTGCCCTCGGCCACCTGTCGATTGCGCTCTCCGCCTTTATGGGCGACAACCTGTTCTTTATTGGCCTGATGTTCATCGTGCTCGGCTCTGGTCTGTTCAAGACCTGTATCTCGGTCATGGTCGGCACACTGTATAAGAAAGGCGATGCACGTCGCGACGGCGGTTTCTCGCTGTTCTACATGGGCATCAATATGGGCTCCTTCATTGCGCCGCTGATCTCGGGTTGGCTGATTAAAAGCCACGGCTGGCACTGGGGCTTCGGTATCGGCGGCATCGGGATGCTGGTGGCGTTGATTATCTTCCGCGTGTTTGCCGTTCCGGCCATGAAACGCTACGACAGCGAAGTGGGTCTGGACTCCACCTGGAATAGCCCGGTAGTAAAGAGAAAGGGCGTGGGGATGTGGCTGCTGGCGCTGGCACTCGGGGTGGCGGTGGTCGTGACGCTGATCGCCCAAGGTGTGATTGTCATCAACCCGGTCGCGGTCGCCAGCATGCTGGTCTACGTGATTGCGGCATCGGTAGCGCTCTACTTCGTCTACCTGTTTGTCTTTGCTGGCCTGAACCGTAAAGAGCGCGCTCGACTACTGGTCTGCTTTATCCTGCTGGTCTCCGCGGCGTTCTTCTGGTCTGCGTTTGAGCAGAAGCCGACTTCGTTCAACCTGTTCGCCAATGACTATACGAATCGCATGATCGGTGATTTCGAAATCCCTGCCGTGTGGTTCCAGTCAATCAACGCCCTGTTCATCATTCTGCTGGCCCCGGTATTCAGCTGGGCGTGGCCGAAGCTGGCGAGCATGAACATTCGCCCGAGCAGCATTACCAAGTTCGTGATCGGTATTCTCTTTGCGGCGGCAGGCTTTGGCCTGATGATGCTGGCGGCACAGAACGTACTGAACAGCGGCGGGGCAGGCGTCTCTCCGTTCTGGCTGGTGGGCAGCATTCTGATGCTGACGCTCGGCGAGCTGTGCCTCAGCCCGATTGGTCTGGCAACTATGACCCTGCTGGCACCGGAAAGGATGCGCGGTCAGATGATGGGGCTGTGGTTCTGCGCAAGCGCACTGGGTAACCTGGCGGCAGGCCTGATTGGCGGTCACGTGAAGGCCGACCAGCTTGATATGCTGCCGGATCTCTTCGCCCGTTGCTCCGTTGCCCTCCTGATCTGCGCCGCAGTGCTGATCGTTCTGATTATTCCGGTCCGTCGCATGCTGGAAAATGCGCAGGCTAAACCGGCCACTAACGCCGGGTAATACCTCAACGTTACCGGGGCAGGCGCTATGCTCCGGTAACATCGTGTCGCATATTACTACCATTCAGCCCGCATCCTGCGGGCTTTTTCGTATCCGTAAAACTCAAAATGAAGCACAACTCCATTTTTGGACAATTAACAACCAGTAACACACTCATCATCATTTGAAATATCCTTATATATAGCATGTGATTTCAGTTTCCCTTTTAAACTATATGGATATTTTAGATATGGCTATTCCAATTTATTTATGGCTTAAAGACGATGGTGGTGCAGATATCAAAGGGTCTGCTGACATAAAGGATCGGGAAGGCAGTATTGAAGTAACTGGCTTTACTCATAACTTGCGTTTGCCTACCGATGCTTTTACCGGAAAAGTGACAGGCACCCGCCAGCATGCCCCGGTATTATTTCAAAAAGAGATAGATTCATCTTCCCTATATCTGATGAAAGCTGTGGCGACTGGACAAACGCTAAAATCTGCAGAGTTCAAGTTCTACGCAATCAACTATGCTGGGCAGGAAGCGGAGTATTACAATATAACGTTGTATAATGTGAAGGTTGTCTCCGTGTCTCCGCTGATGCATGACATTAAAGACCCATCCAAAGAGAGGCACAACCATCTTGAGTTGGTGGAGCTACGCTACGATAAGATTATCTGGAAATACTGCGACGGCAATTTGCAATTCGCAGACAGTTGGGCTGAGCGTTAATTATGCGTATCCCAACTTACATACCGCCTTATGATATATCTTCGTTTTCGCCACCCGGAGTGGACGTTATAAGTCATATGATGATTGCGCGGTTCCATGGTGGAGCTAACCTAATGACCTATACATGGTTTTTTATGATGGTTCGTAATCATGGTCCATGGGATTACAAGCAAGGCAACAGGAAATACGCTAACTTCGGCAACTTTCATTATGGTGCTATCGGCGCGGCAGCAGGTATCCCTAACGGGGTGTTATTGCGTGGGGCTGGCGCTGCGCAGATAGTCGCTGGAACAAGCGACCCGGTAGAATTTGCTAAATACCACAGTGTTGACTCATATGGTGATGATCCGGTTGATCAAACGTGGATACGAGCAGGGATCGACTATGCGAGAAGGTGTGGGTTTTAACTGGCGTACAGGGGCTGTCTTTATTTTGCTTATCTTTGGGTTCTGGGCGTATCAATTCCGCGATTTGTTTACCGTATATGAACAGCTGAAAGGTAATATGAATGTAAACGATGAGCTGACCCTGTATATCACCCAGGCGGCGTCCAGTTCACTTTCAAAGGATACATACCGTTACTATCTCTATGATGCCAGGAAGAGTCCTGATGATTTCATGGCGCATGTAAAAGATGTGGAGCCTATTATGATCGCTGACGACTATAAGGCTAACGCAGAAGTGAAAGATGGGCAGATCTATTTACGCGTTCGCGGAAATGTCTATTCCTTCAGGAATGTAGGCTACAGCGTTAGGATCCATCTTGATGCTGCACCTTACTGATTACAGAATCACAGGTTGTAGAAAGTGATATCCTATACGGGACATAGTTTTAAACCCCAACGCTGAGCTAACTGCTCTACACCTGGAGGCGTTATGCAACTCACCTGTCCGAACTGCGATAAGCCGATGGAACTTGTTGGCACCCATGCACATTGCGAAAACTGTAATCTGGATGTGGCGTTAGAAGCCCATTGCCCCGATTGCCATCAGCCATTAGAAGTGCTCAAAGCCTGCGGTGCCGTGGACTACTTCTGCCAGCACGGCCACGGGCTGATCTCTAAAAAGCGCGTCGAGTTCGTCAGGTCTGACGCCTAATCACAAAATTTGCGCAATCGGCTCTTTGCACTTACGTTTTTTAACGACTCATAAAAAGAGAAACGTAATGAAAAGAGACGTGGCGCTGGGAATAACCGGCTTTGCTTTGATCGCCGTAACCTATGGGATGGCGAGATTTTCATGGGGGATCATGCTGCCCGATATTCGGCAGGAGATCCCTTTCACGCCCGAGGTTGCCGGGTTAATTGCCGCCTGCAGCTACGTAGCATATTGCTTATCCGTCTTCATCGCCTCCTCTTTGACCAGCCACTTCGGTCCACGCGTCCCGGCCATGCTGGCCGCCATTGTGGCCGCCGCCGGGTTACTTATCCTGGCCTTATCGGCGGCACCGCTCTGGCTGGCGATCGGCCTGTTTATTGCGGGTCTTAGCTCTGGACTGGCCTCCCCATCTCTTGCCGGAGCCGTGAACGACAGGGTTCCCCCTGAGCGGCAGACGCAGGTAAATACGGTGATTAATGCCGGGACCAGCGGAGGCATCATCCTCTCTGTCCCTATCCTGTTTTTCATGCCGGGCGGATGGCGCGTGGCTTGTATAGCGTTCGCTTTACTGGCGCTGGTATGCCTGATCGCGGCATGGCGTACTCTTCCTAAAAGTGCGTCTACATCGACAGAGGGAGCGCTGCGCTGGGGCATCCTCTTTCGTAAGCCGGGCATGTTTCGGCTGTTGGTTATTGCTTTTGTTAGCGGCATTGCCAGCGCGGCATGGTGGAGCTTCGGACCTGAGTTACTTCACCGTCACACCAACGTGGATAGCGCGATGACAAACGTCCTGTGGCTGGTGAGCGGTGGGGCTGGCGTTATTGCCGTGTTTACCGGTACCGCAGCGAGACGTATCGGCATGCGGGGCGTTTACTGGGGATCGCAGTTCTTTATGGCAGCGTCTTTAGCCGCGCTGGCCGTGAGCCACGGTTTTAGCGGGTGGCTTTTTCCGGTGGTGGCGATGAGTGGCGCAGGATATGTCATTTTGTCCGGCGTGCTGCTGGTACAGGGCGCTGCTATTGCCCAACCTTCACCGGCGGCTGGCGTCAGTATTGCTTTTCTGATGCTGGCCGCTGGGCAGGTAGCAGGCTCGGTTCTCTTTGGACAGCTCTATGGCACCATCGGTGCGGCTGGCGCACTGGCTGTTTTTTCTGGCCTGTCCTGGGTGATGCTTGCCGTTACGCCTGACGGCAAGCATCAGGCGAGCTAGCTAGCGTCAGGTTTTTTGCGTGCCCGGGTTTTTTTAGCAACGGTCACGCCTTTCACTTCGCTTTCTACCCAGCCATCAGCCAGGCGGGTAGTGAGGAGATCCCCGGCCTTCACCTGTTTGGTCTGCTTCAACACGTTGCCGTCTTTTGCGGTGGTCACGCTGTAGCCGCGAGCCAGCGTAGAGAGGGGGCTCACCGCTTCCAGATGCGTGACCGTATTACCGAAGCGTTCCCGGGTAGCGCTGAGTCTGGCGCTCATCAACTGGGCCAGACGGTACTCCAGCTGCTGCACCCGGTTCTGGGCGCGATGAATACGTGGCTGCGGAGAGTGCTGGTTCAGACGTTGGGTCATCCGCTGCTGGCGCTGGCCTGAACGCTTAAGCTGATTATCCATTGCGTAGGTTATCCGCTGGCGCAGGCGCTCAAGCACGGTTTGCTGACGCGCCAGCCGCAGCTGCGGGTGCTGCTGTTGCAGGCGGTGCTCCAGCTGGGTAAAGCGACGGGTGCGATTCGCGAGATAGTAATCCATCGCCATCTCCAGCCGCTGCTGGCCGCTTTGCAGCTGACGCAGCAGTTCAAGCTGGTTGCGGCTGACCATCTCTGCGGCGGCGGACGGCGTCGGCGCACGCAGGTCAGCCACAAAATCGGCGATGGTGACGTCGGTTTCATGGCCGACGGCGCTGACGATGGGGATGCGGCTGGTGAAAATCGCCCGCGCCACGCGCTCGTCGTTGAAGCTCCAGAGATCCTCCAGCGAGCCGCCGCCGCGCCCGACGATCAGCACGTCACACTCCTGACGGCTGTTCGCCAGCTCGATAGCGCGAACGATCTGTCCCGGTGCGTCTTCACCTTGTACGGCGGTAGGGTAGATCACCACCGGCAGGGAGGGATCGCGACGTTTAAGCACGTGCAGAATATCGTGCAGCGCGGCCCCGGTTTTCGAGGTGATCACCCCCACGCAGTGAGCGGGGGAGGGGAGCGGCTGCTTGCTCTGCTGATCGAACAGTCCCTCTGCCGCCAGCTTGGCCTTTAGCTGCTCATACTTCTGCTGTAACAGGCCTTCGCCTGCCGGCTGCATGCTCTCGACAATGATCTGATATTCGCCGCGCGGCTCGTAGAGCGTAATGCTGGCGCGCACCAGGATCTGCTGGCCGTGCTGGGGACGGAAGGTCACCCGACGGTTGCTGTTGCGGAACATCGCGCAGCGCACCTGGGCAGTATCATCCTTCAGCGTGAAGTACCAGTGACCGGAAGCAGGCTGGGTAAAGTTTGAGATCTCACCGCTGATCCAGACCTGGCCAACTTCTCGTTCCAGCAGCAGGCGCACCGTCTGATTCAGGCGGCTAACGGTAAAAATTGCGGGGGATTGCATCGATGACATGTGAGCCAGATCAAATTTTAAATCAGAAGGTTAATTAATCGATAGTAACCCGATGGGCCGCAATCGCAACTATTTTTCGAAAAAAGTGTAGATGCAATCGGTTACGCTCTGTATAATGCCACGGCAATATTTAACCACCCGGTCAGAGATATTGCCCATGCTACGTATCGCTAAAGAAGCCCTGACGTTTGACGACGTCCTCCTCGTTCCCGCTCATTCTACCGTTCTGCCGAATACTGCCGACCTCAGCACCCAGCTTACCAAAACCATTCGCCTGAATATTCCTATGCTCTCCGCAGCAATGGACACCGTGACGGAAGCACGCCTGGCTATCGCCCTGGCGCAGGAAGGGGGCATCGGTTTTATCCATAAAAACATGTCCATCGAACGCCAGGCGGAAGAAGTACGCCGCGTGAAGAAACATGAGTCCGGCGTGGTAACCGATCCGCAGACCGTGCTGCCGACCACCACCCTGCGTGAAGTGAAAGAGCTGACCGAGCGCAACGGCTTTGCCGGTTACCCGGTCGTGACCGCTGACTACGAGCTGGTGGGCATCATCACCGGTCGTGACGTGCGCTTTGTTACTGACCTGAGCCAGCCGGTAAGCGTTTATATGACGCCGAAAGAGCGTCTGGTCACCGTGCGTGAAGGTGAAGCCCGCGACGCCGTGTTTGCCAAAATGCATGAAAAACGCGTTGAGAAGGCGCTGGTCGTAGACGAGAGCTTCCACCTGCGCGGCATGATCACCGTAAAAGATTTCCAGAAAGCCGAACGTAAACCGAACGCCTGTAAAGACGAGCATGGCCGTCTGCGCGTGGGTGCTGCGGTAGGCGCGGGCGCGGGCAACGAAGAGCGCGTTGATGCGCTGGTTGCCGCGGGCGTTGACGTGCTGCTGATCGACTCCTCCCACGGCCACTCCGAAGGCGTGCTGCAGCGTATTCGTGAGACCCGTGCTAAATATCCTGACCTGCAGATCGTTGGCGGCAACGTGGCTACCGGTGCAGGCGCACGTGCCCTGGCCGACGCTGGCGTCAGCGCGGTGAAAGTGGGTATCGGCCCAGGCTCTATCTGTACTACCCGTATCGTTACCGGCGTGGGCGTTCCGCAGATCACCGCGGTTTCCGACGCGGTTGCAGCCCTTGAAGGCACTGGCATTCCGGTTATCGCCGATGGCGGTATCCGCTTCTCCGGCGATATCGCTAAAGCGATTGCCGCAGGCGCGGCGGCGGTAATGGTTGGCTCCATGCTGGCCGGTACAGAAGAGTCCCCGGGCGAGATCGAACTCTTCCAGGGCCGCTCTTACAAATCCTACCGTGGCATGGGCTCGCTGGGCGCGATGTCCAAAGGCTCCTCCGATCGCTACTTCCAGACCGATAACGCTGCTGACAAGCTGGTGCCGGAAGGTATCGAAGGCCGCGTGGCGTACAAAGGTTACCTCAAAGAGATCATTCACCAGCAGATGGGCGGCCTGCGCTCCTGTATGGGTCTGACCGGCTGTGGTACTATCGACGCGCTGCGTACGCAGGCTGAATTTGTACGCATCAGCGGGGCGGGCATTCAGGAGAGCCACGTTCACGACGTGACGATCACCAAAGAGTCCCCGAACTACCGCATGGGTTCCTGATTTAATTTGTAGGCCGGGTAGGTTAACGCTGCCCGGCACTTATCTTCTCTATCTGTTTCTGCCTCGGAACAATCGTCAATGACCGACAATATTCATAAGCATCGCATTCTTATCCTCGACTTTGGTTCGCAGTACACTCAGCTTGTTGCCCGCCGTGTGCGTGAGCTGGGCGTCTACTGTGAGCTGTGGGCCTGGGACGTCACCGAAGCCCAAATCCGTGAGTTCAACCCGAACGGGATCATCCTGTCCGGCGGCCCGGAGAGCACCACTGAACACAACAGCCCGCGTGCGCCGCAGTATGTATTTGAGGCAGGCGTACCGGTATTCGGCGTTTGCTACGGTATGCAAACGATGGCGATGCAGCTTGGCGGCCACGTTGAAGGCTCCAACGAACGTGAGTTTGGCTACGCCCAGGTTGAAGTAAAAACTCAGAGCGCGCTGGTGCGTGGCATTGAGGACTCCCTGAGCGCAGAGGGCAACCCGCTGCTGGACGTGTGGATGAGCCACGGCGACAAAGTTACCGCTATCCCGGAAGACTTTGTGACCGTTGCCAGCACCGAGACCTGCCCGTTTGCCATTATGGCTAACGAAGAGAAGCGCTTCTACGGCGTGCAGTTCCACCCGGAAGTGACCCACACCCGTCAGGGCCTGCGTATGCTGGAGCGCTTTGTGCGCGACATCTGCGAGTGCGAAGCGCTGTGGACCCCGGCTAAAATTATCGAGGACGCCATTGAGCGTATCCGCCAGCAGGTTGGCAATGACAAGGTGATCCTTGGTCTCTCCGGCGGCGTAGACTCCTCCGTTACCGCGATGCTGCTGCACCGCGCCATTGGCGATCGCCTGACCTGCGTATTCGTGGACAACGGCCTGCTACGCCTGAACGAAGCCGAGCAGGTAATGGACATGTTTGGCGACCACTTCGGTCTCAACATTGTTCACGTTGAAGGCGAGCAGCGCTTCCTCGACGCGCTGGCCGGTGAGAACGATCCGGAAGCGAAACGTAAAATCATCGGCCGCGTATTCGTTGAAGTATTCGACGAAGAGGCGCTGAAGCTGGAAGACGTTAAGTGGCTGGCGCAGGGCACTATCTACCCTGACGTCATCGAGTCCGCTGCGTCCGCGACCGGTAAAGCACACGTCATCAAATCTCACCACAACGTGGGCGGCCTGCCGAAAGAGATGAAGATGGGCTTGGTTGAACCGCTGCGTGAGCTGTTTAAAGACGAAGTGCGTAAGATTGGTCTCGAGCTGGGCCTGCCGTACGATATGCTCTACCGTCACCCGTTCCCGGGTCCGGGTCTGGGCGTCCGTGTTCTGGGCGAAGTGAAGAAAGAGTACTGCGACCTGCTGCGTCGCGCTGACGCTATCTTCATTGAAGAGCTGCGTAAAGCTGACCTGTATAACAAAGTGAGCCAAGCCTTCACCGTGTTCCTGCCGGTACGCTCCGTAGGCGTAATGGGCGATGGCCGTAAGTACGACTGGGTTGTCTCCCTGCGTGCAGTTGAGACCATCGACTTTATGACCGCACACTGGGCGCACCTGCCGTACGACTTCCTGGGGCGCGTCTCTAACCGGATTATTAATGAGGTGAATGGGATCTCGCGTGTAGTTTATGATATCAGCGGGAAGCCACCGGCTACGATTGAGTGGGAATGATTTAGCGTTTGGCAACAGCCTGCACGTAAAAGCAGTAAAGTACCTCTAAGCCCGCGTAACTGCGGGCTTTTTTGTTTTTGTATCTGGCACTTTCTGGCAGCTGTTAGCCACGGGAAGCACGGTTTTTTCAATGGGATTTTTGATGGTACTCTCTGGTTTAGAATTCAGGCTTAAAAAAGTACCATGTGATAAATTTCGGTTCAGTTATGCTATTTTTTATAACTCAATTAAAAACAGATAGCTAAATGAGTTTTTTGGTTTTTTTTTATTATCTTTTAATCAATGGCCCAGCCATATAGCAGTCCATAACTAAATCAATGAGACAACTTGCAGCAAACGCGTTAGGAATAAGTAATGGTATTTCACCATCAAGCATAGTTGATATGGTGTTTGTGATATTAACCAAAGTCAGTTCAGCCGCATCAATTTGGTCGCCAATGATACCCACCACTATGATAATATTCGCGATAATCGTTTTGGTAGTGATGTCCCTGATCTTAATAGTCTTACTTTTTTGCTTCTGGCGTCAATTATACTATTAGTATTGACGAATAAGTTGTCTATACGGTTATCTGGTGTTGTAGGAGGAGCGTCTTTACAAGGGATTGGTGGGTTTGGGGCGGCTATGATTACCAGGGCTGCTGCTACTGCAATTAGTGGCGCTGGAATGATGGCAATGAGCGCTACAGCTCAAGTCAGAGGTGGGGCCTTAGCATTAAAAGCTGCATTCGAATCAGCACAAACGGCAATGACCGAAGAATCCCGGTCTGCCGGTGGTTCAGGCGGCGGATTTGGCGATGAGGAGGATACCGGTTCTATAGACACGTCGGGAGAGCAACCATCTGGTAAAAGTAGTTCCAGTGGGGAAGCGAAGGTTTTGCTGCATCATTCTCTCGCTCTGGCCGCATGGCAAGTCATATGGGAAGCAGTATGGCTAACGGGGCTGCTGAGTACCAGGCAATGAAGCGAAGTAGCAACTCTTCCCGAGCCCAACAAACTATTGGAGGGGAGTTGCGACACATATACGTAAACAAACAGCTACTCGTCGGGATAACCGCGAACATGATGATTTTGCTGGAGATAGCTTATCTGGCAATAGTAAATCTTAAATCTCGCGCGTCAGTTTACGGGGAAGTGCGAGCTGACGCTTTCACTGAGTGAACTTTACTTCTGCAACTCAAAGGAAAAACATGTCCAGGACTCCCTATACACGGTTACGCATTGAGGGCTTCCGCAAAGCAGAGGCTTCCCTGAGACTTGAAGGAATGGACCCCAGTGGTACGCCACTGTACGAGTCCGTTAAGGCACGTATTATTTCAGGCGAGCTGACGTATGAGCAGGGGCGTTCTGAGATTTTTGCATACTACACAAAATCAGATACCGCCGGGCCTGTGACCGTGGGAGAAATGCTGGCAGAAGAATTCTTAAAACCGCTAAACATGTCTCATGATGAACTGGCGGAGGCTATGGGTATCTGCAAGCAGTATATTGACGATATTATCTGTGGTTTGCGTCGTCTTACAGATGATGAGGCTCGGGTTCTTGCTGACATATTCGGGACTGATGAGGACTTCTGGTGCAATTTGCAGGTGCTGCAAGAGCGCCCAGAACAACGTCGTAAGTAACCAAAGGGGAGCATGTCTTCCCCCCCACTTGTCACTAAATTCGAACATTTTGCGAAGCCTTTCCTCAGAGTAAAGTTTTCGTTAGGAACTGGAGGTTTTTCAAAATCTCTCCACAAAACGGTGGCTTTCTGGACACGTTAAAAATTTTCATGTGAGGCCTTCTGAAGCCCCGTGGCGAGTGAATACTTTCGTCAAGTTTTTAATGCTTCGATTGTGTCAATGAAACAGCGGATCGGCTACGCGTGGGAAGAATGCCTCGCGGCTAGAGTTTGAGCAATGCCGGAAGCCTCTGCGTGGCCGGGATGTCGGGGACACGCTACAACTCGGATCTGAGACGTAGAAATAGCTGATGGTTACGCTACGTCGACTGTGTGCCAGAAGCGGACATTCTTCAATTAAGCGTATTAAATGAGTGATTCCTTTTTTGGATTTCATTTAAGGGTTCTTATTAGTCGATTTTCTTCGACGCTATGAAAAAACGAAAGTGTTACAGGAAAAATGTAATGATACCTAAGAAGTAAGATTAAAATGAGCGAAAAAGTAGTTAACATTTAATGACTCACTGATTAGTATTATCACTATCTTTAAGAATTTCATAAATAAGGAGGCTACGAATTTAATGATTGGATTAACTCTTCAGAATGCCTTTCGCATAGAGTCATTGGGTGCTCGTGGTGAAATAGCACTGTTCCGTGCATTCATCCGCGCTTTCAATTCACTAGGTTCAAATGCACTGGCGCAAGAATATCATGGCAATCGTTACCAAGTGAAATTTAGTGCTAATCGAGGTTCAGGGCGACCAGTCCCACGCTGTGAATTATGTGACGTGATGATCATCCATTACCCAGCGGGAAACCCTAGAGAAGCGCGCGTTACTTTTAATCAAGCAAAGGTCTCTTCTAACCCATTACAGTGTGCTCCAGCAGTGTTTGCACCATACAAATTTCGTGCAAATTTAGAGCAGTGGGACTTGCTATCAAATCGACCTTCAATAAGTACTACTACAGCAAAAATTAATCTCCCCGCCGATCTACTTTCTAGCGCCCTACTACCATCAGTGGGTACATTTGGAGTTTTTTATCCTAAAGGTAAGGAGTTTGATTTTGCTTACTTTGTTGCGAACGAACTTAGTCCCTTGAAAAACAACTATAAGCCGTCAGGTACACTCCAGTGGAAAACTCAATTAGGACAAGTTCGCAAAATTGGCCATTATGATGAAATAACTGCAACTTGCTGTATGTATACCTTTGGAAAGTCACTTGAGTTGGGCTTGATAGGGACACCTCTTCAGCAGGTTTTGTATCATTCGACTGGATCCACAGAAATGCGAATTTGGTTGGGAAGTATATTATCGTCACTCCAGGAAATGCACCCTGACTCTGATCTACCAAATGAGTTGGTCGAAGGGTTTGAATTGACACGAGAAGAACCCTCCAGGATAGTTGGGCCGTCAACTCCACGTGCTGTAGTATTGGTTAGAACTCAATAGCTATTGCTTTCGTAATCTTTTTTGATTGACGGTAGATAAGTACTAACTTCCGCTCCTCGCTCATAGCTGCCTGTCAACCTGGCCGCATTTTTGTTGGCGATGGTCAAGTAAAATGCAAACGGGTAGTCAAGTCACTTGCAATTACGCACCTACATTTGGCGGCCATGCCGCCGCCACAGCTCAGGCAGGTTCCCTTGAGCCTTGGTTGAGCCTTTACGCGCTTTCCATTCACAACCGCCAATCTCACATTTCGCCCCGTCTTTTGATATGGATATAATGCCAGGATTGCTCTTGAATCAACTCCCTTTACGGTTGGTCATATGCTATGGTGCAGATTAAGCGATAATGAGTCTTTCCATAATAACAAGATGTTGCATATTCAGGCGGGGGCAAATTATATGCATCTTCACTCTCTGGCGTTTAAGAATTTTCGTAGGTTGAAAGATGCTCGTATCGAGTTTGCGAACGACCTGACCATCTTTGTTGGAGCTAACAATAGCGGAAAGACATCAGCAACTCACGCAGTAGACCTGTTCTTGTCAGGCTCTAAGGACAAGTTCACTGTCAATGATTTCAGCGCAGATTGCTGGCCGGCCTTTGAAAATTTCCCGGCGGAAGATGTGGCTGAGCAAGCCCACGAATTTCCGGCAATAGCTCTTGACGTGTGGATAAGCGTTGATCCGGACAATCTCTACCGGGTCGTGGATCTCCTGCCCAGAGCCGCATGGGAAGGTGCACTCGTCGGTGTCCGGATTGAGTTTGCCGTGAAGGATGCGGCGCAAACGCTGGTTAGCTACCGGAAGATGGCGACCGAGGCTGCGAAGTTCGCCCAGACTAAGGCTGAGCATGGCGCAGATTATAAGCCTTGGCCTCGCAACATGCGCGACTACCTCGCGCGCGCGTTGAAGAATGAATACGGCCTGCGCTATTTCATTCTCGACGAAGCGTCGCTATCCCCTGCTAACGCTGACGAGACATACACGCCGAGAGAGATCTTGGGAGATGCCGAGCGAACGGGGCACTCAATTATCAATTCGCTGATTAAGGTGGACTTCCTGAGCGCTCAACGACACCTGAGCGACGGTAACGCACAAGCTCGAACCGAGGACTTGTCCAAGCGGCTGAGCCGTTTCTACACTCGCAACCAGAGCAAGCGCGAAGACGACCACAACGCCCTGCGCGCGTTGGCGCTCTCTGAAGAACAATTGACGAAGCATTTTTCGGACGTGTTCAAGGACACGTTCATATCGCTGCGCAAGCTCGGGTATCCCGGCCTTTCCAATCCTGCATTGGAGATCCGCGCAGCCCTACGTCTAGATCGACTGATGGGCGATCAACAGGCCAAAGTTCATTACCTGCTCGAAGAAGCGACCGGTGGCGTAGAAGCCCTGTCTCTCCCAGACAGTTACAACGGGTTGGGTTTTAAAAACCTTATCTACATGGGCGTCGAACTCCTCGACCTCCACGCAGCGTGGTCGGTCACAGAGGAAGGTGAGGAAGGAAAACGCCAGCCAATCCACCTGATGTTTATCGAGGAGCCGGAGGCGCACATGCACGCGCAACTCCAGCAAGCCTTCGTTCGCAAGCTCACCGAACTCATCCCGCCCGAAGGGGCGGATGGTTTCGACACGCAGTTCGTGATCACGACGCATTCCCCGCACATCTTGTACGAGCGGGGCTTCAAACCGATCCGCTATTTCCGCCGTTCGGCCGAAATCGGTTCCAAGCAATGCTCTTCTGTTTTCAACCTCTCAGCATTCTACGAGAGTAACAAGGACGACCGGGATTTCCTCCAGCGATATATGAAGCTGATGCATTGCGACCTCTTCTTTGCTGACGGCGCAATCCTTGTTGAGGGTAACGTCGAGCGCCTCGTACTTCCATTGATGATTGGTCACGGTGCTAAGAAGCTGAACGCGGCTTATCTCAGCATTCTTGAGGTTGGTGGTGCTTTCGCCTTTCGTTTCCAGAAGCTGATTGAGTTTCTCGGTTTGCCGACCCTGATCGTGACGGACCTCGACAGCGTGTACCCGCCCAAGCCTAAGAAGGCTGCAGACGCCGTTGCCCAAGGCGATAATGAAGCTGGTGAAGATGAAGATGAAGACGAGGACGATGATCTCGACGATGAAGCCGCGGCTGGAGGGGATGAGCCGAAGCCAAGTTCAAAATGCCCTGCAGGAACGGCTGGAGCTGTGACGGCAAACCAGACCCTTCGCCAGTGGCTCCCCGGCAAGATATTGATTGAAGACCTTCTGGTCGCGACGCCTGAAAGTAAGCTGCAAGCGCCGCAGAATGGCTCTGGTGCGCATGTGATGGTAACGTATCAGTGCCCTGTAACC
Organism: Pseudescherichia sp.; assembly: GCF_031998825.1. Lineage (GTDB taxonomy): Bacteria > Pseudomonadota > Gammaproteobacteria > Enterobacterales > Enterobacteriaceae > Pseudescherichia. Next base: position 79,694 of record NZ_DAMACX010000012.1, read on the forward strand.
GTGAAGTGGGGAGAGGAGACTGCTGAGCTGAAGAGCCGAACCCTCGAAGAGGCCTTCGCCTATGAAAACCTTGAGTGGTGCCAGAAGAAAGAGCACCACGATCTGAAGCTGAGATGGAGCAAGGCGAGAACGATGCCGCTGGCCGACCTCGCTTCGAAAATCCATACTCGCGTCAAAGGTCAGCATTTCAAGAAAACCAACTTCGCCTTGGGCCTGTTGGCTAGCAGCGATGCGACGTGGGTCGTCCCTACTTACATCCAGCAGGGCTTAGATTGGCTGACGCAGCACGTCACAATCGTAGAAGCAAAAGTAGAAGTAAAAGTAGAAGTAGAAGTAGAAGTAGAAGTAGAAGTAGAAGTAGAAGTAGAAGAGGAGACGGACGGCACGGCTGAAGTCGTCGGTGTCGATGAAGTTCTTGCCCAACCCCAAGATGTTCAGGTGGATCAATGACCAGCCGTGCGGGAAAGCCGGATACGCCGGCTGATATCGAACTGAGAAACTTGCTAGACGATGATGAGTCTACCGGGTTCGTGATGGTTTCAGGTGCCGGGTCGGGAAAAACGACCTCGATCGTCAAAGCGCTCGATCATCTTCTCAAAACACGAGGCCCCGCTCTGCGAGCGCAGTCCAAAAAGATCGCCTGCATTACTTACACAGAAGTCGCTGTCGGCGAGATTTGGGGGGATGTCGGCAACAACCAGTTGTTCCATGTGTCCACAATCCACAGCTTCCTCTGGTCGGCCGTGAAGCCGTTTCAGAGCGACATCGCAGACTGGGTCGGACGTCGGCTCGACAAGAAAATCACCGACACTGAAACTGAGATTGAAGGCTTCACGAACAGGACGCGGGCACCGACGCGAGAACGTAAACAGGCCGATCTAGAGCGGTATCGAGCCCAAAAGCTCTCGATCGGTGATGTGAAGCGCTTCACCTACGGTGTCGGGAGCGACTACCCAAAGGGCATTCTGGGGCATGGCGACGTTATCAAGCTTTCGACCGAGCTGATCCGGGACTTGCCGGTTATCGCCAAGGTCGTTGGGCAGAAGTATCCCTTCATCTTTGTCGATGAGAGTCAGGACACCGATCCGGATGTTGTTGCGGCATTAAAGGCGATCTCAGCCTTGCTTGGTAATAAGTTTTGCCTCGGGTTCATTGGCGATCCGATGCAAAAAATCTACATGTCCGGTGCCGGAGTCATAATCCCTCTAGACGGTTGGAAACTTATTGAGAAGCCTGAAAATTTTCGCTGCCCCGTCGCAGTCCTCGATGTGATCAATCAAATCCGCGCGGGCGCTGACGGTCTTGCTCAGACCGGAGGCAAAACGAAAGAGGTCGGAGGCGCACGCGTTCCGGTCCAAGGTTCCGCGAAGCTGCTCGTGGTGTCCAAGGCCGACCGTACCCAGAGCCTTGCCGAGGCGCGACAGTGGCTAGCCCATCACAACAACGACCCCCTTTGGCTTAGCGATGAAGCTGACGCTGACGTAAAGGTCTTGGTGATTGCCCATCGAATGGCAGCCAACCGCCTTGGCTTCGGTTCCCTTTACGAAGCCTTCCACGACAAAACGTCTGACGGTTTCAAAGACGGGTTCGATGACGGCACACATTGGTCTGTCGCCCCTTTGTTGAAGCTGCTGGCCCCATTGATGCTGGCCAATGTCGATGACGATCAATTCGAGGTTATGAGCCTTCTGCGTCGCCATGCGCCTTTTTTGCAGCGCGAGTACATGCAGGCGAACGCCGTGCCCGACATTTTGAAGGATATGGACACTCGAGTGAAGGCGCTCGCGCAGATCTGCGGAGAGTCTTCAGCAACTCCTGCATTCGCTGCGTTCGAACACCTGCGAGATGGAGGCATGTTTAAACTGGATGAACGCATCCTGGCGGCAATGGCCGAATACGATGTTGCGGTTCCATCGGCTGAGAGCGGCAACCATGCCGCTTTGGTAAAGCTCCTTCACACGCCGATCCGGCAACTATGGGGCTATCGTCGCTACATCGAGGAGCAGTCGCCGTTTGAAACGCATCAGGGGGTAAAGGGGGCGGAGTTCAACCGGGTCCTCGCGATCCTCGATGACGAAGAAGGTCGCCATAACCAGTTCCATTACGGTAAGTATTTCGGAATAACGCCTCTCTCCGACACGGACGAGCAGAATATCCGGGATGGCAACGAAACGACGATTATACGCACCCGTCGACTTCTGTATGTCTGCTGTTCTAGAGCTGGCGAGGATCTGGGAGTCGTGTTTTTTGCGGATTATCCTGCGCAGGCTCACGCTGCCATCGTCGCGTCGGGTCTCTTCCCCACTCAGGACGTGATCAATCTTGCCGCGCCCTAGTCTGTTACAGGCCTACCGTCCTATCAGAAAGGCTATCGACGTTCGGTGCTTAGAAAATCTTTCCGTGTCCTCGTTCGGTGAGATGTCGAATACCCGCTACTGGTCTGATGTGCCGTTCGACAAATCGCGAGGGCACGCCTGAAATGTCCCAGACCCAGTCATGCTTCCAACGTCCGATTGTAGTCGTGGCTAATTTGTTTTGTTTCACGATAGGAAGCGCTGACGGGTCCTTAGCTCCAGGTATGGTACTAAACATGGGGTTGGTGACTAATTTTTTATAACTTACTGATAAGTAAGGTGTTAATATTCTTATCAACAATCTAGTGGGAGTAACCGCTTGCCAGGCGCTGTTATTTTCTAAGTACTCTAAGCCCGCTTTAACGCGGGCTTTGTTTTACTATCTTGCCGCTTTTATCCTCAATGAAAACGTCATCATCAACGGCGAGCTTTATCTCTCCGTTCCTGAGCTGAGAAATAACCATATCGATGTTTTTATCTATGCAGTTATTAGGCGGCGATACGCTGTCAAAGCATAACCTGTCTTTCATCTCTTCTTTTTTAAAGCCATCGCTAAAGTCATAGATGTAGACGCTGGGTTGCTCATCAGGTTCAGTAAAATCAAGTTTATACTCTGATATTAAGAGGCTTTTGTTATCAAGCCACCAGCTCAGTTTGCTTTTTGCAGAGTGGGGCAGCCCTTTCACCGCAATCAATACCGTGTTGGGCGTTGCATCCACGGCCATTACCTCAACGGGGATAGATTTTTTAACAAAGAAAAATCCTAAAGCTAAAGCCGCTATGACGATCCCTAAAATGCTGTTTTTTTTCATTGGTCAATCCTTTGTTAATCAGATTTATTATATTTTTGTGATAAATGATTTTAAATTAAATTATCTGTTTTTTGTATCATTAATGAGATGGATTGGGGAGGTAGACCTGTGTTCAATCCATGCTATAGTTTATCGAATTAATAAGAAAAAATAGAAGTGTACTCCCTTTTAAAAGCAGGGTAAATTTGTAATTAAAAGTTTTTATTAGAGAAATGAATTTTTTTTCAATGAGTTAGGTGTTATTCATCTTTGATGAGAATTTTGTATTTTAAAATTTTTTTTAGTTATCATTGACCTTAGATAAGCAGCTAAGGATTTTAACCATGGAAGTATCTAAAATCGCAGAAGGTATCTGGAACAGTATTAAAGGATTGCCTAACAGCTTCTACTATGGCGTAAGGCGTACCTATATTAGCACGGGTTCATTAGGTTATGACCGAAAGTTACGTAATGAAAAAGAAAATGAACGTTTTTACAAAGTAATTAAAACATTAGCTAAAAACGAAGAGCCGATTCGCCGACTGATTACTATCGTTATCACAGAATTCTACAATAAGCTTGATGCGCAGGGTAAAGAAGTTGTTCTTAACCAGATTGGATATGATGCTGGTAGATTAGCGGGCAGAGTTGGCGGGCAAATTCTAGCTTCTCAGATAATCTCAGCAACAATTATAAAATATGCAAGAGGTTCCTATGCATGGAAAACATTATATGGGTTAGGGGCCAGCTTCACTTTCAGTGCCGGGATGTGGCAGGGATTAATTGAAGAAGCAGCATTAGCAAGCCGTAGGATGAAGAGCCATTATCCCTACATCTATTGGAAAGTGCAGCGTGAAGGTCTTGATATGGTATACTTTGTAGTTGAAGATCAGCTTATACCATATCTTGAATTTATCACTAATCATCCAGAGGTGTGTAAAAGGATTAATAATGAAATTTGTAAGTTGGCCAGGTAAATTCCTTGGTTGGTTTTTTACTCATGCATTACAAGGAACTATAACAGTAGCGATGAGTTTTATGGCTCTTTATTCTCTATTTGTTTTCGATAATATTGCCATGAAGGTCGCGGGTTTTGTCGGATCGTTTGCTATTGCTTATATTGCGAGTTATTTATTAGGGAAGGCCAGAGGTGAACACAGGCGATAGGGTTATAACCGCCTTTCTGTCAGCTTCACACAAAGGTTTGCAATATACCATTATCGACGACATCGATCTGTTTCTGCGCGAATGCGACGATCTGGACTCTGATTTCAGAGATCGTTATCTGCGGACGTTTGTGCCAGAGAATTGGGGAACAACGCCAGCAGATTTTTTGCCGATCGTGCGAACGCGCATAGCTCAAGCTTTAGGCATAGTAAATACAAGTCATTAACGCGATACGTGTTTAGGCTCGTCAGCGTTGTGACGCTGTCGTGTCGATAGGCTGGCTAATCTGCTGTGACTGGGCTTTGTCCTGATGATGGTACCAGGCACCGATAGAGGAGTAGACGAAGCGTCCAAAGAAGAAGATAAAGCTGATAAGCAATACGATACGGGTCATGCGACTGTCAAATCGCTGTCGTTTTCGCATACTGTGTGACTGACTCACAAGAGGTTCCTAAGGGTTAACCCGACGGGCGGGCGATTGGTGTATTAATGCACAGAGCGAAGCGCAGATCAATCGGCCGTTATGTAAAATTTCGTCAAAGAAAGCATTTACTAAAGCCATAATAATGAAATAATGATAAAGCGCATGAATTTTCTCGAAAAATTGCGCTGGTAAGAGAGTGCGATGTTTTGAAAGGCACACGGTTGCTTGATCCTGGTCAATCGCAGCCGTTTTTGCGGCACTAAACTCTTCACAAATGTCACAGTCTGACCGTCTCTATAATCTTCATGGTTGGCCTGGAACCCTGCCTGACACGCCCCTCAAGACGCTGGGTTTTACACTGAACATCGATGAGCTACACGAAAATTTATAATCTCTATAAAGCTAAATGGTGGGCGCTGCCGCTCGTCTTGCCTTTCCTGATGCTGCCTCTGGCCCGCATGGTTGATACCTTTACCTGGGCCGTTGATGGCAGCGTGGTGCTCTACTATCTGCCGCTGCCGCTCTTTTTGAGCCTGATGCTCTTCTACGGGTGGGCGGCGCTGCCCGGCATTGTTCTCTCCCTGGCCTGGCACTACTATCCCGAGACCAGCGCCCCGGAGACCTTGACCAAAATTCTTCACTTTGTGGTGCCTGTCGTGGTGAGCTGGGGCGGATATCGCGTCTTCGTTACCCGGCGGCACAACGTCTCCTACGGCGATGCGCAGCTCACCGCACAGCGCATGTTCTGGCAGGTCTTCTGCCCGGCCTCCCTGTTCCTGCTGATTTTTCATACCATCACCTGGCTTGGCCTGTATGAGAACTATCAGGCCCTGACTGGGGTGACGCCGTTCAGCCTGCGCACGCTAATTAACTATCAGGCGCTGCTGGTCAGCGGCCTGACCGGTACGCCGTTCTGCTATCTGCTGATCAGGGTGATCCACCATCCGCGCCATCTGAAGGGCTATCTCTCCCGTCTGCGTCAGGATTTTGACCCAAAGGTGACCCGGCTGGAAGTGGCCGCCTGGTTTGCCGTCATCGCGCTGCTAATGATGATGATGCTCTCGCCGTGGGATGAAAGTTCCAGCATCTTCAGAACTAACTATACGCTGGCGCTGCTGCTCCCGGTGATGCTGTGGGGATCGATGCGCTATGGCTATCGCTTTATGTCTATCGTCTGGACGCCGTTCCTGATGGTAAGCATTCACTACTTCTACCGCTATACGTCGCTCTCGCCGGGCTACGATATCCAGCTGACAATCCTCTCGGCTAGCTACCTGGTGTTCTCGTTTATCATCACCTGGATGTCGATGCTGGCAACGCGCCAGCGGGTGATGCACGAGCGGGCCAGCCGCCTGGCGTGGCTCGATCCGGTGCTCAATATGCCCAACCTGCGGGCGCTTAACCGCGCCCTGGCGGATACCCCCTGGTCGGTGCTCTGCTTTTTACGCATTCCCGATCTGGAGCTGTTGGGGCGGCACTACGGCGTGATGCTGCGCATCCAGTACAAGCAGATGCTGTCGGAGTGGCTGAAGCAGAGCCTGCACAGCGGCGAGTGCGTCTACCATCTGTCGGGGTACGACATCGTGATCCGGCTGAATACCGAATCCCACGCGCTGCGCATCGCCGAGCTGGATACACTAATCAAACAGTTCCGCTTCGCCTGGGATGGCATGCCGCTCCAGCCGCAGGTGGGGATGAGCTACTGCTACGTACGCTCGCCGGTGGCGCATCTCTATCTGCTGCTCGGAGAGCTGAGTACCACGGCGGATCTCTCTCTTGAGACCCAAAGCCCGGAGAGTCTCCAGCATCGCGGGTCGGTAAATCTGCAACGCAGCCTGAAAGGTAAGGTGGAGATGATGAACCGCCTGCAACGGGCGCTGGAGGAGGATCGGTTCCGCCTGATGGCCCAGCCGATCGCCGGCGTGCGCGGCGATGATTACCACGAGATCCTGCTGCGGATGCTCAGCGACGACGGCGAGCTTATCGGCCCGGATGCGTTCCTGCCGGTGGCCCATGAGTTTGGTCTCGCGTCGCGTATCGACCTGTGGGTTATCGAGCATACCCTGCGCTTTATGACGCACTATCGCCAAACCGAGCCGGGGGCGCGCTTCTCCATCAACCTGTCGCCGACCTCCGTCTGCCGGAGCAACTTCGCCCGGGAGGTCGCAAAGCTGCTTGAGCGCTATGACATTGAGGCCTGGCAGCTCATCTTTGAGGTGACCGAGAGCAACTCGCTGACCAATATCAACCAGGCGAACCAGACCCTGGGCCAGCTTCAGCAGATGGGCTGCCGGGTGGCCATCGACGATTTTGGTACCGGCTATGCCAGCTATGCGCGGCTTAAAAACGTTAACGCCGACATCCTGAAGATCGACGGCAGCTTTATCCGCAACCTGACTTCAAACAGCCTCGACTATCAGATCGTGGCCTCTATTTGCCACCTGGCGCGGATGAAAAAGATGCAGGTGGTAGCGGAGTATGTCGAAAGCGAGGAGGTTCGCAGCGCTGCCGTTTCGCTGGGAATCGACTATCTGCAAGGGTTCCTGATTGGCAAACCCGAGCCGCTTGAGGCGCTGGCGGGTGATGCCCAGGCACTGCTAAAGCGTGCCTGAGCGTCAGAGGGGCAGGGCGATGCGGATCAGGCCGCGACGCCCGAGGAGTGCTCCTCTTCAATCTTCAGCAGCCAGCCGGTGACGCCTCCCCAGTAGTCCTGCTCCTTCTCCAGATCCAGCAGCACTAGCGCGTTCTGGGTAAACCAGTCGCGAGGGAAGCTAAGGGTCCAGTGATTATCGTCGGTGGTCAGACGCAGGGTCGGGGGGGTAGTGGTCGCCTGGCGCTGGTTGTTCAGCAGCACGCCGAGGCGCAGAAGCTGGATCAACGGTAAGAACTGCTTCTTCTTGAACAGAGTAAAGCGCGGCAGGTCGTCGAGCTTGATCCCTTTACGGTGGAAGCGCACCAGGGTAGCCATCATCGACTGCTGCTCCTGGTTAAAGCCTGGCAAATCGCTGTTCTGCAGGATATAGGCCGAGTGGCGGTGCATTCCGCTGTGGTTGATGTTCAGCCCGACCTCGTGCAGCATCGCCGCCCACTTCAGCAGGGCCGCCAGCTGCGGATTCGCCAGCTTCGGATTCTGCGCTTCCCACTGCTCGTACATGTGAGTGGTGGTCTCCAGCACGCGCCGAGCCTGCTCCCGGTCGATGTTGTACTGGTTGGCAAGGCTCTGCGCCGTGCGGCTGCGGATATCCTGATGGCGGAAGCGACCCTCCATCTCGTACAGCACCCCCTCACGCAGTGCGCCGTCGGAGAGACGCAGCTCGCGAATAGCCAGCGCGTCAAACACGCCGCACAGGATCGCCAGGCCAGGCACGAAGACCGCCTTGCGTTCGTCGGAAAGGCCAGGCAGATCCAGTGCGTCAAAGCTGGTGTGCTTCAGCACCTCGGTTACTAGCTTATCCAGCCGTTCGGGAGTGATGAAACCATCTTTCTCGCCCATCGCCAGCAGCACTTCATGGGCAGCCTTGATGCTGCCCGACGCGCCCAGCGCCACGTTCCAGCCCTGAATGCGATACTGCCAGGTGAGGCTCTCCAGCTTCTGCACCGCCGCCATGCGTGCACGGTGGAAGTTTTCCCGGTTGATGGTGCGGCCCGGGAAGTAGGTTTGCGCGAAGCTGACGCAGCCCATACGGCGGCTCTCAACCAGGATAGGCTGGAAGTCTTCGCCGATCACCAGCTCCGTAGAGCCACCGCCAATATCAATCACCAGCTTGCGGCCTTTCTCCGGCTGCGTGTGCTCGACGCCCATAAAGATCAGCCGGGCCTCTTCGTTGCCAGAGATGATCTCAATGGGGTAGGGGATCACCTGCTCCGCACGCTTGAGGAAATCAGCGGCGTTGGCGGCCTGGCGCAGGGTGTGCGTCCCGACAATGCAGACGTTGGCCGGGTCGAAGCCCTGCAGACGTTCGGCAAACAGCGACAGGCAGCTCAGCCCGCGCTCAATCGCCTCTTCGCTGAGGACGCTGTTCTCATCCAGGCCGTCGGCCAGATGCACGCGTTGCTTCAGGCGGCCAATGATCTGCATGGCACCATCCACCACGCGGGCGATGACCATGTGGAAACTGTTCGAACCGAGATCGACCGCAGCAAACTCCTGCGGGCGTGGGGTATTGTCATTTATCGGCATAGATTAGTCTGGTTGTTCGAGTGATTTGATGTAGTCGTAAATCGCCAGCTGCGCGCGAACCTTGCGGCGGTTGCCCCGTTGCACATAGCGATTACTCAATTCCTTGTCGATATACCGCGCCTTTACGGTGTCGCTGAGCAGAAGCTCAATGATATCCAGTACGCGTTGCTTAAGGCGCGGATCGAGCAACGGGGCCGCAACCTCAATACGGTAATCAATATTACGCGTCATCCAGTCGGCAGACGAGAGGTAAACCTGCTTATCGCCGCCGTTTTCGAAAATATAGATGCGATCGTGCTCCAGATAGCGGTCCACGATGCTGATCACCCGGATGTTGTCGCTCAGACCTTCCAACTCCGGGATGAGCGAACACATGCCACGTATCAGCAGGTTAACCGGCACGCCGGAGCCGGATGCGGCATAGAGCCGATCCACCAGGCCTTTGTCCACCAGGTTGTTGAGCTTCAGAGTGATCCCCGACGGCTGACCGTTTTGCGCATTGGCGATTTCACGGTCGATCATGTCATACAGCAGACGGCGCGAGTTTTGTGGCGACACCAGCAGGTACTCGAAGTGTACCGGGCGGTAGGGGTTTTCGATAAAGTTAAACACCCGGCGCACCTCGTTAGTGATGCGCGCGTCGGCGGTGAGCAGGGAGTAGTCGGTATAGAGCCGGGCGGTCTTCTCGTTAAAGTTACCGGTACCGATGTGGGCGTAGCGCACTACCTCATCGTTCTCTTTACGCGAGATGAGGAACAGCTTGGCGTGAATTTTCAGCCCCGGCGCGGAGAAGATCACATGCGCCCCGGCCTCCGTCAGGCGTTTCGCCCAGTGGATGTTGGCCTCTTCATCGAAGCGCGCCTGGAGTTCCACCACCACGGTCACTTTCTTGCCGTTGTGCGCGGCGTGGATCATCGCATCGATGATGCGTGAATCTTTCGCCACGCGGTAGATGTTGATCTTGATCGCCAGCACGTTAGGGTCAAACGAGGCCTGACGCAGCAGCTCCAGCACGTGCTCAAAGGTGTGATACGGATAGTAGAGCAGCACGTCCCGCTCGCGAATGGCGTCGAAGCCGTTGCGGAAGTTATCGAACCAGACGTGGCGCAGGCGCGGCAGCGGCTTGTTCACCAGGTTGGCTTTGCCTACGTTCGGGAAGCTGATGAAGTCTTTAAAGTTGTGGTAGCGGCCGCCCGGTACGATGGAGTCATAGCGCGAGATAGTCAGCTTCTCACGCAGCATCTCCACCATCGCGTCCGGCATATCGCGTTGGTAGACAAAGCGCACCGGCTCAGCGGTAAGGCGCTGCTTGAGGCTGGATGACATCAGCTCCATCAGGCTCGACTCCATCTCGTGCACCAGGTCGTACTCGGCGTCACGGGTCATCTTCATCGAATAGGCATTCAGCGCATCGTAGTCAAAGAAACCGTAGAAGATATCATCCAGACAGTAGCGCAGGATGTTATCCAGCAGGATCATCGGCTTACGGCGGCGCGGCGTCTCCGGCGGCAGGTTGACGAAGCGCGGCACCTTATCCGACGGGATCTCCAGCAACGCGTAGCGAATGGTCTCTCCGCGAATGATCTCTACAGCCAGATAGGTGTAGTCATCCTTCAGGAACTGCACCAGGTCGGTTTCGCGGTTGATGAGGATCGGCGTGATGTGCTGGCGCAGGTAGTGTTTAAAGTAGTGCCGCAGCCAGGTTTGCTGGTTCTCGGAGAGCTGGCGTTCGTTGATCAAGAAGATCTGGTTACGGGCCATCTCCAGCAGCAGATCGTTGTACAGGCCGTTAAACTCCTGGTCGGCTTTCAATACGCGGGTCTGGATCTTACCGAGCAGATGTCGGGAGTGGGCGTTGGAGCCTTGCTCTTCGCTGATGATGATCCGGCGCTTTAGCTCAGCAAAGCGCACCTTGTAGAACTCATCAAGGTTGTTGGAGTAGATGCCCAGGAAACGCATTCGCTCGATAAGAGGGTTACTCTTGTCGGCGGCTTCCTGAAGCACGCGTTCGTTAAACGCTAACCAGCTTAATTCTTTTTCGATGTATAGCTTTTCCTGACCCATTACAACTCACACTCCGGTTCAATCTCGGGACGTGGCAAATCCATCTCAGCCTTTATTATGGTGAGAATTACCACAGCTTGTCCAATTGTGACAGATAAGTATGACAGTAATCTGATAATGCAGCGTTTATTGCCGGACGGTGCAGGCAGTCCGGCAACAGATAGTCTACTCGGCGGCGTGTCCTTGCGGGGGGAGCTGGGCGCCATCGAGCCACGCGGCACCGTCGCGCATCGCCAGACGGTCATCAATAAACCAGCTGACCACCAGCGGGTAGATCGCATGCTCCTGGGTCTGGACGCGATCGGTCACGTCCTCTTCAGTATCGCCTGGGAATACCGGCACTTTGGCTTGCAGGATCACCGGTCCGCCGTCCAGCTCGTCGGTAACAAAGTGCACGGAGGTGCCGTGCTCTTCATCGCCGTTGGCCAGCGCCTGACGGTGGGTATGCAGGCCAGGGTATTTCGGCAGCAGGGAGGGGTGGATATTCAGCAGGCGTCCCTGATAGTGGGCGACAAACTCAGGGCTGAGAATACGCATATAGCCCGCCAGCACCACCAGATCCGGGGCGTAGGCGTCGATCTCCATCATCAGCTCACGGTCAAAAGCTTCACGGCTGGCAAACTGGTCAGCCGTGATGGCGTGGGCCGCAATCTCGGCCTCACGCGCGCGTTGCAGGCCGAACGCGTCGGCCTTGTTACTGAATACCGCACGGATAGTGGCGTTAATTCTCTTCTGCGAGCAGGCGTCGATAATTGCCTGCAGATTGCTTCCGTTACCGGAAATGAGCACCACTATGTTTTTCATTCGATGACCACGCGCTCGCTGGAATCAGAGGCTTTAATCATACCGATTTTCCATGCCTTTTCACCTTTCGCGTTCATCAGTTCGATCGCTTTATCTGCATCCTGTGCAGAGAGGGCGATGACCATACCGACGCCGCAGTTAAAGGTGCGGTACATCTCATGCTGGCTGACGTTGCCCGCCTGCTGTAGCCAGTTGAAGATGGAAGGCCACTGCCAGCTGGACTCGTCGATCACCGCCTGCGTGTTGTCCGGCAGCACGCGCGGAATGTTCTCCCAGAAGCCGCCGCCGGTGAGGTGGGCGATGGCGTGGACGTCAACGCTGGCAATCAGCTCAAGAATGTTCTTCACGTAGATGCGGGTCGGGGCCAGGAGGTGATCCGCCAGTGACTGACCGTCGAGCTGGGTGGTTTCTGGATCGCAGCCGCTCACCTCAACGATTTTACGCACCAGCGAGTAGCCGTTAGAGTGCGGGCCGCTGGAGCCAAGGGCGATCAGCACGTCGCCGTCGGCAACCTTGGAGCCGTCAATGATTTCCGATTTCTCCACCACGCCCACGCAGAAGCCTGCGACGTCATAATCTTCGCCGTGATACATGCCCGGCATCTCAGCGGTTTCGCCGCCGACCAGCGCACAGCCGGACTGCAGGCAGCCTTCCGCGATGCCGTTGATCACGCTGGCAGCGGTGTCGACGTCCAGCTTGCCGGTGGCGTAGTAGTCGAGGAAGAAGAGCGGCTCAGCGCCCTGAACCACCAGGTCGTTAACGCACATGGCCACCAGGTCAATGCCGATAGTGTCATGACGCTTGAGGTCCATCGCCAGGCGCAGCTTGGTGCCCACGCCGTCAGTACCGGAAACCAGCACCGGCTCACGATATTTTTGCGGCAGCGCGCACAGCGCACCGAAGCCACCCAGTCCACCCATCACTTCCGGGCGGCGGGTTTTCTTCACTACGCCTTTGATTCGGTCAACCAGTGCATTACCTGCGTCAATATCAACACCGGCATCTTTGTAGCTGAGAGAGGTTTTATCGGTCACTGCTTGGATCCCCACATGGCGATAGAAATAAAATTCGGCGCAATTCTAACAGTCAAGGCAAACGTTTGCGAGTCCATTATTCATGGCTCTCAGAGATCGTTGCGATATACTGATTTTCAGTCTGATTGATCGGGATCAACCCTCTACCTATAGCGCAACGGAAAAAAAGCGGTATAATCCGGCGATTTTTTTTGTGGCTGCCAACTGTCTGGGGAAGGAGAAGAGTATGAAGATCGTGGAAGTAAAACACCCACTCGTCAAACACAAGCTGGGACTGATGCGTGAGCATGACATCAGCACCAAACGCTTTCGTGAACTCGCCTCTGAAGTAGGCAGCCTGCTGACCTATGAAGCGACCGCCGATCTGGAAACCGAGAAGGTGACTATTGAGGGCTGGAACGGTCCGGTAGAAGTAGAGCAGATCAAAGGTAAAAAAATTACCGTGGTGCCGATCCTGCGCGCCGGTCTGGGCATGATGGAAGGGGTGCTGGAGCACGTGCCGAGCGCACGCATCAGCGTGGTCGGTATCTACCGCGACGAAACAACCCTGGAGCCGGTACCTTACTTCCAGAAGCTGGTATCGAACATCGACGAGCGTATGGCGCTGGTGGTTGACCCGATGCTGGCAACCGGTGGCTCAATGATCGCTACTATCGACCTGCTGAAAAAAGCGGGCTGCACCAGCATCAAGGTGCTGGTACTGGTCGCTGCGCCGGAAGGCGTGGCCGCGCTGGAGAAGGCGCATCCGGATATCGAACTCTATACCGCATCGGTCGATCAGGGCCTTAACGAGCACGGGTACATTATTCCTGGTCTCGGCGATGCCGGTGACAAGATTTTTGGTACCAAGTAATTGAATAAATGAAAAAGAGCCGACTTTGATAGTCGGCTTTTTTTTGAATAAAAGACGCAGTTCGCCTTATACAAAACACAACTCAGAGGAAAACACTATGACGCGCCGTGCTATCGGGGTGAGTGAAAGACCGCCGCTTTTACAGACAATCCCGCTTAGTTTGCAGCACCTGTTCGCCATGTTTGGCGCAACCGTGCTGGTGCCAATCCTGTTTCACATTAACCCGGCTACCGTACTGCTGTTTAACGGCATCGGTACGCTGCTCTATCTCTTTATCTGTAAGGGTAAAATTCCTGCCTATCTGGGTTCCAGCTTTGCGTTTATCTCCCCGGTGCTGCTTCTGCTGCCGCTCGGTTATGAGGTTGCGCTCGGCGGTTTTATTATGTGCGGCGTGCTGTTCTGCCTGGTGTCGTTTATCGTTAAGAAAGCGGGCACCGGCTGGCTGGACGTGATGTTCCCCCCGGCGGCGATGGGGGCGATCGTCGCCGTTATCGGCCTGGAGCTGGCGGGCGTTGCCGCTAACATGGCGGGCCTGCTGCCGGCGGAAGGGCAGCCAGCGGACAGCAAAACGGTGATCATCTCTCTGGTGACGCTGGCAGTCACCGTGTTTGGCTCGGTGCTGTTCCGTGGTTTCCTCGCCATTATCCCGATCCTGATCGGCGTGCTGGCGGGCTATGCGCTGTCGTTCGCCATGGGCGTGGTAGATACCACCCCGATTGCCCAGGCGCACTGGTTTGCTCTGCCGACCTTCTACACCCCGCGCTTTGAGTGGTTCGCTATCTTCACCATTCTGCCTGCCGCGCTGGTAGTCATCGCCGAGCACGTCGGTCATCTGGTGGTCACGGCCAATATCGTCAAGCGCGACCTGATCCGCGACCCGGGCCTGCACCGCTCAATGTTTGCCAACGGCTTCTCCACTATCATCTCCGGCTTCTTCGGCTCTACGCCGAACACCACCTACGGCGAGAACATCGGCGTGATGGCGATTACCCGCGTCTACAGCACCTGGGTGATCGGCGGGGCGGCGATCATTGCCATTCTGCTCTCCTGCGTCGGCAAGCTGGCGGCGGCTATCCAGATCATCCCGGTTCCGGTGATGGGCGGCGTGTCGCTGCTGCTCTACGGCGTGATCGGCGCGTCCGGTATTCGCGTGCTGATTGAGTCCAAAGTGGACTACAGCAAAGCGCAGAACCTGATCCTCACCTCGGTGATCCTGATCATCGGCGTCAGCGGGGCGAAGGTGCACATTGGTGCAGCAGAGCTGAAGGGCATGGCGCTGGCGACCATTGTCGGCATCGGCCTGGCGCTGATCTTCAAACTCATCAGCGTCCTGCGCCCGGAAGAAGAGGTGATTGACGCCAAAGAGGACGACGTCACTCCGCACTAATCCGGAAATTGAACCGGGCGTCGTGCCCGGTTCAAACCGCGCATCGTTTTGTGTTAAACTCGCTGCGTTTAACGTAAGCCCTGTTGAGGTATCTCTGAACGCACCGGCGCAGCTCTCTCTGCCACTCTATCTTCCCGACGATGAAACCTTTGCCAGTTTCTGGCCGGGTGATAACCCCTCTCTGTTGGCGGCTGTACAAAACGTGCTGCGTCAGGATCATAGCGGATACATCTACTTCTGGTCGCGGGAAGGCGCGGGGCGCAGCCATCTGCTGCATGCCGCCTGCGCTGAACTCTCCGCGCGCGGAGACGCCGTCGGCTATGTGCCACTCGATAAGCGTACCTGGTTTGTGCCGGAGGTGCTGGACGGTATGGAGCAGCTGTCGCTGGTCTGCATCGACAATATCGAGTGCATCGCCGGGGACGATCCCTGGGAGATGGCCATCTTCAATCTCTACAACCGCATTCTGGAATCGGGCCGCACGCGCCTGCTGATCACCGGCGATCGCCCGCCGCGCCAGCTCAATCTGCACCTTGCGGATCTTGCTTCGCGCCTCGACTGGGGGCAGATCTACCGGCTTCAGCCGCTGTCGGATGAGGATAAGCTGCTGGCGTTGCAGCTGCGCGCCCGCCAGCGCGGCTTTGAGCTGCCGGAGGACGTGTGTCGTTTTCTGCTAAAAAGGCTGGATCGCGAGATGCGCACCCTGTTTGAGACGCTGGATCAGCTGGATCGCGCCTCCATTACCGCCCAGCGCAAGCTGACGATCCCGTTTGTGAAGGAGATCCTGAAGCTCTGAAATCGCCGGATGGCGCTACGCTTATCCGGCCTACAGAAGCTCTAACACCTGTTCAGGTGGACGGCCAATACGCGCCTGGCCTTGCTTCACCACGACAGGGCGCTCAATAAGCTTCGGGTTCTCTACCATCGCCTGAATTAATGCTTCCTCCGAAAGAACGCTGTCCGCCAGGTTGAGCGTGCGGTAGAGCTCCTCTTTCTGGCGCATCAGATCCCGGGCGCTGCTTAAATTGAGCATCTGCACCAGGTCGCGCAGCGTGGCCGCATCCGGCGGCGTCTCCAGATAGAGCACCACCTGCGGCTCGACGCCGTGGGATTTCAGCAGGCTCAACGTCTCACGGCTCTTCGAGCAGCGGGGGTTATGGTAGATAGTGACCGCGTCGGACATACATTCTCCTGATTACATCTTCGTATAGGGCTTAAAGCGTTCCTGCATCTGCCGGAGCTGATCGATGCGGGCGTCATAGCGCGCCTGCTGCATGCTGCCCAACTTCACCTGCGCGCTGGCGCTGCCCAGCAGGGTGATGGCCTGGTCCAGCTGACCGTTGAGCGCGAGGCCTTCGGCACGGGCAGCCAGCTCCTGATCGCGGTTGCCGAGCGTGCCCTCGGTCTGGGCCAGCAGCTCCCAGCCGTTGGTATCATCTTTATAGTTAAAGGTGTAGCGGTTGAGGATCTTCTCTGCCTCGCTTGCCTGGCCGCTCTGCAAATAGGCGTTGGCCAGGTTGAGCTGCAACACCGGGTCGGTTTTTAGCCTCGGGGCATTTTTCAGCCGATTAATCGCCTGATCAAACTTCTTCTGCCCGAGATCGATATCGGTCGCTAAATCGAGATACCAGCTGTTGCCCGGCTCGGCGCTCAGCAGCGGCTGCAAAGCCTGGCTGGCGGTGGGGTAGTTAGCGCCCTCCATCGCCTGCAATGCCCGGCCATACTGGGCAGCACGCTGCTCGCGCACGTTGCCCTTGGCCCAGGCATCCAGCAGATCGTTGGTAAGCTGGTTACGCCCGCTGTTGTACATCCCCAGCGTACGCGCCTTCGCCAGGTAAAAATCCTCTGAGGACTGGACCACCACCGACCGCATCTGGTTGGCGCGGTTGCGGGTGTCAGAGAGACGGCTCTCCGGCAGCGGGTGGGTGAGTAAAATCTCCGGTGGCCGTGAGGAGTAGCGGGCCTGATCCAGCAGCTTTTCGAGGAAGGTTGGCATCGCCTGCGGATCGAACCCCGAGCGCTGCAGCACCTGAATGCCGATGCGGTCCGCCTCCTGCTCGTTCTGCTGGGTAAAGGAGATCATCCCCTGACGCGTGCCCGCCAGGGTACCGGTCAGGGCTGCCATCCCCGCCTGCGGGCTGGCCATCGCCAACAGAATAGAGCCTAACGCCCCCGCCCAGGTCAGCGGCGCGCTGTTTTTCTGATCCTCCATCGCCCGCGCAAGGTGGCGCTGGGTAACGTGGGAGATTTCGTGCGCCATCACTGAAGCGAGCTGGCTCTCGTTATCGGCGTAGCGGAAGAGGGCCGAGTGCAGCACCACGTTGCCGCCAAAGAAGGCGAAGGCGTTGATTTCGTCGTTATTGATTAAGTAGAAGTGGAACGGCGTGCGCACCGAGTTGGCGTGGGCGACAAGGCGCATCCCTAAGCCATTAACATACTGTACCAACAGGGGATCGTTAATCAGCGGCGCGCTGCCACGCAGCTGGCGAACGTAGTAGTCACCCATCTGCAGCTCCTGGGCAATCGACAGCGTACTGCCCGCCGAGGTGCCCATATCCGGCAGAGTATCCGCGGAATCAGCAAAGGCTGGTGCGGCCTGGCCCAGCGTCAGGGTAGCAATCAGGGTGGCAATCAGAGTTTTTCTCAACGTCCTGAACATAACCTCAATCCTGTGTGGCGAGCGTGATGAACATCTTAATCAATTGATGCGCTAGTTTCCTGTGGCAGCGTCGAAAAGCGAAGTCTTTTTTGTTTCACTTCGATACAATTCCTCCGGAAAACCCACCAGGGACCTACAGGTAAGGTAAGTTATGCTCGAAATGTTAATGCAGTGGTATCGCCGTCGCTTTAGCGATCCGGAGGCGATTGCGCTGCTGGTCATTCTGCTGGCAGGGTTTAGTATCCTGTTCTTTTTTAGCGGTTTATTAGCCCCGCTGCTGGTCGCTATCGTATTGGCCTACCTGCTGGAGTGGCCTACCGCCCGGCTGGAGCGCATCGGCTGCTCGCGCACCGTCGCCGCCAGCATCGTACTGGTGCTGTTTGTCGGTATCCTACTGTTGATGGCCTTCGTGGTGATGCCCGTCGCCTGGCAGCAGGGGATCAACCTGATTCATGACATGCCCGGCATGCTCAACAAGCTCTCTGATTTTGCGGCCAGACTGCCGGAGCGCTATCCGGCGCTGATGGACGCGGGCATTATCGATGCCATGGCGGAGAACATGCGCGCCCGTATGCAAAGTTTGGGTGATTCGGTGGTGAAGTACTCCGTCGCCTCGCTGGTGGGGCTGCTGACCCTGGCGGTCTACCTGGTGCTGGTCCCGCTGATGGTCTTCTTCCTGGTGAAGGACAAAGAGCAGATGCTCAACGCCGTGCGCCGTATTCTGCCGCGCAACCGTGGCCTGGCAGGCCAGGTGTGGGAGGAGATGAACCAGCAGATCACCAACTATATTCGCGGCAAGGTGCTGGAGATGATCGTCGTCGGCGTAGCGACGTGGATTGGCTTTATTCTCTTTGGCCTCAACTACTCGCTGCTGCTGGCGGTGCTGGTGGGCTTCTCGGTGCTCATCCCCTACATCGGCGCGTTTGTGGTAACCCTGCCGGTGATCGGCGTGGCGCTGTTCCAGTTTGGCCTGGGAACGGAGTTCTGGAGCTGCTTTGCGGTCTACCTGATCATTCAGGGGCTGGACGGCAACCTGTTGGTGCCGGTGCTCTTCTCGGAGGCGGTGAACCTGCATCCGCTGGTGATTATTCTGTCGGTGGTGATCTTCGGTGGGCTGTGGGGCTTCTGGGGCGTGTTCTTTGCTATCCCGCTCGCCACGCTGATCAAGGCCGTGGTGCATGCCTGGCCGGATGTGCCGGTGGTAGACGAATAGCGTATAAGCCCGGCAGGCGTAGCGCCGCCGGGCATTAACAAATTACGCGTTTTCCTGCAGCCAGCCAAGCACGATATCGTGGTGGTTGCTGGTTTTAAAATCGTTAAACACGTGTTCAACGACCCCGTCAGGGCCAATCAAGAAGCTGATGCGGTGAATGCCGTCGTAGGTTTTGCCCATAAACGTCTTCTCACCCCAGATGCCAAACTGCTCACAGACCTGATGGTCTTCATCGGAGAGTAGCGTAAAGTTCAGCAGCTCTTTTTCAGCAAAGCGGGAGAGCTTTTCCGGCTTGTCGGTACTGATGCCCAGCACCTCCACACCGATTTTCTTCAGGTCATCCATGTTATCGCGTAGGCCGCAGGCCTGGACGGTACAGCCTGGGGTCATGGCTTTCGGGTAGAAATAGACCAATACACGCTGTCCCTGGAAGTCGGCCAAATTAACTTGTTCTCCGTCTTGATCCGGCAAGCTAAATTTCGGTGCGGTATCACCGGCTTTCAGTGGATTCATCACTTCACTCCATCCTGTTCATCGTTCTGGGAATAGTTGACGACATTTATACTGCCCTGCGCATTTAATTCTGTACATAGTACTTTGAAAGCTTGTTCAATTTTTGCCGCATCTTCCAGCGCCGGGCTGTGGGCGGTAATTTGAATAAAGAGCTGCGCGGCCGCGTCAGCCTGGGCAGGCTGCGTACGGGAGACCAGTTCAGCAATATTCATCTGGTGGGCATCGAACAGGGCGGTGAAGCGCTCGATCAGGTGCGGGGAGTCCGCCACCTCAACCTGCACCCACACCGTGGCGGGCAGGGCCGCGCCGGGCCGGGCGGTGGTGCGTTTCATGACGATCAGCAGATCCAGCTCTGCGCCCTTTATTGGCAGCGTGGATTCAATCAGGTTAATGGCGTTCCAGGAACCGGAAAGCAGCATGATAAAGGTGAACTCTTCCCCGAGCATCGCCAGCCGGCTATCTTCAATATTACAGCCGCAGCTGCTCACGTGACGGGTGATCGTATTTACGATACCAGGTCTGTCGACACCTAGCGCGGTGATAACCAGATAATGTTGTGATGAAGGGGCCAAACCTGTTCTTCCTGTAGATGCTTCGCTAACTGTTTCGGTAATCCTAAGGAAAGCATAAAAAAAACCGGCATACAACCGCTGGAACGCCTCGCGTCGCTTGCTTTTATTACAGCACCAAACGTACCATTGAGAATCTTGTTTGCACAGAGGATGGCCCATGTTCACGGGAAGTATTGTCGCGCTTGTTACACCGATGGATGAAAAAGGTAATGTCTGCCGGTCAAGCCTGAAGAAACTGATTGATTATCATGTCGCCAGCGGAACCTCGGCGATTGTATCGGTAGGGACTACCGGTGA
>NZ_DAMACX010000013.1:0-97439 GCF_031998825.1 Pseudescherichia sp.
AAAACACGTATCCGAACTCTGTATGACAAGGTTCGGCGAAACCACGAGAAAACTCCTGAATTAACAAGAGCACCCTTGTTCAGTTGTCACCAGACGTAACCGGCCCGGGAGTCCTGAGAAGCGCCGAAATGGGTATAACATCGGCAGGTTTGCAGAGTAGATGTGCGGGTAGCGGGAAATGCGTGCACGCCAGAACGGCGCGGCAGATTTTGCGGTAAACAACAGTTCATTATTAGGTATCACCTCCACGCCAACCAGCTGGTTAGCGGCTGGTCCAGGTATACAAGCCGCGTGCGGCGTTTTATACCGATAACAGGGTGAAAAAGCAAAACAAAAAAGCCCGTTTTGCCGCGTGGATAGAGAAAGTTACGTCCTGAATTTCACCCATAGTGCGATGAATATCAAAAAATGCTGGAAACGGGGTCAAGAAGTGACCTAAAATAGCCATCCAGATGTTAATCCATCCATACCGATTAACCCTCAGACCTCCTGTGCTATTTACCTGCACGCCTTGTTAAGGCCTATACAGGCACTGAGTTTGAGCTAACAAAATTTCCCCCAGGGTGAAGAGAACATGGCAAAACACCTTTTTACGTCCGAGTCAGTTTCCGAAGGGCATCCTGACAAAATTGCTGACCAGATCTCCGATGCGGTGCTGGATGCAATCCTTGAGCAGGATCCAAAAGCACGCGTGGCGTGTGAAACCTACGTTAAAACCGGTATGGTTTTAGTCGGCGGTGAGATCACCACCAGCGCATGGGTCGATATCGAAGAGATCACCCGTAACACCGTGCGTGAAATCGGCTATGTCCATTCAGATATGGGCTTTGACGCGAACTCCTGTGCGGTACTGAGCGCTATCGGTAAACAGTCTCCGGATATTAACCAGGGCGTTGACCGTGCCGATCCGCTGGAGCAGGGTGCAGGCGACCAGGGCCTGATGTTTGGCTATGCCACCAATGAAACCGACGTGCTGATGCCGGCACCGATCACCTACGCCCACCGTCTGGTGCAGCGTCAGGCTGAAGTACGTAAAAATGGTACCCTGCCGTGGCTGCGCCCGGACGCAAAAAGCCAGGTAACCTTCCAGTACGACGCAGGCAAAATTGTCGGTATCGACGCGGTGGTACTTTCTACCCAGCATGCAGAAGATATCGACCAGAAATCGCTGCAGGAAGGGGTGATGGAAGAGATCATCAAGCCGATCCTGCCTGCAGAGTGGCTGAACAGCTCAACCAAATTCTTTATCAACCCGACCGGCCGCTTTGTTATCGGCGGCCCGATGGGTGACTGCGGCCTGACAGGACGTAAAATCATCGTTGATACCTACGGCGGCATGGCCCGTCACGGTGGCGGTGCCTTCTCCGGTAAGGATCCGTCTAAGGTTGACCGCTCTGCGGCCTACGCGGCACGCTACGTGGCGAAGAACATCGTTGCTGCTGGCCTGGCTGACCGCTGTGAAATTCAGGTCTCCTACGCTATCGGCGTAGCCGAGCCGACCTCTATCATGGTGGAGACCTTCGGTACCGAGAAGATCGCCACTGAGCAGCTGACTCTACTGGTACGCGAGTTCTTCGATCTGCGTCCGTATGGTCTGATCCAGATGCTGGATCTGCTGCACCCGATCTACAAAGAGACTGCCGCTTACGGTCACTTTGGTCGCGAACACTTCCCGTGGGAAAAGACCGACAAAGCAGACGTACTGCGCGAAGCCGCTGGCCTGAAATAAGCCATCCCGCTTCCCCTCTCTACTAAGGCCAGCCTCGCGCTGGCCTTTTTTATAACCATTTTCTGATAGCGATTACACGCACGATTCGCGGGTTTATTTGCCTGTTTCGCTCAAAATGCTGCATCAGGTGGGTTTGTTACATAATATTTCGGTATAGTCTGAACCCCTTTACACAAGATTACGCTACTATTCATTAACTTTATGATTTGTATTGTTACTTTTTGGTGACGCCGCCTGAGACCAGTGTAACCGATTACACTGATGTGATTAACCTCACATCTTTTTATGCAGCTCTAACCTAACCTTTACACCGTTAAAATTGATAACCCAACTGGAGGGCAGTATGCCTGACAATAAAAAATCGGGGCGCTCGAACAAGGCAATGACCTTCTTTGTCTGTTTTCTCGCCGCGCTGGCCGGATTGCTGTTCGGCCTTGATATCGGCGTCATTGCGGGCGCGCTGCCCTTTATCGCTGACGAATTCCAGATTAGTTCACACACGCAGGAGTGGGTCGTTAGCTCCATGATGTTCGGGGCTGCCGTCGGTGCCGTAGGCAGCGGCTGGCTCTCCTTTAAGCTGGGCCGTAAGAAGAGCCTGATGATTGGTGCGATCCTGTTTGTGATCGGCTCGCTCTTCTCAGCTGCGGCACCTAACGTTGAGGTGCTGATCCTCTCCCGCGTGCTGCTGGGGCTGGCGGTTGGCGTTGCTTCTTACACCGCCCCGCTCTACCTCTCTGAGATCGCCCCGGAGAAGATCCGCGGCAGCATGATCTCCATGTACCAGCTGATGATCACTATTGGTATTCTGGGTGCCTACCTCTCCGATACCGCCTTTAGCTACAGCGGCGCATGGCGCTGGATGCTCGGCGTAATCATTATTCCAGCAATCCTGCTGCTGATTGGCGTCTTCTTCCTGCCGGACAGCCCGCGCTGGTTTGCCGCTAAACGCCGCTTCCACGACGCCGAGCGCGTGCTGCTGCGTCTGCGCGATACCAGCGCCGAAGCTAAGCACGAGCTGGACGAGATCCGTGAAAGCCTGCAGGTGAAGCAGAGCGGCTGGGCGCTGTTTAAAGAGAACAGCAACTTCCGCCGCGCGGTGTTCCTTGGCGTGCTCCTGCAGGTTATGCAGCAGTTCACCGGGATGAACGTCATCATGTACTACGCGCCGAAGATCTTTGAGCTGGCGGGTTACACCAACACCACCGAGCAGATGTGGGGGACGGTTATCGTTGGCCTGACCAACGTGCTGGCAACCTTTATCGCTATTGGGCTGGTTGACCGCTGGGGCCGTAAGCCTACCCTGGTGCTGGGCTTCCTGGTGATGGCTGCCGGTATGGGCATTCTGGGTACCATGATGCACATCGGCATTCACTCGCCATCGGCGCAGTACTTTGCCGTCGCGATGCTGCTGATGTTTATCGTGGGCTTTGCGATGAGCGCCGGTCCGCTGATCTGGGTACTGTGCTCTGAAATCCAGCCGCTGAAGGGGCGCGATTTCGGTATCACCTGCTCTACCGCGACCAACTGGATCGCCAACATGATCGTCGGTGCGACCTTCCTGACCATGCTCAATTCACTGGGCAACGCCAACACCTTCTGGGTCTACGGTGGGCTGAACGTGCTGTTCATTGTCCTGACCCTGTGGCTGGTGCCGGAAACCAAGCATGTCTCGCTGGAACACATCGAGCGGAACTTGATGAAAGGGCGTAAACTGCGCGAGATTGGCGCAAGTAACTAACCTGATAAGCTTCCTCCCGCCCGGGAGGAAGCTTTTTTACTTTACCCGCCGTTAGCTTCCCCGATACGTTGAGTAACCATACGGGCTTAACAGCAGGGGAACATGATAGTGCTGATCCGTTTTGCTGATGTGAAATTCAACCGGGATCTCCGGGAAAAAGCTCTCCTGTTTTTTGCTGTCAAACCAGGGCTTGGTTTTAAACGTCACGCGGTAATCACCGGGCTTCGCCTCCTGCTCTGGCCATAACGCCTTAATGCGGCCATCTTGATCCGTATAGCCACTGTTTAACTGCTGCCACCCGCCGTTGCTTTTCTGCTCCAGAACCACCTCAACGTTCGCCGCAGGCTTACCGGTCTGCTGATCGAGAATATGCACGCTCAGAATATTATTAGCGGCCGCCATGGCGAGAGGGGATGCGGAAATAGCAGCAAGCATCGCTGCGGTCAGAATATACTTTTTCATGTGTTGCTCCGTGTTCAAGTTGTCCCTGAAATGTATATGAACCGCGCGGGGCTAACCTGACATGCACATTACATTTTCGTCATCATCGCTGATATTTCCCCACCTCACCCACCGCCTGTGACATAGTGGCGCTATGAAGATTCTGCTGATTGAAGATAATCAAAAAACCAGCGACTGGGTAAGCCAGGGGCTGACCGAGGCCGGCTATGTTGTGGACACGGTGAGCGATGGCAGAGACGGTTTACGCCTCGCGCTGCACGAACCCTATTCTCTGATTATTTTAGATATTATGCTGCCCGGCATGGATGGCTGGCAGGTTCTTAAAGCGATAAGGACGGCGCATCAGACACCGGTTATCTGCCTCACCGCCCGCGATGCGGTTGAAGACCGGGTAAAAGGGCTGGAGCTGGGAGCCAATGATTATCTGGTTAAGCCGTTCTCCTTTGCCGAGCTGTTAGCGCGGGTGCGAACGCAGCTCAGAAATAACCCCGCTGTCCATACGCATCTGAAATCGCATGGGCTGGAGATGGACTCCATTAAGCAAAGCGTCTCCCGGGATGGGAAAACCATAGTATTAACCCGCAAGGAGTTTCTCCTGCTGTGGCTGTTGGTCTCAAGGGCCGGTGAAATTATTCCCAGGGCGGTAATCGCCAGTGAGGTATGGGGAATTAACTTTGATAGCGAGACCAACACGGTTGATGTCGCCATTCGCCGCCTGCGGGCAAAGGTCGACGATCCTTTCGATACGAAACTGATCGGCACCGTCAGAGGTATGGGCTACAGATTTGGGGCAGATGAAAAGAGTGAAACCTGAGTTATCAATGACGTTACGTCTGACGTTATCATTTGTCCTTGTTATGGCATTAGCCTGCACCGGCGTAAGCTGGACGTTATATCGGGCGCTAAGCCACGAATTAACGTGGCGGGATGATATCACCCTGATTAACCGGGCTGAGCAGATCAGGCAGTTGCTCGTAGATGGCGCAAAAGCAGAGAATCTTCCGCTCTATTTTAACCGTATGATGGATACCCGCCAGGATATTCTGCTTATCCATGCATCTAACGCGCAGACTGTTTCCGTCAACCATACGGGAGTCGATCCCTCGCTGCTGGCACCGCTACCCGCGCTAAAAAAACCGGCTCTGGACACTATCGTCAAACGCGATGTCGCAGGTACACAGCTTTCAGCGGTACGGATCGCTGCCCTCAGCGATGACCAGCCCGTCACCATTACCGTCGCCAGGCTGGCATCAGAGCGACAATATATGCTTGAACAGTATCGCGATAACAGCATCGTCATCTGCATCATCGCTATTCTGATCTGTTCTGCGCTGAGTCCGCTATTAATCAGGCGCGGCCTGAAAGCCATTCACTCTCTGAGCCGTTTAACGGCGAATATAGACAGCCGCGGACTGAGTCAGCCTTTAGATGAAAAAGCGCTTCCCACTGAGCTGAAACCGCTGGGCAGCGCGTTAAATATTATGCGCCAGAAACTGGCTGACGATTTTACGCGGCTGAATCAGTTTGCTGACGATCTGGCTCATGAGTTACGGACGCCGGTCAATATCCTGCTCGGCCATAATCAGGTGGCCTTGAGTAAAGCGCGATCCATAGATGAGTACCAGCAGGCGCTGGCAAACAATATCGAAGAGCTTGAGGGCCTTTCTCGCCTGACGGAAAACATCCTTTTCCTCGCTCGCGCTGAGCATAATAATATTTTGCTGAAAAAAGAGGCCATCTCTGCTGCTGATACGATCGGCGATCTTATTGAGTTTCTGGAGTATGAAGCGGATGAAAAAAATATCACCTTTGTCACTGCATGCGAGGGGACTATTCAGGCCGATCGGATTTTACTCCAGCGCGTGCTGTTAAATCTGCTCAGCAATACAGTCAGATACTCCCCGGAAAATGCCGTTATCCGGATCGCTACGCAGGTGAAAAATAGCGAAACAGTGGTTGAAGTAAGTAACCCTGGGAGCGAACTGGACGCGCCGGACAAGCTATTTAACCGTTTCTGGCGAGGCGATAACGCCCGCCACTCATCCGGTTTCGGCCTGGGACTTTCGATGGTAAAAGCCATTATGGCGTTACACTCAGGCTCGACAGAGTACCGTTTCGCCGGCGGGTATCACATCTTCTCCCTGCGTTTTCCTGCCTGAGCGTCGGGCGGCTGTTGCAGCGGTTTTTTTTAACGATTATCCTCTGGCGTTATGAAAACGCCACGAATCCCCATCGCCCTCCAGCAGGCCGTTATGCGCAGCCTGCGCGACAAGCTTGCCCAGGCGAACCGCTACCTTGAACGTCACTATCCTGAACCTATCCTCATTTACCAGCAGCGCGGCGCGGCGGCGGGTACGGCCTGGCTTGCCAGCTATGAGATCCGCCTGAACCCGGTACTGCTGTTGGAGAACCAGCAGGCGTTTATTGATGAGGTCGTGCCGCACGAGCTGGCCCATCTGCTGGTATGGAAACACTTTGGTCGCGTTGCGCCGCATGGCAAAGAGTGGAAGTGGATGATGGAGAGCGTGTTTGGCGTCCCCGCCCGTCGCACCCACCAGTTTGAGCTGGCCTCGGTACAGCGGAACACCTGGCCCTACCGCTGCGCCTGCCAGCAGCACCAGCTGACCGTGCGCCGCCACAACCGCATCCTGCGCGGCGAAGCGGTCTACCGCTGCGTGCACTGCGGCGAGCCGCTGGTAGCCGAACCGGCATAAGCCTGAACAATCAAACGCTTTTGTGAACTGACTGATTGCATCTGAGAACCGCATTCGCTAGGGTGCGCCTACGTTACGCAATGGAGTTTGTCATGTTCCGCCCTCACCTTCTTACCCTTACCCTGCTGGCAGCCAGCCTCTCCCACACCGCGCTGGCCGAGGGTATTCACAGTTTCGCCCAGGCCAAGGCGGCAGGCGTAAAGATCAACGCCGACGCGCCGGGGGATTTCTACTGCGGCTGCACTATTATCTGGCAAGGCAAAAAGGGCGTTGTCGATCTCGCCTCCTGCGGCTACAAGGTGCGTAAAAATGCCAACCGCGCCAGCCGTATTGAGTGGGAGCACGTGGTGCCCGCCTGGCAGTTCGGCCACCAGCGCCAGTGCTGGCAGGATGGCGGACGTAAAAACTGTGCAAAAGATCCGGTCTACCGCCAGATGGAGAGCGACATGCATAACCTGCAGCCCGCCGTCGGCGAGGTCAACGGCGATCGCGGCAACTTTATGTACAGCCAGTGGAACGGCGGCGAGGGTCAGTACGGTCAGTGCGACATGAAGGTCGATTTTAAAGAGAAGATGGCTGAGCCGCCTGCCCGCGCCCGCGGCGCTATCGCTCGCATCTACTTCTATATGCGCGATCGCTATGACCTCAATCTCTCACGCCAGCAGACGCAGCTGTTTGAGGCGTGGAACAAGCTCTATCCGGTCACGCCCTGGGAGTGCGAGCGCGACAGGCGTATCAATAAGGTTCAGGGCAATCCCAATCCCTACGTGCAGCGCGCTTGTCAGGGGTGAAAGAGCTAACCTACACTAGCGCCATCTTGTTAACCGTGCGGCAGCCTTGCCGCACTCTCTATCCCGGACGATGTTTTCATGCGCAAACCCCGCATTTATCACCCTGAACTCCTCACCGTTGGCCAGCAGGTTGCGTTAAGCGACGATGCGGCAAACCACGTCGGCCGCGTGCTGCGCATGGGCGCAGGCCAGGCCCTGCAGCTCTTTGACGGCAGCAACCAGCTTTTTGAGGCGGAGATCCTGCGCGCCGATAAGAAGAGCGTGGTGGTGAACCTGCTGTCAGGCGAGACTGACGATCGCGAATCGCCGCTGCATATTCATCTTGGTCAGGTGATGTCCCGGGGCGAAAAGATGGAATTTACCATCCAGAAATCGATCGAACTGGGGGTAAGCCTCATTACGCCACTTTTTTCTGAGCGCTGCGGAGTTAAACTGGATCCAGAACGTCTGAACAAGAAGATCCAGCAGTGGCAGAAGATCGCGATTGCTGCCTGCGAGCAGTGCGGCCGCAACCGGATCCCGGAGATACGTCCAGCAATGGATCTGGAGGCCTGGTGCGCCGAGCCTGAAGACGGGCTGAAGCTGAACCTGCATCCGCGGGCCAGCGCCAGCATCAATACGCTGCCGCTGCCGGTTGAGCGCGTGCGGTTGCTGATTGGCCCGGAAGGCGGCCTGACGGCGAATGAGATCGCCATGACCGCAGAGTACCAGTTTACTGATATTCTGTTAGGACCACGCGTTTTGCGCACTGAAACGACCGCGCTCACCGCCATTACCGCACTCCAGGTGCGTTTCGGTGATTTGGGGTAAGACTGGCTACAGGTTTAACGGAGAAAGCGAATGATTAAGCTCGGCATTGTGATGGATCCCATCGCAAGCATTAACATCAAGAAAGACTCCAGCTTTGCCATGCTGCTGGAAGCGCAGCGTCGCGGCTATGAACTGCACTATATGGAGATGGCAGATCTCTACCTGATTAACGGCCAGGCCCGCGCCCGTACGCGCCTCCTGAGCGTGGAGCAGAACTACGACCAGTGGTATACGTTCAACGGCGAGCAGGATATCGAGCTGGCCGACCTTGACGTGGTGCTGATGCGTAAGGATCCGCCGTTTGATACTGAATTCGTTTACGCCACCTATATCCTGGAGCGTGCGGAAGAGAAAGGGACGCTGATCGTCAATAAGCCTCAGAGCCTACGCGACTGCAACGAGAAGCTGTTCACCGCCTGGTTCCCGGAGCTGACCCCGGAAACGCTGGTTACCCGCAACAAGGCGCAGATCAAGGCGTTCTGGCAGAAGCACACCGACATCATCCTGAAGCCGCTGGACGGCATGGGCGGTGCCTCCATCTTCCGCGTGAAAGAGGGCGATCCGAACCTCGGCGTGATTACCGAAACGCTGACCGAGCACGGTAGCCGCTACTGCATGGCGCAAAACTATCTGCCGGCGATCAAAGACGGCGACAAACGCGTACTGGTCGTCGATGGCGAACCCGTTCCGTACTGCCTGGCGCGTATCCCACAGGGCGGCGAAACCCGTGGCAACCTGGCTGCCGGGGGACGTGGTGAACCGCGTCCATTAACCGACAGCGACTGGGATATCGCCCGCCGCGTTGCGCCTACCCTGAAGGCCAAGGGGCTGATCTTTGTGGGCCTCGATATCATTGGCGATCGCCTGACCGAAATTAACGTCACCAGCCCGACCTGCATTCGTGAAATCGAAGCGGAGTTCCCGGTCTCCATTACCGGTATGCTGATGGACGCCATCGAAAAGCGTCTCAGCAACTAAATTCAGCACGCCCGTAACGGCCTGTTTGCAGGTGAAAGACCCGGAATTGCGATCCGCAGGGATAGCAAAGCGGGTGCTTTCACCGCATACTGGGTACTTGTTGCTTTTTGAACCAGGAACAGAACCTCTGACAATGAATTTACAGCATCACTTTCTGATTGCCATGCCTGCTCTCCAGGATCCTTTCTTCCGCCGCGCCGTGGTCTATATCTGCGAATATAACGAAGATGGCGCGATGGGGATCATCATCAATAAGCCGCTGGAAAACCTGAAGGTCGAAGGGGTACTGGAGAAGCTTAAAATTAATCCTGAGGGGCGCAATCCGGCGATCCGTCTGGATAAACCGGTGCTGCTTGGCGGCCCGCTGGCGGAGGATCGCGGCTTTATCCTGCATACGCCACCGGCGAAGTTCTCCTCAAGCATTCGTATCTCGGATAACACGGTGATCACTACCTCGCGGGACGTGCTGGAGACGCTGGGTACCGACGAGCAGCCCTCTGAGGTGCTGGTGGCGCTCGGCTACGCCTCATGGGAGAAGGGCCAGCTTGAGCAGGAGATCCTCGACAACGCATGGCTTACTGCCCCGGCGGATCAGAACATCCTGTTTAAGACGCCTATCGCTGACCGCTGGCGCGATGCGGCTAAGCTTATCGGCATTGATATCTCCACCATGCCCGGCGTGGCGGGGCATGCCTGATGAGCGGCACTCTGTTAGCCTTTGACTTCGGCACTAAAAGTATCGGCGTGGCGATTGGCCAGCGCGTAACCGGCACCGCCCGCCCGCTGGCGGCGCTGAAGGCGCAAAACGGCACCCCGGACTGGAACCTGATCGAGCGGCTGCTAAAAGAGTGGCAGCCCGATGAGGTCGTGGTCGGTCTGCCGCTCAATATGGACGGCAGCGAGCAGCTGCTCACCGCCCGGGCGCGCAACTTTGCCAATAAGATCCACGGCCGCTTCGGGGTGCGCATTGCCCTGCATGACGAGCGCCTGAGCACCGTTGAGGCGCGCTCCGGACTCTTCGCCCACGGTGGCTACCGGGCGCTGAATAAAGGCAGCGTTGACTCCGCCTCGGCGGTGATCATCCTCGAAAGCTACTTCGAACAGCACGCCTGATCCCCACCCTGCTCCGCCAGCCGCCCGGCGGCGACCCGCTGCTGGCGGCTCTGGCGGAAGGTCTGCATCCCGGCCTGCTGTCCGGTCTGCATCAGGCCAGGCAGCTGGTGCGTTTTGCCGTCGCGGATCAGGTTTGCTACCGCCGGGGTGTTAACCAGCAGCTCAAACAGCGCCACGCGTCCGCCCTGCTTATTAGCTTCCAGCTTTTGTGCCAGTACCGCCTGCAGGCTGCCCGCCAGCTGGCTGCGCACCCAGGCTTTCTCCTCGGCCGGGAAGGTATCGATTAGCCGCTCTACCGCCTGGGCTGCACCTCGGGTGTGCAGCGTCGCCAGCACCAGATGCCCGGTCTCGGCGGCGGTGAGCGCCAGACGAATGGTCTCACCGTCACGCAGCTCACCAATCAGGATCACATCCGGATCTTCACGCAGCGCGGCACGCAGGCCGTCGGCAAACGACGGGCAGTGCTGGCCAATCTCTCGCTGCTCAATCAGGCACTGCGCTCCCCGGTGAACAAACTCCACCGGATCTTCCAGGGTCAGAATATGTCCTGCCAGGCGGTGGTTGAGGTAGTCCACCATCGCCGCAAGGGTCGTGGATTTTCCGCTGCCGGTTGCGCCGGTGACCAGCACCAGCCCACTGTCGCAGGCGAGGATCTGCTCCAGCGCAGGCGGGGCATCCAGGGCGTAAAGCTTCGGACAGTCATTGGGCAGCAAGCGCAGCGCCAGTGAAATGCCGCGGTGGTGCATAAAGGCGCTGGCCCGCAGCCGCTGCTGGTTTGCCAGCTCAAGGGCAAAGTCCACCTGCCGATTAGCCCACCACTCCCCCTGCTGCTCGTCGGTCAGCGCCTCGCGAAGGATCGCCTCAATGTCCGGCGGCGGAAACGGGGCATCCTCAAGTAGACCCTGCCTGCGCCAGCGCGGCGCCCAGGTGCTGCACAGGTGTAGATCCGAGACGTTATGCTTTACACTAAGGGCCACTATTTCTTCCATATCCATGATTAAGCCTCCGGGAAAGATGAACGATATCGCGCATAACCTGGCACAGGTCCGGGACAAAATCTCAGCCGCTGCGCTACGCTGCGGCCGTGCTTCAGAAGATGTTGCTCTGCTTGCAGTCAGCAAAACCAAACCTGCGAGCGCCGTCGCAGAGGCCATCGACGCCGGACAGCGCGCCTTTGGTGAAAACTATGTCCAGGAGGGGGTGGATAAAATTCGCTACTTTCAGGATCAAGGCGTGACGGGGCTGGAATGGCACTTTATTGGGCCTTTGCAGTCCAACAAAAGCCGCCTGGTGGCAGAGCATTTTGACTGGTGCCATACCGTCGATCGGCTGCGCATCGCCAGCCGTCTGAGCGACCAGCGTCCGGCCGGAATGCCGCCGCTTAACATCCTGATTCAAATCAATATTAGTGATGAAGAGAGCAAGTCCGGCATTCCGCTTGCCGAGCTGGATCTCCTCGCCGCCCAGGTTGCTGGGCTGCCGGGCGTCCGCCTGCGCGGGCTGATGGCAATCCCCGCCCCCGTGTCAACTTATGAAAGGCAGTTTGCGGTGGCACGGCAAATGGCTGTAGCATTTGACGCGCTTAAATTGCGCTACCCGACGGTCGATACGCTCTCTCTGGGGATGAGCGACGATATGGAAGCCGCCATCGCGGCGGGCAGCACCCTGGTACGCATCGGCACCGCTATATTTGGTGCCCGTGACTATACAAAAAATTAAGGAAAACTGAGGAACGCCATGAAGACGTTGACTTTCCTGCTCTCAACGGTAATTGAGCTTTATACAATGGTGCTGCTGTTACGGGTCTGGATGCAGTGGGCCCGCGTGGATTTCTACAACCCGTTCTCACAGTTTATCGTGAAGATTACCCAGCCGGTGGTGGGGCCGCTGCGCCGCATTATTCCGGCCATGGGCCCCCTCGACAGCGCCTCGGTGCTGCTGGCGCTTGTCCTCTGCGTGCTGAAGGCCATCGTGCTGTTTATGGTGGTGACCTTCCAGCCGATCATCTGGATTGCCGCCGTACTGATCCTGCTGAAAACCATCGGCCAGCTGATCTTCTGGGTACTGCTGCTGATGGCGATCATGAGCTGGGTCAGCCAGGGGCGTAGCCCGGTTGAATTTGTGCTGATGCAGCTCGCCGATCCGCTGCTGCGCCCTATCCGCCGACTGCTGCCATCGATGGGCGGGATCGATTTCTCGCCGATGATCCTGGTGCTGCTGCTCTATGTGATTAACATGGGGATCGCCGAGCTGTTGCAGGGCACGGGTAATATGCTGCTACCGGGGCTGTGGATGGCGCTTTAAGCGCCTCTGGTCGCGGTTTATATGAATCAGGATTTAACTATGCAAAAAGTTGTTCTTGCTACCGGCAACGCCGGTAAAGTGCGCGAGCTGGCCTCGCTGCTCAACGATTTTGGTCTCGACGTGGTGGCGCAAACCGAGCTGGGCGTCGAGTCTGCCGATGAAACCGGTCTGACCTTCATTGAGAACGCGATCATCAAAGCGCGCCACGCCGCGCAGGTCACCGGCCTGCCGGCGATTGCCGACGACTCCGGCCTGGCGGTTGACGCCCTCGGCGGTGCGCCAGGGATCTACTCCGCGCGCTTTGCCGGTGTAGACGCCAGCGACCAGCAGAACCTGGAGAAGCTGCTGGTTGAGCTGCAGGACGTACCCGACAGCGAGCGCCAGGCGCAGTTCCACTGCGTGCTGGTCTATATGCGCCACGCCGACGATCCGACCCCGCTGGTGTGTCACGGCTGCTGGCAGGGCACCATCGCCCGTGCCCCTGCGGGCAGCGGCGGCTTTGGCTACGATCCTATCTTCGTTGTGCCGGAGGCAGGCAAAACCGCTGCCGAGCTGACCGCGGACGAGAAGCGCGCCGCCTCCCACCGTGGACAGGCGCTGAAACTGTTACTGGAAGCCCTGCGTAATGGCTGATTTGCCACCTCTGAGCCTCTACATTCACATTCCCTGGTGCGTGCAGAAGTGTCCCTACTGCGATTTCAACTCGCACGCGCTGAAGGGAGAAGTCCCGCATGATGACTACGTTCAGCATCTGCTGAGCGATCTCGACGCCGATGCGCCCTGGGCGCAGGGGCGTGAGGTGAAGACGATTTTCATCGGCGGCGGGACGCCGAGCCTGCTCTCTGGTCCGGCGATGCAGACCCTGCTCGACGGCGTGCGGGCGCGCCTCAACCTCGCAGACGACGCAGAGATCACCATGGAGGCCAACCCCGGCACGGTAGAAGCCGACCGCTTTGTCGACTACCAGCGTGCGGGCGTTAACCGTATCTCTATTGGCGTGCAGAGCTTTAGCGAAACGAAGCTGACGCGGCTGGGGCGTATCCATGGACCAGAAGAGGCAAAACGCGCTGCCCGGCTGGCAACGGGCCTGGGGCTGCGCAGCTTTAACCTCGATCTGATGCACGGCCTGCCAGACCAGACTCTGGAAGAGGCGCTGGACGATCTGCGTCAGGCCATTGAGCTGAACCCGCCGCACCTCTCCTGGTATCAATTGACCATTGAGCCGGGCACGCTGTTTGGCTCCCGTCCGCCGGTACTGCCGGATGACGATGCGCTGTGGGAAATTTTCGAGCAGGGCCATCAGCTGCTGACGGCGGCGGGCTACCGCCAGTATGAGACCTCGGCCTATGCAAAGCCGGGCTACCAGTGCCAACATAACCTGAACTACTGGCGCTTTGGGGATTACCTTGGGATCGGCTGCGGCGCGCATGGCAAGGTGACCTTCCCGGACGGACGCATTCTGCGCACCGCCAAAACGCGTCATCCGCGGGGCTATATGCAGGGAACCTATCGCGACCGGCAGCATGAGGTTGAAACCGCCGACAAGCCGTTTGAGTTCTTTATGAACCGTTTCCGCCTGCTGGAGCCTGCGCCACGCGCTGAGTTTACCCGCTATACGGGGCTGGATGAGTCTGCGATCCGTCCGCAGATCGAACGTGCTTTAGCGCTTAACTACGTGACCGAGTCCGCCGACGCGTGGCAGATCACGGAGCACGGCAAGCTGTTTTTGAACTCGCTGCTGGAGCTGTTTCTCGCTGAATAGCCTGTGTGAGCTCGTACTGACATCAGCACGAGCTCACCGGCGGGCCTGATTATTTAAACCCTTTCTGCTCTTTGATCAGCTCGTAGGCTTTCTGAATCTCCTGCGCTTTCTGCTTCGCTACCTCCATCATCTCCGGCGGCAGCCCTTTGGCCACAAGCTTATCCGGATGGTGCTCGCTCATCAGCTTGCGGTAGGCGCGCTTGA
This sequence comes from Pseudescherichia sp., assembly GCF_031998825.1. Classification (GTDB taxonomy): domain Bacteria; phylum Pseudomonadota; class Gammaproteobacteria; order Enterobacterales; family Enterobacteriaceae; genus Pseudescherichia. The sequence continues at coordinate 14,606 of NZ_DAMACX010000013.1, forward strand.
TGGTCGCCGCGTCATCGGTGGGCTTCACGCCCAGCACGTTACAGGCATCTTCCAGAGTTGGCCCGCGTTGGGCCTGCTGCCAGCCGCCATTGGAGTGCTGCTGGCCGTGGAAGCCGCCACCAAACTGTGCCCCGCCCTGCATCATGCGCAGGAACTGGTCAAACTGAACGCGGGAGATCCCCAGCTCTTCAGCAATGACGTACAGCACCTCACGCTCGTTCGGGTGCAGCGAGCCGTCGGCGAACGCCGCCTGGATCTGAATTTCCAGAAACATCCTAATCAGATCGAAGCGGCCAAAGCAGACGCTGCGGAACTGACGCATCTTCTCCCGCAGCGGATAGTTATCGGTTTTGCCGACGCGGAACGCCTGCTGGGCAAAGGCGCGTGAATCGCCATGCAGGTTGAGCCGGTCCATAAACAGGCTTGCTACCTGAATATCCGCTTCGGTGACGCGCCCCTTGGATTTAGTCAGATGCCCCATCACCTCAAAGGTGGTAGCGAAAAAGAGCGTCTGGCGCTCGCGCTGGTTGGCAAAAAACGCCATTTTGCGGCTGCGCGCCTTGTCAAACATGTGTCCAATGAGTAAGCCGAGGACCACGCCCCAGAAACCGCCGCCCATCATTAATGCGATGGCGACGCCAATCACTTTTCCCCAATACTGCATATACTCCCCAAATGGTCATGCCGTCGGCTAAGATTTGCATTATCATACCCGTCATTCTATGCCGTGCACAGGCACAGCCTTCTCTACCAGGCTCGAAAGCGGGCAGGATTAACACTAGCGCTGTGAAGGTGAGTAAGTTAGTCTCTGAGCGCTTGCAAGCCGAAAAGCCACTGATGACGGAACAACAAATACAACGTATGAAAAAACGTATTCCCACCCTTCTGGCCACAATGATTGGCTCAGCCCTGTACAGTCAACAGGGGCTGGCGGCCGATCTCGCCTCGCAGTGTCTGCTGGGCGTCCCGAGCTATAACCGTCCTCTGGTAGAGGGCGAACCTAACCAGCTGCCCGTCACTATTAACGCCGATAACGCGAAAGGGGACTATCCCGAAGATGCCGTATTTACCGGCAACGTCGACGTTCAACAGGGTAACAGCCGCCTTCGCGCAGATGAGATGCAGCTTCACCAGCAGCAGCCAGAGGGTCAGACCGATCCGGTCCGTACCGTCGATGCGCTGGGCAACGTGCACTATGATGATAACCAGGTGATCCTGAAAGGGCCAAAAGCCTGGGCTAACCTGAACACCAAAGACACCAACGTCTGGAACGGCGACTACCAGCTGGTAGGACGCCAGGGTCGCGGCACCGCTGATTTGATGAAACAGCGTGGCGAGAACCGCTATACCATTCTGGATAACGGGACCTTTACCTCCTGTCTGCCAGGCTCAAATACCTGGAGCGTGGTGGGTAGCGAAGTGATCCAGGATCGCGAAGAGCAGGTCGCCGAGATCTGGAACGCGCGCTTTAAGCTGGGTCCGGTTCCGGTATTCTATAGTCCCTATCTGCAGCTGCCGATTGGCGACAAGCGCCGCTCTGGTTTCCTGATCCCGAACGCCCAATACAGCTCGAAGAACTACTTTGAGTTTACGCTGCCGTACTACTGGAACATTGCGCCAAACTTTGATGCCACCATTACGCCGCACTATATGGACAAGCGGGGCAGCATTCAGTGGCAGAACGAATTCCGCTACCTGACCCAGGCGGGTGCAGGCCTGATAGAGTTTGACTACCTGCCGTCGGATGATGTCTTCAAGGAAGACTATCCTACTGAATCCGATAAGCACCGCTGGCTGTTCTACTGGCAGCACGCCGGGGTGATGGATCAGGTATGGCGTTTCAATATCGACTATACCAAGGTCAGCGATCCGTACTACTTCAACGACTTTACCTCTACCTACGGCTCCAGCACTGACGGCTATGCTACGCAGAAATTCAGCGTAGGCTACTCGCTGGATAATTTTGACGCCACGGTTTCGACCAAACAGTTCCAGGTCTTTGACGCCGAGCGCAGCAACTCCTACGCTGCAGAGCCGCAGCTGGATGTAAACTACTACCAGAACGACGTCGGACCCTTTGATACCCGTATCTACGGTCAGGCCGTGCACTTCTCGAACACTAACTCGGATATGCCGGAAGCCACCCGTCTGCACCTGGAGCCGACAATTAACCTGCCGCTCTCTAACCAGTGGGGCAGTATCAATACCGAAGCGAAGCTGCTGGCGACCCACTACCAGCAGACCAATCTCGAAGACTATAACGCAGCAAACGGTACCGACTATAAAGACTCCGTAAACCGCGTGATGCCGCAGTTTAAGGTGGACGGGAAGCTGATCTTCGAGCGTGATATGAACTGGCTTGCAGGCTACAGCCAGACGCTGGAGCCACGCGCCCAGTATCTCTACGTGCCCTACCGCGACCAGAGCCATATCCAAAACTATGACTCGTCCCTGCTGCAGTTTGACTACGGCGGCCTGTTCCGCGACAGAACCTATGGCGGCCTCGACCGCATCGCATCAGCGAACCAGGTCACGACCGGGGTCACATCGCGCGTTTATGATCAGGAATCGGTTGAACGTTTTAACATTTCCGTGGGTCAAATCTACTACTTCACCGAATCCCGTACCGGTGATGACAAAATTAATTGGGAAAAAGACGACCAGACCGGATCGCTGGTTTGGGCAGGCGATACCTACTGGCGGATGAGTGAACGCTGGGGTCTGCGCGGCGGCGTGCAGTACGATACGCGCCTCGACAACGTGGCGAACGGTAATGCGACGCTGGAGTACCGCCGCGATGAGGATCGGGTCCTGCAGCTGAACTACCGCTACGCCAGCGAGGAGTATATTCAGGCGACGCTGCCAAACTACGCTTATGCTCCTCAGACCAAAGACGGTATTTCTCAGGTGGGTGGGGTAGCAAGCTGGCCAATCGTCGATCGCTGGTCTGTAGTCGGAGCCTACTACTTCGACACCAAACAGAACAAAGCCGCCGATCAGATGCTCGGTGTGCAGTATAGCTCCTGCTGCTACGCGATTCGCTTCGGCTACGAGCGTAAACTCAACGGTTGGGGACCTGCGCCGACGGAGAGCGTCTACGACAACGTCGTCGGCTTTAACATCGAACTGCGCGGCCTGAGCTCTAACTACGGGCTGGGCACCCAGCAGATGCTGCGTTCGAATATTCTGCCTTATAGTAGCTCTTTGTAATGTAGTCGCTTAGTGATGAAGTAGATTGGTTATGAAGTTGATTTGCCACGTAATCCGCATTGCGGTTAATTGAAATGGAAAAAGTATGAAGAACTGGAAAACGCTGCTTCTCGGTATCGCCATGGTTGCGAATACCAGCTTCGCCGCGCCGCAGGTTGTCGATAAAGTCGCTGCCGTCGTTAATAACGGCGTTGTGTTAGAAAGTGACGTTGATGGTTTGATGCAATCCGTAAAGCTTAACGCCGGTCAGGCGGGTCAGCAGCTTCCTGATGACGCCACGCTGCGTCATCAGATCCTGGAGCGTCTGATCATGGATCAAATCATTCTGCAGATGGGCACCAAAATGGGTGTCAAAGTCACCGATGAGCAGCTCGATCAGGCTATTGCCAATATCGCCAAGCAGAACAACATGTCGCTGGATCAGATGCGTAGCCGCCTGGCCTATGACGGTATGGACTACAACACCTACCGCAGCCAGATCCGCAAGGAGATGCTGATCTCGGAAGTACGTAACAACGAGGTGCGCCGCCGCATCACCATTCTGCCGCAGGAAGTTGACTCTCTTGCTCAGCAGGTGGGTAACCAGAACGACGCCAGCACCGAGCTGAATCTGAGCCACATTCTCATTCCGCTGCCGGAAAATCCTACCTCCGATCAGGTTAACGAGGCGGAGAGCCAGGCACGCTCCATCATTGAGCAGGCGCGCGGCGGGGATGACTTTGGCAAGCTGGCGATCACCTACTCTGCCGATCCGCAGGCGCTGAAAGGCGGCGAGATGGGCTGGGGCCGTATTCAGGAGCTGCCTTCAATCTTCGCCCAGCCGCTGAGCACGGCGAAGAAAGGCGACATCATCGGACCGGTCCGTTCTGGCGTTGGCTTCCATATTCTGAAGGTCAACGATCTGCGCGGCCAGAGCAAAAGCATCTCCGTGACCGAAGTTCACGCTCGCCATATCCTGTTGAAGCCATCGCCGATCATGACCGACGACCAGGCTCGCGTGAAGCTGGAACAGATCGCAGCGGACATTAAGAGCGGTAAAACCAGCTTTGCTGCAGCGGCGAAATCCTTCTCTCAGGATCCCGGCTCGGCTAACCAGGGTGGCGATCTCGGCTGGGCGGCGGCGGATGTTTTCGATCCGGCTTTCCGCGATGCGCTGATGAAGCTGAACAAAGGCCAGATGAGCGCCCCGGTGCACTCCTCGTTTGGCTGGCACCTGATCGAACTGCTGGACACGCGTAACGTGGATAAAACCGACGCTGCACAGAAGGATCGCGCCTACCGCATGCTGATGAACCGTAAATTCTCTGAAGAGGCGGCCAGCTGGATGCAGGAGCAGCGCGCCAGCGCCTACGTTAAGATCCTGAGCAAATAATGAACGTCCAACGCATCGTTATCACCCCCGGCGAACCCGCCGGGATTGGTCCGGAGCTGGTCGTCCAGCTGGCCCAGCGCGACTGGCCCATGGAGCTGGTGGTCTGCGCTGACCCCCAGCTTTTAGCCGACCGGGCATCACAGCTTGGTCTGCCGCTGACCCTGCTCCCCTACGATGCAGACCAGCCCGCCCAGCTGCAGCGCGCCCGCACCCTGACGGTGCTGCCCGTTGCCCTGCGTGCGGCGGTTATCCCCGGCCAGCTTAGCGTGGCTAACGGTGGCTACGTTGTTGATACCCTTGCCCGCGCCTGTGACGGCTGCCTGAACGGCGAATTTGCCGCGCTGGTCACCGGTCCGGTGCACAAAGGGGTGATTAACGATGCCGGCGTGCCCTTTACCGGGCACACCGAGTTTTTTGAAGAGCGTTCTGGCGCACCCAAAGTGGTGATGATGCTGGCAACCGAAGCGCTGCGGGTGGCGCTGGCAACCACCCACCTGCCGCTGCGGGACGTGGCGGATGCCATCACCCCAGCGCTGCTGCGCGACGTCATCACCATTCTGTATCGCGATCTGCAAAACAAGTTCGGCATTGCCCATCCGCACGTGCTGGTCTGCGGCCTGAACCCGCACGCGGGCGAAGGCGGCCATATGGGCAGCGAAGAGATAGACACTATCATTCCGCTGCTTGAGGAGCTGCGCGGCCAGGGAATGAACCTCAGCGGCCCGCTGCCTGCCGACACGCTTTTCCAGCCAAAATATCTCGATCGCGCCGATGCGGTGCTGGCGATGTATCACGATCAGGGCCTGCCCGTGTTAAAATACCAGGGCTTTGGCCGCGGTGTGAACATTACGCTCGGTTTACCCTTTATTCGTACATCCGTAGACCACGGCACCGCATTAGAACTCGCGGGCCAGGGGAAAGCCGATGTCGGCAGTTTTATTACGGCGCTTAATCTCGCCATCAAAATGATTACTAATACTCAATGAATAGCAGAGTCCATCAGGGGCACCTGGCCCGTAAACGTTTCGGGCAAAACTTCCTTAACGATAAATTTGTCATCGACAGCATTGTTTCAGCCATTAATCCGCAGAAAGGCCAGGCAATGGTCGAAATCGGTCCCGGTCTTGCCGCGCTGACCGAGCCGGTGGGTGAACGCCTGGATGAGCTGACCGTCATCGAGCTGGATCGCGATCTGGCTGCACGCCTGCAAACGCATCCGTTCCTCGGGCCAAAACTGACCATCTATCAGCAGGATGCGATGACCATGAACTTTGGCGAGCTCTCCCAGACCCTGGGCCAGCCGCTGCGCGTCTTTGGTAACCTGCCCTATAACATCTCCACGCCGTTGATGTTCCACCTGTTTAGCTATACTGATGCCATCGCCGATATGCACTTCATGCTGCAAAAAGAGGTGGTGAATCGTCTGGTTGCAGGCCCGAACAGCAAAGCGTATGGTCGTTTAAGCGTGATGGCACAATACTATTGTCAGGTGATCCCGGTGCTGGAAGTACCGCCGACGGCTTTTACGCCGCCGCCTAAAGTCGACTCTGCGGTGGTGCGCCTGGTACCGCATACGACTATGCCGTACCCGGTTAAAGAGGTTCGCGTGCTGAGCCGAATCACCACCGAAGCGTTTAACCAGCGCCGTAAAACCATCCGCAACAGCCTCGGCAATCTGTTTACGCCGGAGGTTCTCACGTCGTTAGGTATTGACCCGGCGGTGCGGGCAGAGAACGTTTCTGTTGCCCAGTACTGCCAGCTGGCAAACTACCTGACGGATAATGCGCCGCCGAAGGAGAGTTAAGCCATGATCAATTCGCCCCGGGTATGTGTTCACGTACAGAGTGTCTATATTGAATCGCAGTCGGCACCTGATGAGCAGCGCTATGTTTTCGCCTATACGGTGACCATCCGCAATCTGGGACGCACGCCCGTGCAGCTGCTGGGGCGTTATTGGCTTATCACCAACGGCAACGGCCGTGAAACCGAGGTACAGGGCGAAGGTGTGGTGGGTGTCCAGCCGCACATTGCGCCCGGCGAAGAGTACCAATATACCAGTGGGGCGGTTATCGAAACCCCGCTGGGTACCATGCAGGGCCACTATGAGATGATCGATGCCGAGGGCAATCCGTTCCGCATCGCCATACCGGTCTTCCGACTTGCCGTTTCAACACTCATCCATTAATCCATGTCGACATATCTTATCGGCGACGTTCATGGTTGCTACGATGAACTGATCGCATTGCTAAAACAGGTCGCGTTTGATCCTAAAACCGACACCCTCTGGCTCACGGGCGATCTGGTTGCGCGCGGCCCGGCATCGCTGAAGGTGCTGCGCTTCGTGAAATCGCTGGGCGACAGCGTGCGTGTCGTGCTGGGCAACCATGACCTGCACCTGCTGGCCGTGTTTGCTGGCATCAGTAAAAATAAGCCGAAGGATCGTATTACGCCGCTGCTGGAGGCGCCGGATGCCGATGAGCTGCTGAACTGGCTGCGTCGCCAGCCGCTGCTGCAGGTAGACGAAGAGAAAAAGCTGGTGATGGCCCATGCGGGGATCACGCCCCAGTGGGATCTGCCGACGGCTCAGGCCTGCGCCAGGGATGCGGAAGCGGTGCTGGCCAGCGACTCCTACCCGCTCTTTTTAGATGCGATGTATGGCGACCTGCCGAACAACTGGAGCCAGGAGCTGAGCGGCCTGGCACGCCTGCGCTTTATCACCAATGCCTTTACGCGGATGCGCTACTGCTTCCCAAACGGTCAGCTCGACATGTACTGCAAAGACATGCCGGATAACGCCCCTGCCCCACTGAAGCCATGGTTTATGATCCCAGGCCCGGTGACGCAGGAGTACAGCGTGGTATTTGGTCACTGGGCCTCGCTGGAGGGGAAAGGCACGCCGGAAGGCGTCTATGCCCTGGATACCGGCTGCTGCTGGGGGGGCGTTCTGACCTGCCTGCGTTGGGAAGATAAGGCGTACTTTACCCAGGCCTCAAGCCGCCATCTGGATCTGGGCGAAGGCGAAGTCATCGCCTCTTAAGGTAAAAATTTTTCTCTTGCGACTGCATCAGGCCTGGTTTTAAAACCGGGCCTCTCTTTTTTAATAATTTCCTGTCCTTAAACGCACATTGATCGCCGTCCTGTTTTTGATGATATTAAGCGCTTTAAAATCACCTTCAAACTCACGATTGTTATGATTAAATATAAACACCTCCTTGCGTTACTGGCTATTTCATCCCTATCTATTTTTTCACAGCCAGCGGCAATAGCATCGATAACCCTGGGCGGGACGCGTTTTGTTTACCATGCTTCAGATGACAGTGTTTCTGTAAACGTTAATAATCGTGATAACAATCCCTATCTGGTTCAATCCTGGGTTTCAGACTATTATCGCTCAGACAGCGACCGTAAAAAAAGTAACAAAAGTAACATTCCCTTTATTATCACCCCCCCACTATTCAAAATATCTTCTGGTGATACCGCGACGATAAATATTATTAAAACTGCGCAGGACAACCTTCCTAAAGACAGGGAATCTATATTTTATCTTAACGTAAAAGCGATTCCAGGCGTCGTTAAGAATAGTAAAAGCAGTTTGCTGATCTCCGTTAATTCATCAATGAAACTTTTCTATCGCCCCGCGGCCATTGAGGGCGAGATAGCAGATTCCGCATGGGAAAAACTCACCTTTCAACAGTCTGGACATTCCGTAACGGTAAGCAATCCAACGCCTTATTTTGTGACGTTACATAGTTTCACAGCAAACGGTAAAAAATCTAAGCTACCAGAAAATGCAATGCTTGATCCCTTTGGGGCATTGACTATACCCGTTGCGGAAAAAATACGATCCATTGCGTGGACAGCCTTGATCGAGCAGGGACAAATAACGTCAGAAAAAAGTATGACGTTATAGTCGTGCATGGAATGTAAAAAAGATGGATGGCAGATTTGTTTCCGGGGCGGCGGCTACCGGTTTGTTAATTTTTTCTGCAGGCGCACAGGCTGACGAACTGGTTTTTGATAGTGCTGCCATTGAGAATACCAGCCAGACGACGGCAAGCCGCATTGATTTAAGCCAGTTTACCGGGTCGACGCAGCCACCAGGAACTTACTATGTCACGGTTAATATAAATAACCGAACCGTCGCCCGACGTAAGTTTGATTTTATCAACGATAAAGAAGGTAAGCTCTCCCCGATACTATCGGTATCTCAACTGCATGAGTTTGGTATCTATCTGTCCAATGAGAAAATAGACGGCAATGATAAATATCACATTCCCGGCGAACTGTCTGGAATTGATATCGTATTTGATTTTCGCAAACAAATACTCAACATCACCATTCCCCAGGCATATCTGAAGGACGGGCCTGATGCGGATTTAAGTATTGCTCCGTCACAATGGGATGAAGGTATTAGCGCATTTAGCCTGAACTATGACCTTAATGGCGCACAGAAAAAGGAGGCGGGAGAGAGTTTTAAGCCTGACGATGTCACTACACGGTTAAATGGGGGGATTAATCTGGGTGCATGGCGACTACGCAGCTTTGGTATGCTCGATAAGCCCGCTGATAGTGCATTGGCCTGGAATAACGAAAAAGTGTGGCTGCAGCGCGATATCCCGGCGTTGCGGAGCCTGTTTATGCTGGGTGATAACGGCAGTGATGGCAACCTTTTTGATAGCGTTGACTATAGCGGAGTCTCACTCGCCACGGATAATGCCATGTTCTCGGATCAGGCCCAGGGGTATGCACCGGTCATCCGGGGAATTGCCAGAACGTCTAATGCCAGGGTTGAGATCAGTCAGAATGATAACGTTATCTATAAGCGCTACGTGCCTGCTGGACAGTTTGCCATTAATGACCTTTTTCCCCAGTCCGGTGGCGGAGAGTTAAAGGTCACGGTGACAGAGGCGGATGGCAGCGTCCATCATTTCACTCAGGCATGGGGGGTAGTCCCTGCCATGCAGCGCCAGGGGCATCTGAGATACAGCGTTGATATGGGGCGAACGCATAACCCCGATGGAAAAAATCAAAAATTCTCTCAGTTGACCTTTTTTTATGGCTTGCCGGCGGAAATGACCGTTTTTGGCGGCGACCTGCTAGGTGAAGAGTATCATGCCTTCGATCTGGGCTATGCGCTGGGCCTTGGCGATTTTGGTTCGGTGTCAGCGGATATGACATCAATGACGACCCAGGGTAATGAAACAGCAGGCGCCCATGGCCAAAGTTATCGCCTGCGGTATGCTAAAAATATGGCTGAATCAGATACGGATATGTCTCTCTCGTGGTCATTTGCGCCCACTGACGGCTATATCTCTTTTGCTGATACTATTGCGCGTTCAACCTCGGATCGGGAGCAGCCTGCATCTCAGAAAAGCAAGCTCCAGCTCTCTATAAACCAGCCGGTAGGCGAGATTAATACGCTGGTATTATCTGCCTGGCGCGCCGAATACTGGCATCGAAGTACAGAAGAAAATTTGTCGCTATCGGACACACTCTCTCTGCACGATATCAATGTCAGTCTGAGCTGGGCATGGACGCAGAATGAAGAAAATGATTCTGAGCAACAGCTTGCAGTCAGCGTGCAGATCCCTTTCTCTATATTTAATAAGGATGTATGGGCTTCGTTAGCCAGTAGCTTACAGCGTCCCGGTGCTCCCTCACAATCCGTAGGCATCAATGGTAATGCATTTGCAGACGAATCTCTTAACTGGAGCGTGGATGCGAATAGTGGCGACAGGCAATCAACCTCGCAAGATATTCATCTTAATTATAAAAACAGTTTTGGTGAGTACTCTGCTAATTATAGCCATGCTGCAGAACAGCAGAGCCTCAGCTATGAGGCAAAAGGCGCGTTAATTGCCTCAGCTTACGGTGTTACCGCCGGGCAGCCATTTAGTACTAATAATGCTGTCGCTCTGGTAAAAGCTGAAAATGCGTCTAACCTGCTGGTTAAAAACAACACCGGGGTGGCGACGGATTACAGGGGATATGCCATTGTTCCCTATTTACAACCTTATCGCCACAATTCGGTCATGCTGGAACAAAATGTCACTGAGGAAAACAGTATTGAATTAGCGAGTACAAGCGTATCCGCGATACCCACGGACGCAGCTATTGTTATGACTGAATTTACGCCTCATATCGGTGCAAAAATTTTAGCAACGCTGAACTTTTCTGATGGTACTCCCCTTCCTTTTGGCGCTACAGCGACAACCAGTAATTCGGCTAACGAAGGCATTATTGATGAGAAAGGCCAGGTCTATCTGTCAGGGTCCCCAGCTGAGGGCACTATCGCTGTGCAATGGGGAAGTCCGACACAGATATGTCATGCTCCCTATAAAATTAACTTACCAGCCGGAAAGCATCTCTATGAATTACACCTTATCTGTAAGTAATCTTTTATTACGCACCTTGCTTCCTTTAAGTCTATTTTTTTTGCAATCGCTGCCTGCCTATGCCACTTGTCATGTTACAGATACCCAAACAATAAAATTAACCCTTCCTGATATTACGCTCTCAGCGTCAACAAGACCGGGCGCCATTTTGGCGCAAAAAACCGTCGATGCCGATGAGGCTAATGCAGATCCTTTCTTATGTGCGGGGAGTGGTCAACTGGTAGCCTTGACACGAAGTTCAGGAAAAAACGCGCAGGGCGTACATGCTACAAACATCAAAGGTATCGGTTACCGGCTGTTTATTAACGATCATCCTTTCCCGTGGAAAATGCGCCTTGACTGCCAGCAAGGGCGTTGCCAGCTTCCATGGCCCGTTACGCCCCGAATTACATTTCAGCTTGTACAGACACTACCCGATGTGGAAGTAAACAACGTGCTGCATTCAGGCCTGTATGGTGCGATCCGGGCAGATACCGGTAAACCCGCGGTGCTGATTACGCTGGCGCATTCCATCCACCTGCGTCAGGAATCTTGTACGGTACAGAATGAAACCGTTGATTTTGGGAAGGTACTGGTCGATCCATCAATCAGACCCGGCAGCAACATCATTACAAAAGCATTCTCAATTGATTATCAATGCCCTTTTCAAAGCTCGATATTAACCCGCTGGGAAGGCATGAGTTCGGCAAAAGGATTTTTAACTTCACCACAGTTGTTAGAGAGAGGCGTTGCCATTGCAATCAGAGATACTAAAGGAAACCCTGTTTATCTCAACAGATTATTTAGAATAGCCCCGCAGGCAGATAGGCTACCATTCATAGCCCAGCTAATCAGTACGCAAAAAATATCCTCCGGACCATTCAATGCAACCGCTACATTTCACATTATATATCCCTAAATAACAACACCATCAAAAAACCCGAACTCAACACATAGTTGAATTCGGGTTATGATGATTAGCAACTCACGTTACTAACCTTAATGATGTAAAAACACTTATTCGTAGATTACATGAAGAGCCGTGGATACATAGAAAGTGCCTTCATCAACACCTTCTTTCATGATTTTCATTGTGGCAGCTAACGGGAAACTTGCAGCACCATCACTTAATGTTAGGGGGGAACCAGAAGCGTTAGGCTTTAAATAGGATCCATCGCCCATAGAAAGATCTTTAATCATCATGCCTATGCTCTCCATTTGATTACCAGTGCCCTGGTTCAAAGCGAAAACAGTACTATTACCCGCAAAGGCGTCACCTTCAAAATCAAGTTTAGCACTTGATACACTGTTCGGACAGCCTTTAATATCTACGGTAAAGGGTATATCTGGAGATGTTTCACCCAGTTTTAAGCCAGAGGTATCAACCTGACCAATATCAACCGTGCTTTGACCATTATTGATAGAGACATTACAGGATGAGCTTACCATACTGCCTTTAAAAGTAACTTGCACATCAGGAGTGGTAGCGGCAAACACCGAGCATGAAGCAGAGATTGCGGCAGCTAAGATACCCATCTTAATAAGTTTTTTCATTGTTTTATTCCTTGCAAAATAAATATAAACACAACCTCTATTCATATTAATGAATAGTGACAGGTATACTACGCATTATAAAATAAGTCATAAACCCGTTTTTATGTCCTTATTAGGACATAGAGTAGTGAAGTATATTATTACAGGGAGTTACTTATTTTATTATTTAATTTACCGAATGAAGTGGATATATTTACAACTGCTACATGACTGGCTAGATAAAATGTAATACTCCCCGGCAGCGCTGCGCGTGCCGGGGCGACGGTTCAGACCGGGTTTACCGGCGTTCTAAGATCTCAAAGCAGTAGCTGTGGGAGTTCTGCGCGTCGGCGTCGTGAAACTCGCTAAAGGTAGACTCCCAATCGTCCGGCTCATAGTCCGGGAAGTGAGTATCCCCCTCCACTTCCGCATCGATATGCGTCAGGTAGAGGCGCTGGGCCTGGGGCAGAAACTGCTCGTAGATACGCCCGCCGCCGATCACCATAATCTCTTCCGCATCACCGCAGGCGGCAATGGCGTCTTCAATAGAGCTAACCCACTGGACGCGATCGTCACTGCCCGGCTGGCTGCTAATGACGATGTTTTTACGCCCCGGCAAAGGACGCCCGATGGACTCCCAGGTCAGGCGCCCCATCACCACCGGTTTGTTTAATGTATTGCGCTTAAACCAGGCGAGATCGGCAGGCAAATTCCACGGCATGGCGTTTTCCATACCAATTACGCGATCGACCGCTAACGCCGCAATCAGACTGATCATTGTTCATATCCCGGAGCTAAAAATTGTCGCCACTATACGGAAAGCGCTCACGCTCGTCGACTGGCGGCAAGGTAAAGAGAACGAAAATTTTTCATTCTGCTGGCAGGCCCGCAGTTGCCTCGGGGCCGCCAGCATAGATGATTAAACCGTCGGCTTCGCCTGCGGCTCGTCGTTGGCGTCGCCGGAGTGTTTACCTTCCTCCGTACCCTGCCAACCGTGCCGCTGGGAATGAGAGAGGTGCGCCCGATCCTCGGTGATGATCTCCGTCAGCATGGCGCTGGTGCGTTTGAACACCGCCGCCCGCGCCTGGGTATCGTCTTCGCCCTGCACCATCTCCTCTATCATGTCTGAATTATAGCGGCGAAACAGATCGGCGCGCTCCCTGGCCTCATACTCTCCCAGCCCCAGGCTCTCCAGCGCCAGACGACCGGTACGCAGCGCGCCCTCAAAGGTTTCACGCTCCGGCCGCTCGACGCCTGCCTGGCGTAGACGGATAAAGTGATCGACGTCGCGGGCGCGGGCAACGATCTGCAGGTGGGGGAAGTGCTCTTTAGCCAGCTCGGTCAATTGCAGGTTGGCTTTGGGATCGTCAATGGCGTTGATCAGCACCTCGGCCTTGCCTGCCCCGGCGGATTCCAGCAGATCGACACGGGTGGCATCGCCGTAGAAGACCTTCATGCCAAACTTGCGCAGGGTTTCAATATGGTCGGGGTCGTGATCGAGAACGACCATTTTCACCCCGCTGGAGAGCAGCAGACGCCCGGCAATCTGTCCGAAACGACCGAAGCCCGCAATGATAACTCGCGGCTGCTCCTCATCAATCTCATCCGCTTCACGCTGCTGGCCCGTGGTTTTGTTATCAAGCCGGGTCAACAGCACCAGCAGCAGCGGCGTAGCCGCCATTGAGAGCGCTACCGCCAGGGTTAAGGCTTTGGCCCACTCGGGATCCAGCACGTTAGCGCTTTGCGCCGTGCCAAACACGACGAAGGCAAATTCGCTCCCCTGCCCCAGCAGGACCGCGAACCAGCGCCGCTGTTTGCCCGGCACTTTTAACGGACGGGCAATCAGCCACAGCACCAGGGTTTTAATGACCAGGAAACCCACCAGCAGGATGATAATGCGCAGCGGATGCGTCACCAGAGTACCGAAGTCGATAGACATGCCGACGCCGATAAAGAACAGCCCCAGCAGCAGACCTTTAAACGGTTCGATATCGCTCTCCAGCGCATGGCGGTACTCGGAGCTCGCCAGCAGCACTCCGGCGAGGAACGCCCCCATCGCCATCGACAGCCCGGCCTCCTCCAGCAGCAGTCCGAAGCCAAAGACCAGGAACAGCGCGACGGCGCTGAACACTTCTCGCAGGCCGGTGCGGGCGACAAAGCGCAGCGCCGGACGCGCAACGTAGCGGCCAATAAGCACCACGATAGCCAGCGCGGCAACGACCTTCAGCGCTGAGAGGGTAAAGGCGCCCAGCGTGGTAGCCCCGCCGCTGGCGGCGAGCAGCGGGATCATCGCCACCAGCGGAATGGCGGCAATGTCCTGGAACAGCAGCACGGCAAAGGCGCTGCGTCCCATCTGAGAGACCATCAGGTTACGCTCGTTCATCGCCTGCATGGCGATCGCCGTCGAGGAGAGCCCCAACGTCAAGCCGATCAGCACCGCCACCTGCCAGCGCAGACCCAGCGCCATACAAAATGCGCCCAGCAGCAGGCCGCAGACCAGCATCTGCAATGCGCCGCCGCCAAACACCGAGGCGCGCAGCTTCCACAGCCGCTGGGGATCCAGCTCAAGACCGATGACGAACAGCATCAGCACCACGCCGATTTCAGCAAAGTGCAGAATCGACTCGGCGTCGGTGACCAGTCGCAGCCCCCAAGGGCCAATAATGCAGCCCGCTATCAGATAGCCGAGAACCGAGCCAAGGCCCAGCCGCACCGCAATAGGTACGATCAGCGCCGCCGATCCCAGATAGATCAGCGCCTGTATTAGGGTATGGCTATCCATGATGCACCTCCTGCCACGCCATTAGACGCTGCTTATAGTGACGCGCCTTGGCATGCAGCGTTTCATCATCGTTTACAAAAGTATTATGCATAGAGAACGGAGCCAGCCACTTCATACCGCAGTAGATCGCCGTGGCTTGCAGGGGCTGCGCCAGCGCCTCAAAGCCAGGGTGCGATCCGATATCAAAGTGGTGCTCACCGCCGCCGGTGGTCACGGCCCAAAGCAGATGCTTGCCGTGCAGTGCGGTACCGCCCTCGCCGTAGGCCCAGCCGTGGGTCAGGACTTTATCCATCCACAGCTTGAGCAGCGGCGGGACGCTATACCACTGAAGAGGATGCTGCCAGACCACCAGATCCGCGCGCGAGACGGCCTCCTGTTCGGCGGCGATATCAATATTGAAGTCGGGATAGAGTTGGTAAAGCGAACGGACTTCCACGCCGTCCAGCGTTCCTGCCTGTTCAAGCATCCGCTTATTCGCGTGCGAATGCCGCGGATAGGGATGAGCATAAATAATCAGAATCATTCATTAACCTGTCTAAACTGCACTGTTGCAATGGCAGTGAGTTTAGACAGTTAATCGTTGGGCTTACAGAGGAAAGATCCGCTTTGCTTACTCTTTTTCGATCGGTAGGGAGAGATCAGGAATATTTTTTAAGGCGTTATATTTTCATAATCTATTTGAATACGCCTGAAGCAGGCCCGGCAATGTAATCTGCCGGGCTTTGGGCAGCATCGCTAACGGTGCAGAATTAGTTATCGAGTTCGCTCATATTTTTCAGCTGGTCGCGATTGATCTGTTCTGTTTGGCCCGTTGCGGCATTTTTGTACGACACCATGCCGGTATCACTGTCTACCTGCGGTTTTCCGTCAGTCACAATGGTTTTGCCGTCGGTAGTTTTAACAGCCTGATTAGAGGAACAACCCGCTACGGTAAATAACGTTGCTGCGGCCAAAATCGAGGTAATGAGAATGCGCTTTTGCATGGTGTTCTCCCTGCTTTTAGGTGAATTTCAGTTGTCTTCCTGACTAACTGTAGACTATTTGCCTGATGTATCAGGGAAATACAGAACACTCTTAGGCAGCGAACAGTACCCTATTACCGCATAGCTACCAACGCCACAGAAATGAAAAAACCCGCCGGAGCGGGTTTGAGTAACATTGGCAGGCGCTTATTTAACGATCTGCGCGTGCATCTCCTGCACGGAGGTCACTTTCTCGGTGGCATCTGCGTTCAGCGCCATCGCCGTGGCGAAGCCGCCGTTCAGCGTGGTGTCGTAATGCACCTTGTACTGCAGGGCGCTGCGGCGAATCAGCTTGGAGTCCTCAATCGCCTGACGGCCTGCGGTAGTGTTGATGATGTAGGTGTACTCGCCATTCTTGATACGATCCTGAATGTGCGGACGACCCTCATGCACCTTGTTCACCAGACGCGGGTTGATACCGGCTTCGCCCAGCACAATCGCTGTGCCGTGGGTAGCATCCAGCTCAAAGCCGAACTTCAGCAGTTTAGCAGCCAGGTCTACTACGCGCTCTTTGTCGCCTTCGCGTACGGAGAGCAGCGCACGGCCCTGCTTCTTCATCGTGGAGTTGCTGCCCAGCTGCGCCTTGGCAAAGGCCTCGGCGAAGGTGCGGCCTACGCCCATCACTTCACCGGTAGAGCGCATCTCTGGCCCCAACAGCGGATCCACGCCAGGGAACTTGTTGAACGGCAGCACCACCTCTTTCACCGAGTAGTACGGCGGGATAATCTCTTTAGTGACGCCCTGCTCGGCCAGGGTTTTACCTGCCATCACGCGCGCCGCCACTTTCGCCAGCGGTACGCCAGTGGCCTTGGAGACGAACGGCACGGTACGCGCTGCGCGTGGGTTGACCTCAATCAGATAGACTTCGTTGTCCTTCACCGCGAACTGAACGTTCATCAGGCCGCGCACCTGCAGCTCGAAGGCCAGCTTCTGCACCTGCTGGCGCATGACGTCCTGGATCTCCTGGCTCAGCGTGTAGGCTGGGAGTGAACAAGCCGAGTCACCGGAGTGAACACCCGCCTGCTCGATGTGCTCCATAATGCCGCCAATCAGCACCGTTTCGCCGTCGCAGATGGCGTCAACGTCTACCTCAACCGCGTCGTCAAGGAAGCGGTCCAGCAGCACCGGTGCGTCGTTGGAGACGCTGACCGCCGTCAGGAAGTAGCGACGCAGGTCGATCTCGTCGTAGACAATCTCCATCGCCCGGCCACCCAGCACGTAGGAGGGGCGCACCACCAGCGGGTAACCAATCTCTTTTGCCTTCTCTACCGCCTGCTCGATGGCAGTAACGGTGGCGTTTGCCGGCTGCTTCAGCTTCAGACGATCTACCGCCTGCTGGAAGCGCTCGCGGTCTTCGGCACGGTCGATGGCGTCCGGGCTGGTACCGATAACCGGTACGCCAGCGGCTTCCAGCGCACGGGCCAGCTTCAGCGGAGTCTGGCCGCCGTACTGCACGATAACGCCCTTCGGCTTCTCGATGCGCACGATCTCCAGCACGTCTTCCAGGGTTACCGGCTCGAAGTAGAGGCGATCCGAGGTATCGTAGTCGGTAGAGACGGTCTCCGGGTTACAGTTGACCATAATGGTCTCGTAACCGTCTTCGCGCAGCGCCAGCGAGGCGTGGACGCAGCAGTAGTCGAACTCAATGCCCTGACCGATACGGTTTGGCCCGCCGCCCAGCACCATGATTTTGTCACGATCCTGAGTCGGGTTGGCCTCACACTCCTCCTCGTAGGTGGAGTACATGTAGGCGGTATCGGTGGAGAACTCGGCCGCACAGGTGTCCACGCGTTTGTAGACCGGGTGCAGGTCGTACTGGTCGCGCAGCTTGCGCACCTCAGATTCACGCACGCCCGCCAGCTTGGCCAGACGCGCATCGGCAAAGCCTTTACGCTTCAGCTGGCGCAGGAAGTCAGCGTCGAGGCCGTTGATGCCCACTTCCGCTACCTTCTCTTCCAGGCGCACCAGCTCTTCAATTTGTACCAGGAACCAGCGGTCGATGTTGGTCAGGTTAAAGACGCCATCAACCGACAGGCCCGCACGGAACGCATCCGCGATGTACCAGATACGCTCCGCGCCCGCATCTTTCAGCTCGCGGCGAATTTTGGTCAGCGCTTCTGGATCGTCGAGGCTCACCTTCGGGTCGAAACCGGTCGCGCCCACTTCCAGGCCACGCAGCGCTTTCTGCAGCGACTCCTGCTGGGTACGACCAATCGCCATTACTTCGCCCACGGACTTCATCTGGGTGGTCAGGCGGTCGTTGGCACCGACGAATTTCTCGAAGTTGAAGCGTGGAATTTTTGTGACGACGTAGTCAATGGATGGCTCAAACGACGCCGGGGTACGGCCGCCGGTGATGTCGTTCATCAGCTCGTCGAGGGTGTAGCCCACCGCCAGCTTGGCTGCGACTTTCGCAATCGGGAAGCCGGTCGCCTTCGACGCCAGCGCCGAGGAGCGGGAGACGCGCGGGTTCATCTCGATAACGATCAGACGACCATTCTTCGGGTTCACCGAGAACTGGACGTTAGAGCCGCCGGTTTCAACGCCGATTTCACGCAGTACCGCCATCGAGGCGTTACGCATGATCTGATACTCTTTATCGGTCAGGGTCTGCGCCGGGGCGACGGTGATGGAGTCACCGGTATGGATACCCATGGCGTCAAAGTTCTCGATAGAGCAGACGATGATGCAGTTGTCGTTCTTATCGCGCACCACCTCCATCTCATACTCTTTCCAGCCAATCAGCGACTCATCAATCAGCAGCTCGTTGGTCGGGGAGAGATCCAGGCCGCGGGCGCAGATCTCTTCGAACTCTTCGCGGTTATAGGCGATGCCGCCGCCGGTACCGCCCATGGTGAATGACGGACGAATGATGCACGGGTAGCCGACGTCAGCGGCAACCGCCAGCGCCTCTTCCATGTTATGCGCAATGCCGGAGCGGGCGGTATCGAGGCCGATTTTCTTCATGGCAACATCGAAACGGCGGCGATCTTCTGCTTTATCAATCGCGTCGGCGGTTGCGCCAATCATGGTCACGCCAAACTCTTCCAGCACGCCCTGACGCTCTAGCTCCAGCGCGCAGTTCAGCGCGGTCTGGCCGCCCATGGTAGGAAGCACCGCATCCGGACGCTCTTTTTCGATAATCTTGCGCACCACTTCCCAGTGGATAGGCTCAATGTAGGTGGCGTCCGCCATCTCCGGATCGGTCATGATGGTCGCCGGGTTGGAGTTAACGAGGATGACGCGGTAACCCTCTTCACGTAGGGCTTTACAGGCCTGAGCGCCGGAGTAGTCAAATTCGCAGGCCTGGCCGATTACGATCGGGCCAGCGCCAAGGATCAGGATGCTTTTAATGTCTGTACGTTTTGGCATGGTCTTCTCGGCTCCTGATTATTTAGCAGTCTTACGGTATTGCTCGATAAGTTCGATAAAGTGATCGAACAGCGGCGCAGCATCGTGCGGGCCTGGGCTGGCCTCCGGGTGACCCTGGAAGCTGAACGCGGGCTTGTCGGTACGATGAATACCCTGCAGGGTACCGTCGAACAGCGATTTGTGCGTTACGCGCAGGTTAGCTGGCATGGTCGCCTCATCCACCGCGAAACCGTGGTTTTGCGCGGTGATCATCACGGTGTTGTTATCGATATCCTTGACCGGATGGTTGCCGCCGTGGTGGCCGAACTTCATCTTCACGGTTTTCGCGCCGCTCGCCAGAGCCAGCAGCTGATGGCCGAGGCAGATACCAAACACCGGAATGTCGGTCGCCAGGAAGGCCTGAATGGCGTCGATGGCGTAGTCGCACGGAGCCGGATCGCCAGGGCCGTTAGAGAGGAAAATGCCGTCCGGGTTCATCTTCAGGACGTCATCCGCCGGGGTCTTCGCCGGGACTACCGTCAGGCGGCAGCCTCTGTCCACCAGCATACGCAGGATATTGCGCTTCGCACCGTAGTCGTAAGCCACCACGTGGAACGGCAGCTCCTCTTCTTTCTTCGCTTCCGGCAGCTCACCGGCCAGCGTCCAGCTCCCCTGAGTCCAGCTGTAGGATTCAGCGGTAGTTACCTCTTTCGCCAGATCCATCCCGTTCAGACCCGGGAACGCTTTCGCTTTCTCCAGGGCCAGGGCGGCATCCGGGCTGTCGCCAGCGATGATGCAGCCGTTCTGTGCGCCCTTCTCACGCAGCAGGCGGGTCAGCTTACGGGTATCGATATCGGCAATAGCCACGATGTTATGGCGTTTCAGGTAAGAAGAGAGGTCTTCGGTATTGCGGTAGTTGCTGGCAATCAGCGGCAGGTCGCGAATAATCAGGCCTTGAGCATGAACCTGGGACGCTTCTTCATCGGCTTCGTTAGTGCCGACATTACCAATATGGGGATAAGTAAGAGTGACGATTTGGCGGGAATAGGAGGGATCAGTAAGGATTTCTTGATAACCGGTCATTGAAGTATTGAAAACGACTTCCCCAACCGCCGAACCTGTTGCCCCTATGGCCCGACCGTGAAACTGGGTTCCGTCTTCCAGAACCAATAGCGCTGACTTAATCAAAACACCCTCCAGAGAATATTCACTCACTTTATTTGCATATTAATTCATATTGAAGCCACAAATCAATGCAAATCTGCTTACCGGTGTATTTTTGGCAAACGGCGGCATTCTAGAGACAAGCCTGGTAAAAGTCTACCTTCCAGACCACTTTTTCTTAGTTTTTTGCAAGCCTGAGGGATAAGCGGCACTTTAAGATGCAAAAAAGCCAGCTAAATTGCAGAGGAAAACGCTTGCGCACCACTGTGGATTACTCTTTTTTATACGAGGCGGTAAAAACAGCATCTGACGGGGGAAATCTGCCCTTTTTAAACAAACCAGGCAGTAAAAGATTAACTTATGACGGTCTAAAATGTAAATAAGGACATAAGCGATAAAATAAAGGGGCAATAAAATATTGCCCCTTGCAATCAAAGCATTGCGATCACAATAACCACATCACGATGGGTAATAAATATCACAAATTGTTGAGGTCCAGCACATCACGCATGTCAAAAAGGCCACTCTTTTGCGCCTTAAGCCATAAAGCGGCCCGAACGGCACCGTTTGCAAAGGTCATGCGGCTGGAAGCCTTATGGGTGATCTCAATCCGCTCGCCAACGTCAGCAAACATAGCGGTATGTTCACCCACAATATCGCCTGCGCGGACGGTGGCAAAACCGATGGTGCCCGGCTCGCGCTCGCCGGTGTAGCCTTCGCGGCTGTAGACGGCGCAGCTCTTCAGATCCTTATCCAGCGCATGAGCAATAGCTTCACCCATTGCCAGCGCGGTTCCTGACGGGGCATCAACCTTATGACGGTGATGCGCCTCAATAATTTCAATGTCGGTGTAGTCACCCATCACCTTCGCCGCCTTCTCCAGCAGCTTAAGCATAACGTTGACCCCAACGCTAAAGTTAGCGGCAAAAACGATGCCGATGCTCTGTGCCGCGTCGCTGATGGCCTGCTTGCCCGCGTCGTCGAAGCCGGTGGTGCCAATGACCATGCCCTTGCCATGCTGGCGGCAGAAAGCCAGATGGGTCAGGGTGCCTTCCGGACGGGTAAAATCGATAAACACATCAAAGTCATCTTTTACCGCATCCAGGCTGCTCTGCACCGTCACGCCTGATTTGCTGGCACCCGCCAGCTCCCCTGCGTCGCTGCCTAGCAGGGAGGATCCCTCCCGCTCCAGCGCCGCGCCCAGGGTTACGCCATCCATGTTTAGCGCCGCCTGGATCAGCTGGCGGCCCATGCGCCCACCAGCGCCCGCAATGGCAACGCGAATTTGTGCTTCGTGCATAGTTGTGCTCTTTTGTTAATGAAATGCTATAAATCGCTTCCAGATTAACCAGCCCGCTACCGGGCCGCCAGCCGAAAACGCCGATAATAAGAATTTAATGATAAACGCCGAAAAGTATCAGCAAAAGACATGATTGCTGCCTGAGCGGCAGCAACGTGCTACGGCAGGAGATAACTGATGGTAAGCTGGCCTTTCTTCTGCTTTATGCTACTAATCACCAGCTTATCGATATTTTGCAGGCTGGAAACATGCGTGCCGCCGCACGCGTAAGCAGGAAGATCGCCAAAGCGTACTTTACGACGATCGCTTTCAAACTCCACGTGGCGCAGCAGCCCGGCGCTTATCCATGCCTCGATGCTTGCCAGCAGCATGTCGCTGTCCGGTAATTCTGCCCCCTCGCCCGCAATAAAGGTTACTTTGCCCTCGCCCGGCCAATGGTGTGCTTTTATCGGCTGCCAGCCGTATTGCTCTGCGGCATAGCCAACCAGATGGCCAGCGCTATGCCAGCGCGAGTGCAAAGCTCGGGTTTCCGCATTGACCTGCAACGTCGCTTCGCCTGCTGCAAGCGGTTCTGGCAGAATGTGTATGACGTTCTCCCCGCGCTGAATAACGCTCTCAACGACTACGCCATTAATGGCTCCCCTGTCAGCGGGCTGTCCTCCCCCCTGCGGATGAAACAGCGTCTTATCGAGCACGATTGCATAGCGGCCGTCAGGCTCTTCGCTGCAGCTGAGCACCTGGGCAACGCCCTGGATGGCATCGCTGGCGTAATAAAGACGTTCAGTCATGGTTGTTCTCCTCTGTCTGAGGACAGTATATTCATAATATCCAGGGCGATAATTCCCTTTTCAATCACTGCACTCTTGCTTAACAGGCACAAATGAATCCACTTTTGCTTCCCGACCTCGCGACCTTTGTGACCATTATTGAACAGGGTAGCTTCTCCGCTGCGGCACGGACGAATGGCGCCACGCCCTCTGCCATCAGCCGCTGTGTCTCACGCCTGGAGCAGGAGATGGGCTGTAAGCTGCTGCACCGCACCACCCGCAAGCTGGCGCTGACGGAGACAGGCCGAACCGTTTATGAACATGCCCAGGAGATGCTGGAGGCGGCCAGGCAGGCGTTAGACTCCGGTGGCAGTCTGCAAACCGTTGCCCAGGGCAAGCTCACCCTGAGCGTACCGAAAGCCGTCGGACGTTTCGTTATTCACCCCTTGATGCCTGAGTTTCTTGCCCGTTATCCACAGATAGACGTCACCCTGCGCCTGGAGGACAGCTATGTTGATTTGATTAACGACGGGGTGGATCTGGTGCTGCGCATCACCAATTCACCTTCACCGGGCCTCTATGGTAAAGCGCTGATGCCGGTGAGCCACGCGATCTGCGCCACGCCCGCGTATTTACGTAAGCACGGAACGCCTGTGCACCCGCAGGATCTGCGTCGCCACAGCTGCATCTCTCTGGGTGAAACGCCCGCGGATGCACGCTGGAAGTTTCGCCTGCGGGAAAAGATGGAAACCGTGCAGACGCGAGGACGCTATGCGGCAAACCATACTGGGGTACGCCTGGACGCGGTTAAGCAGCATATCGGCATTGGCAGTCTGCCGCTGTTTACCGCCCGCGAGGCGCTGGAGAAGGGAGAGATTGTGCAGGTGCTGCCGGAGTGGGAATTTATCAGCACCTACTCTGGAGAGCTTTGGCTACTTTGGACGCGCAATAAACATATGCCCGCAAAAATGCGGGCATTGATTAACTATCTTACCGAAAAGATGCCCACCGGCATCGTTTAAGGGTTACTCAACTTCGCGCACGTCCACGCGCAGCTCTTTCGGCACTTCGAAGACGATATTCTCTTCGCGGCCCTCAAGAGGAATGGCTTCCCCGCCGCCCAGCGCTTGCAGGCGGGCAATAACATTCTGCACCAGAATATCCGGCGCGGAAGCACCGGCGGTGACGCCGACGCAGGCCACATTCGTTACCCATGCTTCCTGGATATCGGACGCGTCGTCGATCAGAAACGCCGCTTTCCCCATCCGTTGAGCAAGCTCCGCCAGTCGGTTAGAGTTCGATGAGTTCTTCGATCCCACCACCAGCACCACGTCGGCCTGCTCGGCCAGCGCGCGCACCGCCTCCTGGCGATTGGTGGTGGCGTAGCAGATATCATCCTTACGCGGCCCGACAATTTTCGGGAAGCGGCTACGCAGGGCGTCGATAACGTCAGAGGTATCATCCACCGATAGCGTGGTCTGGGTCATAAACGACAGCTTAGTTTCGTCTTTGACGTTCAGGGTCAGCACATCTTCCGGGGACTCCACGAGGTACATGCCCCCTTTCGGGTTGCTGTACTGGCCCATTGTGCCTTCCACTTCCGGGTGACCGGCGTGGCCGATAAGGATCGACTCTTCGCCGCGGCGGCTGGCGCGCGCCACTTCCATATGCACCTTGGTCACCAGCGGGCAGGTCGCGTCAAACACCGTCAGATCGCGGCTTTTCGCTTCGTTACGTACCGCCTGGGAGACGCCGTGGGCGGAGAAGATCAGGATAGCGCCGTCCGGCACTTCGCTGATCTGCTCGATAAAGATAGCGCCACGCTCGCGCAGGCTGTCGACGACGTAGCGGTTATGCACCACCTCATGACGCACGTAAATTGGCGCGCCGTAGATTGCCAGCGCGTTCTCAACAATGCTGATAGCGCGGTCTACCCCGGCGCAGAAGCCGCGCGGGTTGGCCAACAGGATCTGCATCTTATGCCTCCAGTGCCGGATCGACTTCCAGCACTTCAATATCAAAATGAACGGTTCGATCGGCCAGCGGATGGTTGAAGTCAACGGTGATCGAGTCGCCGTTAATCTCCCGGATCACGCCTGGCATTTCGCTGCCATCCATTGCGGTAAACAGCATGATTGCCCCCGTTTCCGGCTCGCCCGCATCCATAAATTCACGGCGCGAAAAGTACTGGATCAGATCCGGGCTGCTGATGCCAAAAGCAGCGTCCGGCTCCAGCGAAAAGGCGCGCTTATCACCGGCCTTCAGCCCCAGCAGATGCTGCTCCAGCCCTTCCGACAGCGAGCCGTCACCGAGACGAAACAGCGCCGGTTTACCGTTATTACGGGTGGACTCGGCAACGGAGCCATCATCAAGCTTCAGCGTGAAATGCACCAGCACCGCGCTGTTGCTCTGTACAGAGTTAGACATGCAGATATAGCCTTTCAGTGTGTTTGCCCGGTGGCGCTATGCTTACCGGGCCTACAGGTTTTGCGCTGCGGTTATGCCGCTTTTTTCTTCGCCGCTGAAGGAATAAAACCCTCCAGCACGATTAACGCCGCACCGATACAGATGGCCGTATCGGCGAGGTTAAAGGTTGCAAAGTGCCAGTCGCCAACGTAGAAGTCGATCATATCGACCACGAAGCCGTGCCACAGGCGGTCAAACAGATTACCCAGCGCGCCGCCAATAATCAGCGCGTAGGCGATGTTGTTCAGCTTCTGCGACGCCTTTGCGCGGTACATCATTACCGCCAGCACCACGCAGATGCCAATGGCGATCCCGGAGAAGAACCAGCGCTGCCAGCCGCCTTTATCGGCGAGGAAGCTAAAGGCCGCGCCGTAGTTGCGCGCATAGTGCAGATTAAGCGACGGGAACAGCGATACCGTCTCCCCCAGATTGAAGTTCTGGAGGATCAGGTATTTGCTGCCCAGATCGATAATCAGCACGGCTACCACCAGCCACAGCCAGCGTAGCCCTGTTGAAAAGATCGGTTTACTCATCAGGCAAACTTACGTTTTTCGCCGTCACCGGCGACGTTAACCACACAGCGTCCGCAAATTTCTGCGTGTTCCGCCACCTTACCGACGTCGGTCGTATAGTGCCAGCAGCGCTGACACTTCTCACCTTCGGCTTTGCTAAGCGCGACCTTCAGCCCTTTGAGCAGCTCGCTCTGCTGGGCCTCCGTCGGTGCGTTAGTATAGTCCTCAACCTTCGCGCCGGAGGTCAACAGGACGAATCGTAATTCATCGCCCAGCGCCGTCAGCTTCGCCGCCAGCTCAGGCTCTGCGTAGAGAGTCACCGCCGCCTCCAGCGAGCCGCCCACCTTCTTGTCGGCGCGCGCCTGCTCGATAACTTTGTTCACCTCGCCACGGACCTTCAGCAGTTCGCTCCAGTAAGCATCGTTCATGGCTTCCGTTTCGGCCAGGCTAAACAGACCTTCATACCACTCACCGGTAAAGACATACTGCTCGCGCTCGCCCGGCAGGTAGCCCCAGATCTCATCGGCAGTGAAGGACATGATCGGTGCAATCCAGCGCACCAGCGCTTCGGAAATGTGGTACAGCGCGGTCTGGCAGCTACGACGGGCAACGCTGTCGGCTTTCGCGGTGTACTGGCGATCCTTGATGATGTCGAGGTAGAACGAGCCCATTTCGATAGAGCAGAAGCGCATCAGGCGCTGCACCACTTCATGGAAGTCGTAGGACTCGTACGCCTTGAGAATATCCTCCTGCGCGGCTTTAGCACAGCCTACCGCCCAGCGGTCCAGCACCACCATCTCTTCCGGTTTCACCATGTCTTTTGCCGGATCGAAACCGTTGAGGTTCGCCAGCAGGAAGCGCGCGGTGTTACGGATACGGCGATAGCTGTCAGCGGCACGCTTGAGGATCTCATCCGATACCGCCATCTCGCCGGTGTAGTCCGTCGAGGCCACCCACAGACGCAGAATATCCGCGCCCAGCTTGTTCATCACGTCCTGCGGCGAGACGGTATTGCCGATCGATTTCGACATCTTGCGTCCCTGACCGTCCACGGTGAAGCCGTGGGTCAGCACCTGACGATATGGCGCTTTGCCCTTCATGGCGGTGGAGATCATCAGGGAGGACATGAACCAGCCGCGATGCTGGTCGGAGCCTTCCAGATACATATCCGCCGCATGACCCGCAAATTCAGGGCGCACGTCCACCACCGAAGAGTGGGTAGAGCCAGAGTCAAACCAGACGTCGAGGGTATCCGGCACCTTCACGTAGTTGTCGGCGTCGTCACCCATGATGTCGCGCGGATCGAGATCCCACCACGCCTGGATGCCATCCTCTTCAACACGTTTTGCTACCGCTTCCATCAGCTCCTGCGTGCGCGGATGCAGCTCTTCGGTATCCTTGTGCACGAACAGCGACATCGGCACGCCCCAGGTACGCTGACGGGAGATACACCAGTCAGGACGGTTGGCGACCATGGATTCGATACGCGCCTGGCCCCAGTCCGGGATCCACTGCACGCCTTTGATCTCTTTCAGAGACTGCTCGCGCAGGCCCTTCTGATCCATGCTGATAAACCACTGCGGCGTGGCGCGGAAGATGATCGGCGTTTTATGACGCCAGCAGCACGGATAGCTGTGAACCAGCTTCTCCAGATGCAGCAGTGCGCCCTTCTCCGTCAGCAGTTCGGTGATGATATTGTTCGCCTTGAAGACGTTCACACCGTCCAGCGTCGGGTAGGTTCCCGCCAGATAGCAGCCGTCCGGACCCACCGGGTTCGCGGTTTCGAGGCCATATTTCTGCCCGATCACGTAGTCATCCGGGCCGTGGCCAGGGGCGGTATGCACCGCACCGGTACCGGCGTCGAGGGTCACGTGGTCGCCAAGGATCGCCGGCACGTCAAAGCCCATAAACGGATGGGTAAAGCGCATCAGCTCCAGCTCGCTGCCTTTTACCGTGCCGAGGATGCTGTACTCTGCCACGCCGATGCGTTTCATCACGCTCTCAACCAGATCTTTGGCAAGGATCAGCGCCTGGCCGTCGATCTGCACCAGCGCATACTCGAACTCAGGCGACAGAGAGATCGCGCGGTTCGCCGGCAGCGTCCATGGCGTGGTGGTCCAGATCACCAGCGAGACTGGACCGCTGACGCCCGGCAGGCCAAATTTGGCTTTTACCGCATCCTGGTCAGCAGCCTGGAAAGCAACGTCGATAGACGGAGAGGTTTTGTCATAGTACTCCACCTCTGCCTCAGCCAGCGCGGAGCGGCAGTCGACGCACCAGTGCACCGGCTTCGCACCTTTGTGCAGGTGGCCGTTACCGATGATCTTGCCCAGCGCACGAATGATGTTGGCTTCGGTTTTGAAGTCCATGGTCAGGTACGGATGCGCCCAGTCGCCCAGCACGCCCAGACGGATAAAGTCTTCACGCTGGCCGTTAACCTGCGCGGCAGCGTACTCGCGGCACTTAGCGCGGAACTCGGCGGCGGTAAACTTCTCACCCGGCTTGCCGTACTCCTGCTCAACCTTCAGCTCAATCGGCAGACCGTGACAGTCCCAGCCCGGCACGTAGGGCGAATCGAAGCCCGCCAGCCCTTTGGACTTAACGATAATGTCTTTCAGAATCTTGTTAACCGAGTGACCAATATGAATGCTGCCATTCGCATAAGGAGGGCCATCATGCAGAATGAAGGTTTTTTTGCCTTTTTTCGCGGCACGGATGATGCCGTACAGATCATCATCGTTCCAACGCGCCAGCATTCCCGGTTCGCGTTTGGCGAGATCGCCACGCATCGGGAACCCTGTTTCCGGCAAATTCAGGGTTGATTTAAAGTCACTCATCAGATTCTCGGTTCCGTATTTAAAAACGTGTTTAGCCATTACGCCAGGTTTGATAACCCAAATAGCTCGCGGGCGGTTAACTCATCTTTGGCAATTTGCGCCTTCAGCTCATCCAGCGAGGCAAATCGCTTTTCGCTGCGGATCTTTTTTCGCAGCACTACTTCTATATGGCGGCCATAAAGGTCCATTACAACGTCCAGCAGATGCACTTCCAGCTGCTGGCGTACGCCTTTGACCGTGGGGCGGGTACCAATATTGGCAACGCCGGGCAGTGGCTTATCGCCAAGCCCCCTCACTTCCACCGCATAGACCCCTTTTACCGGGGAGACCTGACGGCGCAGCGGAACGTTCGCCGTCGGGAAGCCAATGGTGCGTCCCAGCGCGTCGCCGTGCACGACGCGGCCGGAGATAGAGAACGGATGCCCCAGCAGGCTCTCGGCCAGCGGCAGGTCGTCCTCTGCCAGCGCCTGGCGCACCGCCGTGCTGCTGATGCGCACGCCGCCTTCGCAGAAGGTTTGGGTACTGGTGACGTCAAAGCCGTACTCCAGGCCAGCCTTCTGTAATAACAAGAAATCGCCTTGCCGACCAGCACCAAAGCGGAAATCGTCGCCGACGGCAAGGAAGCGCACGCCCAGGCGATCCACCAGCAGATCGCTGACAAAGTTCTGCGCCGTCAGGGCAGCAAAACGGCGATCGAAACGCACGCAGAGCACGTAGTCGACGCCGCACTCGGCCAGGTAGCGCAGCTTTTCACGCAGGCGCGTCAGACGAGCCGGGGCTTTATCACCGGCAAACAGCTCCAGCGGCTGCGGTTCAAACATCATCACTACCACCGGCAGGCCGCGCTTGCGCCCCTCTGCTTTCAGGCAGCGTAGCAGCGCTTGATGCCCCCGGTGCACGCCGTCAAAATTACCAATAGTCAGCACACACCCTTGCGGGGCCTGGCTGAGGTTATGTATGCCGCGTATCAGCTTCATCTCTGGCTCAAAACAGTGAAAATCGTCCGAGTATACCTTGTACAGCGTTTAAGGTTAACCGGCGATTGGCTTCGTAAAACAGAAAGCACGAGGGATTTCATCGCGCTGTCGGCCCGCATTAAGAAAAACTCGTGTTTCACAGCGATTTTTGTCGTAGAAAGGCTGTATTCATGACCAGCAAGCTGGTAGAATCTTGCGCCATCACACGTAACGAGCGTCGCAACGTAGCGCCGCTTATTTGCACAAATCCATTGACAAAAGAAGGCTGAAAGGGCATATTCCTCGGCCTTTGAATTGTCCACATAGATCATATTTGGGAGTTGGACCTTGGCTAATATCAAATCAGCTAAGAAGCGCGCCGTTCAGTCTGAAAAGGCACGCAAGCACAACGCAAGCCGTCGCTCTATGATGCGTACTTTCATCAAGAAAGTATACGCAGCGATTGAAGCTGGCGACAAAGCAGCTGCACAGAAAGCATTTAACGAAATGCAACCGATCGTGGATCGTCAGGCCGCTAAAGGTCTGGTCCACAAAAACAAAGCAGCGCGCCATAAGGCTAACCTGACCGCGCAGATCAACAAAATGGCTTAATCGCCCACCTGTTGAGCTTTGTTAAAAAAACCCGCTAAGGCGGGTTTTTTTACGTCTGCGCTATGCTGCGGCGTCTCTAAAACGTACCCGCAGCAGTACATAGCCAATGACCGCCGACAGCAGCGAACCGGTCAGGATGCCCAGCTTCGCCCAGTCCACCAGCTCGGGATCGATACCATCAAACGCCAGGTTAGTGATGAAGATAGACATCGTAAAGCCGATGCCGCACAGCACGCCAACGGCCATGATCTGATTGAATGCCGTACCATGGGGCAGTTTCGCCAGCTTCATTCGTAGCGCCAGCCAGGTAAAGAGGGTAATACCCAGTGGCTTACCAATAAGCAGCCCGGCAATAATCCCCAGCGGCAGCATTGAGGCCAGCCCGCTCAGCGTTACGCCCTGTAATGGTACCCCTGCGTTGGCAAAGGCAAACAGCGGCAGGATCAGCCAGCCTACCCACGGATGAAGCACATGCTCCAGCTGGCGGGAAGGTGATACGCCCTCTTCTTTCGTCAGTGGGATAAAGAACCCAAGGATCACCCCGGCGATGGTGGCGTGCACGCCCGACTTCAGTACCGCGGTCCAGAGCACCAGGCCAACCAGAATATAGAGGCCGGTGCGGCGCACGTTAAGAGCGTTCATTATCGCCAGCACTACAACCGCCAGCGCGGCGACGCCCAGCGACACCATTGACAGCTCGCTGGTGTAGAACAGCGCGATAATAATGATCGCACCCAGGTCATCGATAATCGCCAGCGCCATCAGAAAGATCTTCAGCGCGGGTGGAATACGGCTACCCAGCAGCGCCAGCACGCCCAGCGCAAAGGCGATATCGGTCGCGGTAGGGATCGCCCAGCCATGGCTGACCACCGGATCGTGAGCGTTAAACAGCAGGAAAATGAGCGCCGGAACAACCATGCCGCCCAGGGCAGCAATGACCGGGAACATCGCCTGATGGCGGCTAGCCAGCGCGCCCTGCACCAGTTCGCGCTTCACCTCAAGGCCGACCAGCAGGAAGAAGACGGCCATCAGCGCATCGTTAATAAACAGCAGCATGTTTTTATTGATGTCGAGCGGCCCGGCCCTAAACTGCACGGGCAGCTCGAGGAAAGTATTATAAATCTCTTTAGTGGCACCAAGATTGGCGCAAAGCATCGCCAGCAGAGCGGCAACGATGAGCGTCACACCCCCGGACGCATCGCTGTTGATAAAGCGGCGCAAATGTTTCACAACGGCTCCTTCTGTATAATTTACTAATCGTCTGAAACAGTTTAACCGTCTGGATCGCCAGGGGACAGAAATAATGAAAAAGCCCGAACGGATATCGGGCCTGGAGAACAATCAGAAAGAGCTTAGCGGTGCGATTTACGCATAGAGCGCCATTTTGTAGACGCGGAAGCTGGTAATATCGTAGCGATACCCTTCCCCACCGGTGGCTTCATTTTTGTAATAGCCCGACGTCATTGTCGCTTCGAAAAGCACCGATTTGGTAGAGGGTTCTATCTCCTGTAACAGCAGGTTTCCCATTACCTCACTGCCTTCCTGCGGATCGACAAGATCGCTATCCCCCGGCTGGCACGAAACCGCCCGACCATTTTCATCAAAGGTACAGTCTCCAAAGTGCACCACGATATTACCGTTTGAGAGGATCTCCTTCGCACTGACGCAGCTGCTGTAGCCTCGTGAGCCAAGCTCCTTACCGTACGCAAAAGGACGCGTAATGGTCATGTTTTTCAGGTCGATGATGAAATGGACAATTTGGCTGTAGTTGTCCGGTGGCAGCAGGCTTTTACTGTCGTCACGTGAGCGAAAATTACCGTTATCAAAGACCATAAACTCAACGATATCCGGCTTCTCATTTGGAATTTCAATAACGTTATGCTGGCCCCACGTCCAGAAATCACGGTTCGCGGCATCCACATCTTCGGGATTATTGAAGTCATAAAGCGGTACTCCATCATTATCAACCGGCGTCAGTAGATAAGGCTGTAATGCCTCATTCCACTCTTCGTGGGTGGACATAATGAATCGTAGCGCCTCAGTTTCCAGATCGATGCCAAAGACTGCGCTCTGATGCCGACCAGAAGCGATGAGAAGATTATTGGTCTCATTAACGTAGCTTTGGTTAATATGCAACCAGTCTTTTACCGTCGGATCTTCGCCTGGAGCTGTACCTGACGGTCGTGACTCGCGCTGCGGATCGAGAATTTTCGCCAGGTCATAGTAGGTAATCTCCAGCCCCGTTGTCAGATCGACAACGGAAACGCCATCCTCATTAGTGTGTAATGCATCCGGACGACCCGCGGTATATTCCGATGGAGCCACAATCGTACTGCTGTCCCACTGCCAGATGGAGTGATGAAACTGATTGTCCAGTACATAGAAGGCATACAAACGCCCCATCATGTCAAACTCATACATGCTCAGATAGGTGTTATTTGCTTCCGAAGTCGCAAGAAAGTGGCCGTTATCAATACGCACCAGGTTGTAAGAAGGAAAATCTTTCGTCACGTACCAGCGTACAATCCCATTTTGGTCCAGCGCATAGTTATATCGATCGAAATGGGTAATGAAGTAGTAACCGGGGGCCATTTTTGCTGCATCCGTTACCGGCTGAGTCACGCTGATAATAGGGAACCCCAATGTGACATCAGCAGAGTCTGTTGCTGGCAACGGCTGAGTTGTAATGGCATAAGAGGCAATTTCCACACCGTCAGAAAGAAAGACGATCTCGTTTTCACTGTCAGCTACAAGGCCGAGAATCGGTACCAGATTTGCGCCCACGCTAAGCGTGACGACCTGTTCGGTCAGGACGGCAGTTTTGGCTACATCCTGAATATGCAACGTGATTTCGCGGTTTTCACTGCTCCATATCCCGGCATAGGCACTTAAAGGGGCGGTGCCATAAGGGTTGAAAATAATAAGAGCATTATCCAACGTATTATTTTTTGTAATCTGCGCAAGGCTATCCTGATAAATAGCCGCATGGCTAATAACCATCGCATTATTACGATCGATCCCCTGGTTTACAGCGGGGCGAGGCGCAGGAAGGGTATAGTTTTGAATAACAGAACGTTTCATAATAGGACTCCAGCATGTTTATTTTTCAGGTAGAATTGCAACCAGAAAAATTAATACACCAGTGCCGCCCTGCTCTGCTCGCAAAAAGAAATCAATTCGTAGCAATAATTGATGTTGTAAAATTACACCTTAAGGGCCTGGTTATATTCATACTTCAGAAATTCCAGGGTAGCCGTCACGTTGGCAGGTGATAAGCGATTAAGCTGTGCTAAAAAAGGATGCGCATGCAGATAGCTAATAAACTGGGTGACGCCATTGAGCGTGGCATAGCGCTGCGCGCTTGTTTTTTTATTCTCCGTAAGATTGCACACCGCCATCGCGTAGTCACGCGTTGAGAAAGTTCGCCAGACGTTATTGCGGATCCCCCCACTCATGAACAGGCGCGGCGGCATGGCATGTTGAGGTGGTGGCGTTCCACGCTCCCGTACAAAAGAGATATGGCTCCGCCCTTGCTGCACATAAGCCAGGTTTGCCATCATGCACCCACCTAAGATAAAGCATTCGTGATCGATGTAGTGTTGAACATTCAGTGAGCGCTCGTCCGTCAGCGCCCGGACTAACTCAAAATGCCTGTAGGCGGGCAATACCGGCTTCACCAGCATACCGGGATCGTTTTTATTCAATGTCGCAGGACCATAATCCACATCAAAAAGGCTTTGGCGACGCATTGTTATCGACTCTTTACGCTGAACCAGATGCGCCAGCGTTCCGGGGGGAAGCCGCTCCTCATATCGTGAGATATATTGATATTCCTTTTCTACCGGATGTGCAGAGTAATTTGTCGTAATAGCCACCACGCTGCCGCTCTGCTCCTCTGCGGTGACTAATACATACAATCGGCTATCGCCGCCGTTAAAATTGACATAAAACGCTCGCGTACTGAGCATAATATCAAAAGCAGTAAATGCCCATTGCCGCTCATGTTGGTTAGCATATCGGGATAATTTTCTTAATGCCCGGCAGAGGCCTGTACTGTCCAGATCAAGTAGTTTACGAATGTCGGCCAGAGAAGCTCCCTCCTGTATCAGGCCAGGAAGCGCCATCTGCCGATGATCCCTCTTTTGTTCCTCCGGCGCGATGAATGTTCGATGACATTGGCAGCAGTAGATTCGACGGTGGCCAAGTGAAGAGAAGCCATATTTTTTCAACGATTGCCCACCACAGCGCGGACATTGCTTTACCAACCCCTGCCACGGCCGGTTAGCGCTCTGGCGAAAAAGGTTTAACGAGGTGGCTGAGATAACAGGAAATAAAAAACCACACTCCCGGCAGAGTACATTCTTATCCTGTATAATATAGTCCGGGCTATTGAGGATGCCGAAATTTTTACAACCCAACGTTTTACAGCAATCCACATTAATATTTGCGAACATATGTTCCTCGGTGAACAGCGTTTAAACCAATACCGTCCTAATCTCCGCTGGGGGGATATTATTTTCATAAAGCGTTTTCATTACGCGCATAAGCGGAGCCGTATGCGAGAAAAAAGCTTTATAGCTTGCGCAGAGATAGTTTTTATTTAACTGACCTGATGCTGATGGCAAAAACCGATGCTTAGGGCAGCCTCCGTAACAGGCAAATTTCCATTGACAAGAATGGCACTCCTGCGCCATCGATCGCATTTTATCGCTGCCAAAGCACTGATTTTGTTCACTTGAATTCATCTCACGCAATGTCCTGTCATAAATATTTCCCAGCTTATATTCCGGGTAGACAAAGTGATCGCAGTTATAGATGTCTCCGTTCATTTCCATCGCAAAGGCACTTCCACACTCCGGTGCAAAAACACAGACTTGAGGCGGGAGACCGCACCAGGCCGCCAGCGTCTGCTCAAACAGCTGAATACCAATCTCACCGATATCCTCTCGGATCCAGATATCAAAGATTGCGTTCAGAAAATAGCCGAACTGCTTAGCATCAACTGACCATGGCATCATATTGACCTTACCCTCTCGCGGATGGGCTAGCATTGAGCTGCCATTATCACTTTGCCTCTCTACAAGCGGGATAAATTGCATATAGCGACTACCCAGCGATCGGAGGTACTCATAAATTCGCTTCGGATGATGCATATTGCTCTGGTTGATTACCGTAAGCGTATTGAACTCGACATCATGCTCCACCAGGCACTGAATCGCCTGCTCAACGCGTGCATGCGTCGGCTTTCCTGCTCGCGTCACGCGCCATTCATCATGCAGGGCAGCATCACCGTCAATCGATACGCCGACCAGAAACTGCTGCTGCTTGAAAAAATGCGCCCACTCACTGTCAATCAGCGTGCCGTTCGTCTGGAAGGTATTAACGATATTTTTTCCGTTAGCGTAACGCTGCTGCAACGCCACTGCTTTTTGATAAAATGGTATTCCCATCAGCGTAGGCTCTCCGCCCTGCCATGCAAAAATTACTTCATCAACATCCTGAGCGGCAATATGCTGTTGAATAAACAGTTCAAGCGTATTCTCAGACATCCGATAATGGTTTTTCCGTTCAGGATAGAGCTTCTCTTTTTCAAGATAGAAACAGTATCGGCAATCAAGATTACACACCGACCCTGTCGGCTTCACCATAACCTGACAACTTTTTTTGCTCATTATGTATGACCTCTGAAATAAAAGAACCTGGTTCAGTACAACCGTACCGAACCAGGCGGGCATCGCCCTAAGTGGCATACTCTTTGTTTCTTATTGTTATTCTGTTAGCCCCAGGTCACAGGCGTTGGCTTATCCCCCCGGGCTTTCATCAGTGAGTCATGGTCAATATCGGTTTTGTACTTCAGGAACTTGCTATACAACTGCTTCTCAATATCAGGCTGTTTGCCAATCTGATTAAGCGTTTCATAGCGGTCAGTTTTCAGGTTATAGAGATATTTGGGTTTATTTTCCCGATCGATAATCATCTTCCAGTCGCCATCCCGAATCGCCCACTCATCCGTCGGATCGTCCTGGAAAGGCATATCGATACCGAAGATCAGCGGTTTTTGCCGGGTCAGGGTTTTCTTCTCCAGCAGCGGCACCAGCGACTGACCGTCGTAGGTACGATCGGAAGGCAGCGTAAAGTTCATCAGGTTAGCCAGGGTTGGCAGCCAATCGAGGCCGTAAGCAGGCGTATCGGTTACCGTTCCCTGCGGAATATGCTTCCCGTATTTGATGATGGCCGGGACACGGATCCCGCCTTCCCAAAGGTTATCTTTGCGGCCACGTAAACCGTCCGTTTCCCCGGCCAGATTTAGCTCATACACTTTTCGGGCTTCCCGCGTAACCGGACCATTGTCGCTGGTAAAGATAACGATGGTATTATCTTCTTCCCCCATTGCTTTGATTTTGTCGAGTACCTTGCCGACCTGCGCATCCATGTAGCTGATATTTGCATAGTACTCCCCGGTGCCACGCCAGGGTTTATCGGCCCAGTCACCGTAGAACAGATCAGGATGCTGTTTTTGATATTCGCTCATATACGACGAATACATATCGAGATATTTTTTCGGCGACGCCAGCGGGCTGTGCACTTCAGTAAAGGCGACGTATAAGAAGAAGGGGTTATCGTCTTTCTTATTATCCAACCAGTTGACGACCTCAGAGCTGACGAACTCACCGCTCATTTTGTCTGCACGCCCGATATGTTTACCGTTACGCAACCAGCCCGTTGGATGCACAACGCCATAGCGCGGACGCTCTTTCGCATTATCCAGCGTTGAATCCGATACAAACCCGGCAGGATTGACGAGGCTATAGTCAAAGCCCATGTCTTTTGCCTGCGGCTGGTCGGTACGATCGCCGCCCGCATTTAAATGCAGTTTACCCATCATGGCGGTATCATAGCCCTGCTGTTTCAGCAGGTTGGCGATGGTGAGCTCATTGCGCCCCAGTGACACATTTTTGTTCTCCGGTATCCATGAACGGACGCCTGTACGGAAAGGCATTCGTCCCGTCAACAGACCCGCGCGTGAAGGAGAACATAGCGGTGCTGGTGCGTAGTAGTCAGTGAATTTCACCCCCTCCTGCGCAAGTTTATCGATATTTGGCGTCTTCACAATTTGATGACCATAGGTAGCAAGGTCACCATAACCTAAATCATCTGCCAGAATAATAACCAGATTAGGGCGTTTATCTGTTGTGGCATGTGCGGACGATAATATACTTCCCGCGCATAATGCTAATCCAACCATACTGGCAACCATCGTTCTTTTCATCTCAACTCCTTTGCCTAAAATTAGAACTCATACCCAACCATATAAATCATTTGATCCCCGAACCCGTCGTAACCTAATTTGTTTTTGAAATAGCGCCAGGTTATAGCCGCTTTCCAGCGAGGATAAAATTTCCAGGCCAGCGTTAAACCGCCGTTAAGACCGTAATCACCATACTGCTGCTCGGCATAAGCATCATTCCGATCAAGTTCAACTTCATTCCAGTCAGATAAGACAAGCTTCTCATCAAATAATGAGAAATTATATGCCGTGGTCCAGCCTACAACGTAACCGTTCCAGCCGCTGGTTTGCCCATATTTCTGCGAGACGTAATCGCCGGATTGATTATGTAATCCAATATAGGGTTTAAAAAACCCCCAATCACCACTCCAGCCGAGATAGCCCAGACCATAAAACATATCCAGATCGTCTCCCCAGGTGTTTTCCCACTGACCATATATTTTGCCAAAGAAAGTGTAGTCAGAGTCAAAAAGACGAACATGCGTCATGGCAGAAACAGTATGGTTTCGTCCAGCGACGGAGTGGTTTAAAACGTTACTTTCAATGAAGGAGTAGAATTCCGCCTCGCGAAAATTAACGCCGAAATCGGCAGTGGCTTTCCAGACTTCGCCTCGATGTACATTGACAAAGCCGCTGTTCCAGTCAGCATATCCGGCATTAATTGAGCCGAAGGAATTTATATACTCCAGAGCGTAAGCCGATTGACTAAATAGCACGGGCGTTGCAAATACTATACAAGCCCAAAATGTTTTCCGCGTTAAAGACATTGAATGCATTCCCCACAGTTATAATATATCCTTTATGGACACCAATTTGCTGCGGTAACGTATATTAGCGAAACGGTGGTGCGGAATAGTGATATAAATCCCACATAATAAAAATGCGTAACTACTAAATACCAGGTGTCGAAAAATGTTGTTTTATGGAAGATAACGACTTATTTATTAATAAAGCGAAGAGTATTTTTATATAAAATAAATTCGATATTTATTTTACACGTTAGGGTAATCACAACTATTTTTCATACCGACAATAACATCGCTATCTCCACTTAAAAACGGCAAAAAAAAGCCTGGGATTATCCCAGGCTTTAATGTATATAGATGCCAGCGTTTAGCGCGTCAGGTCGTCAAAGAACTTCTTTACGCCGTCGAAAAAGCTCTTGGATCGCGGGCTGTTATGTTCGCCCGTTGGACCACCGAAGCTCTCCTGAAGATCCTTCAGCAGCTGCTTCTGCTTCTCGTTGAGGCCGACCGGCGTCTCAACCACCACGCGGCACAGCAGGTCGCCCTGCGCGCCACCGCG
Organism: Pseudescherichia sp.; assembly: GCF_031998825.1. Classification (GTDB taxonomy): domain Bacteria; phylum Pseudomonadota; class Gammaproteobacteria; order Enterobacterales; family Enterobacteriaceae; genus Pseudescherichia. The sequence goes on from NZ_DAMACX010000013.1 coordinate 53,457, forward strand.
TACCGATTTCACGCCCTTGCCGCGCATGCGGAACAGCTTGCCGGTCTGAGTTTCGCTCGGCACCTTCAGGTTAACGCGGCCGTCCAGCGTCGGAACCTCAATCTCACCGCCCAGCGCCGCCATGGCAAAGTTGATCGGCACTTCACAGTAGAGGTTGTTGCCTTCACGCTCGAAAATCGGGTGCTGCTTCACCTGCACCTGAACGTACAGATCGCCTGCTGGTGCACCGTGTTCGCCCGCTTCGCCCTCGCCTGAGAGACGAATACGGTCGCCGGTATCGACGCCTGCCGGGATCTTCACCGACAAGGTTTTGCTCTTCTCAACGCGGCCGTGGCCGTGGCACTTGTTGCACGGATCCTTGATCAGCGTACCGCGGCCCTGACAGTGCGGACAGGTCTGCTGTACCGCAAAGAAGCCCTGGCGCATCTGCACCTGGCCGGAGCCGTGACAGGTCGGACAGGTCTGCGGCTGAGTACCGGCTTTCGCGCCGCTGCCGTGGCAGATGTCGCACTCTTCGAGGGTTGGAATGCGGATCTCTTTCGTTACGCCGCGTACGGCCTCTTCCAGCGTCAGCTCCATGTTGTAGCGCAGGTCAGCGCCACGCGCTGCGCGCTGGCGACCACGACCGCCGCCAAAGATATCGCCGAACACGTCGCCAAAGATATCGCTAAAGTCAGCGCCGCCGCCGCCAAAACCGCCGCCGCCGCCGCCCATGCCGCCCTGCTCAAACGCAGCATGACCGTACTGATCGTAAGCCGCACGTTTTTGTGCGTCGGTCAGGACTTCGTACGCTTCTTTAATCTCTTTAAATTTGGCTTCGGCCTCTTTATCGCCCTGGTTGCGGTCCGGGTGATATTTCATTGCCAGACGCTTATAGGCCTTTTTGATTTCACGCTCTTCCGCACTTTTCGGAACGCCTAAAATCTCGTAGTAGTCTTGCTTTGCCATTTGGTTATCTGCCCCTAACATGCGAGCACGGGCGGAGAGGAAACCTCTACGCCCGTGCTGGTTTTCTACCCTACATCAGGGCGATTATTTTTTGTCTTTAACTTCTTCGAACTCGGCGTCGACCACGTCGTCGTCTTTCGCGTTGTTCGCAGAAGCGTCAGCGCCGCCTGCCTGCTGCTGGGCGTGCTGCTGCTGCGCAATCTCCATCAGCTTCTGGGAAACCTGCGCCAACGCCTGCATTTTCGCTTCGATATCGGCTTTGTCTTCGCCTTTCAGCGAGGTTTCCAGCGCGCTCAGCGCAGACTCGATAGCGGTTTTGTCGTCAGCCGGCAGCTGATCGCCTGCTTCGGTAACCTGCTTACGGGTGCTGTGCAGCAGATGATCGCCCTGGTTACGGGTCTGAACCAGCTCTTCAAACTTACGGTCAGACTCGGCGTTGGCTTCCGCATCCTGAACCATTTTCTGGATCTCATCTTCGTTGAGGCCAGAAGAGGCTTTGATGGTGATCTTCTGCTCTTTACCGCTGTTTTTGTCTTTCGCGGAGACGTGCAGAATACCGTCGGCGTCGATGTCAAAGGTGACTTCGATCTGCGGCATGCCACGCGGCGCCGGGTTAATACCGTCGAGGTTGAACTGACCCAGTGATTTGTTATCAGATGCACGTTTACGTTCACCCTGAATCACATGGATAGTTACCGCAGACTGGTTGTCTTCCGCAGTGGAGAACACCTGGCTGTGCTTGGTCGGGATGGTGGTGTTCTTGTTGATCAGCGCGGTCATTACGCCACCCATGGTTTCGATACCCAGGGAGAGCGGAGTCACGTCGAGCAGCAGAACGTCTTTCACATCACCGGTCAGCACGCCGCCCTGAACCGCAGCACCGATTGCCACTGCTTCGTCCGGGTTAACGTCTTTACGCGGCTCTTTACCAAAGAACTCAGCAACTTTCTTCTGTACCATCGGCATACGGGTCTGGCCACCGACCAGGATAACATCCTGAATGTCAGAGACAGAGAGGCCCGCATCCTGCAGTGCAACCTTCAGCGGCTCGATAGAACGGTTTACCAGGTCTTCTACCAGGCTCTCCAGTTTCGCACGGGTCACTTTAATATTCATGTGTTTCGGACCGGTCGCGTCTGCAGTGATGTACGGCAGGTTTACGTCGGTCTGCTGCGCAGAGGAGAGCTCAATTTTTGCTTTCTCTGCGGCTTCTTTCAGGCGCTGCATGGCCAGCGGATCGTTACGCAGGTCGATGCCCTGATCTTTCTTAAACTCGTCAACGAGGTAGTTGATCATACGGCTGTCGAAGTCTTCACCACCCAGGTGGGTATCACCGTTGGTAGCCAGAACTTCGAAGGTCTTCTCACCGTCAACTTCGTCGATTTCGATAATAGAGATATCGAAGGTACCGCCGCCAAGGTCGTATACGGCGATAGTGCGGTTACCCACTTCTTTATCCAGACCGTAGGCCAGCGCAGCAGCGGTCGGTTCGTTGATGATACGTTTGACTTCCAGACCCGCGATACGGCCGGCATCTTTCGTTGCCTGACGCTGAGCATCGTTGAAGTAGGCAGGTACGGTGATAACCGCTTCAGTTACCGGTTCGCCCAGATAGTCTTCAGCCGTTTTCTTCATTTTCTTCAGCACTTCAGCAGAGATCTGCGGCGGTGCCATTTTCTGGCCCTTCACGTCGATCCATGCGTCGCCGTTGTCAGCGCCGATAATTTTGTAGGGCATGATGGCTTCATCACGCTGCACTTCTTCGTCCTGGAAGCGGCGACCAATCAGGCGTTTAATCGCAAACAGGGTATTTTGCGGGTTTGTCACTGCCTGACGTTTAGCCGGTTGACCCACCAGAGTTTCACCGTCCTGGGTATAAGCAATGATTGACGGCGTGGTGCGATCGCCTTCGGCGTTCTCCAGCACACGTGCAGTGGTGCCATCCATAATCGCTACACAAGAGTTGGTAGTACCCAGGTCGATACCAATAATTTTACCCATCTAAACGTCTCCACTAAAAATTTGTTCATCATGTGGTTGTGAATCTGTAATAAGGGCGAAACGTGCGGTTTCAACTGCCCCAAACTGTTTTTTTTCAGACTCACCACTTCGGTTGACTACAAGATGGGGACGTAACGCAACGCATCAAGGGGAGAGACAGAAAATTTTTTTGCCGGCCTCGCTTTTTCACCGCAATACATTCACATCGACAATTAAATCAAGCAAACAATTTACATAAATAATGTAATAAAAAGAAAAGGTTGTACGAATGATATTTGTTTTTGCAGGGGTATTATAGGGACTAACATAGGACGATTTGACCCAATAAAGAGAAGGCAATGGATATTAGATATCTAAACGACGAGGATCTGGACTTTCTTCAGCATTGCAGCGAGGAGCAGTTGGCCGAGCTGACCCGCCTGCTTACCCATAACGAAAAGGGCAAGGCCCGCCTGTCGAGTACCCTGCGGCATAACGAGCTGTTCAGGGCAATGGAGGGCCATCCGGAGCAGCACCGCTGCAACTGGCAGCTCATCGCCGGGGAGTTACAGCATTACGGCGGCGACAGCATCGCTAACAGGCTGCGCGGCCATGGAAAACTGTACCGCGCCATTCTGCTGGACGTGGCGAAACGGCTTAAGCTCAAGGCGCATAAAGAGAACACGACCGTCGAAATTGAACAGGCTTTACTGGCGCATTTTCTGCGTAACGCCTGGCAGAAAATGGATGCCGAACAGAAGCAGGCATTTCTGCAGGACGTTGAGGCGAAAGTCTCTGAGCTTGAGGAGCTGCTGCCGCTGTTGCTTGAAGATCCGGCGTTGGCAAAGGGGGTTTCCCATCTGCTCTCCAGCCAACTGACCCGCATACTACGTACTCATGCCGCTATCAGCGTTATCGGTCACGGGCTGGTGCGTGGAGCCGGGCTTGGCGGCCCGGTGGGGGCGGCGTTTAACAGCGTTAAGGCCATGAGTGGCAGCGCCTATCGGGTCACTATTCCTGCCGTCCTGCAGGTTGCCTGCCTGCGACGGATATTCGCAACAACCGAAGCTTAATTTGCGGATTGCAAGGTATTTTTTTCAATTATCTAGCACAGATCAAAGACAGAGTTGATGCCGCTCATTATCATGCCGCGCCCCGCTTCCACTATCTGGATGCGGGGCTTTTACTTTCACCATTTTTATGATGATTTTTTGGGGATTTATGGGCGACACTACGTTGGCTAATCCGGCTCCGCTGGGCTTAATGGGCTTCGGCATGACCACTATTCTGCTTAACCTGCACAATATTGGCATGTTCCCGCTGGATGGCGTTATCCTGGCGATGGGCATCTTCTACGGCGGCATCGCACAGATTTTTGCCGGGCTGCTGGAATATAAAAAAGGCAATACCTTTGGCTTAACCGCCTTTACCTCCTACGGCTCCTTCTGGCTCACGCTAGTGGCGATCCTCATTATGCCGAAAATGGGCCTGGCGGATGCCGCCAACGCGCATTTCCTCGGCGTCTACCTGGGGATCTGGGGCGTGTTCACCCTGTTTATGTTCTTCGGCACGCTGAAAGGTGCGCGTATGCTGCAGTTCGTATTCCTGAGCCTGACGGTGCTGTTTGCGCTGCTCTGCGTTGGACACCTGGCGGATAACGAAGGTATCGTTCACGTGGCAGGCTGGATCGGTTTGGTATGCGGCGCAAGCGCCATCTACCTGGCAATGGGTGAAGTGCTCAACGAGCAGTATGGCCGCACCGTGCTGCCGATTGGCGAGAGGCTTTAATATAGGGATGCTCCGGCGGCTAAGGCTGGGGCATTATTTATTTATTCTGGAGCATGCCAGCGCGTCAAGCGCCTCCTCAGCCAGGCCGGTCAGCTGCATAATCTGCGCACGCTCCATTCCCTGGTTCAACATAGCTTGCGCAATGCGAATGGTAGCTTCAAGACGGCCTTCGCTACGACCTTCGCTGCGGCCTTGACGCAGCCCTTCCCCATGACCTTCCTGCCTAAGCTGTTCTGCAATAGTCATTAGAATATCCTTATGTTGCGGGGCCTTTTGCGCCAGTAAACGAATTAGCCCGCTATGATTGGCACTATTTCCAGCCTGCACAAGATAGTGAATTACTGTCCTCAGCTGCTGTCCGGTAGTGTAGCCCTGCAAAAGTAGGGAAGCCAAATGCTCATGAAATGCCATGAGATCCCGCGCACGAATATGCTTCTGCAAAAACTCAAGAAGCGCCACTCTGCGATGCGTCATGATGTCAGCATCAGGAGTGACAGTAACATCGACCAAGAGGAACGCCTGGGTGTAAAGCTGCTGCGCCAGGGCAGGGTTTTCGAATGCATCCAGCCAGCACATCGGAAAAGGATACGGACTTACGCTGCCATGGTAGAAAAGTATCGGGATCACCAGCGGTAATTTCTCGTTCCCGGCATCCAGATGACGCTGCATCGCTGCCAGCGCGTAGCGCATAAGACGGAATGTCATCTGCTTGTCAGGCGTACTCTGATGCTCAAGCAAAGCGTAGATATAGCCCTTGCCATCACGGGTTTGCACTGACCAGAGCACATCGGAATGACGTGCCTGCAAGTTTTCCTCAATAAAGCTGCCCGATTCAAGGCGTAACGTTTTGAGATCGCATAATTTTAAGAGATGCTGAGGAAGGTGAATCTCCAGAAAGTCGCGCGCTGTCTCAGGGTGCGTCATAAATTGTTTGAACACCGCGTCGTGCGGTGTAGACGGCGAGATCCTTGCCATGTTTTTTCCTTGTAAGTCCAACCTGCTTCCAGTATCCGCCTCATTCTGTTCATTGTCAGAACGAGGCGGATACCCTGCGAGGATACTCGGAAAAAATGCAGCAAACAGAAGACTATAAAGACGTTTGATTCAATTCAGCGCGAGGCGTAACGTCTTGCGGGTTCAAATCCTGCCGTAGCCAGATCCCTAATCCTAATCCCACCAGTGCCAGCGCCAGCACGTACCAGGCCGGGGCCAGCGGCGAGACGCCCATCAGCAGGGTGACCGCAATCGGCGTCAGCCCGCCAAAGATGGCGTAGGAGACGTTGTAGGAGAAGGAGATACCAGTGAAGCGTACCTCTGCCGGGAACGCCCGCACCATGACGTAGGGCACCGCCCCTACTACTCCGACACCCAGCCCCGCCAGGCCATAGAGCAGAGAGAGATGTTCCGGGTGCGTCCCGGCAAAGTGATAGAAGATGCCGCTGGTGCAGGCCAGCAGAATGCTGCCGATGATAAAGGTTCTGCTCGCCCCAAAGCGGTCCGCCGCCAGCCCAGCCAGCAGGCAGCCAATGCAGAGCATAATGGTCGCCACACTGTTGGCCTGCAGGGTCAGGGCCGGAGCAAGTCCATACTGCTTTTGCAGCCACACCGGCGACATCAGGATCACCACCACGATGCCGGCGGAGAGCAGCCAGGTGAGCAGCATTGAGATCGCCACCGCCTTCTTATGCTTCACCACCACGGCCTTCACCGGCAGCTCCTGGGCCAGGGCCTTACGCTGCTGCATCTCAAGGAAGATCGGCGTCTCCTGCAGCCAGCGGCGCAGGTACATCGCCACCAGGCCAAACGCGCCGCCGAGCAGGAACGGAATACGCCAGCCAAAATCGTGCAGCATCTCCGGCGTCATGGCGCGGTTAACTACCGTCGCCACTACCGATCCGAGCAGGATACCCACGGTGAGGCCCGCCGTCAGGGTGCCGCAGGCGATGCCGATCCGCCGGGCTGGCACATGTTCAGCGACAAAAACCCATGCCCCCGGCACCTCGCCGCCGATCGCCGCCCCCTGTAAAAGACGCATCAGCAGCAGGAGCAGCGGCGCAGCAATACCGATAGAGGCGTAGGTGGGCAGCAGGCCAATTGCCAGAGTCGGCACCGCCATCAGCAGAATGCTCAGGGTAAACATCTTCTTCCGCCCGACCAGATCGCCAAAGTGCGCCATGATAATGCCGCCCAGCGGCCGCGCCAGATAGCCTGCGGCAAAGATGCCAAAGGTCTGGACCTGACGCAGCCACTCGGGAATATCCGCCGGGAAGAAGAGCGCCCCGACGACGGCAGCAAAGAAGACGAAGATGATGAAATCATAAAACTCCAGCGCGCCGCCAAGGGCAGCGAGCGAGAGCGTTTTATAATCCTGGCGATTCAGAGGACGTGTTTTTTCAGACATAACGAACCATGTGCGAAGAGAGGTGGATGAGTTTATTTTTTACGGCATATGTAAAGTTAAAATTACTATATCGTAAAAAAATCAACACGCCATACCCGACATGGCTTATACCAGAAAAGTTATTTCTTCAGGAGATTGTTTCGCGTCTTGCGCTTTTGGGTCGAAAAGCTGCTACCACATCCTGATTCGTTTCCACATAAGGCCCTTCAAGCAGCTGTAAACAATAAGGTACGCTTGCGAAGATACCCGGCACAACGACTTTTCCATCGGTCTCTTTGACCCCTTCCAGCGTCTCCTGAATCGACTTCGGCTGGCCGGGAAGATTGAGGATCAGCGCCTGCTTGCGGATCACCCCCACCTGGCGCGACAGGATAGCGGTGGGTACAAAGTGCAGGCTGATCTGCCGCATCTGCTCGCCAAAGCCCGGCATCTCACGATCGGCAACCGCCAGCGTCGCGTCGGGCGTGACGTCCCGGCGCGCTGGCCCCGTGCCGCCGGTGGTCAGAACCAGATGGCAGCTCATCTCATCCACCAGCTCACACAGCGTCTGCTCAATGATCGCCTGCTCGTCCGGAATAAGACGGGTTTCGATGGTAAAAGGGGTCGCGAGGGCGGAGGCCAGCCAGGCTTCAAGGGCAGGAATACCCTTATCCTGATAGACACCGCTGGAGGCGCGGTCGGAGACAGAGACTAAGCCGATGCGTAATGTATTCATAGCATTTCCGTTCAAACAATATCGATACGGGAATGATACACGCAGAGGGGAATAACAGACAGGATCGAAAAACAGGAGCGTGACCGGAGGCCCGGCCACGCAGAGGAATTACAGCAGATCGCCGATCATTGTTTCCAGTTTACCCTGGTCAACGGCAAACTTGCGGATACCGTCCGCCAGCTTGTCTACTGCCATTGGATCCTGGTTGTGTTCCCACAGGAACTCGGCTTCGGTGATGCGCTCCGGACGTGCTTTCACTTCACCGCTGAAGGAGAGCTTACGCTCTACCGTCCCTTCGCTCTCTGCCAGCTCTTTCAGCAGCGCAGGGGCGATGGTCAGGCGGTCGCAGCCTGCCAGCTCAACGATCTCACCGACGTTACGGAAGCTTGCGCCCATCACGACGGTTTCATAGCCGTGCTGCTTGTAGTATTCGTAGATTTCGGTCACAGAGACGACACCCGGATCTTCTGCCGGCGCGTACTCTTTCTTATCGGTGTTGGACTTGTACCAGTCAAGGATACGGCCCACGAACGGCGAAATCAGGAACACACCCGCTTCAGCACAGGCGCGCGCCTGGGCGAAGGAGAACAGCAGGGTCAGGTTACAGTTGATGCCCTCTTTCTCCAGCTGCTCAGCGGCACGAATGCCCTGCCAGGTGGAGGCCAGCTTGATCAGAATGCGATCGTTGCTGATGCCCGCGTCGTTGTAGAGCTTGATCAGGCGCTTGGCTTTGGCAATGGAGCCTTCGGTGTCGTAGGAGAGGCGCGCGTCCACTTCGGTAGAGATGCGGCCCGGCACCAACTTCAGGATCTCCAGACCGATGTTCACCGCCAGCTTGTCGGAGGCGTCAACGATCTGCTGCGCGCGGTCGCTGCTCTGGCTTTTTGCCCAGGTCACGGCGTCGTCAATCAGCTTGCGGTATTCAGGGATCTGGGCTGCGTTAAGGATCAGAGAAGGGTTGGTAGTAGCATCCTGCGGCTGATACAGCTTCATTGCCGCGATGTCTCCGGTGTCGGCCACCACGGTGGTGAACTGACGCAGGGAGGTCAATTTATCCGTCATAATCGTGTTTCTCTTTAAACAGCTTGTTAGGGGGATGTAACCGGTCTTCCCTGATGATATCACGACGCACTGTCAGCGCAACCGCAGACAGTGCCCAAACCTGGAGTATGGTAGACTCGGTCAACGACGCGTTGCGCCGCCTGAAAATGGCAGCGTTTACACTGGCTTAGCGGCATGAACAAGAGGAATGTGAATGCCAGATTTTTTCCTGTTTATCAATGAAATACTGTGGGGCTCGGTGATGATCTATCTGCTTATGGGTGCAGGGATCTGGTTTACCGTACGCACGGGATTTATTCAGTTTCGCTATCTGCGCCACGTCGGCAAGAGTTTGAAAAACAGCGTGACACCCCAGCCTGGCGGGCTAACCTCTTTCCAGGCGCTCTGCACCAGCCTCGCTGCGCGCGTCGGCAGCGGCAACCTGGTGGGCGTAGCGCTGGCGATCTCCGCCGGGGGGCCGGGTGCGGTCTTCTGGATGTGGATCTCCGCGCTGATCGGTATGGCCACCGCCTTTGCCGAGTGCGCGCTGGCGCAGCTCTATAAAGAGCGCGACGAACATAACCAGTTTCGCGGCGGCCCCGCCTGGTACATTACCCGCGGCCTGGGCATGCGCTGGATGGGCATCGTGTTCGCCCTCTTCCTGCTGCTGGTCTACGGTCTCATTTTCAACACCGTCCAGTCCAACTCTATGGCCCACGCTCTGCGCTACGCCTGGGAGATACCGGAGCTGCTGAGCGGTGTGCTTTTAGCTGTCATCACCCTGCTGGCGATTATGCTCGGCATTCGCGGCGTCGCCCGCATTATGCAGTGGCTGGTTCCGGCCATGACGCTGGTGTGGGTGCTCGCCAGCCTGCTAATCAGCGCCTGGCACGTTGAGCAGCTCCCCGGCATCGTCAACGCCATCTTCCGCTGCGCCTTTGGCTGGCACGAGGCGGCGGCAGGTGCGCTCGGCTACACCGTTAGCCAGGCGCTGACCAGCGGCTTTCAACGCGGCATGCTATCGAACGAGGCGGGCATGGGCACGACGCCTAATGCAGCGGCGGCAGCGGCCTCCTGGCCTCCGCATCCGGCTGCCCAGGGGATCGTCCAGATGATCGGCGTCTTTACCGATACCATTATCGTCTGTACCGCCAGCGCGCTCATCGTCCTGCTGGCCGACGAGGCGGCGGCGCACGACGCGCTAAACGGCATTGAGCTAGTACAGCAGGCGATGGTCTCCCTGACCGGCAGCTGGGCCGCCGGGTTCGTCGCGGTAATTACCGTGCTGTTTGCCTTCACTACCATTGTGGTGAACTACATCTATGCCGAAAACAATCTGATCTTTCTTCGCCTGCACAGCAAACGCAACCTCTGGCTGCTGCGCACCGGTACGCTGCTGATGGTGATCACCGGATCGCTGCTAAGCCTGCCGATGGTTTGGCAGCTGGCGGACGTGATGATGGCGCTAATAACGATTGTCAACCTCAGCGCCATCCTGCTGCTGTCGCCGGTGGTGCGGATTATCGCCAATGACTATCTGCGCCAGCGCAGGCTGGGGGTGCGGCCGGTGTTTAATCCTCAGCGCTATCCGGAGATCCAACGTCAGCTGGCTCCAGGCGCGTGGGATAACCTGCCGGATCGTTAAGATGGCAATCACAACTATCGATCAACGCAGGCGATTTTTTTGCTACAGTCCGTTTTTTGCTAAAGTCTGCGCAAATTTTCCCTAAGGAGTGGACATGCTGATCCTAATCTCGCCGGCCAAGACGCTGGATTATCAAAGCCCGCTGGCCACCCAGCGCTATACGCAGCCGGTGCTGCTGGATCACGCCCAGCAGCTGATTGACGTTGCCCGTCAGCTCTCCGCGCCGCAAATCAAAACCTTGATGGGCATTAGCGATAAGCTGGCCGATCTTAACGCCACCCGTTTTCACGACTGGCAGCCGGACTTTACTCCCGATAATGCCCGTCAGGCGATTCTGGCCTTTAAGGGTGATGTCTATGCCGGTATGCAGGCCGAGACTTTAAGCGACGACGATTTTACCTTCGCCCAGCAGCACCTGCGCATGCTCTCCGGTCTCTACGGCGTGCTGCGCCCGCTCGATCTGATGCAGCCCTACCGTCTGGAGATGGGCATTCGCCTGCAAAACTCCAGAGGCAGCGATCTCTATCAGTTCTGGGGTGAGACCATTACCCAAACGCTCAACGAAGCGCTGGCGGCCCAGGGCGATAACATCATCGTTAACCTGGCGTCGGATGAGTACTTCCGGGCGGTGAAGCCGAAGCAGCTTGCTGGCGAGATCGTGAAACCGGTCTTCCTTGATGAGAAAAACGGTGCTTTTAAGGTGATCAGTTTCTATGCCAAAAAAGCGCGCGGGCTAATGAGCCGCTACATTATTGAAAACCGTCTGACGACGCCGGAGCAGCTCAAGGCGTTTGATGTGGATGGCTACGCCTTTGATGAAGAGGCGTCGAAAAAGAACGAGCTGATCTTTAAGCGTCGCGAGCGCTAAGCGGCCCGCGACGTCGTCGTAATTAGTGGTGGTGACGGTCCGGGCCATGGCCCAGATGGCGGCCGTTATCGTGACGATCAAAGTCACGACGGTCCGGACGGTGCGGCTGCCAGCGGTTTTCCCGCCACTCGTAGTGTTTTTTCCAGTAGCTGTGGTCACGCCAGTGGCCGCCGTCCCAGTAGTTGCCACTGTTGTCGCGATCGCCAATCTGCAGTTTCACTGAGGGCAGCAGGGTTAACTCTGCCGCCTGGGCCGCCATTGGAGCAATGGTCAGCATGGAGAGGGCAAGGAACAGAGGTTTTAAAATAGGCTTCAACATGGGTAACTCCTTACTTCTTTTTTGGCCCGTTGTGGGCTGATGTAAAGAGATTACGTAATCCGTTACCGAGTTGTTATTCTCTGCAATCCTAATCTGTAAGTTACCGCATTTATTGGGAATTCCTGCTTTTTCTCTGCACTATTCCTGCACATTTTCTTCATATTTGGGCGTAAAAAAGCCCGGTGGCGGCGACGCCTTACCGGGCCTACAGAGTGAGCAACACGCTTTATGCTTTTTGCATCATCAGCTCGCGCAGGGCGGCAAAATCAGCCGGCAGGCTATGAGAGAGCAGCGGCAGATCCGCACGCTCCGCCAGTGCGGCAGGCAGATCCAGCGTGTCGCCAAGGATCGCCTCTACGCTCTCTTTGAACTTCGCCGGATGCGCGGTGCCAAGGAACAGGCCGTACTCGCCCGGATTCAATTGGTCGCGCAGCGCGCGGTAGGCCACCGCCGCATGCGGCTCGGAGAGGTATCCCTTCTCTTTCAGCTCCAGCATGGTGGCTTTGGTCACCTCGTCATCAATGGCAGCATAGCCCAGTTCGTTCAGACGCCAGATTTTGCGGCGGAACAGCTCCTCCACGCGTGGCCAGTTGTTCGGCTGGCTGACGTCCATGGCGTTGGAGAGGGTCGCCAGGGTCGCGTTCGGGCTCCACTCCCCCGCTTGCAGGAAGCGCGGCACGGTGTCGTTGGCGTTGGTAGCAGCAATAAAGCGCTTCACCGGCAGGCCCAGCGATTTTGCCAGCAGGCCAGCGGTGAGATCGCCAAAGTTACCGCTCGGTACGGAGATCACCAGCTGGTTACGTGCCTCCTGCGGCAGCTGCGCCACCGCCTCGAAGTAGTAGCAGATCTGCGCCAGCAGGCGGCTGATGTTGATCGAGTTCGCCGAGTTCAGCCCCAGCTTCTGCTTCAGCTCTTCATCATCAAAGGCCTGCTTGACCAGCGCCTGGCAGGCGTCAAAGTCGCCGTCGATAGCGACCGTCTCGATGTTGCCCCCCAGCGTACAGAAAAGCTTCTCCTGCAGCGGGCTGATTTTGCCCTGCGGATAGAGGATCACCACGCGCACGTTTTTCAGGCCGTAGAAGGCATGAGCCACGGCCGCGCCGGTATCCCCGGAGGTGGCGGTGAGAATGGTCACCGGCTTATCGCCGCTGATGTGGGTCAGCATCTGCGCCATAAAGCGGCCGCCGAAGTCTTTAAACGCCAGCGTCGGGCCGTGGAACAGCTCCAGGCAGCCGATGTCATCCTCGACCTTGCTCACCGGCGCAGGGAAGGTAAAGGCCGTCCGCACGCGCTCCTCCAGCAGCTCCTGCGGGATCTCATCCCCAATGAAGGCCGCGAGGATCTTTGCGCTACGGCTGACGAAATCCTGCTCCAGCATCTCGTCGATTTCTGTCAGGTTGAACTCGGGCAGATCGTGCGGGAAGAAAAGCCCCTGCTGCTTACCCAGCCCCTGCGTAACCGCCTGGGCAAAGGAGACCTGCTCGTTGTGATCTTTAAGGTTGTAGAGTTTCATTAATTATCCCAGTACGCGTGCGCCCGCTGTATCCAGCCGGCAAATATGAACAAAGCCTTCCTGATTCTGCAGATAGTGTTTACCCAGCCAGTCTGCTACGCGCTGCGCGGTGTCCGGCTTATCACAGAGCGCGAACAGCGTCGGCCCCGATCCGGAGATACCGCTCGCCAGCGCGCCAATCTCTGCCACCGCCTGACGCGCCTCTTTAAAGCCCGGCAGCAGGCGGGCACGGTACGGCTCGGCAATCACGTCTTTCATCAGCTTTGCGGCCAGCTGCGGCTGACGAGAGTAGCAGGCATGAATAAACCCGGCCAGATGCCGCCCGTGGGCGATGCAGTCCTGGCGGCGATACTGTGCGGGTAGAATCGCCCGCGCCTCGGCCGTGGAGACCTTGATCCCCGGGTAGGCCAGCACCCACAGCCACTCATCAAAGCCTGGCACCTGCTGGCTGATAATGCCGTTCTCTTCGATCATCAGCTGCATGCCGCCGAGGAAACAGGGGGCCACGTTATCGTAATGAATGCTGCCGGAGATACGCCCCTCCAGCTCGCCCATCAGCGCCAGCAGGCGCGTATCGCTGAGCGGCTTGCCGCAGTGCTCGTTCATCGCCACCAGCGCGGCGACCACGGAGCAGGCGCTGGAGCCTAACCCCGAGCCAATCGGCATATTTTTTTCCAGCGTCATGGTCACCGGAATGGTTTTATTCAGCTCCTGGCAGAAACGCTCCCAGCACTGGTAGACAATATTTTCCCGCGGCTCCGGGGGCAGCTTGTCCGCAAAGCGTCCCACGTTATGCAGGCTAAAACGGTCGGCCGCCTCCACCGTGACGACGTCGCCCAGCAGGGAGCCATCCACCGGCGTTACCGCCGCCCCGAGCACGTCGAAGCCAACGCTCATATTGGCGCTGGAGGCCGGGGCATACACTTTCACCATGTTAAACTCCTAACTTCCATGAGAGGGTGCGCAGCAGATCGGCAAAAACGCCTGCCGCCGTCACATCGTTGCCCGCACCGTAACCGCGCAGCACCAGCGGCAGCGGTTGATAGTAGTGGCTGTAGAACGCCAACGCGTTCTCACCGTTTTTCACTTTATAGAGCGGATCGTTGCCGTCTACCTCAGCGATTTTCACCCGGCAGACGCCATCCTCTTCGATATTGCCAACGTAGCGCAACACTTTACCCTCATCGCGCGCTTTCGCCACCCGAGCGGCAAAGGCATCGTCAAGCTGCGGCAGGCGGGCCATAAAGCTGTTTACGTCGCCGCTGTCGTCAAAGCCTGCCGGCAGCACCGGCTCGATAACGATATCCGTCAGCTCCAGCTCACGCCCCGTCTCGCGGGCGAGGATCAGCAGCTTGCGCGCTACGTCCATGCCGGAGAGATCGTCCCGCGGATCCGGCTCGGTATAGCCCAGATCCCGTGCGATCCCGGTCGCTTCCGAAAGGCTCATGCCTTCGTCCAGCTTACCGAAAATAAAGGATAACGATCCGGAAAGGATCCCAGAAAAACGCTGCAGTTCATCGCCCGCGTTAAGCAGGTTTTGCAGGTTTTCAATTACCGGCAGCCCTGCCCCAACGTTGGTGTCGTAGAGGAACTTGCGGCGCGACCCGGCGGCGGCGTGGCGCAGCTGGTGGTAGTAGGCCATCGATGAGGTGTTGGCTTTCTTGTTCGGCGTGACCACGTGGAAGCCTTCGCGCAGGAAGTCGGCGTACTGATCGGCCACCGCCTGGTTGGAGGTACAGTCAACGATCACCGGGTTGAGCAGATGATACTCTTTTACCAGGCGGATCAGACGTCCCAGGTTGAACGGCTCTTTCGCCTCTGCCAGCTCCGCCTGCCAATTCTCAAGGTTCAGGCCGTGCACGTTGGTCAGCAGCGCCTTTGAGTTCGCCACGCCGCAGACCCGCAGGTCGATATGCTTGCTCTTCAGCCAGCTCTGCTGACGCTTGAGCTGATCCAGCAGTGCGCCGCCGACGCCACCGACGCCAATCACGAATACCTCAATCACCTGGTCGGTATTGAACAGCATCTGATGGGTAACGCGCACGCCGGTGGTGGCGTCATCATTGCTGACCACCACCGAGATTGAACGCTCGGAGGAGCCCTGGGCAATCGCCACGATATTGATATTGGCGCGGGCCAGCGCGGCAAAGAATTTTGCCGAGATACCGCGCAGGGTACGCATGCCGTCGCCGACGACGGAGATAATCGCCAGCCGCTCCATCACCGCCAGCGGCTCCAGCAGCCCCTCTTTCAGCTCGAGATAGAACTCATCTCCCAGCGCCCGACGCGCGCGGGCGCAGTCGGCCTGCGGCACGCAGAAGCTGATGCTGTATTCGGATGACGACTGGGTAATCAACACCACCGAGATCCCGGCGCGTGACATGGCGGCAAATACCCGCGCCGCCATCCCGACCATCCCTTTCATGCCGGGGCCGGAGACGCTAAACATCGCCATGTTATTGAGGTTAGAGATGCCCTTGACCGGCAGGCCGTCATCGTCAGAGGTGGCGCCAATCAGCGTACCGGGCGCCTGCGGGTTACCGGTATTTTTTATCAGACAGGGGATCTGGAACTGGGCGATAGGGGTAATGGTACGCGGGTGCAGCACCTTGGCGCCGAAGTAGGAGAGCTCCATCGCCTCCTGATAGGACATCGACTTCAGCAGCCGGGCATCGGGTACCTGGCGCGGGTCGCAAGTATAGACGCCGTCAACGTCGGTCCAGATCTCACAGCAGTCGGCGCGCAGGCAGGCGGCCAGCACGGCGGCAGAGTAGTCAGAGCCGTTACGCCCCAGCACCACCAGCTCGCCCTTCTCATTGCCCGCGGTAAAGCCCGCCATCAGGATCATATGGTCTGCGGGGATCTGGCTGGCGGCGATGCGGCGGGTGGATTCGGCGATATCAACGGTGGATTCGAGGTAGTGGCCCACGGCGAGCAGTTTTTCCACCGGGTCGATAACCGAGACCTTGTGCCCTCTGGCCTCCAGCAGTCCGGCCATAATGGCGATGGAGAGTTTTTCTCCCCGGCAGATGATGGCAGCGTTGATGCTGTCCGGACACTGACCCAGCAGGCTGATGCCGTGCAGAACGTGTTTGATCTGCGCGAACTCTTGCTCAACCAACTGCTTCAGCCGGACAAGGGGGAAACCGGGCTGGGCGTCGGCCAGGCCTGCAAGCAGGTCGGCAAAAATGTGCTCTGCGTCGCTGATGTTGGGTACGGCATCCTGGCCACCGATGGTCTTCTCAATCATCGCCACCAGATGGTTGGTAATTTTGGCCGGGGCAGACAGCACGGTCGCAACCTGCCCCTGCCTGGCATTGCTCTCCAGAATTTCGGCAACACGCAGAAAACGTTCTGCATTTGCCACTGACGTACCGCCGAACTTCAACACTCGCATGGTATTACCCCTTGATTTTTGGTCGAAAAAAAAGCCCGCACTGTTCAGGTGCGGGCTTTTTTCTGTGTTTCCTGTACGCGTCAGCCCGCACCGTTACCTGTGGTAATGGTGGTGGTAATAATTGTCAGCGTGCTGATGCGATTCATGGATGTTGTGTGCTCTGTCATTTTTATCTGTCTGTCTTGTATAGCTATACGGTTAAAGTATATCCCTGTCTGAGTCAATGAATTTTTGCTTTTTGCCCTTTTTATCCTCTGCGCAGGTCGCGCTACGTTGACCATGCTTTCCTCCGCACTCTTACCAGCGGAAAAAGCAATATCAGACTCTTTCGCCATAAAAACAAACTATGACAGCGTTTTATTCTGTGAGTTTTTTTTCGATATCGTGCAGCAAACGGTGCAGCATTGCCGTATCTCGCTGCTCAAACAGACCCAGCCGCTGATCCAACCAGTCAGCAAGTTTGACGTCATCCGCTACCTCCAGCTTGTCCAGCAGCGATCGCGCCCGCAGACGCAGCGCCTTAAGCTGCGCTTCGCCATGGGCTACCGCCGGCTCGTGGCGCTGTTGCATTAAAGACGCTAACTGATAGCAGTAAACCATCACCGCCTGGCCGAGATTCAGCGACGGATAGTCGGCCACCATGGGCACGCCGGTAAGGATATCGGCGAGGGCCAGCTCGTCGTTGGTTAAGCCTGAATCTTCCCGACCAAACACCAGCGCAGCATGGCGCATCCACTGGCTCTTCTCTTCAAGCAGCGGCACCAGTTCGGCTGGCGTGGCGTAATAGTGAAATTTTGCCCGGCTGCGGGCAGTGGTGGCAATTGTAAAGTCGACGTCGGCCAGGGCGGCGGCGAGAGTAGGAAAAACCGTTGTATTATCAATTATATCACCGGAGCCGTGAGCAACCCAGCGCGCGCTCTCCTGCCGGTGCGCCTCGCTGTCAACAATGCGTAGATCGCTAAACCCCATGGTCTTCATGGCCCGGGCCGCCGCGCCGACGTTCTCAGGCCTGGCGGGTGAAACTAATACTATTGATACACGCATGGGTTACTCTCTGGTGTGCCCCTCAACGGGGTAAAAAGACAATCAACATCAAGTTATTACGCATCACAAATTTACAAAAACGTAACAGAAATCACTGAATTTGTGTCAGGTAAAGCTTAAAAATTACTACACTGTTTACTGGGTTAATTAGCTGACAGTATGTTAACAGAAGAGGATTATCCCTATGTTTAATCATGATAATCTGCATGATGAACGCGATCCGTTGGTGGATTCAGCAAATTTATCAATTAGCGCCTGTAACTACCTGTTTATTGAAAAAATGTTATAAACGCTAGTAATAAGATGCGATGATTTCATCAAACTGTTAACGTGCTACAATTGAACTTGATATATGTCAACGAACCGTAGTTTTATTGGGTGTCCGGTGCGTCTTAACCTGTTATGTTGCTGTTAAAATGGTTAGGATGACAGCCGTTTTTGACACTGTCGGGTCCAGAGGGAAAGTACCCACGACCAAGCTAATGATGTTGTTGACGTTGATGGAAAGTGCATCAAGAACGCCATTACGTACTTTAGTCATGTTACGCCGTTCATGTTAATTTGCGACATGCATCAGGCAGGTCAGGGACTTTTGTACTTCCTGTTTCGATTTAGTTGGCAATTTAGGTAGCAAACATGCAGACCCCGCACATTCTTATTGTTGAAGACGAGTTAGTTACTCGCAACACGCTGAAGAGCATTTTCGAAGCAGAAGGATACGATGTCTTTGAAGCGACTGATGGCGCTGAAATGCATCAGATTCTTTCTGATAACGATATCAACCTGGTGATCATGGATATCAACCTGCCGGGCAAAAACGGCCTGCTGCTGGCGCGTGAACTGCGCGAACAGGCAGACGTCGCCCTGATGTTCCTGACAGGCCGTGATAACGAAGTCGATAAGATCCTCGGCCTCGAGATTGGCGCGGACGATTACATCACCAAACCGTTTAACCCACGCGAGCTGACCATCCGCGCACGCAACCTGCTCTCCCGTACCATGAATCTGGGCACGGTGAGCGAAGAGCGTCGCAGCGTCGACAGCTACAAATTTAACGGCTGGGAGCTGGATATCAACAGCCGCTCGCTGGTCAGTCCGAACGGTGAGCAGTATAAGCTGCCGCGCAGCGAGTTTCGCGCCATGCTGCACTTCTGCGAAAACCCGGGCAAGATCCAGACCCGTGCCGATCTGCTGAAGAAGATGACCGGCCGCGAGCTGAAGCCGCATGACCGTACCGTTGACGTGACCATCCGCCGTATTCGTAAGCACTTCGAATCCACGCCGGATACGCCAGAGATTATCGCCACCATTCACGGCGAAGGCTACCGCTTCTGCGGCGATCTGCAGGAGTAAGTGGTGGTGTAACTGTAATGCCGGGCGGCACTGCGTTTGCCCGGCCTACGGTCACACATTAATGCCACGGCATAATCGGCACGGCGCTTAATGCGTTTTTCGGCGAACCTTCGACTACCTTATCGGAGTAGGCAAGGTAGGCCAGCGTGTTGCGTTTTGCATCATAGAAGCGCACTACCTGTAGCTTCTTAAAGACCAGCGAGGTGCGTTTCTGGAACACCACGTCTCCCTGCGCCTTCCCGCTTTTTACCTTCTCACTCAGCTCAATCGGCCCTACCTGCTGACAGGAGATAGCTGCATCAGAGGTATCTTCAGCCAGCCCTAACCCACCCTTGATACCGCCCGTTTTTGCCCGGCTGATATAGCATGTCACATTCTTCACATCGGGATCGTCAAAGGCTTCAACCACGATTTTGTGATCCGGTCCGAAGACTTTAAAGACGGTATCAACCGACCCAATCTCTTCAGCCTGTGCGGTCTGGCCAACGAGGCCCAGCGCGAAGATTACTGCTAAGCACTTGTATTTCATATTGTTACCATCTTTGAATATTACGTTGTGTTACTATTTTGCCCGGCAAAATAAACGGTTAGGATTCAGGCAATTAAAATTTTGGGACGCGTTAATGGCCTAAAGCGCACGCTTACTCAAAAAAAACACTGAATGCTAAAATAGCAGGGAATGATATTATTCGCACAACCCTGCTACCGGGTACGACTGTTTTAAGGATGAGGACACTGTATGGATCAGGCTGGGATTATTCGCGATCTACTCAACTGGCTGGAGGATCATCTCGATCAACCGCTGGCTCTGAATAATGTGGCGATCAAAGCAGGTTATTCCAAGTGGCATCTGCAAAGAATGTTTAAGGACGTCACTGGCCTGGCAATTGGGGCCTATATCCGTGCGCGGCGACTCTCGAAATCCGCCGTGGCGCTGCGCCTGACCGCCCGCCCGATCCTCGATATTGCGCTCCAGTATCGTTTCGATTCGCAGCAAACCTTTACCCGTGCGTTTAAGAAACAGTTTAACCTGACGCCCGCGCTCTATCGCCGCTCCCCTGACTGGAGCGCGTCGGGCATCCGTCCGCCGCTGCGTCTGGGCGAGTTCGCTCTGCCAAAGCATGAGTTTATTACCCTGCCTGAAACGCCGCTGATGGGGATCACCCAGAGCTACAGCTGCTCGCTGGAGGAGATTTCCGCCTTTCGGCATGAGATGCGGATCCAGTTCTGGCGTGAGTTTTTAGGCAACTCGCCTACTCTGCCCGCTGAGCTGTACGGCCTGCATGAGCCTCGTCCCAGCCTGGAGAAGGATGATGAGCAGGAGGTGTTCTACACCACCGCCGTGACGCCGGATATGGCTAACGGCCACCTACAGGGTGCTTTTCCGCTGGTATTGCAGAGCGGAGAGTACGTCATGTTTACCTACGAGGGTCCGGGCACCGAGCTGCAGCAGTTTATCTTAACCATCTACGGCACCTGTATGCCGATGCTCAACCTGACCCGGCGCAAGGGGCTGGATATCGAGCGTTTCTTCCCGCGTGACGAAGCCAGGAACCAGACGCCGCCGATGTATATCCGCTGCGAATATCTGGTTCCTGTGCGTCGTTAACGCTGCAGTTCGTCCAGCGCGGGGGCATCAAGATGCGATACGTCACCCGCTGTCTCTACCACCCAGCCTGAGGCTAGCCACGGGCTCTGCTGGTAATCAATACGTGAGATAGAGCAGTTGCGCAGACGCAGACGACGCTCTGCCCAGGCTGGCAGGCCAAGGATAGTGCTGACCAGACAGCCCAGCGCCATACCGTGACTAACCAGCAGCGGGCGGCTGCCTTCCGGCAGTTCCAGGCAGGTGGCCAGCACCGCATGCATACGCTCGCTCAGCTCCTGCATCGACTCCCCGTCGGGAATGCGGCCATCGGACGTGCCGTTGACCAGCTGGCGACGCCACTGCTCCTCTTCCTCGGTCAACGAATCGATAGGGCGCTGTTCCAGCACGCCCATATCCAGCTCCCGCAGGCGGGCATCCAGCGAAATCTCACACCCGCAGTAGTCGGCAATGATCTCCGCCGTGCGCTGCGTGCGCCCCAGATCGCTGGCGATAACGTGGGTGATCCCCAGCGCTTTCGCGCGCTCGGCCACCTGCTGTGCCTGCTGCTCCCCTTTGGCCGTCAGCGGACTGTCTGACTGGCCCTGAATACGACGCTCGGCGTTCCACTGCGTTTCACCGTGGCGAACAAGGTATACCTGTAACATGCTTTTTATCCGTTATACTGCGATGAAATTTTTTATATGAGTTGGTTAGATTATGCACCATGTTGTCTCAGCTACCACTAATCCCGCCAAAATTAAGGCTATTCTGCACGCATTCAACGAGATTTTCGGCGAAGGATCCTGCCATATCGAGTCCGTGGCCGTCGAGAGCGGCGTACCGGAGCAGCCGCTTGGCAGCACAGAAACGCGGGCTGGCGCACGTAATCGCGTGGAGAATGCCCGTCAGGCGCGTCCCGATGCCGACTTCTGGGTAGCCATTGAAGCAGGGATAGATGAGGACAGTACCTTTAGCTGGGTGGTGATTGAGAGCCAGGCGCAGCGCGGCGAAGCGCGTTCCGCTACCCTGCCGCTGCCAGCGGCAATACTGAGCCGCGTGCGTGCCGGAGAGGCGCTCGGGCCGGTGATGTCAGAGGTCACCGGCATCGATGAGATTGGACGTAAAGAGGGGGCGATCGGCGTCTTTACCCACGGCGTGCTGACGCGGAGCAGCGTCTACCATCAGGCGGTGATCCTGGCCCTCAGCCCGTTTCACCATGCGGCGTACCGCTAGCCTTTCAGCAGCGCCTTCTCCAGCCACAGACGCAGTTCTGGCGGGGCAGCTTTCAGGCTGTTGGAGCCGCGGGTAATGGTGGCGATGCCGGTGCCCAGCTCGTTTTTGAGCTCCCGCTGGCTCATTTCACCGCGCAGAAGCTCCTCAATAATACGTACCCGCGTGCCCAGCGCTTCGCGCTCGTCAGGGGTCAGCATCAGATTAAGCAGCGGCAGGTGCAGATCCTGGTCGTAGGCGTGCTGGAGCAGTTCGACGAAGCGCAACCACTCCTGATGACGCTGTTCGGCTACTTCTGCTGAATAAGGGGATTGCTGGGTCATGTTAGGCTGCCATACTCGTTGACGAGTACAACAGCATAACACAAACCGCCGGATCAGTAACGGCGGCCCCACTCCGTGGCGGTCAGCAGAGTCGGTTTCCCACCCAGGAAGTAGCGGTAATAGGCATCATAGGCCAGCACGTTTTTCACGTAGCCCCGCGTCTCCGAGAAGGGAATGCTCTCCACAAACGCCACCGCGTCAATGCGTCCGGCGCTGTTGCCAAGCCAGGTCCGCACTCGTCCAGGCCCGGCGTTATAGGCCGCCGACGCAAAGATGCGGTTATTGCCGAACTGGTTATAGACGTATTGCAGATAGCTGGTGCCGATATCGATATTGGTTTGCGGATCCAGCAGCTGGGCAGGATCGCTGTAGCCTGGAATATTGAACATCTGCACCGTATGCGTTGCCGTACCCGGCATCACCTGCATCAGACCGCTTGCCCCAACCGGTGAGCGCGCCTTCGGATTCCAGGCGCTCTCCTGGCGGGCAATCGCCATCGCATAGCTCTGGGGAATATCCTTGCCGCTGGTATAGCGTTCAAAGAGATCGCGCCAGGCCAGCGGGAAACGCTCCTGCAGCTGATCCCACAGCTTGCCGGCGATGGTCGCCTGCACGCCTAGATCCCACCACTGACGATCGTAGGCGTAGCGCGCCAGCTGAGCCTGCTGTTGCGGCGTGCGGCTGCTGACCAGGTTGGCCCACTCGCTGCGTGCAGTGTTGTCGAGGCCCCAGAACATAAGCTCCCGCACCCGCGCCATCTCTGGACTCTGCACCAGCTGCGGATCCGGCTCGCCCGACGCCTTGTCGATCTTCAGTTGATACTCTTCGCCAAGGCGCTGCGCGGCAACCATAGGATAGAAGCCGCGCTTCTGCATCAGATCGTGCAGGATGGTATTGCCTTCCTCTTCACGGCCACGCTCCAGTAGCAGATCCGCCTGCCAGTAACGCCACTCCTCTTTCTCTTTCGCTTCCATCGGCAGGCGGGCCAGCCAGGTATTGAGTCCCTGACGATCGCCTGTGCCTAACGCCAGGCGTACCCGGCGCTCTACCAGCGACGTTGACTGGGAGCGCATAATGGCGTCATCGCGCCAGCGCGCCTGCTCCTCGGTGACGTCGTTGCCCATCAGCCGCCAGACGACAATCTCCCGCAGCGCCTGGGTCTGCTCCTCGTTAAGCTGCTGCGCCGAAGCCAGCGATGGGATCATCAGGCGCGCGTTTTCCACGTCCTGGCGGGCGACGCTCTCAAACGCCTCCTGGGCCATCTGCCGGGTAAAGTCGGTCGCGCCGGTGGTGCGAGCGAAGGTCAGCACGCTGTTGGGATCGTTTGCCAGATCGACAATGGCGCTGGAGATGGTCTGGTATTCGCTAGGCATCTGGTTCGCCAGCAGGAGAACGAGGCGGGTATTGCCCGCCTTCATCGCCAGCCGAATGCGTTCCAGGAAGGCCAGCGGATCCTGCTTGCCGGAGGCGCGCCACGCCCCAAACAGCCTGTCGCAGGCATTGGGCTGGCTCTTTCCGGTCAGCCACAGCGTTTTTGCCCCCTCCCACGCCGCGTCAGGCTGGGCGGTGTTCCATTTGGCATAGTAGTAGTTGCACTGCGCTTCGGTCGTTGCCGGTTTGTCCGGGCTAAACGCCAGCAGGCCGCGCCAGTCCTCACGGCGTGCCAGCTCGTTCACAAAGCGCGACTTCAGGTTGCGGGCGGGGGGCAGCGTCGGATTGGCCTGCACAAAGTTGCTCACCGCCATGGCTGGCTGATTCATCAGATCGTCATTGATCTGGCGGTACTCCAGATAGGGATAGAGAGGATAGTCCTTGAGTTCCGGCATCAGCTGCGCCACGACGTCCATCTGCTTGTTGTCCCACGCCTGCTTGATTTGTGCATAGCGGTTTCGCTGCTCATCCAGTGAGTCAGCGCGTGCCAGGCCGCTTACCGACAGCATGCAGCAGCCGACGGCCAGCAGTCGCCAGGCGACAGGTTTAGCATTCACAGGCACTTTCTCCATATAAATAAGTTTGTTGGCGCATAACCCATTCATGCTAACCAGGCATTTCGCAATCCGCCACGCGCTGGACACTTTTTTACTTTTGAGTCTGATTTAACACTCGTGACGCAGCTGGCTGGGATTGCACCCCAAAAACGGCTACACTCGGCAGCTGAGTACCATTCACATTACGATAAAAGAGGCGAAGTCCAACGTGGCTCAATTCGTTTATACCATGCATCGTGTCGGCAAAGTGGTTCCGCCGAAACGTCATATTCTGAAAAATATCTCGCTGAGCTTCTTCCCGGGCGCAAAAATTGGCGTTCTCGGTCTCAACGGTGCGGGTAAGTCCACCCTGCTGCGCATTATGGCCGGCATCGATACCGACATTGAAGGTGAAGCCCGCCCGCAGCCCGGTCTGAAAATCGGCTACCTGCCGCAGGAGCCGAAGCTGAACCCAGAGCACACCGTGCGTGAATCCATTGAAGAAGCCGTGGCCGAGGTGGTTAACGCCCTGAAAGGCCTCGACGAGGTGTACGCCAAGTACGCAGAGCCGGACGCTGACTTCGATAAGCTCGCGGCCCAGCAGGGCAAGTTTGAAGAGATTATCCAGGCCCACGACGGCCACAACCTGAACGTGCAGCTGGAGCGCGCCGCTGACGCCCTGCGCCTGCCGGACTGGGATGCCAAAGTGGATAAGCTCTCCGGGGGTGAACGCCGCCGCGTAGCGCTGTGCCGCCTGCTGCTGGAAAAACCAGACATGCTGCTGCTCGACGAACCCACCAACCACCTGGACGCCGAGTCCGTGGCCTGGCTGGAGCGCTTCCTGCACGACTTCGAAGGCACCGTGGTGGCAATCACCCACGACCGTTACTTCCTCGATAACGTTGCCGGCTGGATCCTTGAGCTTGACCGTGGTGAAGGCATTCCGTGGGAGGGTAACTACTCCTCCTGGCTGGAGCAGAAAGACCAGCGTCTGGCCCAGGAAGCCTCTCAGGAAGCGGCCCGCCGTAAGTCGATTGAGAAAGAGCTGGAGTGGGTTCGTCAGGGCGCGAAAGGCCGTCAGTCTAAGGGCAAAGCCCGTCTGGCCCGCTTTGAAGAGCTGAACAACACTGAATACCAGAAGCGTAACGAAACCAACGAACTGTTTATTCCGCCTGGAGCACGTCTGGGGGATAAAGTCGTTGAGGTGAGCAACCTGCGCAAATCCTACGGCGACCGTGTGCTGATCGACGATCTGAGCTTCTCGGTACCGAAAGGGGCGATTGTTGGCATCATCGGTCCGAACGGCGCGGGTAAATCTACCCTGTTCCGCATGATGTCCGGTCAGGAACAGCCTGACAGCGGCACCATCACCCTGGGTGAAACCGTGAAGCTGGCCTCCGTGGATCAGTTCCGTGACGCGATGGATAACAGCAAAACCGTGTGGGAAGAGGTTTCCGGCGGGCTGGATATCATGAAGATCGGCAACACCGAGATGCCAAGCCGCGCCTACGTGGGCCGCTTTAACTTCAAAGGCGTCGATCAGGGCAAACGCGTGGGCGAGCTGTCCGGCGGTGAGCGTGGCCGTCTGCACCTGGCCAAGCTGCTGCAGGTTGGCGGTAACGTGCTGCTGCTCGATGAACCGACCAACGACCTGGATATCGAAACCCTGCGGGCGCTGGAAAACGCCATGCTGGAGTTCCCGGGCTGCGCGATGGTTATCTCGCACGACCGTTGGTTCCTCGACCGTATCGCGACCCACATTCTGGATTACCAGGACGAGGGTAAAGTGGAGTTCTTTGAAGGTAACTTCACCGAGTACGAAGAGTATAAGAAACGCACCCTCGGCGCAGACGCGCTGGAGCCGAAGCGTATCAAGTACAAGCGTATCTCTAAGTAATGATAGCGGCCTTCCCCCGAAGGCCGTTTTTTTATCCCTGCTCGCCCATCATCTCTTTCACCAGCTCCACGCAGCGCAGGAAGCGCCCGTCATAATCCGACTCCTCCACGTGGATAAAGTCGATCCCGTTGTCGTTAAGCATAGAGACCAGCATGGTCTGGAAGGTTTTGCGATCCACCGAGCTGCCGAGACTGCGCAGGCCGTCGGCGACCCACGGGGTGTTATTCTCCAGCAGGATCACCAGGTCGAAGCGGTACTCGTCGATCATCGCCTGCACAAACGGGTGCTCGCGTCCCTCATACTTTTTGCAGAAGGCCTGGGTAGTAACGAAATCGGTATCGATAAAGGCCACCTTATTGGCGTACTTCACCGCAAAGTCGATGTACTGCGCCTGGCCGAGGGCGATTTTGTCGTAGTCGGAGTACTGAAGCGCCATCTCATCACCGCCAAGATGGGAGAAGACGTAGTCACGCCCGTACTCCCAGGCGCTGGTGGTATTGAAGATGTTAGCGAGCTTATTCACCAGCGTCGATTTGCCGCTCGACTCGCCGCCGAGGATCGCTACCGTCCGCACAAAGAAGGGCTTCACCTCGGTGGGGATATACTCCCAGTAGCGGAACGGGTTGGCGCGGATCTGTCCGCCGCTGATATTCATAAAGGTACGTTTCGGATCGATCAGCACCGTCTCGATGTCGAGGTGCTTCTCATACTGCTTGGCATCGGCCTCTTCGGAGGTGTAGATCCAGTTGGGCTGGATCCCCTTCTCATCCATAAAGGCTTTAATCCCTTTACTCCAGACGTCCCAGCCGTGCGGATACGGCTCCATCCCCTCCTCGTTAAAGGCGTGGATGCGGATATTCTTCTGGTACTTAAAGGTCTGTAGCAGCCAGCGCAGGCGGTCGGGCACCGTGGGCTGCTGGGACATGGCGCTCTCTTCAAACAGGGCGCGATCGCGCGTCTCGTCGTAGCCCATGATGACATGCAGCTCGTCCACCTGGCTGCAGGCGCGCTGCAGCAGGTATATATGGCCGGTGTGCAGCGGGTAGAATTTGCCAAACACCACGCCGATGTTTTTTTGCAGCCGGGGAAACTCCAGCCCGAGGAAGCGGTGCAGCGCCTCCAGCTTCTGCGCGCTGGGGCTTTTGATCTTGGCATTGAGCAGCTGGCTCAGGTAGCCCTTGGTCATGCCGCTCGCCTCCGCCACCTGCTGTAGCGTGCAGCCCTTCTGGCGGATGGCGGTTTTCAGATAGTCAAATGACGACATAAATTACGGTGCCTCCTGCAAAATCGTAGTGGTAATTATAAGTCGTCAAACACGCTTAGCGCATCGGCAAGTTTTTTCACGCCAAACACCTGCATCCCAGCCGGTGGTTTTTTCGGCACGTTCGCCGCCGGTACGATCGCCCGACGGAAACCGTGCTTGGCCGCCTCGGAGATACGCTCCTGGCCGCTGGGCACCGGGCGGATCTCGCCGGCCAGCCCCACCTCACCAAACACCACCAGATCGTCCGGCAGCGGTCGGTCGCGCAGGCTGGAGACCATCGCCAGCAGCAGCGCCAGATCGGCGCTGGTCTCGGTGACCTTCACCCCGCCGACGACGTTCACAAAGACATCCTGGTCCGCCATCTGCAGTCCGCCGTGGCGATGCAGTACCGCCAGCAGGATCGCCAGCCGGTTCTGCTCCAGACCCACCGCCACGCGGCGCGGGTTAGACATCATCGACTGATCTACCAGGGCCTGGATCTCGACCAGCAGCGGGCGGGTGCCCTCCCAGACCACCATCACCGAGCTGCCGGAGGTGACCTCGTCGCCTCGGCTGAGGAAGATGGCCGACGGGTTGCTGACCTCGCGCAGGCCCTGCTCGGTCATCGCAAAGACGCCCAGCTCGTTCACCGCCCCAAAGCGGTTCTTATGGCTGCGCAGGGTACGGAAGCGTGAATCAGCGTCGCCGTCCAGCAGCACCGAACAGTCGATGCAGTGTTCCAGCACTTTTGGCCCGGCCAGCGAGCCGTCTTTGGTGACATGGCCGACCATCACAATGGCGACGCCGCGCGTTTTGGCGAATCGCGTCAGGTAGGCCGCGGTCTCACGCACCTGGGCCACGCTGCCCGGCGACGACTGGATATCTGCCATGTGCATCACCTGGATCGAGTCGATCACCATTAGCTTCGGCAGCTCCTCCTCGGCGATCGCGCAGATCTGCTCGATGCTGGTCTCGGAGAGCATATTCAGGTTAGTGGTCGGCAGCCCCAGACGATGGGCGCGCATGGCGACCTGCTGGAGCGACTCCTCGCCGGTGACGTACAGCGTCTTCATGCTTTCAGAGAGCTTGCACAGGGTTTGCAGCAGCAGGGTCGATTTACCTGCCCCCGGGTTACCGCCGATCAGGATCGCGCTACCCGGCACCACGCCGCCGCCCAGCACGCGGTCAAACTCTTTAAAGCCGGTAGAGAAGCGCGGCAGCGCCTCCAGGCTAATCTCTGACAGCTTCTGCACCTTCGAGACGCCTGCGTTGCCGGCATAGCCGCTCAGCCGCTCGTTGCGCGCAACCGTCGGAGATGCCGCAACGCGCACCTCGGTGATGGTGTTCCAGGCATGACAGGCGCTGCACTGCCCCTGCCAGCGCGGATAATCCGCACCGCATTCATTACAGACAAATGCGCGTTTTGGAGCTTTCGCCACGTTTACCTCGTTAGTTCTGGTTCAGGCTGCCCGACAGGATACAGAAAACGCCCATCAGGTCAGCGTGACGGATAGTCACTTCCGTCTTCTCATTTACTTTGGGTTTCGCGTGATAGGCGATCCCCAGCCCCGCCGATTTGATCATCGGCAGATCGTTGGCACCGTCGCCGATCGCCACGGTCTGCGCCAGCGGAATATCGTACTCCTGGGCCAGGCGCAGCAGCGTGGCCGCCTTGTACTGGGCATCCACAATGTCGCCCACGACGTGGCCGGTCAGCTTGCCGTCGACAATCTCCAGCTCGTTGGCCACGGCGGCGGTCAGGCGCAGCCTGTCGCGCAGGTAGTCGGCAAAGAAGGTGAAGCCGCCGGAGGCGATAGCCACCTTCCAGCCCAGCGTCTCCAGCTTCAGCACCAGCTGGGTCAGGCCCGGCATCAGCGGCAGGCCGTCGCGCACCTGGTGCAGAATGCTGGCATCGGCCCCCTTGAGGGTGCCAACGCGGCTGCGCAGGCTGGCAGTAAAGTCCAGCTCGCCGCGCATCGCCCGCTCGGTCACCTCGGCGACCATCTCACCGGTGCCCGCCAGCTTGGCAATCTCATCGATGCACTCGATCTGGATCGCGGTGGAGTCCATGTCCATCACCAGCAGGCCCGGCGTACGCAGGTGCGGTATCTTACCCAGCGGCGCAACGTCCAGACCGGCATCGTGCGCCAGGCGCGTCGCCCGTGGCGTCAGCGAACCGGCCAGGCGGATCACCTGGTAATCCTCAACGCACCAGGCGGCGACGATCACCATCGCCGCGCCGAGCGAGCGCTGATACGCCGTCAGGCGCTGTTTATCCAGGCTGCGGCCATAGAGCAGCCAACCGCTGCGACCCGCGTGATAATCGAGCGGCATCACCTCGTCGCCGCTTAAAGAGAGCGGCAGCCCAGGCCACTGAGAGACGGCTTCGGGCAGGTCGCGCCAGGTTAAACTGTTAGACATTAAAGCTCCTGTAAAAACACGTGCGGCCAAACGCATCCGGGTAAAAATAACGCATGAGGCTACCCTGTAATCATCGCTTCTGGCAACATGCTAACCTCAAATTTTCATCAGGTAAGAATATGGCCCGCGCAAAACTGAGATTCCGGCTGCATCGCGCTGTGATTGTGCTCATCTGTCTCGCCCTGCTGGTAGCGCTGATGCAGGGGGCGTCATGGTTTAGCCAGAGCCACCAGCGGGCGCGTAACCCCCAGTTTGAAGAGCTGGCCCGCACCCTGGCGCACCAGGTGACCCTGAACCTGACGCCGCTGATGCGCAGCGAAACGCCGGACGAAAAGCCGATTAGCGCGCTGCTGCGCCAGCTTACCGAAGGGAGCCGCATTCTTGACGCGGGGGTCTACGATGAGCAGGGCGATCTGATTGCACGTTCAGGAGAGAGCGTCGACGTCCGCGACCGTCTGGCGCTGGACGGAAAAAAAGCCGGCGGCTACTTCAACCAGCAGATTGTTGAACCTATACAGGGAAAAAATGGCCCGCTCGGCTACCTGCGTCTGACCCTCGACACCCATACCCTACCGACCGAAGCAAAACAGGTCGATAATACCACAAATATCCTCCGCCTGATGCTGCTCCTGTCGCTGGCGATTGGCGTGGTGCTGACCCGCACGCTGCTGCAGGGCAAGCGCACCCGCTGGCAGCAGTCGCCCTTCCTGCTCACCGCCAGCCGGTCGGTACCGGAGGAGGAGGAGAGCGAGAAACGCGAGCCGTAGGCCGGGTATGCATACGCGCCGCTTTGTCGTTAAGATGGGGGCAAATAAAGAAAAGGAAAGCTGCCATGTCCACATTACGTCTGCTTATTTCTGATTCATACGATCCCTGGTTTAACCTGGCGGTAGAGGAGTCGATCTTTCGCCAGATGCCCGCTACCCAGCGCGTGCTGTTTCTGTGGCGCAACGCCGATACGGTGGTGATTGGCCGGGCGCAAAACCCGTGGAAAGAGTGCAATACCCGGCGCATGGAGGAGGATAACGTCCGCCTCGCCCGGCGCAGCAGCGGCGGCGGCGCGGTGTTTCACGATCTCGGCAATACCTGTTTTACCTTTATGGCGGGCAAGCCGGAGTATGACAAGACTATCTCGACCAACATTGTGCTCACTGCCCTCAACGCGCTGGGCGTCGCGGCAGACGCCTCGGGACGTAACGATCTGGTAGTCAAAACTGCGGAGGGCGATCGCAAAGTCTCCGGTTCGGCCTATCGCGAGACCCCGGATCGTGGCTTCCATCACGGGACGCTGTTGCTCAATGCCGATCTGAGCCGGCTGGCGAACTACCTTAACCCCGATAAGAAGAAGCTTCAGGCCAAGGGGATCACCTCAGTGCGCGGACGGGTGGCGAACCTGGTCGATCTGCTGCCGGGCATCACCCATGAGGCGATCTGCGACGCCGTCACCGAGGCCTTTTTTGCCCATTACGGCGAGCGCGTCGCGGCGGAGATTATCTCTCCCGATAAGACGCCGGATCTGCCGAACTTTGCCGATACCTTTGCCCGTCAGAGCAGCTGGGAGTGGAATTTCGGTCAGGCCCCCTCGTTCAGCCACCTGCTGGATGAGCGCTTCACCTGGGGCGGCGTTGAGCTGCATTTTGACGTCGAGCGAGGACACATTACGCGTACGCAGATCTTTACCGACAGCCTGAATCCGGCCCCGCTGGAGGCGCTGGCGGCGCGTCTGCAGGGGTGCCTCTACCGCGCGGATAGGCTGCAGCAGGCGTGCGATGCGCTGTTAGGTGATTTTCCAGAGCAGGAGAGGGAGCTACGGGAGTTATCAGAATGGATTGGTAACGCAGTGCGGTAGGCCGGGTAAGGCGAAGCCGCCACCCGGCACAGCACAAACTTACTCTTTGTCGCCCAGCAGCACGGACTCCAACGCGATCTTGATCATGTCGTTGAAGGTCGTCTGACGCTCGGCAGCGGTGGTCTGCTCGTGGGTACGGATATGGTCGGACACGGTACAGATGGTCAGCGCTTTCGCACCAAACTCTGCCGCTACGCCGTAGATCCCCGCCGCTTCCATCTCTACGCCGAGAATGCCATATTTTTCCATCACGTCGAACATGGTCGGATCCGGGGTGTAGAAGAGATCGGCAGAGAAGATGTTGCCGACGCGAGCGTCAACGCCCAGCGCTTTGGCCGCGTCTACCGCATTGCGCACCATGTCAAAGTCAGCAATCGCCGCAAAGTCATGATCCTTGAAGCGCAGACGGTTCACTTTGGAATCGGTGCAGGCACCCATACCAATGACCACGTCGCGCAGCTTAACGTCAGCGCGAACCGCGCCGCAGGAGCCTACGCGGATGATCTTCTTCACGCCAAAATCGGTGATCAGCTCTTTGGTGTAGATAGAGCAGGACGGAATACCCATGCCGTGGCCCATCACGGAGATTTTGCGCCCTTTGTAGGTGCCGGTGTAGCCCAGCATACCGCGCACGTTGTTCACTTCACGCACGTCTTCAAAGAAGGTTTCCGCGATATGTTTAGCACGCAGCGGATCGCCCGGCATCAGCACAACGTCAGCGAAATCGCCCATTTCGGCATTAATGTGGGGAGTTGCCATTTTCATTCCTTTTTATACATTTTTGCGCCGGATGGCGGCTACGCCTTATCCGGCCTACAGGATCCGTATGCCCGGCAAGCAGAGCGCCGCCGGGCAAAAGCATTACAGCATATTTTTGCCGTATTCCATTGGCGACGTACCAAAGTACGATGCCAGCGTCTGGCCGATATCCGCGAAGGTGTCACGGTGGCCCAGCGAGCCAGGCTTAACGTTCGGGCCGTAGATCAGCACCGGAATGTGCTCGCGGGTGTGGTCCGTACCGGTCCAGGTCGGGTCGCAGCCGTGGTCGGCGGTGAAGATGATGATGTCACCCTCCTCTACCAGCGCTAACAGCTCCGGCAGACGGCGGTCGAACAGCTCAAGGCCGCCCGCATAGCCCGACACATCACGGCGATGCCCCCAGGAGGAGTCGAAGTCAACGAAGTTGGTAAACACGATAGTGTTATCACCCGCTTCCTTCATCTCTTTGACGGTAGCGTCAAACAGCGCGTCCAGGCCGGTGGCTTTCACTTTTTTAGTAATGCCAACGTGGGCATAGATATCGGCAATTTTGCCTACCGATACCACATGGCCATCCTTCTCTTCCACCAGCTTCTGCAGGATGGTGGGTGCCGGTGGCTCGACTGCCAGATCGTGACGGTTACCGGTACGCTGGAAGTTACCCGCCTTGTCGCCAACAAACGGACGCGCAATCACGCGGCCAATGTTGTAGCCGCCTTCGGTCAGCTCTTCACGGGCGATTTCGCACAGCTCGTAGAGCTTATCCAGACCATAGGTCTCTTCATGGCAGGCGATCTGGAATACCGAGTCCGCAGAGGTGAAGAAAATCGGCTTGCCGGTTTTCATATGCTCTTCGCCGAGCTGATCCAGGATCACCGTCCCGGAGGAGTGGCAGTTGCCCAGGTAGCCCGGCAGCCCGGCACGCGCTACCAGCTTGTCGAGCAGTTCCTGTGGGAAGCTGTTCTCGGTGTCGGAAAAGTAGCCCCAGTCAAAGAGTACCGGCACGCCGGCAATTTCCCAGTGGCCCGATGGCGTATCTTTACCAGAGGAGAGCTCGTGCGCCCATGCGTACGCGCCAACAACCTCTGCGTTACCGTCCATTCCCGCAGGAATAGTACCGGTAGAGCCTTCATGCGCTTTCGCCAGGCCCAGACGGGTCAAATTAGGCAGATTCAGCGGGCCCTGGCGGCCGGTGTTGGCTTCGCCTTTGGCGCAGGCTTCGGCAATATGGCCGAGGGTGTCAGAACCTGCGTCGCCGAAGCGCTCCGCATCTTCAGTAGCGCCGATGCCGAAAGAGTCCAGCACCATAATAAATGCACGTTTCATATTTTCTCCGTACTTAGTGCTTCAGAAAAATTAGTGCTTCATAAAAAATCGATCAGATCAGTATACAGCTATTCAGTTATACGACGATAGACGGTTGGCGTGGTTTCGGGAGCTTGATCGTCTAACGTCACGGCAGCCTTAACCGCTTTCGCCGCTTCCTGCCAGCTGGCTTCGTCTTTAGCGTGGATCACCGCCAGCGGCCGCTGGCCGTCAATACTGTCCCCCAGACGCGCCATATCGGTAAAGCCGACGCTGTAGTCGATGCTGTCAGAGGCCTGGCGACGACCGCCGCCCATGGATACCACCGCCATACCCAGCGCGCGGGTATCCATCGCCGAGACAAAGCCTTCGGTATCGGCGTAGACCGCCTTGCTGAGGGTCGCCGTCGGCAGGTACTTCGCGTAGTTCTCGACGAAGTCAGCCGGGCCTTTTTGCGCGGCAACCATCCGGCCAAAGACCTCTGCCGCGTTGCCGTTATCCAGCACTGCCTGCAGCTGCTGGCGAGCATCGGCATCGTCGCGGGCAAGCTTGCCGGAGATCAGCATCTCCACGCACAGCGCCATGGTGACGTCGAGCAGGCGCGGGTTGCGGTACTCGCCGGTCAGGAACTGCACCGCCTCGCGCACCTCTACCGCATTACCGGCGCTGGAGGCCAGAACCTGGTTCATATCGGTCAGCAGGGCGGTAGTACGCACGCCTGCGCCGTTGGCGACGCCAACGATAGCTTCGGCCAGTGCTGCAGACAGTTCATAGGTAGGCATAAACGCGCCGCTGCCCACTTTCACATCCATCACCAGCGCATCCAGCCCTTCTGCGAGCTTTTTCGCCAGAATAGAGGCGGTGATCAGCGGAATAGAGTCAACCGTGGCGGTGATGTCGCGGGTGGCGTAAAAGCGCTTGTCCGCCGGGGCGAGGGAGCTGGTCTGGCCGATAATCGCGACGCCCACGTCCTTAATAATATCCCGGAAGCGGCTATCGCTTGGGAAGATGTCAAAGCCGGGGATAGCTTCCAGCTTGTCGAGGGTACCGCCGGTGTGGCCCAGGCCGCGTCCGGAGATCATCGGCACGTAGCCGCCGCAGGCTGCGACCATCGGGCCGAGCATCAGCGAGGTGACGTCGCCCACGCCGCCGGTAGAGTGTTTATCGACGATCGGGCCGTTCAGGCTGAGGCTTTTCCAGTCCAGCACCGTACCCGAGTCGCGCATCGCCATAGTCAGGGAGACGCGCTCCGGCATGGCCATGTCATGGAAAAAGATAGTCATCGCCAGCGCGGCGATCTGACCTTCTGAAATGGTGTTATCACGAATGCCGTTGATAAAAAAGCGAATCTCTTCGTCGCTGAGGGCATGGCCATCGCGTTTTTTTCGAATAATTTCTTGAGCGAGAAACAAGGTAACCCCCTGGTGTATAGGATCGGTATTGGCGGGTGGCGCTACGCTTACCCGCCCTACGATCCAGTAGGCCTGATAAGCGAAGCGCCATCAGGCGAATTGCATCTTAATAGCTGCTTGCGCTTTTACCGTCGCCGTGGCCGAGCGCCTTCAGCAGGCTCGCCAGCAGGCTGGATGCGCCAAAGCGGTAGTGGCGTGAGTCAGCCCACTCTGCGCCGAACAGCTGGTCGGCAATGGCGAGGAACTGCGCGGCATCTTCCGCCGTACGCACGCCGCCTGCCGGTTTGAAGCCTACGGTTTTCTCGACGCCCAGATCGCGGATGGTTTCCAGCATAATGCGCGCGCTCTCCAGGGTGGCGTTAACCGGCACTTTACCGGTGGACGTTTTAATAAAGTCCGCACCCGCTTTGATAGCGATCTCAGAGGCTTTACGGATCAGCGCCTCCTCTTTCAGCTCGCCGGTCTCAATGATCACCTTCAGCAGCACGTTGGCTTCGGCACAGGCGGCTTTACAGGCCTGGACCAGATCGAAACCGACCTGCTCGTTACCGGCAATCAGCGCCCGATACGGGAACACGACGTCCACTTCGTCCGCGCCGTAGGCGATAGCCGCGCGGGTCTCTGCCAGTGCGATCTCGATATCGTCGTTGCCGTGCGGGAAGTTAGTGACCGTCGCGATGCGGATCTCCGGCGTACCCTGCTCTTTCAGGGTCTTACGCGCAATCGGAATAAAGCGCGGGTAGATGCAGATAGCGGCGGTGTTGCCCACCGGTGTTTTCGCCTGATGGCACAGGGCGATCACTTTCGCATCGGTGTCATCATCGTTCAGGGTGGTCAAATCCATCAGTTGCAATGCGCGCAGGCTGCTTGCAGTTAAATCACTCATAACACTCTCCAGAAGCTGAAGACGGCGTTTGCCGGTTCATTTTTTAACCGGGCGGGTCTGTTACTATTCTAACATCCTCCCGCCACGACACTTCGACGTACATCACAGTTAATGAAAACGTCATGCAAAGTTGCACAATATAAGCGTGAGATACGTCACTATTTAAGCCGTTCATTGCCGGACTGCCCGGCACGGCTGACATGTTAGAATTCTAACATAACACCCTGGTTAAACGCGACAGGCAGCCGGAACATTGCGCCCGGACGGGAGAGAAATGGTAAAATTTTCACATAAACGTTTGATAGGTATTATCAAGAAGCGTAGCAGCAATCTCGTCAGGGGGCTCCGGGCGTAGCTCACAAAGTGTGCTAAAGACGCGGGCGGCCTGCTCCGGACGGTTAGGCTCTCCCTGGAAACCGTTGAGCGGCATATCCGGTGCGTCCGTTTCGAGCAGTAAGGCGGTGAGCGGCAGGCGGGCGATAACGTCGCGGGTTTTACTCGCCCGCGGATAGGTGATGGTACCCCCGACGCCAATCCGGTAGCCCATCTCAATAAAGCGCTGGGCCTGCTGCAGGCTGCCCGCAAAGCCGTGTACCACCCCGGTGCGCGGCAGGCTATGACGCTTGAGGTGCATCGCCAGCTTGTCATGGGTGCGCCGGGAGTGGAGGATCACCGGCAGATCGTAGCGCTTTGCCAGCTTAAGCTGTTCATCAAGCAGCTGCTCCTGCTTATCAAACTGCGGATCTTCCCGATAGAGATCCAGCCCTATTTCCCCCACCGCCACCAGCCTGGTGGGCCGTGCGGCAAGCTGGTCAGCTAGCCTGTCGATGCACTCCGGAGTATGGTTTTCAATCACGATGGGGTGCAGGCCCAGCGCAGCATAGACGGATTCAAACCGTTCGGCGAGCGCCAGCACGCGGGAAAAATGTGCCGCTTCAACGGCAGGTACGATCACGGCCTCGACGCCTGCCGCACTGGCTCTGGCAAGGCTCTGCGCCTCATCGCCGGTAAAGGGCGGAAAATCAAAGTGGCAGTGGGTATCGATAAAGCGTTGCGTCATGCCGAACTCTCTTTACTGAAGGTCGTGTCGTTGGCCTGCGGGGCATCAACCAGGGGTGTCGTCAGGGCGTCGTTTGCCACTACCGCAGGCGGCACTACCACCGTTGCCGGGGTGACGATACGCGGTGCATGACGCAGCAGCGGCGGCTCGTCCACCAGCAGCTTACCGACAGTAGCAAGGAAGTAGCGGCCGCACAGCCGCCCCAGCTTGTAGTCATCGCGCAGCGCTGGCAGACGGCTGCCGAGGGCCATGCTTTTTAGCAGGCGCGGTGGGTAGATCTCAAAGATCCGCAGCTTGCCGGGGGGCTTCTCAATAAACTGCTGGATTGCATGGTAGCTACTCTCATGGTGGTGAACCAGATTGACGAAAGGCTGCAAGCTGCTGTCGCCCAGCCAGCGCTCCATGCGTTTGAACCATTGCGGGGTATAGTACATCTGCGACGGCACGGTGCGGATCACCACGATGGTTTTCGCCCCCCGCTTTGCCGCCTCCTGCACCGGGATGGCATCACTGATGCCGCCGTCGAGATAGTTAATGCCGTC
Source organism: Pseudescherichia sp. (assembly GCF_031998825.1). GTDB lineage: Bacteria > Pseudomonadota > Gammaproteobacteria > Enterobacterales > Enterobacteriaceae > Pseudescherichia. The sequence continues at coordinate 90,951 of NZ_DAMACX010000013.1, forward strand.
CAGCATCACGCCGCTACGGTAAAAGCCGGGAATGGCGCTGGTAGCGCGGATCAGATCCAGCCAGGTCTGGCTGGTCGGAGAGAAGTAGCCAGGCGTATAGTCATCTCCCCGACAGGCGCACATATAGAACAGCTTGCCAACGTCAAACAGGCGGGCGGCGGTATCCATCGCCAGCGGCATCTCTCTGGCCGTGGACTCCACCAGCCAGTCGAGGTCGATCAGGTTACCGCCGCGCACGAAGCGCACCGGGTTAAAAAACTCACGGGATGTGGTGTAGCGCATAATGACTTTGCGCGCGTAGCCGGGCTGGTTACAGAGGTAGGCCGAGATATTCTGCGCCCCGGCAGAGGTGCCAAAGAAGAGTTCGAAAGGGTTAAATTGCGCGCGCATGAATTCGTCCAGCACGCCGGCAGTAAAGATGCCTCGTTGGCCGCCGCCTTCACAAACTAAGGCGAGTCGCCCCGGGCGAAAGGAACTCAACGCCAACGGCGCTATATTGCCGAGCGTAACGGGAATTCTCTGCCCCACCCTGCTTTCCTGTCATTTTTTTATTTATTAAGAGCTTATCTGAATTTTTTGTTTTCTGAAACCGTGAAAGCCAGTCACAAGGACTGGCTTTACGATTAGCGGGAGTTTACGGGTCGCTATGGACGCCGACGTCCCATAAACAGGCTGACCAGGAACAGAATGATCCCGACGACAAAGACGATTTTTGCCGCACCTGCTGCCGTACCGGCCAGGCCACCAAAGCCCAGAGCAGCGGCAATTAACGCGATAACCAGAAATATAATGCCCCAACGAAACATAAGATTCTCCTTTCCTTTACCATAGTTAACGTTACCGCTGTTAGTGAGCGCTCAGGCTACTCACCGGCGATACTTACTCGGTGTGATGCTCACGTCCCCCGTTACAAGACGGGGGATCGCATTCTGAGATTACTTGTTAACTTTAAGATCGTTTTTCACACTTTTCACACCATCGACCGCTTTGGAGATGCTCTCCGCACGTTCGATCTGTGCCTGGGAGTCAACCGTACCGGTCAGCTGAACCACACCATCGGTAGTTTCAACTTTCACTTTACGTGCCGGAACGATGTCATCAGCTAACAGCTTAGCTTTAATCTCGCTGGTGGTGGCGGTATCACCCGCGTAGCCCTTCACAGAAGAAGTTTTGCCGTCGCGTACGTGCAGCTTATCGCTAACGGACTTAACGCCTTCAATCTGTTTAGCGACTTTCACCGCTTCTTCAGCCTGCGCCTGGCTCTCAACGAAGCCGCTCAGCGTGACTACCGCTTTATCGGTCTTAACGGAGATGTCGGTGCTCTTAATACTTTCGTGATCGACCAGTGCTGCTTTAACTTTGGCGGTGATCGCGCTGTCATCCATGAAGTTACCGACTTTATTCATAGAGCTATCGATTTTTTCCCCAGCGCTGTGAGCTGTAGATTGCGCTTTGTCAGTTGCGCTGGTCTCTGCCAGAGCAGAACCGCTTGCAACAACAGAACCTAATACAACAGCCAGCAGGGTTTTAGAAATCTTCAGTCTTGTCATAGTCATCGATCTATTCCTTTCAGTTTGCCCACGTTTTGGGCTTTGAGCAGCCATCAAGGCCGCTTTGCTGCTCCGGTGCATAACACCTTCTTTTACAGCCATTAATCATGTGACTAAAAGAGAGAGCGGGATGAAACGCTTTTATTCACGCATTGAACAGTGCATTCATCCACACGTCTGGTAATCACTTTGTTAAATATAGCCAACAATTAGAAAAGCGCTTGGGGGAGACGGCAAAAAAATGGGGGATAAAAGCAAAAAGCGGGCTATTTAAGAACATTCCGCAAGGGACTAATAAGACAGGGAAAGTGACAGAGCACGGCGGCTGCCGTGCTCTGGAGAGAAGATTAGTGTTCGCGCGTTTTACGGAACTGCACGTCCGGGTAGCGCTCCTGGGTCAGGTTCAGGTTGACCATGGTCGGCGCGATGTAGGTCAGGTTATCGCCGCCGTCCAGCGCCAGCTGGATCTCGTTTTTACGCTTGAACTCTTCGAATTTCTTCACGTCGCTGCACTCTACCCAGCGGGCAGTGGCGACGTTAACCGATTCGTAGATCGCTTCCACGTTATATTCGCTCTTCAGGCGCGCAACCACCACGTCGAACTGCAGCACCCCGACCGCACCGACGATCAGATCGTTGTTGGCAATCGGACGGAACACCTGGACCGCGCCCTCTTCCGAGAGCTGGACCAGCCCTTTAAGCAGCTGCTTCTGCTTCAGCGGATCGCGCAGGCGAATACGGCGGAACAACTCAGGGGCAAAGTTCGGAATACCGGTGAACTTCATCATCTCGCCCTGGGTAAAGGTATCGCCGATCTGGATGGTGCCGTGGTTATGCAGACCGATGATGTCCCCTGGATAGGCCTCTTCAACGTGGGAACGGTCGCCTGCCATAAAGGTCAGCGCGTCAGAGATAACCACATCCTTGCCGAGACGCACCTGGCGCAGCTTCATGCCTTTTTCATACTTACCGGAGACCACGCGCAGGAACGCCACGCGGTCGCGGTGTTTCGGATCCATGTTGGCCTGGATCTTAAACACGAAACCGGAGAATTTCTCCTCCTGAGCTTCCACTTCGCGGGTATCGGTTTTGCGCGGCATGGGGCGCGGGGCCCACTCAACGAGACCATCCAGCATATGATCAACGCCGAAGTTACCCAGCGCGGTACCGAAGAACACCGGGGTGATCTCCCCGGCCAGGAACAGCTCTTTATCGAACTCGTGCGAGGCGCCCTTCACCAGCTCCAGCTCGTCACGCAGCTGCGCCGCCAGCTCTTCGCCTACGGCAACGTCCAGGTCCGGGTTATCCAGGCCCTTAACGATACGCACGTCCTGGATGGTATGCCCTTTACCGGTCTGGTAGAGGTAGGTTTCATCTTTATAGAGGTGGTATACGCCTTTAAACAGCTTACCGCAGCCGATCGGCCAGGTAATGGGCGCGCAGGCAATCTTCAGCTCGCTCTCCACCTCGTCCATCACTTCCATAGGATCACGGATATCGCGGTCAAGCTTGTTCATAAAGGTTAGGATCGGCGTATCGCGCAGGCGGGTAACTTCCATCAGCTTGCGGGTACGATCCTCTACCCCTTTCGCGGCGTCGATCACCATCAGGCAGCAGTCCACCGCCGTCAGGGTACGGTAGGTATCCTCGGAGAAGTCTTCGTGCCCCGGGGTGTCCAGCAGGTTCACCAGGCAGTCGTGATACGGGAACTGCATCACGGAGGTGGTGATTGAGATCCCACGCTGCTTTTCCATCTCCATCCAGTCGGATTTAGCGTGCTGGCTCGAGCCACGCCCTTTTACCGTACCGGCAGTCTGGATCGCCTGTCCGAACAGCAGCACCTTTTCAGTAATGGTGGTCTTACCGGCGTCCGGGTGAGAGATAATGGCAAAAGTACGGCGCTTGGCCACCTCTTGCAGATAAGGAGACAACGTCATAATTGAATCTTCTTAGTAAACGCGGCACATCGCCACGCATGTTGAATACGAAAAATTGCGGCTATTTTACCCATCAATAGGGGGGAGGCAATCAGTGTTTACACAGGCGTTGCTCCAGTTCGCTCAACGAGGTCACGGTCCAGGTGGGGTTGATCCCCTCCGGCAACGCGCGGTTGTGCGCATTGAGCCAGCAGGTTGCTAATCCGGCATTCATGCCACCCAGAATATCGGACTCGGCGGTATCGCCCACCATCAGTACGCGAGAGCGATCCGGGTTGCCCGCCTGCTCCAGCGCGTAGTCAAAGATGCGCGGATGCGGCTTCGCCACCCCAACCTGCTCGGAGATGACGATCAGGTCAAAATGGTCGCGCAGGCCAGTACGCTCCAGGCGAATTTGCTGTAGTGCGGTAAAGCCGTTGGTAATAATGCCCATCTTGCACTTGCCCTGCAGGGCGTTCAGCAGCGAGACCGCGCCCGGCAGCGGGGCGCAAATTTCGGCCATCGCGGTAATAAACGCGCTGTTAAGATCGCCCGGCTGCACGCTGAGGCGGTCGGCCCAGCTCTGGAAGCGCTGATGCTGCAGCTGTAAAGAGGTGATGGTTCCGTTCTGGTAATCCACCCACAGCGGCTTATTGACCGCCTGGTAGTCCTGAAAATCTTCGGCGGTAAAGGTCACGCTGTAGTCGAGAAACATCCGCTGTAGTCCGCTGAATGAGTCGAAGGTAAACAGCGTTTCGTCGGCATCAAAGAAGATCCAGTCCCAGTTCATTACATCACCTTTTTTGTTAAAGCGGCAAAGCCATAATCACGGCGTCTTCGCGGCCGTCAGCGGTTGGATAGTAGTTGCGGCGGATCGTCGCCTCGTTAAAGCCCAGGCTCTCATAGAGGGCGATAGCCGCCGCGTTTGAGGCCCGCACCTCCAGCCACAGCGTCAGCACGTCACGTTTTTCCAGCTCGCTAATGAGATGTTCGAGCAGCGTGCGTCCCAGCCCCCGGCGCTGAAATGCGGGATCGACCGCGATATTAAACAGCGTGGCCTCATCAAGAACGACCTGGGTAATGGCAAACGCCGCCAGTGTCTCATCAACCGTCAGGCCCAGGTTCAGGTAGCGCTCTCCCTGATTGCTGGCGAAGGTTTTTTCGCTCCACGGAAAAGCGTGGGCGCGTTGCTCAATGGCATAGGCGTGCGTTAAGTCAGCCGTGCTGAGGGAAGAAATCGTGTTCATACTCGCAGATTTGTCGCCATAGGTCGGCTCGCGCCGCCGGGTTTGTCCGCAGTTCATCGAATGCGGGAGAGTGAACGCGCGCGCCTTCCAGCGTCAGCGCCTCGTCAGTGCCCAGCAGCCAGCTGTTACAGCGGCTCTCCGGGGGCAGCATCGCCACGCGGTCGGGGGTCAGCTGCAGCACCTGATCCGGGGTTATCGTCAGCGCCCGCAGGATATCACCTACCAGCGGCTCGCTGAGCGCCGGGAGCGTACATGACACCATCACCAGACGGATATGCGCGGGCAGTGACACAGCGACTTCGCCCTGCAACGCCGCAGGCAGGCGCAAAGACCACTGGGTAATGCCCAGCTGCTGTAGCTGCCAGTCGCGTCGGGAAATCATAGCGGGTCACTCCTGTATGTCAGGCGCGCAAATATAGCAAATTCGTCGTATCTGCGCCAACAAACAACTATAATCCAGCGCTGAGTTTATTAAGGAGCTGTTTCATGTCTGCTTTAACCCCGGCAAGTGAAGTCTTGCTGCGTCACAGTGATGATTTCGAAGAGAGCCGCGTTCTGTTTGCCGGAGATATGCAGGACGACCTGCCCGCGCGTCTGGATACCGCTGAGAGCCGCGCCCATACCCAGCAGTTTCACCACTGGCAGGTGCTGAGCCGCCAGCTGGGCGAAAACGCACGCTTTAGCCTTGTAGCCGAGCAGGCCGACGTGGGCGACAGCGATACGCTGATCTACTACTGGCCGAAGAACAAGCCGGAAGCCCTGTTCCAGCTGATGAACATCCTCTCCCTGCTGCCGCTGGGCACGGATATTTTTGTGGTGGGTGAGAACCGCAGCGGCGTGCGCAGCGCCGAGCAGATGCTGGCGGATTACTGCCCGCTGAATAAGGTCGATAGCGCGCGCCGCTGCGGCCTCTACCATGGCCGTCTTGAGAAGCAGCCTGCATTTGATGCCGCCGCGTTCAACGACAGCTATACGCTGGACGGCCTGACCATCCACACCCTGCCGGGCGTCTTTAGCCGTGATGGTCTGGACAGCGGCAGCCAGCTGCTGCTCTCTACCCTGACGCCGCATACCAAAGGCAAAGTGCTGGATATCGGCTGCGGCGCGGGCGTGCTCTCCGCGGTGCTGGCCAGCCACTCGCCGAAGGTTCGCCTGACGCTCTGTGACGTCAGCGCCCCGGCGGTAGAAGCCAGCCGTGCTACCCTGGCTGCCAACGGTTTTGAGGGTGAAGTCTTTGCCAGCAACGTCTTCTCTGAGGTGACCGGCCGTTACGACATGATCATCTCCAACCCGCCGTTCCACGATGGTTTGCAGACCAGCCTGGAGGCAGCGCAGACGCTGATCCGCGGTGCGGTACGCCATCTCAACAGCGGCGGCGAGCTGCGTATTGTGGCCAACGCCTTCCTGCCCTACCCGCAGGTGCTGGACGAAACCTTTGGTTTCCATGAGGTGCTGGCCCAGACCGGACGCTTCAAGGTTTACCGTACGGTGATGACCCGTCAGGCGAAGCGCTAAACAGGTTCGGCCAACCCGTAGGCCCGGTAAGCGCAGCGCCACCGGGCGTTACTGGCCGTTCACGATGAATTTTGCAGCAGTTATTCTATCCCGCACAATTAACTGTTGACGAACGATATAAAACATCTAGAATGCGCCTCCGTGGTTACGATACTTTAACTGTATCGATGGTATGCGAAGGTGGCGGAATTGGTAGACGCGCTAGCTTCAGGTGTTAGTGTCCTTACGGATGTGGGGGTTCGAGTCCCCCCCCTCGCACCA
>NZ_DAMACX010000014.1:0-84493 GCF_031998825.1 Pseudescherichia sp.
CTCTGCTTGCCGGGCCTACAGAATGGTGCGATTTGTAGGCCCGGCAAGCAGAGCGCCACCCGGCGTTATGCAGCCATTTAAATCAGCTGCAGTGCCACCCAGTACAGCGCCCCGGAGAGGAAAATCGCTGCCGGCAGGGTCAGGACCCAGGCCATCAGGATGTTAGTTACGGTTTTACGCTGCAAACCGCCGCCATCCACGATCATCGTTCCCGCTACTGAAGAGGAGAGAACGTGAGTGGTGGATACCGGCATCCCGGTATAGCTCGCCAGGCCGATAGAGACGGCGGAGGTGAGCTGGGCCGACATGCCCTGCGCATAGGTCATGCCTTTCTTGCCGATCTTCTCGCCGATGGTGGTGGCGACGCGACGCCAGCCAATCATCGTACCCAGGCCCAGCGCCAGCGCGACTGCCATGATGATCCACACCGGTGCATACTCGATAGTGCTCAGCATATCGCCCTTCAGCTTCTTCAGCAGACGCTGGTCGTCCGCGCTCACTTCCGGCTGCTTGGCGACCTTATCGGTGATATCAGAGATGCAGAGCATGATGCGACGCAGCTGGCTGCGCTGCTCAATCGGCAGCTTGTCATAGCTTTCGATATTGGTCAGCATCGCTTTAGCGCGATCCAGCGCCACAACGGCGCGGCCTGCATGGCAGTGGAACTCGCCGTTAGGGCCTACGGTCTGCTCGGGCGTTGGGATCACCGGCTCAGCGCCGGTTGCCTTCAGCAGCAGATCGGGGTGTTGCTGGAACCAGGTCTCAACGTTGTTTACCGCATCACGGGTACGGGTGATGTCGTAGCCGGAGGCATTCATATTCACCACGAAGCCTGCCGGAGCCACACCAATCAGTACCAGCATAATCAGGCCGATGCCTTTCTGGCCATCGTTAGCACCGTGAGAGAAGGCCACGCCGATAGCCGAGAGGATCAGGGCAATACGCGTCCAGAACGGCGGCTTTTTCTTGCCGTCCTGCTTTTCACGCTCGGCTGGGGTGAGGTGAATACGGGCGCGTTTTTTGGTGTTGCTCCAGTAACGACGAAGGATAAACACCAGGCCGCCCGCAAAGACCAGGCCGACAATCGGCGAGAGGATCAGCGAGGCGAAGATGTTGATCACCTTCGGCACGTTCAGCGCATCCACCAGCGAGGTACCGGTCATCAGTGCATTGGTTAAACCAATCCCGATAATGGCACCGATCAGGGTGTGTGAACTGGAGGCCGGAAGCCCAAAGTACCAGGTACCCAGGTTCCAGATGATCGCAGCCAGCAGCATGGAGAAGACCATGGCAAGGCCGTGTGCAGAGCCAACGTTCAGCAGCAGATCCGTTGGTAACATATGCACGATGGCATAGGCTACGCTCAGGCCACCAAGCAGAACGCCGAAGAAGTTAAAGAGGGCCGCCATGACGACCGCAATCTGCGAGCGTAATGCGCGAGTATAGATCACGGTTGCCACTGCGTTCGCCGTGTCGTGGAAGCCGTTGATTGCTTCGTAGAACAGCACAAAACCCAGAGCAAGGAGTAATAACAACCCGGTATGAAGATCCAGGCCAGCAAACAAATGTAACATAGGACGTTACGCCATTTTTGAGGTCATGAACGCCGCGCATTATCATGGACATTCGCGGCGGGGGCAAAGTGAAATATAGCTTTTTTTTGATATTTATCCTGCGCCTGTAACGGTACGTAAATAATTATGTCATAAATTTCAACGAAATGACCATTTTCATCACCATTTGCGCTGGTGCGACCACCGCATAAAATTTACAATCCGCGCCGGATTAGCGAAGAGGAATGCAGTGTGGAAAGGTTTGATGCCGTTATCATTGGGGCTGGCGCGGCGGGGATGTTCTGTGCGGCAATAGCCGGACAGGCAGGCAGCCGGGTGCTGTTACTGGACAATGGTAAGAAACCCGGACGTAAAATTCTTATGTCTGGCGGCGGTCGCTGCAACTTTACTAACCTTTATGTCGAGCCTGCGGCCTATTTAAGCCAGAACCCGCATTTTTGCAAATCTGCGCTGGCGCGCTATACCCAGTGGGATTTTATCGATCTGGTCGGCAAGCACGGTATTGCCTGGCATGAGAAGACGCTTGGTCAACTTTTCTGCGACGACTCCGCGCAGCAGATTGTTGATCTGCTGGTGACAGAATGCACAAAGGGAAATGTAACTACACGTCTGCGTAGCGAGGTGCTCGACGTCACCCATGACGACGCAGGCTATACGTTGCAGCTCAACGGCGAAAGCGTGGTAACAAACAAGCTGGTGATTGCCAGCGGTGGGCTGTCGATGCCCGGCCTGGGCGCATCGCCGTTTGGCTATAAGATTGCCGAGCAGTTTGGCCTGAAGGTACTACCCACACGGGCGGGCCTTGTACCGTTCACACTGCATAAGCCGCTGCTGGAGCAGCTGTCGCTCCTCTCCGGCGTGTCGGTGCCTGCGGTTATCACTGCAGAGGACGGGACGGTGTTCCGTGAAAGCCTGCTCTTTACCCATCGCGGCCTCTCCGGCCCGGCTGTGCTGCAGATCTCCAGCTACTGGCAGCCCGGCGAGTTTGTCACCATCAACATGCTGCCGGAGTGCGATCTGGATGCGTTTCTTAACGATCAGCGCGCTGCCCACCCAAACCAGAGCCTGAAAAATACGCTGGCGATGCAGCTGCCGAAACGGCTCATTGAGTGTCTACAGCAGCTCGGACAGATCCCGGACGTGACCCTGAAACAGCTCAACAGCCGCGAACAGCAGACCCTGGTGGATAACCTGACCAGCTGGCGGGTGCAGCCCAACGGCACCGAGGGCTACCGCACGGCAGAGGTGACGCTCGGCGGCGTCGATACCCATGAGCTTTCCTCACGCACCATGGAAGCACGCAATGTGCCGGGACTCTACTTTATCGGCGAGGTGGTGGACGTGACTGGCTGGCTGGGGGGATATAACTTCCAGTGGGCGTGGTCAAGCGCCTGGGCCTGTGCGCAGGCGCTGGTAGAGACCTAAGTCTGATATCAAAAAAGGAAAAAGGTCATCATTCAAGATTCATATGAGATTAATATGCCCGCGGCCGATGCTTTAACAATAAACTCTGCTAGATCATCGTTGCTTATCCCCGGGCATAAAGACGTTAGCTCGTGTTGAGTGAGCGGCCCATTTGAAAAGTGCCTGATTATAGAAAAACCCTCAGGGTTAAACTTATGGACGATAAATTTATTGCTATCGAAAACAATATTTTCATCTTCTCTGAGAACCGTGTTTTTGTTCAAAATGTATCTTGTCATATCAACCTCAAAGTAAGTTATTTGCCAGTTTTTTATCAAATAGCCTAAACAAATCGCTTTCTATTCCACTCATAGCCGCTGTAAGAGCTTCATTGTAAAAATAAGTGGTAACGTATGGCTTCAATATATTTAAGGCCCAAATATTAATATCTCTTTCTGTTTGCTTTTTTATTTTTTCTAGGGGATCTACGCTTACTGCGCCGAGAGCCTTATGGCCAATTTCATGCGCTAAAACCAAAAGGCGACAGGAGAGTGATAAATCATCAGCTATAATAATGGTGTGGGATGCTCCCGATATAAAGATTGAGCCGCTACAGTGGATCTTATCTCGTGCAACTATCCAAACGTTGTCAATTCTGTATTTATTAATAAGTAATTTCTCAATAGACTGAAGGCGTGTTAGTGCATATTGATTTTTCTTTGAAATATACACATCAATGGGGTCGTCTATATCCAGATGCCCAATTGGCGCTGAGTATTCATTGAAACAAATCGTTTTGTCAGCCATAACAACAACTTTTTTATCGCTCAAATGAAATTCTTCATAGCCTCCATTATGGATTTCATATCCCGGAATAACTATTTTTCCGGTTTTAGCATAGCCGCTAATTTCACTCAACAATAACTCTTTCTCTTGTTGCGTGACTTCGTTATATCCCCGAGCCTTTCCTTGCGTTGTAGTAACCCAGAAATAAATTTTTATTTTTTCGACGTCAATGTTTAAATAGTAGTCGATAAGGGTAGCGATATTTCTCACGTTCTCCTGAAAAACACAGATCGCTACCGTTATTAAGAACCCTAAAGACAAGTAATATTTAATATTTTTATCGATAATACCACCGACAAGTCGCTCAGGAGGTGTTGGAAGATGTGTGCTTTCAATATCATCTATACTTATCTGAAGGTTTTTTATACCCGATGCGAGTAAGCGCTGTAGCTTTTCAGTATTTGTGTCTAATCCTGTAATACCAATTAATGGAACCATTTTACTGTCAATTATATACTGGGTGATCTCATTGAAAGCGGGATGAAGCATAGGATCTCCGCCAGAGATAATAAGCATCAGAATTTTATTTCTACTAAAGCTATCAATAACGAGTTTAATTTCTTGCAGTGATAACATGCTTTTATTAAGGCAACCGGAATCGACATAAAAACAGTGGCCACACTGCAACTGACAAAAGTTTGTTAAATACAAGGAGGCAGAGAGAGGAGGGCTAGTATGCATTTTTCATCCTTATACCTACAAAATAGATAATCATAAATATAAACATGACAACTATGTGTAAATAAAACATGACGATTGAAATGGTTATATTTTGATTTACAAAAAAGCCACTAATGGTCATACCTATTGAGGTTGCTAAACTTCGTAGTAAGAAACCAAAGGATAAAAGCGTTGTTCTATAGGGGTAGTCTATAGGTATGGCATTATGTTGTTCAAAACTGGTCATTGCGGGAAGGCTAATCCGGGCTAACTGATGAATAATAAAGCCCACGATAAAGAAGGCAACAATGTAGCCAGATAAGAAAAATGATATCCCCCCAATAATCAAGGTTAATAAGAATAAAAAAGTAGAATCTAATTTACGTAATGTCATGTTTTTTGACTTTTGGAGTAGAGTCGAGATAACCATCGATATCACAATGGATATGGCAAATAAATATCCCAGATTTACGCTGCTCCAGCGGTGTTCTGCCAGGAAAGGTTGATAAAAATTGAGGCTTGTGCGCATCACTACAAAGAGTAGGGTAGATATAATCATGGGAATGAAAAAATCAGGAAGAAAAACAATCTCTTTGATTTCCGATAACTTCTTGTTATTTGATATTTTTTTTGGTGAGGTGGTATTTACAACAATATCTTTACCAGGCCATAGAATCAATAGACAAATAATTGAAATTAAGGTTCCTGTGCCGAGAAATACGAGGTCCAGGATCATGGGGTAGGCGATGTTTTTTGCTGCCAGGTAGCCTCCTGTGATTGAAGCTAAGGCGCTAACAAGTATACCGATTGAAGACGCTCTTTTTAATATTGGCTGATAACTATCTTCATTGTGGCTTTTAGAACTTGCATCATAAGCAATAGACTCTAAATTTCCACTTGCTAAACTGCCTCCTACACTTAGAAGAATTGCTGAAGGAATCAAAACCATCCTTCCCGGGTATATAAGCAAAATTGATAAGCCCAGGAAGTATATAACGCGTCCAATAAGGTAAGATTTGTTCCAGCCAACTTTGTCCGATACAACGCCTAACGGCACTTCAAGGACCATATTTAATATAAATATCGCTGAGATGAAATTAGAGTATTCCCACAGCGTAACGCTGACATATTTCAGGTAATACAATACGACCACCGGTGCTAAAAATGCCTCTAATGGCAAGAAAGAGTTGATAAGAATGAGATGTTTTATAAGAAGGAAACGCTTTTTACTTATCGTAACAGAATCAAGCTTGTCACACTCATGGATGTTTTCCATATTATCCCTCAAATATATTTTTATTATATTGCATATATAAAATATGACACCCGTGCTCATGTACCTCATTAAATTTAGTGTTATTATCTTCAAGGTTTACTCTGCGCCATTTATTAAATAATTCATCATTCTGCCATATATCAATAACATCTCCTTTCTTCTCTATTTTTCTCTCAGTGCGATCTACGTCTGTCCATAAATCACAAGCTGACACGGTCAAATCATTATTTATTACCATCGTACTGGTACCCGCCCCGCAACCCAACGTCATAGAATCATGTGTTATTACCGACGCGGGATTGAATGCCCCTAAAACGATGAGATCGGGAAATGTTCTTTTAATATCACTTATCTCTTTTCTAATTGCAGAGATATGTTCTGTATTGAGAGTAAGGTTTCTACTTTCTAATGCTCCACTGCCCAAAGGCATAAAAACAGAAAATTTAACTTTTCTTATGCCACTGGCATAGATAGATTGACAAAACCCAAAGATGCCATTGAAATTTTTTTTATTTAAGGTCATCGCAATTTCAGTGTTTGCGTTTTTATCGAGTAAGCGTTTAACACCAGTCATTGCTTTAAGAAATGAGTTTACTCCCCTAATTTCATCATTAATCTCAGCATTCATCCCTTCTATGCTGATTTGAAAATCACAGCAGCCCGCTGACAGGAGTGACTCGACCCTTTTTTTTGTAAGCAACGTCCCATTTGTTCCAATTTTGACATGGATCCCGCTTACGGCTGTATGTTTGACAATGGCTTCTAAATCTTTTCTTATTAAAGGCTCGCCACCAAGAAAGTTAATATCTTTGACTCCAATCTCAGCGAGTTCATCGACTATGTTTAAAATTTTAGTAAGGCTGCTTTCTCCATGATACGAAGACAAATAACAGTGCTTGCATCGGAGATTACACCTGCCGGTTATGTACCACTTAACAAACAGAGGTGTGTTTAGAGTAAGTAACGGAATCATAATGCTCCCACACTTTATCTCAATATTTAAGGCTACCCGGACAGGTAGCCTTATTGCCACAATATGACTTTAGAAGCCGCCCCCTGCGTTAGAGGTGCTTGAGCTACTCATACAACCTGCAACAGGGATTGATTTGAAATCTGGTTTATTATTCATAATAACTCCTTGATTTAATCTCATATTGATTTTGCAAAACCACATGGTTGTTGTGGTTGCGTAGTTATAACTACTCCCTTAAATTTTATTGTCAAACATTTCTAATGTAATTTTTTATTATTTAAGATAACTAACTGATTAAATAAAGTTTTTATTTTAAATTCATCATTTAAATATATTTTTATTACATATTTGCTATATAAATAAATTACACGAAAACGTAATGTCTAATTTGGATTGATAATATTCCAGGGGCGAAGGAGTATGCTTTTTGTGGGCATGGTCAAGCGCCTGGGCCTGTGCGCAGGCGCTTGTAGAGCAAGACTAACTCGTTAGCCTTTATTCCAGCAGCCTGCGGTGTAACGCTTTTACCGCGCTGTCTGCGGAGCCCGCTGGCAGCAGGAAGCAGAGGCTGTGGTCAGACGCCCCGTGGCAAATCATGCGCACGGCGTGCGCCTCCAGCTCGGCAAAGACCTCTTTGCATACCGCTGCCGCCTGAGAGAGCGCATTACCAATCAACGAGACGAGCGCCAGCCCGGTCTCGATCTCAACGTGGCAGTGCGACGACAGCTCGGTGAGCAGGGAAGTAGTCAACGTATCGGCCTCGCCTGAGGTGGAACCGGTGGAGTTGAGGATCAGCGCGATGCTTGTCTCCGAGGTGGTTACCAGATCGAGCGCCACTTCGTGACGAGAGAGAATCGCAAACGTCTCGGCTAAAAAGCGGTGCGCCGGCTGCGCGTTCAGGCTGGATAACGTCAACAGCGTCTGCTGACGACGTATGGCCAGGGCGCGATAGCGCGACGGCTCCAGCGCATCGCGGCGAACCAGCGTTCCACCTGCGGACGCATTATTGCTGGCTCCGACAAATACCGGAATGTTTTTGCGCATGGCAGGCAGCAGGGTAGCCGGGTGCAGCACTTTAGCACCAAAGGTCGCCATCTCTCTCGCTTCAGAGAACGAGAGGTTATCAATACGTTTCGCCTGAGCGACAATTCGGGGATCGGTAGTATAGATCCCGGCGACATCGGTCCAGATATCCACACGTGAGGCATGAAGCGCCTCTGCCAGCAGGGAGGCGGTATAGTCGCTGCCGCCGCGCCCGAGGGTGGTCGTTTGTCCTGTCGCATCGCTGCCGATAAAGCCCTGTGTTACCATCAGCGCCTGCTCAATACGCGGGCGTAAATGTTTTTCCGCCAGCTCGGCAATGGTGTCGATGGCCGGTACAGCGCAGCCAAATGTATCATCGGTACGAATGACTTTACGGGCATCAAACCACTGCGTTTCTACTTCACGTTCCCGCAAGACTTCCACAAACAGCAGGGAGGACATCAGCTCCCCATGGCTCACCAGCTCATCGCACAGCGTGGCTGAACGGGAATCGAGAGCCGTTTCGGCCAAGCGGCTGATATTGTCGAGGAGACGATCGATCTCCTGACCAATGGCGTCTGGCTGTTTCAGGCGTGAAATAATGTTGTATTGCAGGGCACGTAGGGTGGCGATTTTGTCCAGCCGAACGTGGCTTTCGAGACCGGAAGCGAGTTCGACTAACAGGTTAGTTACGCCCGCAGAGGCAGACAGGACAACCAGACGAACGTTTTTATCAGCAAGGACAAGGGTGGCACTACGGCTCATCGCGTCAAAGTCAGCTACGCTGGTTCCGCCAAACTTGGCAACGATGATGTGTGGATAAGTGTGAGTCATAACAATCTCATATCAGGGCGCCATATCGATATGGCATGAAAATTTTCATTTCGGCATAAGGGAAGAGCGCTTCACCTTACGAAATGTCCGCCCGCGAACATTTCTACTTAAAACTCAGGAACCTGCTCTCATTGTCTCGCACAGGTTACCGGGGTGGGATCGCATAAATAGTTAAATAGGTACTTCCTTATCGGTTTGGATTTTAACGGCGGGCATAGTAAGTGATTTAACCCATTGAATCGATATTTTCTTTAACCTTTATGTCAAGCCGAGGCTAAAACATTTCTTGTCATTGATTTTTAAGAATATTTACATAAAAGCCCACAAAAAATAAAAGATTGAGTCCGCTGCTGAAAACACATATATTAGCCGCGATTTTTTACCCCCCTTGAACCCTTATTCAATCGGTGTTTTAACGACGCCAGGTTGTAGGAGAGATATGATGACGGATAAAGTCCGTATTGATTCTTTGAGTGCTGATTCCTTACCGCAGAGCAATGAGACCTTTCTGGCCAGACAGGCCGAGTTTGAATCCAACGTCAGAAGTTATCCACGTAAGTTGCCATTAGCGATTACCAAAGCGCAGGGCGTCTGGATCACCGATGCAGATAATAAACAATACCTTGACTGTCTTGCAGGCGCCGGAACGCTGGCGCTGGGCCATAATCATCCTGATGTGATCCAAAGCATCCAAAGCGTCCTTACCAGTGGCTTACCGTTACATACGCTTGACCTGACCACGCCGTTAAAAGATGAGTTCTCTGCTTATCTGCTCTCGCTGCTGCCAGGTCAGGGCAAAGAGTACTGCCTGCAGTTCACCGGGCCTTCCGGCGCGGACGCCGTTGAAGCGGCGCTGAAGCTGGCGAAAAAAGTGACCGGACGTTCCGGCGTAATCAGCTTCTCCGGCGGTTATCACGGCATGACGCATGGCGCGCTCGCCGTAACCGGTAACCTGTCGCCGAAAGAAGCGGTTAACGGCATGATGCCGGAAGTGCAGTTTATGCCTTACCCGCACCAGTACCGTTGCCCGCTGGGCATCGGCGGCGAAGCCGGTGTGAAAGCGCTGACCTACTACTTCGACAACCTGATCAACGACGTTGAGAGCGGCGTGCGTAAACCTGCTGCCGTGATCCTCGAAGCCGTGCAGGGCGAGGGCGGCGTGAACCCGGCTCCGGCCGAGTGGCTGCAGCGCATCCGTAAAGTGACCCAGGAACACGGTATCCTGCTGATCCTTGACGAAGTCCAGGCGGGCTTTGCCCGTACCGGCAAATTCTTCGCCTTCGAGCACGCCGGTATCGAGCCGGACATCATCGTGATGTCGAAAGCGGTAGGCGGCGGTTTACCGCTGGCCGTGCTGGGTATTAAAAAGCAGTTCGACGCCTGGGCGCCGGGTCATCATACCGGTACGTTCCGTGGCAACCAGCTGGCGATGGCCACCGGCCTCACCACGCTGAAGATCCTGAAAGAGGAAGGCGTTGCCGAGCAGGTCACTGAAAAAGGCGAATGGCTGAAGGGCCAGCTGGCTGAGATGCAGAAGCGTTACCCGGTTATCGGCCACGTGCGCGGTCTGGGCTTAATGATCGGGATTGAGATCGTTAAACCGCAGGAAGCGCAGGACCACATGGGTTGCTACCCGGCGGACGGCGATCTCTCTGCGCTGCTGCAGAAAAAATGCTTCGAAGCGGGCCTGATCCTCGAGCGCGGCGGCCGTGGCGGTTGCGTACTGCGTCTGCTGCCGTCCCTGCTGATCAGCAAAGAAGAGCTGGGGATCTTCCTCGATAAATTTGAAAACGCGCTGCTGAGCGCCGGCGTGAAGCCTGTTTAATCGGAGCAATTGAGCACATGTCTGATCTAAATCCGATTCTCTCTGGTTCCGCGCAGAGCATTGCTGCCTATCAGGAAGCGATTGAGCAGAGCACGCAAGCGGTTATTGAGTGGCTTAAGCAGCCTGAGATGTATCAGGGCAAAACCGTTGCGGAACTCCGTGAGCGCATCAATTTAGAGTTTAGCGCTGAGGGCCTGGGCAACCAGGCCGCCATTGAGCGCGCCGTGGAGTATTTCCTCAAGGACAGCCTCTCTGTGCACCATCCGCAGTGTGTGGCGCATCTGCACTGCCCGAGCCTGGTGATTAGCCAGGCGGCGGAAGTGCTGATCAACGCCACTAACCAGAGCATGGACTCCTGGGATCAGAGCCCGTCGGCGACCATCATCGAGGTCAAGCTGATTGAGTGGCTGCGTGAGCAGGTCGGTTACACAGCGGGCGACGCCGGGGTCTTCACCAGCGGCGGTACGCAGAGCAACCTGATGGGCCTGATGCTGGCACGGGATGCCTTTTTCGCTCGCCAGGGTCACTCCGTTCAGCTGCACGGCCTGACCGGTAATCTCAGTAAAATTAAAGTGTTATGCTCTGAAAATGCACACTTCTCCGTGCAGAAGAACATGGCGCTGATGGGGCTGGGTTACCAGGCCGTGACGCTGGTGAAAACCGATCAATTCTCGCGTATGGATCTCAACGATCTGAAAGAGAAGCTGGCCCAGGCGAAAGCCAACGGTGAGCAGGTGATGGCTATTGTTGCCACCGCGGGCACCACCGATGCGGGCGCGATCGATCCGCTAGCTGAGATCGCTGCGCTGGCGGCTGAAGAGCAGATCTGGGTGCACGTGGATGCGGCCTGGGGCGGCGCGCTGCTGCTGTCCGAGAAGTACCGCCACTTCCTCAACGGCCTGGAGCTTGCGGACTCCGTCACGCTGGACTTCCATAAGCAGTACTTCCAGACCATCAGCTGTGGCGCGTTCCTGCTGAAAGATGCGCGTCACTATCAGCTGATGCGTTATCAGGCGGCGTACCTGAACTCTGATTTTGACGAAGAGCAGGGCGTACCGAACCTGGTCTCTAAATCGCTGCAAACCACCCGCCGTTTCGATGCGCTGAAGCTGTGGATGGGCCTGGAAGCGCTGGGTAAAAAGCAGTATGCCGAAATCATTGATAACGGCGTAACCCTGGCGCAGCAGGTGGCGCAGTTCGTGGCCGAGCAGCCGCAGCTGGAGCTGGTCATGCAGCCGCAGCTGGCCAGCGTGCTGTTCCGTTTCCGCCCGGAAAACGGCGACACCGCAGGCGTTGCGCTGCTGAACCAGCGTATCGGCGATACGTTGCTGGCCTCCGGGGCGGCGAACGTTGGCGTAACGGAAGCGGATGGCGTGACCTGCCTGAAGCTGACTCTGCTCAACCCTGTCGTTTGCCTGGAAGACGTGAAAGTTCTGCTGGCCAGCGTGATCGCCTGTGGGCAGCAGCTGCATAACGCCTGATTACAGCAGACGTAAAAAAAGCCGACGGCAGCGATGCCGTCGGCTTTTTGCTTTTTTAGCTGCCTATTAGCCCGCCGTCGGCCTTCACGATCACCACCGTAGAGGAGCGCGGGCGACCGTTAGGATCGGCATCCGGCCAGTTCGACACCGCGCGCGGATTGGCTGGATCGGTGATGCCGTCGCCCACTTCGCCAGGGTGCTGGATATTGATAAACAGCGTCCGGTTATCCGGGGTAAAGGCGATGCCGGTGATCTCGCAGCCGCGTGGCCCGGTGAGGAAGCGGCGATACTCGTTGGTGCCTGGAATAGTGGCCACCATCTGGTTGTTGCCCATATCGGCATACGCTTTCTGGTTGATGGTGCTGGAGGAGACGTCGGTCTGGATCCACAGCACGCCGCGATGGTCGAACGAAAGGCCGTCCGGGCTACCAAACGCAGCTCCCTGCATAGAGCCTTTCGCCTGCGCATCGTCGCTGTCGGTACGGCCCGCCATCACCAGAATATCCCACTGGAAGCGTCCTGACGCCGGATCGTTGTTCTCTTCCAGCCAGTGCATGATGTGACCAAACTGGTTGTTGGCGCGCGGGTTGGCGGCGTCGACCGGAGCCTTACCCTCTTTGCCGCGATCGCTGTTGTTGGTCAGGGTGCAGTAGACGCTGCCGGGGGTGTTCGGATCGACGGTGATCCACTCCGGACGGTCCATCTTGGTTGCGCCCACGACGTCGGCGGCCAGACGGGTTTTGATCAGTAGATCGCCCTGGCTTTCGAAGCCGTGGCTCTGATCGAGGCCGTTTTCGCCAAAGACCAGCGGAAGCCAGCTGCCGCTGCCGTCTTCGTTAAATTTCGCCACGTAGAGCGTGCCGGAGGTGAGCAGATCCATACTGGCGTCGCGGTTGGCCGGATCGTACTTTTTGTCCGAGACGAACTTATAGATGTACTCAAACTTCTGGTCGTCACCCATATAGACCACCACGCGGTTGTCTGCGGCGAGGGTGACCATTGCGCCTTCGTGCTTGAAGCGGCCCAGCGCCGTGTGCTTGCGCGGCGTAGAGTCAGGATTGTAAGGGTCAATCTCCACGACCCAGCCAAAGCGGTTCGGCTCGTTCGGGGTTTTATCCACGCTAAAACGCTCGTCAACCTCGTTCCAGCGGTAGGAGTCGTCGCTGTCGGCGATGCCGTAGCGCTTCTCCAGCGCATTACGATCCGCCTTCTTCACAAAAATATCGGACCAGTTCTCTTCGCAGGTGAGGTAGGTTCCCCACGGCGTGTGGCCGTTGGCGCAGTTCTGCATGGTGCCCAGTACTAGCTCGCCCTGCGGATCGGCGGCGGTTTTCATCAGCGGCTGATGGCGCGCCGGGCCGGTGAGCTGCATCGGGGTGTTAACGGTGATGCGGCGGGCGAACGAGGAGGGGCGCACTACCTGCCAGTCATCGCCGCGCTTCTGCACTTCGATAACCGAGATGCCCATCGCATTCTGCCCCTTGCGGGCTTTGTCGAGGTTCCAGTTGGCGTCGCCATCCTTAAACAGCATCCCGTTATCGATGTACTCATGGTTCATTGCCAGCAGGCCATGGTCAGGGCTGTCTCCGCCCTGCGGCAGGCTAAACCACGCCATGCCGTCATGGTGCATGCCCGCCTGGGCTGCCTGCTCGTCGGTGGTGTTGCTGCCGTCGGTCTTGAACGCGGGCATCGCTTCCTTCAGACCCACCGGCTCGCCCCAACGATAGAACGGCCGCGCGATATAACCCTCCGGCACAATCACCGTATCTTCAGAAGAGACCGGGATGCTGGTGAACCCCAGCGAGACCGCCTTAGCCAGTGCAGAAGGACGGCCAACGGCAGCAAAGGCCGCCTCCGGTTTCACCAGCAGCGGGAAAGAGACCGCCGCGCCCGCCACCACGCCCATCTGTAACAGGCGGCGGCGGGAGAGAAAGACGTTTGCCACGTCGGAAAATACCGGGTTGGCGCTGCGGTTACTGATCTCTTCGCTATGTTCTTTTTTGAATAGGGATTTTAACGGTCTGCTCACGACGGCGTCCTTTGGTTAACCAGAGAGTAAAGTGACGCCGTTAGACTAAGTAATCATTGTTACAATTTTATAACAGCTAGCGGGCAGCGCTGCGGTGCAGGATCAGCTCGGTGATCTCCGACGGGTGGCCCAGCCGCAGCGGGAAGCCGTTCCACAGGCCCGTGCCGTTGCTGACGTAGAGGGTCATATTGCCGACCTGATAGCGCCCGGAGACAAAGCCGTTGTTTGCCGGACCCACCAGCAGATCCAGCCCGCGGATCATCCCCCCGTGGGTGTGTCCAGAGAGCTGTAGCTTCACGTTGTGCTTCGCATTGTCGCGAGCCGAGCCAGGGCGGTGATCGAGCAGGATGATGCTGTCATCAGGGCGAACGCCTGCCAAAGCCTGCTCAAGATCGGGGCCGGTCTCCTCAACGCGCTGGGCAGCCTCATCGTTGACGCCCGCCAGCACAATCGATTCACTGCCGCGCGTAATGCGCACGTGGCTATTTTGCAGGAAGGGGATCTTCAGCTGCTGGTAAATCTTCATCCACTCTACATAGTCAAAGTAGTATTCATGGTTGCCGGTGATAGCATAGAGACCGCTTTTGGCCTGCAGCCGGGAGAGTGGCTCGACGTCCTTAAAGCGGCGATCCACCGTGCCATCGGACATATCTCCGGTTAGTACGATTAGATCAGGATTGAGCCGGTTGGCTTTCTCGACAACCTGCTCTACCCAGGCTTGCGGCAGCAGGCGGCTGGAGTGGATATCCGTCAGCTGGACAATCTTAAAGCCCTCAAAGGCCGGCGGCAGGTCGGGGAAATCCACCTTGACGGTGCGTACCGCCGGGATCTCAATCGCCTGTTTTACGCCGATGGCTGACAGCACCAGGGCTATTACCATTAGCGCCACGCCGGATGAAGTTTGCGGCAGGCGCTTACGCAGCAGCCACTTCAGCAGCAGGCCGACGACGTCACGTACCAGCAGCAGCCCGGCAAACATCACGATGGAGCCAAACAGCCAGCCCTGGGCGATCATCACCGGCTCGGGCCACTCGGGGGAGAACATACTGCCGAAGAACAGCTTGCCCAGCAGGTGGAATTCCCCTGCCACCAGCAGCACCAGCGCTAATCCTGCGCGTACCCACATCGGCAGCGACAGCGGCAGAATAAACCGCGCTATCACGTACAGGGCGGGTATCAGCGTCCAGATAAAAAACATATTCCTGCTTCCTTAATTCATCTGCTCCAGGTTAAGACCGTAAATCCTTTAGCAACGCCTCATGAAAACGCGCTGGATCTTCCATTTGCGGGGCGTGGCCCATACCTTCAAATTCAACCAGAGTGGCATCCGGGATCTGCTTCGCGGCCTCTTTACCCAGCACCTGATAGTTACCCACGGTCTTTTTCACCTCCGGCGGCGCGGTATCGCTGCCTGGGGCGGTGGTATCCCCGGTGCCGATAAACAGCGTCGTCGGCACCCGCAGATCTTTAAACTCATAGACTACCGGCTGGGTGGCGATCATGTCGTAGAGCAGGGCGGAGTTCCACGCCACGCGCTCTTTACCCGGCCCGTTGCTCAATCCGGCCAGCATATCGACCCATTTGTCATACTCCGGCTTCCAGTTGCCCATGTAGTAGGTCTTCTGCTCATAGGCTTTGATGCTCTGGGCGCTGGTTTTTAGCTCGCGCTGATACCACTCATCGACGCTGCGGTAAGGCACGCCTTTGGCTTTCCAGTCCTCAAGGCCGATGGGGTTGACCATCACCAGCTTCTCGGTCTGCTGCGGGTACATCAGGGCATAGCGCGTGGCCAGCATCCCGCCGGTAGAGTGACCAATAATTGTTGCCTTCTCAATTCCCAGCGAGTCGAGCAGCTGGTGGGTATTGCTGGCCAGCTGCTGGAAGCTGTACTGATAGCTGGCGGGCTTGGTAGAGGTGCAGAAGCCAATCTGATCCGGGGCGACGACGCGATACCCGGCATCGTGCAGAACGCGGATCGTCTCCTCCCAGGTGGCGGCGCAGAAGTTTTTGCCGTGCAGGAGCACGACCGTATGACCGTTGGGTTTATCCGCCTGAAGATCCATATAGCCCATGCTGAGCGGCTGTTTTTGCGACTGAAACTCAAACTTTTTCAGCTCCCAGGGGTAGCTAAAACCTTCCAGGTGTTCACCGTACTCTGCTGCCGTTGCCGCACCGCTGAGGAGCAGGGTGGCCAGCACGCAGCATGAGGTTCGCTTAAACATAACTTTTCTCCACGCTGCGCTTATACAATATCGTCCACGACACCGCCGTCAACGCGCAGGGCCGCGCCGGAGGTCGCTGAGGCCTGGGTTGAGCAGACGTAGACCACCATATTAGCGACCTCATCCACCGTGGCGGCACGCTGGATCACCGAGGTAGGGCGGTTGGCTTTGACAAACTCGGCCGCTACCGTCTCCAGCGACTTGCCGGTTTTGTCTATCTCGCTCTGCATCATGGCGGCAAAGCCGTCGGAGAGGGTCGGACCTGGCAGCACGCTGTTGACCGTCACGCCGCTACCCGCCACATATTTTGCCAGCCCGCGGGCCAGTGAGAGCTGTGCCGTTTTGGTCACGCCGTAGTGGATCATATCTGCCGGGATATTAAGAGCCGATTCAGAAGAGATAAAGACCACCCGGCCCCAACCCTTCTTCACCATACCCGGCAGCAGGGCGCGGGCCAGGCGAACGCCGGACATGACGTTAGTCTGCCAGTATTTATCCCAGGTAGCGTCGTCGGTGGCGTTAAAGTCGGACGGGCCATAGATGCCCGCATTGTTGACCAGAATATCTACGGACGATGCGGTTTTCAGTACCGATTCAACGCCCTCGGCGGTGCTGAGATCGGCGATGGTGGCACGTACTTCAACGCCAGGCACCGCCTGCTGTAGCTGCTGAATGCCCTGGTTGACGCTCTCCTGGCTGCGACCGTTGAGGATCACTTCCGCGCCGCTCTCCGCCAGACCGCGTGCAATCGCCAAACCAATCCCGCCGGTAGAGGCCGTCACCAGCGCAACTTTTCCCGTCAAATCAATCTTCATTGTTTGCTCCCGTAGATGTCATGGTCAAACCATTAAGCGTAGCAGCTGCCGGATATGCGCTACCCCGGCAGCCGGCTTTTCGGTCGTCCTGGCCCAAGCAGGATGGCCAGCTTGCTGCCGCCTTTGGTGGTCTCCATCCAGATTTTGCACACGCTGGTGAGCGGTACCGAGAGCAGCATGCCCACCGGCCCCAGCAACCACCCCCAGACCAGCAGCGAGAGGAACACCACCAGCGTTGACATCCCCAGCCGGTGGCCCATCATCCGTGGCTCAAGGATGTTGCCCAGCACCATATGCACCACCAGGAAGAGTGCGCCGACCATCACAAACTCATAGAAGCCGTTGAACAGCAGCGCCTGAATCATCGGCGGGATCGCTGAAAGCACGGAGCCGATGTTGGGCACATAGTTCAGCAGGAACGCCAGCACACCCCACATCAGGGCGAACTGGACATTAAGCAGCATCAGCCCCAGCCAGATAATCACCCCGGTCCACAGGCTGATAAGCGTCTTGAGCGCCAGATAGTGCGACACCCCTTTTAACGCCCGATGCAGGCCTGCGATGTGGATCTGTGGATTATTCAACGCAAAACGCAGCTTGTAAGGTACGTGGCGCACCTCAAACAGCATAAACACCACCGTCATCACCAGCAGGACGATGCTGGCCATCGCGTTGGAGAGCTGCGCCATCAGCGTAGTAGCGAAGGTCATCATCTTGTCGGAGTCCATGCGTTGCAACATACGCTCCGGCGAGATATGCAGGTTCAAAAAAGGCAGCGCCTGCTGTAGGGCGACAATTTTTCGCGTTAGCTCCCGGTTATATTTGGGTAGCAGATTAATAAAATCGGTTGTCGAGGCGGCGAGCACGCCAAACAGAGCGGTAAGCACGATCAGCATCACCACTACGACAATCGTAATGGCGATAGGGCGCTTAATACCGCGGCGTAAAAACCAGGTGACCAGAGGATTAAGGACGATGGCAAAGAAGAGCGCCAGCAGAAGCTGGACAATAATATCCGCCGCCGCATGGATGCCCGCCAGAATAATGACCAGCGCGGCCAGTTTGACAAGAATGTGCAGTCCTGCCTTATCACCGGATTTTTCAGGCAATACGTTGAGCATGTTGAATTCCTTTTATCGGTATGCTTGTTAAGTGTAGTGCCTTGTCCGGGCTTCGCTTAAGGCCGATAATCTTATTGTTAATGCTGATTTTCACGCCTCATCGTGTTAATAGTGAAACACTCCTGTAAAGAACCGTTGTAGAACTGGTGAGCTTCATGCCTGAACCCGTCGCCGACCCGGCGCTAAGTGGGCTGCGCCTTAACCTGCGCATCGTCTCCGTAGTGATATTTAACTTCGCAAGTTACCTCACAATTGGTCTGCCACTGGCTGTGCTGCCGGGCTACGTCCACGACGTCATGGGCTATAGCGCCTTCTGGGCGGGGCTGGTGATCAGCCTGCAATATTTCGCCACGCTCCTGAGCCGCCCCCATGCCGGGCGCTATGCCGATGTGTTAGGGCCGAAAAAAATCGTGCTCTTTGGCCTGTGCGGCTGCTTTCTCAGCGGCGTCGGCTACCTGCTGGCGAGCCTTGGCAGTGGCTGGCCTGGCGTCTGCCTTGTTCTACTTTGCGTAGGCAGGGTGATCCTCGGCATCGGCCAGAGCTTCGCCGGCACCGGCTCGACGCTGTGGGGCGTGGGTACGGTAGGGTCGCTGCACATCGGCAAGGTGATCTCGTGGAATGGCATCGCCTCCTACGGCGCAATGGCGCTCGGCGCGCCGCTGGGCGTGCTCTGCTTTCACTATGTTGGCCTGACCGGCCTGGCGCTGACTATTATGGCCGTGGCGCTGGTAGCGTTTCTCTTTGCCCTGACCCGCCCAACGGTAAAGGTGAAAAAAGGCAAGCCGCTGCCGTTTCGTGACGTGTTGGGGCGCGTCTGGCTCTACGGGATGGCGCTGGCGCTCGGCTCCGCCGGGTTTGGCGTCATCGCCACCTTTATTACCCTCTTCTATGATGCCAAAGGCTGGGATGGCGCGGCCTTCGCTCTGACCCTCTTTAGCTGCGCCTTTATCGGCACGCGGCTCCTCTTCCCTAACGGCATCAGCCGGTTAGGCGGTCTGAACGTGGCGCTGATCTGCTTCGCTGTTGAAGCGCTGGGATTGATCCTTACCGGCTTCGCCTATGCCCCGTGGATGGCGAAAGTGGGCGTGCTGCTGGCGGGAGCGGGCTTCTCGCTGGTCTTCCCGGCGCTCGGTGTCGTGGCGGTCAAAGCGGTGCCGCAGCAGAACCAGGGGGCGGCGCTGGCAACCTATACGGTGTTTATGGATCTGGCCCTCGGCGTAACCGGACCGGCGGCAGGGCTGCTGATGGCGTGGATGGGCGTCTCGTCAATCTACATCGCGGCGGCGGGGCTGGTGGCGGTAGCGTTGCTGCTGACGATGAAGTTAAAAAAACGGCCTCCGCTGGAGACCGTTTCAGAGGTGTAAGATGTGACGATCAGTTAATCACGATGGTGTTAATAATGTTCTCTGCTGCGGTTTGCGCCTGCTGCTGGTTTTCCGCCGGCAGCGTTACCTGAATGGTCAGCAGTTTATTATCAACTTTGCCCAGCACCACGGAGGACCAGGCGGTCTGGCCTTTCGCGGAGATGATGCTGTCCAGCTGCTGCAGCGTGTGGCCTTTGACCTCGATGGATTTATTAGTCACAACCTGCAGCTGCGGATCGCGGCTGCGCTGCTGATCTTCCAGACGTTTCGCCAGCACCGGCAGCTCTTCATTGGTGTTATCCCCGACGATGACAATCACCGCTTTCTGGCCGGTAGCATCGGAGTAAACGTGCATATTGTTCGCCTGGGTACCCAGCTTGCCGCTCTGATCGCTCATGTCAGCAGGCAGGGAGAAGGTCACCTTGCCGTCCAGCAGGGTCACCGGTTGGCCGGTCGCATTGCTCTCCGGCGCTGCGCCCTGAGCAGGCGTTTTCGTGTCGTTGTTATCACAGGCCGCCAGCCCTAACACCAGCAGGCCAATCCCGACGTACTTAACCAGATTGCGCATTGACTTCTTCCTTTCGATAAACGGCCAAAACGGCTCATAGGCCCATCTTATCACAAGTTAAGAAGCGTACCTTTAACTGACCGGTAACGCGGTAATTTCAGATTTATCTGCCAGTCTTTTCAGGCACATATTGAGCAACACGCCATACATCGGCAGGAAGAAAAGAATGCTGATAAGCACCTTAAAGCTGTAGTCCACCAGCGCGATTTCGGTCCAGTGCTGGGCCATAAACGCGTCCGGGCTACGCCAGAAGGCGATAAAGAAGAAGGCGACGGTATCGCTGGCGTTACCGAATACGGTAGAGACGGTTGGTGCGAGCCACCAGCGACGATTCTGACGCAGGCGGTTAAAAACGCGCACGTCGAGGATTTGCCCCAGGGTGTAGGCCATAAAGCTGGCGGCAGCGATGCGGGCAACGAACAGGTTAAAGTGTGCCAGCGCGCCAAAGCCCTGCCAGCTGCCCATATAAAACAGCGACGAGACGATATAGGAGATAATCAGAGCCGGAAGCATTACCGCAAAAATGATCCGTCGGGCGAGCGGTGCGCCAAAAATACGCACGGTCAGGTCGGTGGCGAGGAAGATAAACGGAAAGCTAAACGCGCCCCAGGTGGTATGGAAACCAAACACTGAGATCGGCAGCTGCACCAGATAGTTGCTGGAGGTGATCACCAGCAGGTGAAAAAGCGATAGCCAGAACAGCGCCTTGGTGCGCTGCGATTGCGAAAACTGCGTCATATTGTGACCTTTTTGTGAGTTGGGGTGAGGGAACCCAATAAAATCCGCCGCATCATACTGCTTTTACTACGCTTTGCAATGGTTAAAATGCACGCAATCGTTAACATGGTTTGCTTTGCGATAATCGCGGCGTAAACTACAGCGGTTTTCGACTGAATGAGCTAAAAATGACCGATCTCTTCTCTACGCCAGACCACACTCTTGACGCTAAAGGGCTGCGCTGCCCGGAACCTGTAATGATGGTGCGCAAAACCGTGCGTACGATGCAAGCTGGCGAAACGCTGCTGATTATCGCCGACGATCCCGCCACTACGCGCGATATTCCCGGCTTTTGCCGCTTTATGGAGCACGAGCTGGTGGCCCAGCAGGTTGAAGCGCTGCCCTACCGCTATCTGCTACGTAAAGGGCAGTAATGACGCCCGGTGGCGCTACGCCTACCGGGCCTACAGATCGCAATGAACCCATTGTAGGCCGGGCAAACGCAGTGCCGCCCGGCGTTTAGTTTACTCCGCCAGAAAGACCTCGACGCCAAAGGCGGGCAGCGCGTACCGCTGATCCTGCCGCTCACCGGTATTTAGCAGCGCCTCAAGCGGCCCCGCCTCCTGGGTCAGATCGAGCGTCACGGCACAATCGCTAAAGTTCTGTACAAAGATATACCGCTTGCCATCCTGCTCTCTGACGGTGGCTACCATCCCGGACGGCAGACGCAGGGTCGTGCAGGCAGACAGCCCGTGCCGGTCTGCGATCTGCTGGTAGAAGTCCGTCAGAAAATCGCTTCCGGTTCTGGCCGCCACGTAGTATGCCTCGCCTTTACCATAGCGGTTGCGGGTGACGGCTGGCCTGCCCTGGTAGAAATCCTGCTGATAAACGCCCAGCACCTCCGCCCCTTCGGTATGGATCAGATCGCACAGTTCAAGGCAGGTGTAGTCGCGGGTCGCTTTATCCCACGATGCCGCCGTCATCTGGATCTGGTTCGTTTCACCGTCGTACAGGCTGTCGATCTCTTCTGACCAGATGCCTAAAACGTCCCGCAGCGGACCAGGAAAGCCGGTGGTGTAACAGAGATCGTCCTCGTTAACGATCCCTGACCAGTAAGTGGCAATAAAAATGCCGCCTGCGGCAACGAACTGGTTCACTCGGTCGGCAAACGCCTCGTTTACCATATAGAGCATGGGGGCAACAACGACACGGTACCGGCTAATGTCGACGCGCTGGGAGACGATATCGACCTGAATGTTTTGCTGCCATAGCGCCTGGTAGTGCTTATGCACGGTCTCTTCGAATTTGATGCCGCAGTTGCGTGGCCCTGCCGAATCGTTCACCGCCCAGCGGTTATCCCAGTCGTAAACAATCGCCACCTCGGCCCGATAATCGC
Organism: Pseudescherichia sp.; assembly: GCF_031998825.1. Lineage (GTDB taxonomy): Bacteria > Pseudomonadota > Gammaproteobacteria > Enterobacterales > Enterobacteriaceae > Pseudescherichia. The sequence goes on from NZ_DAMACX010000014.1 coordinate 22,129, forward strand.
TCCCTGCTGCATCGGCCAGCTTCTCAAGCGCAGTGCCAACCTGTTTGACATCCTGCCCTACCCGCGTGTTGAGGTGTCCAACATGATCGACCACCGCACCGTGCAGCTTCTCGCTGGAGCCGCGGCTTTTACGCCACTGAAAATACTGCACCGAGCCGGAACCATGCGCCACCGCCTGCAGGGCCGAAAGCAGATGCATCCCCGGTTTTTTCAGCTTGCTGATCGGCTGCCAGTTGGTAGTGCCCGGCGTTGACTCCATCAGCAAAAACGGCAGGCCGGGCTTCAGGCTTCTCATCAGGTCAAATGTAAACGCGGTGTAAGAGGCGAGCGCCTGCTGATCCCGGGTCTGATGCCACTCCGGGTAGCTATCCCAGGAGACAAAATCGATCTCCTGCGCCAGGCGCCAGTAATCGTAATCATAAAACGCGCCGTGAAAATTCGTTGTCGCCGGTAGCGCCGGGTTAAAGGGTTTTACGGCCTCTATCTCATGGCGGCAGAAGAGCGCCACCTGCTCAGTGACGAAGCGCCGCCAGTCAAGATTCAGGGCATGAACCGACTGCTCCCCCAGCGGCCCCGGGGAGTGGATCTGGCTCCAGCTGGTATATTCGTGGCTCCAGAAGGTGCTCCACCAGCGCTGGTTCAGGTTCTCCAGGCTCTGATATTTCTCCTTCAGCCAGCCACGAAAGTTTTCCTGGCAGATCTCGCAGTGGCACTCCCCACCATATTCATTGGAGATATGCCAGGCCAGCACCGCCGGATGATTGGCATAGCGTCTGGCCAGCTGCGCGTTTATCTTTCCCGTCAGGCGGAGATAGGCGGGGGAGGAGTAGCAGTGATTATGCCGCTCGCCGTGCAGATTCCGGGTGCGATCGCTGTTGGTTCTTAACACCTCTGGATATTTTTCTGACACCCACGCTGGCCTTGCTCCGCTGGGGGTCGCCAGAAAAACAGAGATGCCGTTGGCATAAAGCTTATCGAGCACGTTATCCAGCCAACCAAACTGGTAGTGCCCCTCTTCAGGCTCCAGGCTTGACCAGCTGAATATGCCGACCGACATGACGTTGCACCGGGCCTCTTTCATCATCGCAATGTCCTGCTCGATAATGCCTGGCTGATGCAACCACTGATCGGGGTTGTAATCGGCACCGTGTAAAAAACCCAGCGTTGGGAATAAGTTGCGCATGACCGCCTCCGTTAAGCTAAAGACTCTCTCTCCTGAGAAAGATTGATGGCCTGGCCTTTCCGGTTATGTAAAGAGAACACGGAGAAGAGCGTGAACAGGCCTGAAATGATGCCAAGAATGATGTAGGCGTTGGCGAAGCCAATGGTGTCGTACAGATAGCCGACAGCGGGTGAGTAGACCGTAGTGGCGATGGACGCGGCAAACAGCACCAGCAGATAGATAGTCGATGAGAGCTTGTGATCGAAATTCTGCGCAATAAACTTAAATACGGCGATGAGAATGAGCGGCTTCTCGATGGCGTGCATCATTTTTACCGTGGCAATCCATACCGGGCCGAGAGGTACGGCAGAGCCAAGAATACGTACCGACATAATCGTCCCGGCAATCACCAGCGCCCATTTTGCTCCTACGCGGTTTACAAACCACGGCATCAGCCCCAAAAACAGCGTTTCAAAACAGACCTGCACCGAGGCGAGGGTGCCGTACCACTTATTCCCGACGTCCACGCTGGAGAATTGCAGGGAAAAGTACTGGGCGAACTGCTGGTCATAGGTATCGTAGATTTGCGTGACGAACAGCGTGAAGATAATCAGCATCCAGAACTGACGATTTTTTGCCAGCTCGAAGACATGTCCCGCCTTCAGGGAGGAGGTCATCTTCTCCTCTTCAACCGTGACCTCTATTTTGGTCAGCATAAAGCAGACGGCGGCTAAGACGATAGCCGCGCTGGCCAGCCAGAAAGAGAGGTTAGGGTTATCGTTGATATTGCGACCCACAATATAGGCCGCCGCGGCCCAGCCCAGCGATCCCCACATTCTGACCCGGCCATATTCAAAGGCGTAGCGGCGGGAGATTTTATCAATATAAGAGTCGATAACGCCGCAGCCCGAGTTAAAGATAATCCCCAGATAGATACCGCCGAGAATCGCCCCCAACCAGAAGGTGCTCACCAGCAGCGGAGCATAGACGTAAATAAAGAATGGCCCAATTGGCAACAACAGGGCAACGATCAGGAAAATAAGCGATTTTTTGGTGCCAAATTTGTCAGAAATATAACCAAAGAACGGCTGCATCGTTAGGGCAATAAAGGCGTTGATGGCATAGAGCCAACCGGTTTTTGTTGCGCTAATGCCTAAGTGTTGAGTGGTCCAGATAACAAAAAAAGCCATCGTTGCCGACCAGGCAAACAGATAGAGAAAGTCGAAAATACTTAACAGTATGTAGTTCCTTTTGCCGGTAACCATCTCTTTTTTCCTTATCAAGGAACAGAAGTTAGTGCTTCGCCTGGGCTGCAGCGAATAGCGTTCTTTGGAGAGTGTCTGACTGGAGTGAACGGCCTCGTCAAAAATGTATGACGTTCACATCCATGGTTTACATACAATACCTGACAAATCTTTTGCACAACGTTCACCGCTGCGAAATGTAACCGTTATCACATAACAGCCTTTTTTCTTGTGGCGAAAGGTGAACAGGATCGCAAAAAATAGCCATGTGAACGTAAGACATTTTGTTATGATAAAGGGGTGCAGTTGAGACGTAGCTGAGAAAGGAAAAAGGGTGAATAAGAGCAAAAATGCGACCCTGGAAGATGTTGCTCGCCATGCGGGTGTCTCTTATCAGACCGTATCCAGAGTATTAAATAAGTCCGTTAATGTTGCCGAAAAGACGCGTATCCGCGTCGAAAAAGCGATTGAAGAGCTGCGCTATGTGCCGAACCGTCTCGCCCAACAGCTGGTAGGAAAACATGCACAAACTCTCGGGCTGGTTACTACCTCGCTTGCTCTTCATGCGCCTTCGCAAATTGCCGCCTCGGTAAAAAAACATGCTCGCGACGCTGGCTATCAGGTTCTTATCTCAATGATCGATGAAAGCGATACCACTGCCATCCAGCAATCGATTAATGATTTTAAGTCGCAGTTGGTCGACAAAATCATTATCAACGTGCCGCTGGAAAGGGCTGTCGCTGAGGCAGTAGCCCGGCAGAATGAGGACGTTACCTGCCTGTTTCTCGACGTTGCACCTGATAGCGACGTTTTTCACGTTATCTTCGATCCGACAAACGGTACCCGGGAGAGCGTAAAACAGCTTTATGAGTTGGGACACCGGCATATTGCGCTGATGCCTGGCCCACAGCATGCCGTATCGGCCCAGCTGCGTTTAGCCAGCTGGTTGGATAGCCTTAACGAGTGTGGCCTGACGCCTTGCTCGGTCATTTTCGGCTCATGGGACGCGCCGAGCGGATTTGCTGGCGTGCAGACGCTGCTTACTGAGAAAAAAACGTTTACCGCGCTGCTGGCAGGTAACGACCAGATGGCACTGGGAGCGCTGAGCGCCTTGCATCAGGCACGGATTGCCGTACCTGAGCAGGTGTCGGTAGTGGGTTACGATGACAGCTACGAAAGCGCGTTCTTTATCCCCTCTCTGACCACTGTGCGTCTGGATCTGGATGCCCAGGGGAAAGAGGCGGTAGCAAAGGTGCTGGCAGCGTCGCCGGGTAAGCTACCGGGGAGCCGCATCCTGCCAGCAGAGTTTGTTTTGCGTAGCTCAACGGCTATTCGGACTACCGTTGTCACATAATTGAACCATCGTTTCACAATCTTATTACTTTTGTGAACCGCTTCACCTCTGCTTCTCCAGACGTAGTGTAGTTTTTAAGCGTAAAAATTAGAACGCTGTCCTGGCGCTTACCTCACTACCCTGGAGTTGACTCAATGAAAACGACCCTTAAGCCGTTGTTAGCCGCTCTGTGCCTCTCTGCCTTTGCCTCCTCTGTTGCTGCTCAAACCATTAAGGCTGCCGACGTCCACCCGCAGGGTTATCCCAACGTGGTGGCCGTGGAGCATATGGGCGAAAAACTGAAACAGCAAACCGACGGCAAGCTGGAGATTAAAGTCTTCCCCGGCGGCGTGCTCGGGGATGAAAAGCAGATGATTGAGCAGGCGCAGATGGGCGCTATCGACATGATCCGCGTCTCCATGGCACCGGTGGCGGCGATCCTGCCGGATATCGAAGTCTTTACGCTGCCCTACGTCTTCCGCGATGAAGACCACATGCACAAGATCATCGATGGCGATATCGGTAAAAGCATTGGTGACAAGCTCACCGCCAATCCGAAATCTCGCCTGGTGTTCCTCGGCTGGATGGACTCCGGCACCCGTAACCTGATCACCAAAGATCCCATCGTCAAGCCGGAAGATCTGAAAGGGAAGAAGATCCGCGTGCAGGGTAGCCCGGTCGCGCTGGCGACGCTGAAAGATATGGGTGCCAACTCGGTAGCGATGGGCGTCAGCGAGGTCTACAGCGGGATGCAGACCGGCGTCATCGACGGCGCAGAGAACAACCCGCCGACCTTTGTCGCCCACAACTACATGCCGGTGGCAAAAAACTACACCCTCAGCGGTCACTTTATCACCCCAGAGATGCTGCTCTACTCCAAAGTGAAGTGGGACAAGCTCAGCGCTGACGAGCAGCAGAAGATCCTCACCCTCGCTCGCGAAGCGCAGTTTGAGCAGCGCAAACTGTGGGATGCCTATAACCAGCAGGCGCTCGACAAGATGAAGGCGGGCGGGGTTCAGTTCCATGAAATCGACAAAACGGTCTTTATCAAAGCGACGGAGCCGGTGCGCGCCCAGTATGGCGATAAGCATCAGGATCTGATGAAAGCCATCGCTGACGTCCAGTAAATCTGATCTGTTTTGTGGAGGACGTATGTCCCAACTCTACCTGAAGTGGATGGACCGTCTGTACCTGCTCGCCATGGCCGTGGCGGGCCTGTCGCTGCTGGTGATGACCATTGTGATCCCCATTGGTATCTTCTCGCGCTACGTACTTAACCGCGGCGAGTCCTGGCCGGAGCCGATCGCCATCATCTGCATGGTGACCTTTACCTTTATCGGGGCCGCGGTGAGCTACCGCGCCGGGTCGCATATCGCGGTGAACATGCTCACCGATCGGCTGCCCGAGTCGCTCAAAACGCTCTGCGCCAGGCTGGTGGATCTGCTGATGCTGGGGATCTCACTGCTGATGTTCTGGTACAGCTACCTGCTGTGCGTTGAGCTGTGGGAGCAGCCGGTCGCCGAGTTTCCCATTCTGACTTCAGGGGAGAGCTATCTGCCGCTGCCGCTGGGGTCGGCGATTCTGATCCTGTTTGTCCTTGAGCGCCTACTGTTTGGCTCGCAGGAAAATCGTGCGGTCGTGCTGATCGGTAACCATGGTTAAGGGGTGAAAGATGGATGCGTTTGTTTTGTTATTCACCCTCGCCATCTTGCTGGCGCTGGGGATGCCGGTGGCCTTCGCCGTCGGATTAAGCGCCGTCGCGGGTGCGCTGTGGATCGATCTGCCTCTTGAGGCGCTGATGATCCAGATCACCAGCGGAGTGAACAAGTTTACCCTGCTGGCGATCCCGTTCTTTATCCTGGCGGGCGCGATCATGGCGGAAGGGGGCATTGCCCGGCGGCTGGTTAACTTTGCCTACGTCTTTGTTGGCTTTATTCGCGGCGGCCTGTCGCTGGTGAATATCGTCGCCTCGACCTTTTTCGGCGCGATCTCCGGCTCGTCGGTGGCGGACACGGCCTCTATCGGCAGCGTGATGATCCCGGAGATGGAGAAGAAGGGCTATCCGCGTGAGTACGCGGCGGCGGTGACCGCCAGCGGCTCGGTGCAGGCCATTCTCATCCCGCCCAGCCATAACTCGGTGATCTACTCTCTGGCGGCGGGGGGCACGGTCTCTATCGCCACCCTGTTTATTGCTGGCGTGCTGCCGGGTCTGCTGCTTGGTGTAAGCCTGATGGTGCTCTGCCTGGGGTTTGCCCGCAAACGCGGCTACCCGAAAGGAGAGCGGATCCCGTTTAAGCAGGCTTTGAAAATCCTGTTGGATGCCACGTGGGGGCTGATGACGGTGGTGATCATTCTCGGCGGCATTCTGTCGGGGATCTTTACCGCTACCGAGTCGGCGGCGGTCGCCTGCCTGTGGGCGTTTTTCGTGACCATGTTTATCTACCGCGACTACAAGTGGAACGAGCTGCCGAAGCTGATGTGCCGCACGGTGAAGACCGTCACCATCGTGATGATCCTGATTGGCTTTGCCGCGGCGTTCGGCGCGGTGATGACCTACATGCAGTTGCCGATGCGTATCACCGAGTTCTTCACCTCGCTATCGGATAACAAGTACGTCATCCTGATCTACCTCAACATCATGCTGCTGCTGATTGGCACCCTGATGGATATGGCCCCGATCATCCTGATCCTGACCCCGGTGCTGCTGCCGGTAACTAACTCATTAGGGATCGATCCGGTGCACTTCGGCATGATCATGATGGTTAACCTCGGGATCGGGCTGATCACGCCGCCGGTAGGATCGGTGCTGTTTGTCGCCAGTGCGGTGAGCAAGCAGAAGATCGAAACGGTAGTAAAGGCAATGCTGCCCTTCTACGCGATACTGCTGGTCGTGTTAGGCATGGTGACCTATATTCCGGCCATCTCGCTCTGGCTACCGAGATTGTTAGGAATGCAGTAGACGTTACGCCCGGCGGCGCTCCGCTTGCCGGGCCTACAAAACCGTAGGCCGGGTCAGGCGAAGCCGCCACCCGGCGTTTTATCGGCGGCGTAACAAACGCACTGCGTTCGCCGTCACCAGCACCGTTGCGCCGGTGTCGGCGAGCACCGCCAGCCAAAGTCCGGTGATCCCCAGCAGGGTGGTCACCAGGAACACCGCCTTCAGCCCCAGCGCAATAGCAATGTTCTGCCGAATGTTGGCGTGCGTTGCCCGTGCCAGGGTAATCATCTCTGCCAGCCCGCTTAGCCTGCTGTGAGTCAGCGCCGCGTCGGCGGTCTCCAGCGCCACGTCGGTGCCGCTGCCCATCGCAATACCGATGGTCGCTGCCTTCATTGCCGGAGCATCGTTAATACCGTCCCCGACCATTGCCAGCGGGGTGTGCGCATTCAATGCGGTTACCGCCGCCACCTTATCTGCTGGCAGCAGCCCCGCTTTAAACTCAAGCCCCAGCTCGTCAGCTACCGCCGCTGCTGCACGCGGGTTATCGCCCGTCAGGATCGTCCCCTGCACGCCCAGCCGATGCAGGGCGGCAACGGCTTCTTTGGCATCGTCACGCAGCGTGTCCCGCAGCGCCAGCAGGCCTTTTAACGCGCCCTCTTCAGTAATAACCACCACCGTCTGCCCGGCGGCTTCCAGCTCGTGGATGCGCGCGCAATATTCGCTGGCAGGAAACGTATCCGCCGCGCAGATCAGCGCCTTTTTGCCCGCGACGTCGGCCTCAATACCCGATCCCACCAGCGCACGCTGCGCCGTAGCGGCCGGGATCACCAGCCCACGAGAGTGGGCTTCCCGCACAATCGCCTGCGCCAGCGGGTGGGTCGAACCCTGCTCAACCGCGGCGGCCAGCGTAAGCAGTTCGTTCTCAGTGGTTGCATGAGGATAAACCCCGGTAACCTGCGGTTTACCCAGCGTCAGGGTGCCGGTTTTATCGAAGGCAATATGGCGCACGCGTCCGAGCTGCTCCAGCGCCGCGCCGCCTTTAATCAACGCGCCCCTGCGGGCCGCTGCCGCCAGCCCGGAAGCGATCGCCGCTGGGGTGGAGATCACCAGCGCGCACGGACAGCCGATGAGCAGCAGCGTCAACCCCTTGTAGATCCAGCCTTCCCACGGGGCGCTGAAAAGCAGCGGAGGCACAACGGCAACCAGCAGGGCGATGAGCATAATGATGGGGGTATAGATCCGGCTGAAGCGATCGATAAAGCGCTCCACGGGCGCGCGGCGCTCCTCGGCCTCCTCGATCAACCTGAGGATGCGGTCGATAGCGCTGTCGCCCGGCTCTGAAAGCACCTTGAGCTGGACCAGACGATCCACGCTGGTGGCCCCGGCAGGCACTTTCTCCCCTGCGGTTCGCTCCACCGGGATCGATTCGCCGGTAAGGGCGCTCTCATCAAAGCCAGCGGCGGCAGTAAGCAGCGCCCCGTCGGCGGGCAAACGCCCTCCAGCAGCGACTTCAATCACGTCCCCCGGTCGCAGCGTCTCTATCGCTACCGTTTTACGCTCACCGTCGACCAGCAGAGTGGCGGTCTCCGGTTTAAGCGCCATCAGGGCGCTGACTCCCTTCCGCGCCCGGCTGGCGGCCCAGCCTTCAAGACGCTCGCCGATTAAAAACAGCAGCAGCACCATCGCTGCCTCTGCCGTTGCGCCGATGAACAGCGCCCCGATAGCCGCCACGCTCATCAGCGTCTCAATAGCAAACCAGCTGCCGCTTCTCATCAGGCGCAGCGCCTGACGGGCGATAGGGTAGAGACCAACAAGGGTGGTGGCGACAAAGGCCAGATTACCGAACGGGTGGTTGACCTGCTCCAGCGCCCAGCTTAGCGCCATCATGATAATCAGCGTAATGAGCGGCAGGTTTTCCTGCAGGAAGGACGTTTTCTCCGCCGGGGCCGTCTCGCTGCGCAGGGTGTAACCGGCATTTTTAACCGCCGTCTCGACCTGAGCGCTGACGTTGCCCGAGGCGTTGATCAGCAGCTTCTCGGTGGCGAAAATCACCTGAACCTGCTCAACCCCGGCAACCTGTCTAACCGCGTTCTCTACTTTGCGCGCGCAGGCGGCGCAGTCCATACCGTTAACGATCCAGCTGTAACGGCTACCGCTATCTGGCAGGGGGGCAGCGCGCTGCGTCTCACACTCTTCCGTGCAGCAGCAATCCTCCTGGACCGGTGCAGGGGCGGGCTTAAATGCCGTAAACTGCGGCGCTTTTTTGGGCTTTTCAGGGATAGACATGATGTCCTCCGGTCAATGATAATTTTCTCATTAACCGGAGGATACACTCTGGAGTCGACTCCAGAGTCAAGCGTTATAGATAGAGAGAGCGAACAATCAGGAAGTGGCCAGCAAAATAGCAGGCGCTGGAGATAGCGCTGTCTGCCCGGAAGCGGCGGCGATAGTGACTGCCCAGCCAGACGATATTACTCAGCAGCAGCAGGGCTGCACCGACAAATGCCGACAGCGCCGGGCTGGTAGGACGGAAGAACCACAGCTCGCCTGCCAGCCAGACCATCACCAGCGTCATAGCGATAAAGGTACAGATGGGCCAGCGCAGCTCCTCAAGGCGCGTCCAGACGGTAGCGATCAACAGGACGCCAATCACCAGCAGCACCAGCGGCAGCGGCCAGAAGAAGCTGAGGGTCATCTGGCTGGCGAAGTAGATGGTGTAGAGCAGATGGGCGAGGAAGAACGCCCCAATGGCGTAGAGCAGCTGCTGGCGCGGCAGCAGGGTCAGTGCATCGCCCACCAGGGTGGCGCACAGACCCGCCAGCACCAGATAGCTGACGGCGTTAAACATCGGTGCCTGCCAGGCCAGCAGTAACAGCAGCAGCAGCGTGACGGGTTTAAAGACCCAGCGTTGCCAGGCTGGCCCGCGATAGGAGGCATCCACATAAAGCCAGGCGGAAAAACAGACGGCGATAAACGACCAGAGCATCTTAATTCCTTGAATTTGTTACTGTCTCGTGGGCTTTACGCCCACACCCTTGCTATTCAGTGTAGTGGCCGTTGCGGGCAGATGACAATGCTGGCCCGCGCGATTACTTCTTCTGCTGAAGATTCTGCTTAAGCCTTTTCTGCCACACCAGCAGCTCAAAGACGCCAAACAGGAAGATGCGCCACTGCTCGGCGGCGGTCATCTGCGGGCCATCCTTTGGCAGGGCGGTTTTCATCATTACCATCTGCAGGGCATGCATAAAGGCGGTGAAAACCAGCGCCACGTTGACAAAGATATTCAGCGGACGCGGGAAGGGATGGATCAGGTTGAGGATCAGAAACGCCCAGACGCACAGCATCAGAACCCGGCCCAGATTAATCAGCATGTTACGCTCCCTGTACTTATTGATGATTGAGGTACTTGTCGGTGATAGAGGCGGTAGGCTACCTGACCGGCTATCTTTTCACGGTGCAAATCCCAGTGCGTTGGCACGGGCGGCAGCCCATTTTCCACTTCGCTCTCTACATAGATTAGCGCGTCATCCGCCAGCCAGCCGTTATTTTCCAGCAGCCGCAACGTCTCATCAAGCAGGCCTTTACGGAACGGCGGATCGACAAAGACGATATCATGCGGGGTCCCGTTCTGGGTAAGGAACGCGAGGGTATTGTCATTAACCACCTTGCCCTGGGCGGCGTTCAGCGTCGCCAGGTTCTGTTGCAGCTGGCGGGCCACGCCGCGCTCCATCTCTACCAGCGTCGCAGAGGCGGCATAGCGCGACAGCGCCTCCAGGCCCAGCGCACCGCTGCCAGCGAAGCAGTCGAGGCAGCGCGCGTCTACCATTGAGGGGGCCAGCCAGTTAAACAGGGTCTCCCTGACGCGATCCGTCGTTGGTCGCAGGCCAGGGCTGTCCGGCACCGGGAGTTTTCGGCCGCGCCACTGGCCGCCAATGATGCGTATCTGGCCGCTGGCGGCTCGGTTGGGTTTTTTCATAATGCTGGCTCTGGTCACAATTTTTAGGCCGCCATTTTAGCGGCGGGCGACGCCGGACGAAACCTTAATCCGCAGGCGGTGCTGTAGAATCAGGAAAGTGTTAGACTAACGAATTACTTACACCATTTTCAGTCCCTGTTTGCGACTATCTTTAGGACAATACGGGCTGTGCCATGAATTAACCGCGAGGAGTGTAGTCGCAAATGGCAAAAGAGAAAAAACGGGGTTTCCTCTCCTGGCTGGGCTTAGGCCCGAAAGAGGAGCCGCAGCAGGCGGAGCCAGAGCAGCAGGTTGAGCAGCAGCCGGAAGAGCAGATCCAGCAGCAGGCGGCGGTTGTCACTGAAAAAGAAGCGGAAACGGAAGCAGAAGCGAAGGCGGAGCATGCCCCGCATAGCGAAGCCGAATCAGAAGCCTTTGCCGCCGACGTCGTCGAGGTGACGGAGCAGGTTGCTGCCCAGGAAGAGATTCATAAAGAGGTTCAGGAGACCGTTGCGGAAAAGGCTCCAGAAGACATTCAAGCGGAGCCAGCGGCACCTCTGCATGCTCAGCCGCCGGTGTACATTGAACCGGAAGAGCTGCCGCAGACGGAAGAGGTCGCTCTTATCGAGCCGGAGCCGGAAGAGTGGTTAACCGAAGAGGACCAGCGTGAGATCACCGACGAGGAGCTGGAGGCCGCCGCGCTCTCTGCTCCTGCGGAAGAGGAGATCGCCCTCGAGGAGGAGCCTGTAGCGGTCGCGCCTCTGGAGCAGGAAAAACCCACCAAAGAGGGTTTCTTTGCGCGCCTGAAACGCAGCCTGCTGAAAACGAAAGAGAATCTCGGTTCCGGATTTATCACTCTTTTCCGCGGCAAAAAAATCGATGATGATCTGTTCGAGGAGCTGGAAGAGCAGCTGCTGGTGGCGGACGTTGGCGTTGAGACGACGCGCAAAATTATCGCCACGCTGACCGAGAGCGCCAGCCGCAAACAGCTGCACGATGCCGAAGCGCTTTACGGCCTGCTGAAGGCGGAGATGGGTGATATTCTCGCAAAAGTTGATGCGCCGCTTAATATTGAAGGCAAAACGCCGTTTGTTATCCTGATGGTGGGCGTCAACGGCGTGGGTAAAACCACGACTATCGGCAAGCTGGCCCGTCAGTTTGAACAGCAGGGTAAATCGGTGATGCTGGCGGCAGGGGATACCTTCCGTGCGGCGGCGGTTGAGCAGCTTCAGGTGTGGGGCCAGCGCAACAATATCCCGGTGATTGCCCAGCACACCGGTGCGGACTCCGCCTCGGTGATTTTTGACGCCATCCAGGCAGCGAAATCACGCGGCATCGACGTGCTAATCGCCGATACCGCCGGGCGCTTGCAGAATAAAGCGCACCTGATGGAAGAGCTGAAAAAGATTGTCCGCGTAATGAAAAAGCTGGACGTCGACGCGCCGCATGAAGTGATGCTGACCATTGACGCCAGCACCGGGCAGAATGCAGTAAGCCAGACCCGTCTGTTTAACGAGGCGGTAGGCCTGACGGGGATCACTCTGACCAAGCTGGATGGTACGGCGAAGGGTGGGGTGATCTTCTCCGTCGCCGACCAGTTCGGGATCCCTATCCGGTATATCGGGACTGGCGAGCGTATAGAGGACTTGCGTCCGTTTAATGCGGGCGATTTTATAGAGGCACTTTTTGCCCGAGAGGATTAACAATGATTCGCTTTGAACACGTCAGCAAGGCCTATCTCGGTGGGAGACAAGCGCTGCAGGGGGTGACCTTTCACCTGCAGCAGGGCGAGATGGCATTTCTGACCGGCCACTCTGGCGCAGGGAAAAGTACGCTGCTCAAGCTAATCTGTGGTATTGAGCGGCCAAGCGCCGGGAAAATCTTCTTTGGCGGCCATGATATTAGCCGCCTGAAGAATCGCGAAGTGCCGTTTCTGCGTCGGCAGATCGGCATGATTTTCCAGGATCACCATCTGTTGATGGACCGTACGGTTTACGACAACGTGGCTATCCCACTGATTATTGCCGGGGCCAGCGGGGATGATATTCGTCGCCGTGTCTCTGCGGCGCTGGATAAGGTCGGGCTGCTGGACAAAGCGAAAAATTTTCCGATTCAACTCTCCGGCGGTGAGCAGCAGCGCGTGGGTATCGCCCGCGCCGTGGTCAACAAGCCGGCGGTGCTGCTGGCGGATGAACCGACCGGTAACCTTGATGAGGCACTTTCGGAAGGCATTCTGCGCCTGTTCGAGGAGTTTAACCGCGTCGGGGTCACCGTTCTGATGGCGACGCACGACATCGGACTGATTTCCCGTCGTTCATATCGGACGTTGAGCCTGAGCGACGGCCATTTGCATGGAGGCCTGACGGGTGAATAAACGCGACGCAGTAAATCAAATCCGCCAGTTTGGCGGCAGGTTCGATCGCTTCCGCAAGCCTGGCGCAGGCGCGGGCGGCAATCGTCCCCCATCCGGACGCAGCAAGACGCCGCCTAAGCCCGGCTCGCGGAAGAGTAACGTCTTCAATGAGCAGATGCGCTACGCGTTTAGCGGCGCGCTTCAGGATCTCAAGAGCAAGCCGCTGGCGACCTTCCTGACGGTGATGGTGATTGCTATCTCCCTCACGCTGCCCAGCGTCTGTTACATGGTCTATAAGAACGTCAACCAGGCGGCGACCCAGTACTATCCGTCGCCGCAGATCACCGTCTACCTTGATAAGGCGCTGGATGATAACGCCGCGCAGCAGGTGGTGGGCCAGCTACAGTCGGAGCAGGGGGTAGAGAAGGTCAACTATCTCTCCCGCGAGGATGCCCTTGGTGAGTTCCGTAACTGGTCCGGGTTTGGCGGCGCACTGGATATGCTCGAAGAGAACCCGCTGCCTGCCGTAGCGGTGGTAGTGCCCAAGCTTGATTTCCAGAGCACCGAGTCGCTGAATACGCTGCGGGATCGTATTACCCGTATCAACGGTATCGACGAAGTGCGCATGGACGACAGCTGGTTTGCCCGCCTGACGGCGCTGACCGGGCTGGTCGGCCGTGTGTCGGCAATGATCGGCGTTCTGATGGTAGCCGCCGTGTTCCTGGTGATCGGCAACAGCGTGCGTTTGAGCATCTTCTCCCGCCGCGACACGATCAACGTGCAGAAGCTGATTGGCGCGACCGACGGCTTCATTCTGCGCCCGTTCCTCTATGGCGGAGCACTGTTGGGCTTTAGCGGGGCGCTGATGTCGCTGATCCTCTCCGAGGTGCTGGTGATGCGGCTTTCCGCTGCCGTGACCGACGTAGCGAAGGTGTTTGGTACCCAGTTTAACCTCGACGGTCTGTCGTTTGATGAGTGCCTGTTGCTGCTGCTGGTCTGCTCGATGATCGGCTGGCTGGCCGCCTGGCTGGCGACGGTACAACATTTACGTCACTTTACGCCTGACTAAGCGATTTTTTGATATACTCTTTCCCTGCACTTGATGTCTTGCAGGGAAAGAGTCCCTGTTATCTCTTCTCCCCTGCGTCTGTTTTTATCAATGAAGTGTCACAATTTGTGCGTAATCTATTCACAAGATGGCATTGAACTTGTGGATAAAATCACTGTCTGATAAAAATGTGGATGATATTCTCGTTGCTCACAATCACTGGCATGTTTGTTGCCTGTTCCTGAAAAGAGAGAAGGGACAAACCGCCGCCAGTAAGAAGTCTATTGAGAGGATTTGAATGACCAAAGAAATGCAAACTTTAGCTTTAGCCCCTGTTGGTAACCTGGAGTCTTACATCCGGGCCGCTAACGCTTGGCCGATGTTAACGGCTGATGAAGAGCGGGCGCTGGCTGAAAAGCTGCATTACCAGGGCGATCTGGAAGCAGCTAAAACGCTGATCCTGTCTCACCTGCGCTTTGTTGTTCATATTGCTCGTAACTACTCGGGCTATGGCCTGCCGCAGGCGGACCTGATCCAGGAAGGTAACATCGGTCTGATGAAGGCCGTGCGCCGCTTCAATCCAGAAGTGGGCGTGCGTCTGGTCTCGTTCGCGGTGCACTGGATCAAAGCCGAAATCCATGAATACGTGCTGCGTAACTGGCGTATCGTGAAGGTCGCCACCACGAAAGCGCAGCGTAAACTGTTCTTTAACCTGCGTAAAACCAAGCAGCGTCTGGGCTGGTTCAACCAGGACGAAGTCGAAATGGTGGCACGCGAGCTGGGCGTCTCCAGTAAAGACGTGCGCGAGATGGAGTCTCGTATGGCGGCGCAGGACATGACCTTCGATATGTCCTCCGACGACGAGTCCGATAGCCAGCCGATGGCACCGGTGCTCTATCTGCAGGATAAGTCGTCTAACTTTGCCGACGGCATTGAAGACGATAACTGGGAAGAGCAGGCGGCAAACCGCCTAACCGATGCGATGCAGGGTCTTGACGAGCGTAGCCAGGCGATCATTCGCGCCCGCTGGCTGGACGAAGACAACAAGTCCACGCTGCAGGAGCTGGCTGACCAGTACGGCGTCTCTGCCGAACGCGTGCGTCAGCTGGAAAAGAACGCGATGAAAAAACTGCGCGCGGCAATCGAAGCGTAACCTCCGCGAAGTCACCTGCTAAACCCCTGGATGAGAGTCCGGGGGTTTTGTTTTTTTAGCGTCCGCTCTGGCGAATTTTTAGCCCCTGGCAAACACTTACAGATGCGCTACGCATGGGTATTTCTCAGGGGGACAGGGTGAAAAATAACGAACTAAACAAACGCCGCTTGCAGGCGACGCCGCGCGGCATCGGCGTCATGTGTAACTTCTTCGCCGACAGAGCGGAGAACGCCACGCTGTGGGATATAGAGGGCAACGAGGTGATCGACTTCGCCGCCGGGATCGCGGTGCTGAATACCGGTCATCGCCACCCGAAGGTTGTGGCGGCGGTGGAGAAACAGCTCCACGCTTTTACCCATACGGCCTATCAGGTGGTGCCCTACGAGAGCTACGTGACGCTGGCGGAGAAGATCAACGCCCGCGTACCGATCGAGGGGCCAGCAAAAACTGCCTTCTTCTCTACCGGTGCGGAAGCGGTAGAGAACGCCATTAAAATCGCCCGCGCCTATACCAAACGCCCTGGCGTCATCGCCTTCGGCGGTGGCTTTCATGGCCGCACCTCGATGACGATGGCTCTCACCGGTAAAGTCGCCCCCTACAAAATTGGCTTTGGCCCTTTCCCCGGTTCGATCTTTCATGCTCAGTATCCGAATGCGGTACATGACGTCTCAACCCAGGATGCGCTGAAGAGCCTGGAGCGCATCTTTAAAGCCGATATCGCCCCGGACCAGGTGGCGGCTATCCTGCTGGAGCCAGTGCAGGGGGAGGGCGGCTTTGTCATCGCGCCCGACGACTTTATGCAGGGCGTGCGTAAGCTCTGCGACCAGCACGGCATTCTGCTCATCGCTGATGAGGTTCAGAGCGGCTATGCCCGCACCGGCAAACTCTTTGCGATGGAGCACTACAGCGTCAAGCCGGATCTGATCACCATGGCGAAAAGTCTCGCGGGCGGCCTGCCCCTGTCGGCGGTCTCCGGTCGTGCCGAGGTGATGGATGCCCCCGCGCCGGGTGGCTTGGGCGGTACCTACGCCGGTAACCCGCTGGCGATCGCCTCCGCGCTGGCGGTGCTGGAGGTCATTGAAGAAGAGCAGCTTTGCGAGCGCTCCCGCATGCTGGGGGAAACGCTGGTGGCGGAGCTGAACAAGGCGAAGGCCGCCTGCCCGTATATTGCCGACGTGCGTGCCCTGGGTTCGATGGTCGCCGTGGAGTTTAGCGATCCGCAGAGCGGTGAGCCGTCGCCAGCCTTTACCCAGAAGGTGCAGGCCCACGCGCTGGAGGCGGGCCTGCTGCTGCTCAGCTGCGGCGTCTACGGCAACGTCATTCGCTTCCTCTATCCGCTTACCATTCCCGACGCGCAGTTCCGCCGTGCGCTGGATATCCTCTCCCGCTCGCTGGCGCAGTAATCCCCCGCCCGGTGGCATACGACTGCCGGGCATACGCTATTAACATTTCAAAATATCTATTCCCAAAAGATAAAAATGGGGTATGTTTTAGCAGAGTGTGCTGAAAAGGCGCGCACAGCAGACGCATATATGAAATAAAGCGCCATAAAACAACATCACAAAAAACGTTACAACCAGAACAATGGGGAATCTCAGGATGAAAATGAAGGGTAAAGCGTTACTGGCAGGATGTATTGCGTTGGCATTCAGCACCATGGCACAGGCAGACATTAAAGTGGCCGTGGTGGGCGCGATGTCCGGTCCGGTTGCGCAGTACGGCGATCAGGAGTTTACCGGCGCGGAACAAGCCGTTGCAGACATTAATGCGAAAGGCGGGATCAAAGGCGAAAAACTGCAAATTGTAAAATACGATGACGCCTGTGACCCGAAACAGGCCGTTGCGGTGGCGAACAAAGTGATTAACGATGGCATCAAATATGTTATCGGTCACCTCTGCTCCTCCTCCACGCAGCCGGCTTCTGATATCTATGAAGACGAAGGCATTTTGATGATCACCCCGGCGGCAACCGCTCCGGAGCTGACCGCGCGTGGTTATAAACTGGTGCTGCGCACCACCGGTCTCGACTCCGATCAGGGCCCGACCGCCGCGAAATACATTCTGGAAAAGGTGAAACCGCAGCGTATCGCCATCGTTCACGATAAACAGCAGTATGGTGAGGGCCTGGCCCGCGCCGTGCAGGATAACCTGAAGAAAGGCAACGCCAACGTGGTGTTCTTTGACGGTATCACCGCCGGTGAGAAAGACTTCTCCACGCTGGTGGCGCGTCTGAAGAAAGAGAACATCGACTTCGTCTACTACGGCGGCTACCACCCGGAGATGGGCCAGATCCTGCGTCAGGCCCGTGCTGCCGGCCTGAAAACCCAGTTTATGGGCCCAGAAGGGGTAGCGAACGTATCGCTCTCTAACATCGCTGGCGAATCCGCTGAAGGCATGCTGGTGACCAAGCCGAAGAACTACGATCAGGTTCCGGCTAACAAACCGATTGTGGATGCGATCAAGGCGAAGAAACAGGATCCGAGCGGCGCGTTCGTGTGGACCACCTATGCCGCGCTGCAATCGCTGCAGGCTGGCCTGAATCAGTCCGACGAACCGGCGGAAATCGCCACCTGGCTGAAAGCCAACTCCGTGGAAACCGTAATGGGTCCGCTGACATGGGATGAGAAGGGCGACCTGAAAGGCTTCGAGTTCGGCGTGTTTACCTGGCATGCGAACGGCACCGCCACGGATGCCAAATAGTTGATGTATACGCCGGGCGGCGGCTAACGCCTTGCCCGGCCTACGTCACTTAAACCATGTAGGCCCGGTAAGCGCAAGCGCCACCGGGCTTTTTTATGGCTGCTACAGCCGCTTTTCCCAGCCGTCCTGCTGCGGGCGAAAGCCCAGCGCCTGGGTAAAGGCTGCCATGATGCTGCGGTCCTCGACGCCGACGTCTGCTATCCACCAGCGGGTCACCTGCGGATTGCGCGCCATCGCCTCTTCAATCAGGTACTGCCCCACGCCACGACGGCGCGTTACGTCCCGTACGCGCAGAGAATCCAGCGCCCCCTCGCTGCCGCTAAGGGTCACGCGCACTGCCGCCAGCAGTCGCTCATTAAAGCGGGCGGCGTAGATCTGGTGCGTATCGTCAACGTTTAACGACGATGCGGAGTACTCCGGCCAAATTTTAGCTAAATCAATGCGATCCTGGTCGCTAAACGTGTCTAAACGGATAATAGTCAGTTTCATTCACTGCGGGTCCAAATCTCAAAAGATGGCAGCAGTGTACTCAATTTCATTAGCCAGACGCTTTCACTTTTTAATCACGTGGATCAGGTGAATACTTTTAGCGCAGCCGCTGAAGCAGTTTTAAACATCAGGGATCGAAAAACAGGCAGTTTTTTTATCTAATGAGTAGTGATTTATTCCGCTCTTTGTCCCATTATTTTATGCTGATGGGCGCGCTTTTTTTTGTTTATCTCTGCATAAATACAGAATATTATCTCTGCTTAATAGCCTGAAAAATAGAGTATTTACTCAGGTTTTACGGTAAAAACTGCGCTAAACCATTAAGCATGCTGGTAAAAATAGCGTTGTTTAATAAAAGTACAGAATGCTTTTTAACCATAATAAAACAAAATATATACACATCACGACGGTAATGGGGATTTCAGGTTATGAGAAGGAACGCGAAGACGTTGATCGCGGGCGCGATTGCACTGGCGGTGTCATATAGCGCGTCGGCTGCCGATATTAAAGTTGCCGTAGTGGGTGCAATGTCCGGGCCGGTCGCTCAGTGGGGAGACATGGAGTTCAACGGTGCACGCCAGGCTATCAAAGATATCAACGCCAAAGGCGGCATTAAGGGCGACAAGCTGGTTGCCGTGGAGTATGACGACGCCTGCGATCCAAAACAGGCCGTGGCGGTAGCGAATAAAATCGTTAATGACGGTATTCAATATGTGATCGGCCACCTCTGCTCATCATCAACCCAGCCCGCGTCGGATATTTATGAAGACGAAGGCATTCTGATGATCTCTCCAGGCGCAACTAACCCGGAGCTGACCGCACGCGGCTACAAAACCATTATGCGCACCGCCGGGCTGGACTCGTCGCAGGGGCCAACCGCAGCGAAATACATTCTTGAGAAGGTGAAACCGCAGCGTATCGCCATCATTCATGACAAACAGCAGTACGGCGAAGGTCTGGCCCGCTCCGTGCAGGATGGCCTGAAAAAGGGCAACGCGAACGTTGTCTTCTTCGACGGTATCACCGCTGGTGAGAAAGACTTCTCGGCGCTGATCTCCCGACTGCAGAAAGAGAATATCGACTTCGTCTACTACGGCGGCTACTACCCGGAGATGGGGCAGATGCTGCGCCAGGCGCGAGCCAACGGCCTGAAGACCCAGTTTATGGGGCCGGAAGGGGTAGGCAATGCGTCACTCTCCAATATCGCGGGTAGTGCAGGCGAGGGGATGCTGGTCACGATGCCAAAACGCTATGACCAGGATCCGGCTAACGGCGCTATCGTAGAGGCGCTTAAGGCGGAAAAGAAAGATCCTTTAGGCCCTTACGTCTGGATCACCTACGCCGCTGTGCAGTCGCTGGCGACGGCGCTTGAGCGGTCCGGCAGCGCCGATCCGCTGGCACTCGCCACAGATTTAAAATCTCACGGGGCAAATACCGTGATTGGGCCGCTGAACTGGGATGAAAAAGGCGATCTGAAGGGATTTGAGTTCGGTGTCTTTGAATGGCATGCCGATGGTTCGTCTTCGGTAGCTAAGTAAATCTCAATCGCCCGCTCAGCCGGGCGAGTTTAGAAAGGTTACGTTATGTCCGAGCAGTTTCTCTACTTCCTGCAGCAGATGTTTAACGGCGTGACGCTGGGAAGCACCTATGCGCTCATCGCCATCGGTTACACCATGGTCTACGGCATTATCGGCATGATCAACTTCGCCCACGGCGAGGTCTACATGATCGGCAGCTATGTCTCCTTTATGATTATTGCCGCCCTGATGATGATGGGCATCGACAGCAGCTGGCTGCTGGTCGCTGCCGGATTCGTTGGCGCGATTGTTATCGCCAGCGCCTACGGCTGGAGTATCGAACGGGTGGCCTATCGCCCGGTGCGTAAATCCAAGCGCCTGATCGCGCTGATCTCCGCCATCGGGATGTCCATCTTCCTGCAAAACTACGTCAGCCTGACCGAAGGCTCGCGTGACGTGGCTCTGCCGAGTCTCTTCAACGGCCAGTGGACTATCGGCAGCAGCGAGAATTTCGCCGCCTCGATCACCACCATGCAGCTGGTGATCTGGATTGTCACCTTCGTTGCCATGCTGGCGCTGACTCTGTTCATCCGCTACTCCCGCATGGGCCGCGCCTGCCGCGCCTGCGCGGAAGATCTGAAGATGGCCAGCCTGCTGGGGATCAACACCGACCGCGTCATTGCGCTCACCTTTGTGATTGGTGCGGCGATGGCCGCCGTGGCGGGCGTTCTGCTCGGCCAGTTCTACGGCGTAATCAACCCCTACATCGGCTTTATGGCGGGGATGAAGGCCTTTACCGCCGCGGTGCTGGGCGGGATCGGCAGTATTCCCGGCGCGATGATTGGCGGCCTGATCCTCGGCGTGGCCGAATCGCTCTCCTCCGCGTATCTGAGTACCGAATATAAAGATGTGGTGTCGTTTGCGCTGCTGATCCTGGTGCTGTTGGTGATGCCAACCGGTATCCTGGGCCGCCCGGAGGTTGAAAAAGTATGAAACCGATGCATTTTGCGATGGCGCTGCTCTCCGCTGCGCTCTTCTTTGTGCTGGCCGGCGTCTTTATGGGCGTCCAGCTCAGCCTCGACGGCACCAGGCTGGTGGTCGGCAGCGCGGCAGATATCCGCTGGCAGTGGGTCTTAATCGGCACCGCGGTAGTCTTTCTCTTCCAGCTCCTGCGTCCCATGATGCAGAAAGGGCTGAAGAACGTCTCCGGGCCGAAGTTCATCCTGCCCGCCATTGACGGTTCGACGGTCAAACAGAAGCTGTTCCTCGTGGCTCTGCTGGTCGCCGCCGTGGCGTGGCCGTTTGTGGTTTCCCGCGGCACGGTGGATATTGCCACCCTGACCATGATCTACATTATCCTCGGTCTCGGGCTGAACGTGGTGGTGGGTCTGTCCGGCCTGCTGGTGCTGGGCTACGGCGGTTTCTACGCCATCGGTGCCTACACCTTTGCGCTGCTGAACCACTACTACGGTCTTGGCTTCTGGACCTGCCTGCCGCTGGCGGGGCTGGTCTCGGCCGCGGCGGGATTCCTGCTGGGCTTCCCGGTGCTGCGCCTGCGCGGTGACTATCTGGCGATCGTGACCCTCGGCTTCGGTGAGATCGTGCGTATTCTGCTGCTCAACAACACCGAGGTGACCGGCGGCCCGAACGGCATTAGCCAGATCCCGAAACCCACGCTGTTTGGCCTTGAGTTTAGCCGTACCGCCCGCGAAGGCGGCTGGGATACCTTCAGCAACTTCTTCGGCGTGAAATACGATCCCAGCGACCGCGTGGTCTTCCTCTACCTGGTGGCGCTGCTGCTGGTAGTATTTACCCTGTTCGTGATTAACCGCCTGCTGCGCATGCCGCTGGGCCGCGCGTGGGAAGCGCTGCGTGAGGATGAGATCGCCTGCCGCTCGCTGGGCCTCAATCCGACCCGCATCAAGCTGACCGCCTTTACCATCAGCGCCGGGTTTGCGGGCTTTGCCGGTACGCTGTTTGCCGCTCGTCAGGGCTTCGTTAGCCCGGAATCCTTTACCTTTGCCGAGTCCGCCTTTGTACTGGCGATTGTGGTACTGGGTGGGATGGGCTCGCAGTTCGCGGTTATTCTCGCGGCGATCCTGCTGGTGGTCTCCCGTGAGCTGATGCGTGATTTCAATGAGTACAGCATGTTAATGCTGGGTGGTTTGATGGTACTGATGATGATTTGGCGTCCTGAAGGCTTGCTGCCGATGACCCGTCCGCAGTTGAAACTGAAAAACGGGCAAGTGAAAGGAGAGCAGGCATGAGTGAGCCATTACTGTCCGTTAACGGCCTGATGATGCGCTTCGGCGGGCTGCTGGCGGTAAACAACGTCGCGCTGGAGCTGCGTCCGCAGGAGATTGTCTCCCTGATTGGGCCGAACGGCGCGGGGAAAACCACGGTGTTCAACTGCCTGACCGGCTTCTATAAGCCCACCGGCGGCACCATCATGCTGCGTGACCAGCACCTGGAAGGGCTGCCGGGGCAGCAGATCGCCCGCATGGGCGTGGTGCGTACGTTCCAGCATGTGCGTCTGTTCCGTGAGATGACGGTGATAGAGAACCTGCTGGTCGCTCAGCATCAGCAGCTTAAGACTGGCCTCTTCTCCGGCCTGCTGAAGACTCCCGCTTTCCGCCGCGCCCAGAGCGAGGCCCTGGATCGCGCCGCGACATGGCTGGACCGCATCGGCCTGCTGGCCCACGCTAACCGTCAGGCCAGCAACCTGGCCTATGGCGACCAGCGCCGTCTGGAGATCGCCCGCTGCATGGTGACCCAGCCGGAGATCCTGATGCTGGACGAACCGGCGGCCGGGCTGAACCCGAAAGAGACCAAAGAGCTGGACGAGCTGATCGTTGAGCTACGTAACCATCACAACACCACCATCCTGCTGATTGAGCACGATATGAAGCTGGTGATGGGTATCTCCGACCGTATCTACGTGGTAAACCAGGGTACGCCGCTGGCAAACGGCACGCCGGAGCAGATTCGTAACAACCCGGACGTGATCCGCGCCTATTTAGGTGAAGCATAATGGTGGTGACGCGTAACATGGAAAACGTGATGTTATCTTTTGACCAGGTCAGCGCCCACTACGGCAAAATCCAGGCGCTGCACGACGTTAGCCTGCATATCAACCAGGGCGAAATCGTCACCCTGATCGGTGCCAACGGCGCGGGTAAAACCACCCTGCTCGGCACCCTGTGCGGCGATCCGCGCGCCAGCAGCGGGCGTATTGTCTTTGACGGTAAGGATATTACCGACTGGCAGACCGCTAAGATCATGCGCGAGGCGGTGGCGATTGTGCCGGAAGGGCGGCGCGTCTTCTCCCGCATGACGGTAGAGGAGAACCTGGCGATGGGCGGCTTCTTTGCCGATCGCGACCAGTTCCATACCCGCATCAAGTGGGTCTACGAGCTGTTCCCGCGCCTGCACGAGCGTCGCATCCAGCGGGCTGGAACCATGTCCGGCGGTGAGCAGCAGATGCTAGCCATTGGCCGGGCGCTGATGAGCCAGCCGCGTCTGCTGCTGCTCGATGAGCCGTCTCTCGGTCTTGCGCCGATCATCATCCAGCAGATCTTTGACACCATCGAACAGCTGCGTAAAGAGGGGATGACCATCTTCCTCGTAGAGCAGAACGCCAACCAGGCGCTGAAGCTCGCCGATCGCGGCTACGTGCTGGAGAACGGTCGCGTGGTGCTGTCCGATACCGGTGACGCACTGTTGGCTAACGAAGCGGTGCGCAGCGCCTATTTAGGCGGTTGATTCGTCTCCTACGCCCGGCGGCGCTCTGCTTGCCGGGCCTACATATTCCTGTCATCTTTCTGTAAACAAACGGTTATTTTTCTGTCATTTGAGCGTGTCATGTTACTTCGCGAGCACGAAAAGCGTGATATCGCGCATCCGGCACAACAAGAGAGATAACCGAATGACATCGTTACGACATACAGCTTTAGGATTAGCGTTAGGTCTGGCGTTTGCAGGTCAGGCTATGGCAGTGACCACCATTCCGTTCTGGCATTCGATGGAAGGGCAACTGGGCAAAGAAGTAGACTCCCTGGCGCAGCGTTTCAATGACACCCATCCGGATTACAAAATTGTGCCGGTCTACAAAGGCAACTACGAGCAGAGCCTGAGCGCCGGGATTGCCGCCTTCCGTACCGGTAACGCCCCTGCCATTTTGCAGGTCTATGAAGTCGGCACCGCGACCATGATGGCCTCGAAAGCCATTAAGCCGGTGTATGAAGTGTTCAGCGATGCGGGCATCAAGTTTGACGAGTCGCAGTTTGTGCCGACCGTCTCCGGCTACTACACTGATGCGAAATCAGGCCATCTGCTCTCCCAGCCGTTTAACAGCTCCACCCCGGTGCTCTACTACAACAAAGACGCCTTCAAAAAAGCGGGCTTAGATCCAGAGCAACCGCCGAAAACCTGGCAGGACCTCGCCGCCTACACCGCGAAGCTGAAAGCAGCCGGTATGAAGTGCGGCTACGCCAGCGGCTGGCAGGGCTGGATCCAGATCGAAAACTTCAGCGCCTGGCACGGTCTGCCGGTCGCTACCAAAAACAACGGCTTTGACGGCACCGACGCCGTGCTGGAGTTCAACAAGCCGGAGCAGGTCAAGCACATCGCGATGCTTGCCGACCTCAACAAGAAGGGCGACTTTAGCTACTTCGGGCGCAAGGACGAGTCTACCGAGAAGTTCTATAACGGCGACTGCGCGATCACTACCGCTTCCTCCGGTTCGCTGGCGGATATCCGTCAGTACGCCAAGTTTAACTACGGCGTAGGCATGATGCCGTACGACGCCGACGTGAAAGGCGCGCCGCAGAACGCCATCATCGGCGGAGCCAGCCTGTGGGTCATGCAGGGCAAAGATAAGCCGACCT
Organism: Pseudescherichia sp.; assembly: GCF_031998825.1. GTDB lineage: Bacteria > Pseudomonadota > Gammaproteobacteria > Enterobacterales > Enterobacteriaceae > Pseudescherichia. The sequence goes on from NZ_DAMACX010000014.1 coordinate 46,907, forward strand.
ACACCGGCGTCGCCCAATTCCTTGAGTTCCTGGCGAAACCGGAAAACGCTGCCGAGTGGCATCAGAAGACCGGCTACCTGCCGATCACCACTGCCGCTTACGATCTGACCCGCGAGCAGGGCTTCTACGACAAGAACCCAGGCGCGGATATCGCGACCCGCCAGATGCTGAACAAGCCGCCGTTGCCGTTCACTAAGGGGCTGCGCCTCGGCAACATGCCGCAGATCCGCACCATCGTGGATGAAGAGCTGGAGTCGGTCTGGACCGGCAAGAAAACCCCACAGCAGGCGCTGGACAGCGCGGTAGAGCGTGGTAACCAGCTGCTGCGCCGCTTCGAGCAGTCCACCAAATCGTAAAAGTTGCCGCAATCCGTAGGCCGGGTAAGCGTAGCGCCACCCGGCGTTTTCTCAGGAATAAAACGCCCTATGTCATCATCCCGTCCGGTATTTCGCTCGCGCTGGCTTCCCTATGCGCTGGTCGCGCCGCAGCTGATTATTACCGTTATCTTTTTTATCTGGCCCGCGGGTGAAGCGCTGTGGTACTCGGTGCAGAGCGTTGATCCGTTCGGTCTCTCCAGCCAGTTTGTCGGGCTGGACAACTTTATGGCGCTGCTGCATGACAGCTACTATCTGGACTCCTTCTGGACGACGATAAAGTTCAGCGCGCTGGTAACCTTCTCTGGCCTGCTGGCCTCGCTCTTTTTTGCTGCGCTGGTGGACTACGTGGTGCGCGGCAGCCGCTTCTATCAGACGCTGATGCTGCTGCCTTACGCCGTAGCCCCTGCTATTGCCGCCGTGCTGTGGATTTTCCTCTTCAACCCAGGGCGCGGGCTGATTACCCACGCTCTGGAGCAGATTGGCTATAGCTGGAACCACGCCCAGAATAGCGGCCAGGCGATGTTTTTAGTGGTCTTCGCCTCGGTATGGAAGCAGATCAGCTACAACTTCCTCTTCTTCTTCGCCGCGCTGCAGTCGATTCCCCGCTCGCTGGTGGAGGCCGCCGCCATTGACGGCGCCGGGCCGGTGCGTCGCTTCTTCCAGCTCTCACTACCGCTGATCGCCCCCGTTAGCTTCTTCCTGCTGGTGGTTAACCTGGTGTATGCCTTCTTCGACACCTTCCCGGTGATCGACGCCGCCACCGCCGGTGGGCCGGTGCAGGCCACCACCACGCTGATCTACAAAATCTATCGGGAAGGCTTTGCCGGGCTGGATCTCTCTGCCTCTGCCGCCCAGTCGGTGGTGCTCATGCTGCTGGTGATTATCCTGACGGTGGTCCAGTTCCGCTACGTCGAGAGTAAGGTGCGCTATCAATGATTGAAAACCGACGCGGGCTGACGATCTTCAGCCATGTGATGCTGATCCTCGGCATCACCGCCATTCTTTTCCCGCTCTACGTCGCCTTTGTGGCGGCCACGCTGGACAACCGGGCGGTGTTTGAGACGCCGATGACCCTGATCCCCGGTAGCCACCTGCTGGATAACATGAAGACCATCTGGCTACAGGGCGTGGGAGCCAACAGCGCGCCGTTCTGGCTGATGCTGCTCAACAGCTTCATCATGGCTTTCAGCATTACGGTAGGGAAAATTGCGGTATCGATGCTCTCCGCCTTCGCCATCGTCTGGTTCCGCTTCCCGCTGCGCAATCTCTTCTTCTGGATGATCTTTATCACCCTGATGCTGCCGGTAGAAGTCCGTATCTTCCCGACGGTCGAGGTGATCGCCAACCTGAAGATGCTCGACAGCTACACCGGCCTGACGCTACCCCTGATGGCCTCGGCCACCGCGACCTTCCTGTTTCGCCAGTTCTTTATGACCCTGCCGGACGAGCTGATCGAGGCTGCGCGCATTGATGGCGCGTCGCCGATGCGCTTTTTCCGCGACATCGTGCTGCCGCTCTCGAAAACCAACCTTGCGGCGCTGTTTGTCATCACCTTTATCTACGGCTGGAACCAGTACCTGTGGCCGCTGCTGATCGTCAGCGACGTCAACCTGGGCACCGCCGTGGCGGGGATCAAAGGGATGATTGCTACCGGGGAGGGCACCACCCAGTGGAACCAGGTGATGGCGGCAATGCTGCTGACCCTGATTCCCCCCGTCGTTATCGTATTAGCCATGCAGCGTGCGTTCGTGCGTGGTTTAGTTGACAGTGAGAAATAAAAAAAACATGGCTGGATTAAAACTACAGGCAGTAAGCAAAAGCTGGGACGGCGGCAAGACTCAGGTGATCCAACCCCTGACCCTGGACGTGTCAGACGGTGAATTTATTGTGATGGTCGGCCCCTCCGGCTGTGGCAAATCGACCCTGCTGCGAATGGTGGCCGGGCTTGAGCGGGTCACCAGCGGTGACGTCTGGATCGATCGCCGGCGGGTGACCGAGATGGAGCCGAAAGAGCGCGGCATCGCCATGGTGTTCCAGAACTATGCTCTCTATCCGCATATGAGCGTGGAGGAGAACATGGCGTGGGGACTGAAAATTCGTGGTATGAGCAAGGCGCACATCGCCGAGCGGGTCAAAGAGGCGGCGCGCATTCTGGAGCTGGATAACCTGCTGAAGCGTCGTCCGCGCGAACTCTCCGGCGGACAGCGTCAGCGCGTGGCGATGGGCCGGGCGATCGTCCGCGATCCCGCCGTTTTCCTCTTTGATGAGCCGCTCTCCAACCTCGACGCCAAGCTGCGCGTCCAGATGCGCCTCGAGCTACAGCAGCTGCACCGCCGCCTGAAGACCACGTCGCTCTACGTCACCCACGATCAGGTGGAGGCGATGACCCTGGCGCAGCGGGTGATGGTGATGAACAAGGGCGTGGCGGAGCAGATCGGCACGCCGGTTGAGGTCTATGAGAAGCCCGCCAGCCGCTTCGTCGCGAGCTTTATCGGCAGCCCGGCGATGAACCTGCTGGAGGGACGCATCAGCATCTCTGGGGATCACTTTGAGCTGGAGAGCGGTATGGCTCTGCCCATTAACTGGTTCTACCGCGGCTACGCCGGGCGCAAAATGACGTTGGGTATCCGCCCGGAGCATATTACGCTAAGCTCACAGTCCGCAGGCGGCATCCCGTTGGTGATGGATACCCTGGAGATGCTGGGGGCGGATAACCTGGCCCATGGTCGCTGGGGTGAGCAGAAGCTGGTGGTGCGGTTGCCGCATCACGATCGCCCGGCCCCGGGCAGCACGCTGTGGCTGAACATGCCCGAGAGCCACCTGCACCTTTTTGACGGTGAAACAGGACAACGAATATGAGTCACTGGCCTTATCCCGCAGTCGTCGCCCATCGCGGCGGCGGCAAGCTGGCCCCGGAGAATACCCTGGCGGGCATCGATACCGGCGCGCGCCTCGGTCACACCATGATCGAGTTTGACGTCAAGCTCTCTCGCGACGGGGAGATCTTCCTGCTGCATGACGATAACCTGGAGCGCACCAGCAACGGCTGGGGCGTGGCGGGGGATTTGGCGTGGAGCGATCTGCTGAAGGTGGATGCGGGAAGCTGGTTTAGCGGCGAGTTCAAGGGCGAGCCGCTGCCGCTGCTCTCACAGGTGGCGGATCGCTGCCGCCAGCACGGCATGATGGCCAACATTGAGATCAAGCCCACCACTGGAACCGGGACGTTGACGGGCAAAACGGTGGCGCTGGCAGCGCGCGATCTCTGGCAGGGCATGACCCCGCCGCTGCTCTCGTCATTTGAGATTGATGCCCTGGAGGCGGCCCAGCAGGCGGTGCCGGAGCTGCCACGCGGTCTGCTACTGGACGCGTGGCGCAACGACTGGCGCGAGCTGACGGAGCGACTCGGCTGCGTCTCGCTGCACCTCAACCACACGCTGCTGGATGAGCAGCGAACGGCGGAGATCAAAGCGTCTGGACTGCATATCCTGGTCTATACCGTTAACCAGCCCCGGCGGGCGGCGGAGCTGCTGCGCTGGGGCGTGGACTGCATCTGTACCGATCGCATCGACACTATTGGCCCGGACTTTCAGCCTTAAGGACTCATCGTCTTCAGAGGGATGTTGGGCTGCGGCGTGCCGGACGGGTGCAGCATGCTGCCGCTTGTATTGGGCAACATCTGCTCGCGGCTATTATCCCGCATACCCTGCTGTGACTCGAGCATGTACTGGGCGTTATTGTTGATCTGCGAATCCAGCATGCGCTGGGAGTTATTATTGATCTGCGAGTCCAGCATGCGCTGGGAGTTGTTATTGATCTGCGACTCCAGGTGCTGCTGCTGCATGCGCGTTTGAGTCTGAAGCTGCTGATTCAGCATGCCTTTCTGCTGGCTTTGCTGGTTCAGCATTTGAGTCTGCATCCGCTGCTGGCTGGGGATTTGATACCCCGGCTGGTTCGGGTTATTGATGGTATTAATCGGCTGCGCGAAAACGCTAAGCGGCAGCAACATCGCCAGAGATAAGAGGTATTTCATCGTTATTTCCTCCTGTAGGTGGATTATTTAAGTTTACTTGCTTAGCGCTAAGACTGTGCGTTTTTTAGCGTTGTGAACCAGGATTAAGCAGCAATATCAGCCATTTTTCCTGGAGAATAATGATGAGTAAGCCTAAGTTTGCGCGCTGGGCCGCTATTGCGGCGCTGGTCGCCGGAAGCTGTTTTGGTGTGGCCGCCGCGCCGCAGCCGGAAGCGCCCCCTGTCTCCTACGGCGTTGAAGCCGATACCTTCCACCCGGTGCGCGAGCAGCAGGGGATGGTGGCGTCAGTGGATGCCGCCGCGACCCGCGTGGGTGTTGATATTTTGAAGCAGGGGGGTAATGCGGTAGATGCCGCCGTGGCAGTGGGCTATGCGCTGGCGGTGACCCATCCGCAGGCCGGGAACCTCGGCGGCGGCGGGTTTATGCTGCTACGAACCAAAGACGGCAACACCACCGCCATCGACTTCCGCGAGATGGCACCCGCCCAGGCCAGCCGGGATATGTTCCTCGACGACCAGGGCAATCCCGACAGTAAAAAATCCCTGACCTCCCATCTGGCGACCGGTACCCCCGGCACGGTGGCGGGCTTCTCATTGGCGTTGGAGAAGTACGGCACGCTGCCGCTTAACAAAGTGGTACAGCCCGCTATTAAGCTGGCCCGGCAGGGCTTTACGGTTAACGATGCGCTGGCGGAGGATCTAAAAACCTACGGCAGCGAAGTGCTACCCAATCATGACAACAGCAAAGCGATCTTCTGGAAAAACGGTGAGCCGCTGAAGAAGGGCGACAAGCTGGTACAGGCTAATCTGGCGAAGAGTCTGGAGATGATTGCCGAGCTGGGGCCGGATGCGTTCTACAAGGGGGCCATTGCCGATCAGATTGCCCAGGAGATGAGCAAGAACGGGGGGCTGATTACCAAAGAGGATCTGGCGGCCTATCGGGCGGTAGAGCGTACGCCCATCAGCGGCGACTACCGTGGCTACCAGGTCTTTTCCATGCCGCCGCCCTCGTCAGGCGGGATCCACATCGTGCAGATCCTCAATATTCTCGAAAACTTCGATCTGGCGAAATATGGCTTTGGCAGCGCGGACGCGATGCAGGTGATGGCCGAGGCGGAGAAGTACGCCTACGCCGACCGCTCGGAGTACCTTGGCGATCCGGACTTTGTCAAAGTGCCGTGGCAGGCGTTGACCAGTAAAGAGTATGCCAAATCCATTGCTCAGCAGATCGACATCAACAAGGCGAAGCCGTCGAGCCAGATCCGCCCCGGCAAGCTGGAGCCTTATGAGAGTAATCAGACCACCCACTTCTCGGTGGTGGATAAAGAGGGTAATGCGGTGGCGGTGACCTACACGCTGAACACCACCTTTGGCTCAGGGATCGTGGCGGGTAACACCGGTATTCTGCTTAACAACGAGATGGACGACTTCTCGGCCAAGCCGGGCGTGCCAAACGTCTATGGGCTGGTAGGCGGTGATGCCAACGCCGTCGGGCCAAACAAGCGCCCGCTTTCATCGATGTCGCCAACCATCGTCGCTAAAGACGGTAAAACCTGGCTGGTAACCGGCAGTCCGGGCGGCAGCCGTATTATCACGACCGTGCTGCAAATGGTCGTCAACAGCATCGATTTTAAGATGAACGTTGCCGAAGCGACCAACGCACCGCGCTTCCACCACCAGTGGTTGCCGGACGAGCTGCGCGTGGAGAAGGGCTTTAGCCCGGATACGCTGAAAATGCTGGAGCAGAAGGGGCAGAAAGTGGCGCTGAAGGAGGCGATGGGCAGCACCCAGAGCATTATGGTGGGCGAGGATGGGGCGCTGTACGGTGCGTCGGATCCGCGCTCGGTGGATGATTTAACCGCAGGGTATTGATCTGTTTGCCCGGTGGCGCAGCGCCACCGGGCAGTTGCTTATTTCATCCGTGCCATAAAGTAGGAGTCCACCAGCTCGCCGTTGCGCAGAGCGTACTTCCTGGCAGTGCCCTCAATCTCAAAGCCATGCTTGCGGTAGAGCGCGATAGCGGCTTCGTTGTCAGCGTATACCGACAGTTCAATCCGCTCGATGCGCAGCCAGTTCTCGCAAACATCAATCATCGCCTTCATCAGGGCGCTGGCGACGCCCCGCTGGCGAAAGGCGGGCGAAACGGCAAGGCCAAACTGTGCCGCGTGGCTGCGGCGCGGATTCTGCTCCACGCTGATGCCGATATGCCCGGCCACTTCCCCATCAAGGGTGGCGACTAGCATGCGACGTCCGGGCTGGGGCTTAACCCGCTCCTGCCAAAGCTCTTGTGAAGGGTAGGGTAGCTGTAGTAGATGGTGATACATCTCCGGCTGCGCTGACATCAGGCGTAATGGCTCGGCATCGCTGGCTTCGACGTGGCGTATCACTATCTCACTCATTTTCCTCTATCCTCAGTTAGTTAACTCTCCTCTCCAACATCAGGGAATTTAAAATTTCCGTCAACTGCCATTTTTTGCAAAAAGTATTGGACAAGTGCGAATGATAATGATTATTATTGCGATGCGTTCAGGGGATGCTACGGTGAACCTGAAAGCACGACATTGCTCACATTGCTTCCAGTATTGTTTAGCCAGCCTATGCTGGCTTTTTTTTTGCGTGTGTATCAACCTGGCTTACTTGCCATTTTGTCCTCGGGAAGTGCTCACAATCCTCACGTACATTAAGTACGCTCCGGTTGTTGCGCGCTTGCCGTGAACAAACTGGCTGCGACGCCGACGGTTGAGGGTTCATTGCGGGTGTTGTAGGCCCGATAAGCGCAGCGCCATCGGGCGTGTTGCCGGGCTCAACTTTGCGCTATGGTTATGGACAGTGATTTAACAAAAGGACTGATCCATGACTCTGCACTGCGCATTTATTGGCTTTGGTAAAAGCACCACCCGCTACCATCTTCCCTACGTTCTCAACCGCAAAGCGAGCTGGCACGTGGCGCATATCTTCCGCCGCCATCCCAAGCCGGAAGAGCAGTATCCTCAGTATCAGCACATCCATTTCACCAGCGATCTCGATGAGGTGCTCAACGATCCGCAGGTGAAGCTGGTGATCGTCTGTACCCACGCCGACAGCCACTTTGAGTACGCTAAACGCGCCCTGGAAGCGGGTAAAAACGTACTGGTAGAAAAACCCTTTACTCCTTCGATGGCTGAGGCCATTACTCTGTTCGAGCTGGCGAAAAGCAAAGGTCTCACCGTTACCCCATACCAGAACCGTCGCTTTGATAGCTGCTTCCTGACGGCGAAAAAAGCCATTGAGAGCGGCAAGCTGGGTGAGATCGTCGAAATCGAGAGCCATATCGACTACTTCCGCCCGATAGCAGAGACCAAACCGGGCCTGCCGCAGGACGGCATGTTCTTTGGCCTGGGCGTGCATACGCTGGATCAGATCATCTCTCTGTTTGGCCGACCGGATCATGTCTCCTATGACATCCGCAGCCTGCGCAACAAGGCCAACCCGGACGACACCTTTGAGGCGCAGCTCTTCTACGGCGATCTGAAGGCGATTGTGAAGACCAGCCACTTCGTCAAAATCGACTACCCGAAATTTATCATCCACGGCACGCGCGGCTCGTTTATCAAGTACGGCATCGACCAGCAGGAGACTAGCCTGAAGGCCAATATCATGCCCGGCGAACCGGGATTTGCCGCTGACGACAGCGTAGCTACGCTGGCGTACCTCAACGATGAAGGAGAGACCGTGCGCGAAGAGTGGCAGCCGGAGCCAGGCGACTATGGCCGCGTCTACGATGCCCTCTACGCTACCCTGACAAAAGGGGCGGAAAACTACGTCAAGGAATCTGAGGTGTTAACCAACCTTGAGATCCTCGAACGCGGGTTTGAGCAGGCGGCACCTGCCACGGTAACCCTCGAAAAATAAGGATTTTTGCTGGTTAACAAGTTGTTCATAATTTTTGAACAGAGGAGTCAATTTTCACCCTCTATCATCCTGGGCCGATCGAGTACACACTTACTCCATCGAAAACAGACGGGGGTGAAAAAATGATTTTCTTACGCAAAGCAAACGAACGTGGTCACGCGAATCATGGCTGGTTAGATTCATGGCATACCTTCTCTTTTGCCAACTACTACGATGCGAATTTCATGGGCTTCTCTGCGCTGCGCGTCATTAACGACGACGTGATCGACGCGGGCCAGGGCTTCGGTACCCATCCCCATAAAGATATGGAGATCCTGACCTACGTGCTGGAAGGGGCGGTTGAGCATCAGGACAGCATGGGTAACAAAGAGCAGGTGCCTGCCGGTGAGTTCCAGATCATGAGCGCCGGGACCGGGGTACGTCACTCTGAGTACAACCCGAGCGAAACCGAACGTCTGCATCTGTATCAAATCTGGATCATTCCAGAAAAAACCGGCATCACGCCGCGCTACGAGCAGCGCCGCTTTGACGCCGCGCAGGGTCGCCAGCTGGTGCTCTCCCCGGATGCCCGGGACGGCTCGCTGAAGGTGAACCAGGATATGGAGCTTTCTCGCTGGCCGCTGCAGAAAGACGAGCAGGGGGATTATCAGATTGCCGCCGGGCGTAAAGTCTGGATCCAGGTCGTGAAGGGTAGCGTCTCTATCAACGGGACTACCGCCACCACCGCCGACGGTCTGGCTATCTGGGACGAGCAGGCCCTGTCGATTCACGCTGACAGCGACAGTGAAATCCTGCTGTTCGACCTGCCGCCGGTATGATGTGTTAAATAAAGTGCGCAACCTCTCCTTATCAGCGGCGAGGTTGCGTCTGCGTCGTGGTAAACTAAAACAATGTTTTCCCGTTTACCCCGCTCAGGACGATGAAAAAGAAAAGACCCGTACTTCAGGACGTTGCAGATCGCGTTGGCGTGACCAAAATGACCGTCAGCCGTTTTTTACGCAACCCGGAGCAAGTCTCCGTAGCATTGCGTGGCAAAATTGCAGCGGTGCTGGATGAGCTGGGCTACATTCCTAATCGCGCACCTGACATTCTCTCCAACGCCACCAGCCGCGCTATCGGCGTGCTGCTGCCCTCTCTGACCAACCAGGTTTTCGCCGAAGTGCTGCGCGGAATCGAAAGCGTCACCGATGCCTATGGCTACCAGACCATGCTGGCCCACTACGGCTACAAGCCCGAAATGGAGGAGGAGCGGCTGGAGTCGATGCTGTCGTGGAATATCGACGGTCTGATCCTGACCGAACGCAGCCATACTCCGCGCACGCTGAAAATGATCGAGGTCGCGGGCATTCCGGTAGTAGAGCTGATGGACAGCCGTTCGCCGTGCCTCGATATCGCCGTGGGCTTTGATAACTTTGAGGCCGCCCGGCAGATGACCGCCGCGATCGTTGCGCGCGGCCATCGTCACGTCGCCTATCTGGGTGCACGTCTGGACGAACGTACTATTATCAAACAGCAGGGGTATGAGCAGGCGATGCGTGATGCGGGCCTGACGCCGTACAGCGTGATGGTGGAGCAGTCCTCCTCTTACTCATCCGGCATTGAGCTGATGCGCCAGGCGCGCCGCGAGTATCCGCAGCTCAACGGTATCTTCTGTACCAACGATGATCTCGCGGTAGGTGCGGCCTTTGAGTGCCAGCGTTTAGGGTTGAAAATTCCGGATGATATCGCGATTGCCGGTTTCCACGGCCATGATATCGGCCAGGTGATGGAGCCACGGCTGGCAAGCGTGCTGACGCCGCGTGAACGCATGGGCCGTATTGGCGCAGAGCGCCTGCTGGCACGCATTCGCGGTGAGGTAGTGACGCCAAAAATGTTAGATTTAGGTTTCACTTTGTCACCGGGTGGATCTATTTAGTCTGACAAATTTGAAGTAGCTCACACTTATTCACTTCTGAGGCCGCCGGTTATTGCTTCTCATCAGCCCCGGCAGGAAAATGTTACCGATAACTGTTACCCGTAACAATCTACCTTTTGTCTCTGTGGGAGCGACCTTTGAGCACGACTAATCACGATCACCACGTCTATGTCCTGATGGGCGTATCCGGCAGTGGTAAATCTGCCGTTGCCAGCGAAGTGGCTTATCAGCTTCACGCCGCGTTCCTGGACGGCGACTTCCTGCATCCGCGCAGTAACATCACCAAAATGGCCGCTGGCGAGCCGCTGAACGATGACGACCGCAAACCCTGGCTGCAGGCGCTGAACGATGCCGCCTTTGCCATGCAGCGTACCAACAAAGTGTCGCTGATCGTCTGCTCGGCGCTGAAAAAGCGCTATCGCGATCTGCTGCGCGACGGCAACCCGAACCTCTCCTTTATCTATCTGAAGGGTGATTTCGACGTGATCGAAACTCGTCTGAAGGCGCGTAAAGGCCACTTCTTCAAAACGCAGATGCTGGTGACCCAGTTTGAAGCGCTGGAAGAGCCGGGCGCGGACGAGCGCGACGTATTGATTGTGGATATCGACCAGCCGCTGAACGGCGTGGTGGCCAGCACTATTGATGTGATTAATAAATAAAAAGATTAAGGCAGTACAGTGGGTACTTTAACGCTTGTTTTGACAGCGGTCGGCTCGGTTTTGCTGCTGCTGTTTTTAGTGATGAAGGCACGTCTTCACGCTTTCATTGCTTTAATGGTGGTCTCTATTGGAGCAGGGCTGTTTTCCGGAATGCCGCTCGACGCCATTGCCAAAACCATGGAAAAAGGCATGGGCGGCACGCTGGGCTTCCTCGCGATTGTGGTCGCGCTGGGGGCGATGTTCGGAAAAATTCTGCATGAGACCGGCGCAGTAGATCAGATCGCGGTCAAGATGCTGAAATCCTTCGGTCACAGTCGGGCGCACTACGCCATTGGCCTTGCAGGGTTGATCTGCGCGCTGCCGCTCTTCTTTGAGGTCGCGATCGTGCTGCTCATCAGCGTCGCGTTCTCGATGGCGCGCCACACCGGCACTAACCTGGTCAAGCTGGTCATTCCGCTCTTTGCCGGGGTTGCGGCGGCGGCGGCCTTCCTGCTGCCGGGGCCCGCGCCCATGCTGCTGGCATCCCAGATGCACGCCGACTTTGGCTGGATGATCCTCATTGGCCTCTGCGCAGCGATTCCGGGCATGCTGATTGCCGGTCCGCTGTGGGGCAACTTTATCAGCCGTTACGTTGAGCTGCATATTCCGGATGACATCAGCGAGCCGCATCTCGGCGAAGGCAAGATGCCGTCGTTCGGCTTCAGCCTGGCGCTGATCCTGCTGCCGCTGGTGCTGGTAGGTCTGAAAACTATCGCTGCCCGCTTCGTTGAGCAGGGCTCTACGCTCTACGAGTGGTTGGAGTTTATCGGCCATCCGTTTACCGCCATCCTGGTGGCGTGCCTGGTGGCCATCTATGGCCTGGCGTATCGTCAGGGCATGGAGAAAGATAAAGTGATGGCGATCTGCGGCACGGCGCTTCAGCCAGCGGGCATTATTCTGCTGGTGATCGGTGCGGGCGGCGTCTTTAAGCAGGTGCTGGTGGATTCCGGCGTCGGTCCGGCACTGGGCGAAGCGTTGACCGGCATGGGCCTGCCCATTGCCATCACCTGCTTCGTGCTGGCTGCGGCGGTGCGTATTATTCAGGGGTCGGCAACGGTGGCCTGTCTGACCGCGGTGGGTCTGGTCATGCCGGTGATTGAGCAGCTGCACTTCTCCGGCGCGCAGATGGCCGCACTGTCGATCTGCATCGCGGGCGGCTCTATCGTGGTCAGCCACGTCAACGACGCTGGCTTCTGGCTGTTCGGTAAGTTTACCGGCGCAACCGAAGGACAGACGCTGAAGACGTGGACGATGATGGAGACTATCCTTGGCACCACGGGTGCGATTGTTGGGATGATTGCCTTCTCGCTGCTGAGCTAAAATTGTCTAAGTGACTCATAAAACGGGGCTTCTATATAGAAGCCCCGTTTTTATTGAAGAAGCGTAGAAGTAGATGGGTATAAAACGCCAGGGTTTCCTTTAATAGTGAGATAGCATCGATGGTTGTTAGCATTAGCAGCAGACAGTAAGTCATACATTTGCTGAATGTTATCAACATCATAGCGTTTATACGAATGCATGTGTCGCTCTAATTCTCTAATACTAAGTATTTGACGAATGCGGGAATCAATACCGATATCAATAACGTATTTTTTAAATTTAGGCGATATCCAGTAAATCAACTCCATTATGTAATCGAGTTTTTCCAGAAGATTATCAACGACCTCTTCTTTATTTCTGACGCTATTTAACATCCATGCTGGTTCATTATGGGAAATTCGATTTCTGAAAGAACGCACTGCCTCGATGCGTCGACGCAACGCATCTCGCTGGTGAAACATAACATTTTTAGTTTCCTGAACCTTCGGCAGTTTGCGAAACACTTTCGTTAGCTCATGCGGCCACAGGTAGTTTTTATCGGAACCATCATAAAAATGCTTGTCCAGAAGATACTCCCATGTCGCAAAATCGCATTGCGAAATGATTTGATCAACCGTTGGCTTAGGCTCCACAACTCCTTTGTTTTCAAGATTCTTTTTGGCGTTTCTTTTTGCATTTTTGATGCTCTCTTGAAACTTACGAGTTTGTTCGGCGACGACTAGCCTGCCGGTGTCATCTTGTTGCTGTCTGGCGGGAATGAGGTTAAACCAATAGTCTCCCTCAGTGGCTGCATACTTAGCATATGCCACATGGTGGAGAGCATTTCGTAAAGCCACTTCAACTAGCTGTATAAGAGGATAGAATGCCCCTACAATAGCGAGATTCCAACAATATGCCCCGAAAAGTTGAGCGTCAGTTTGCGTTGCTAGTGACGTTTTGTAGCTGCTGAGACGGATGCGGCTTAGAAGTCTTGCAGGTTCCGAGTAATCGTAATTTTCTGGCATTATAATCTTAAAATTGTTTGTTTAGCGCTATTTTAAACCAGGGTGGATAGACATACTGTTATACAGAACTCACTTCTAATAGTGAGCCTTACGCGCTACCGATGTGTCAGATGAGCACTTGATACATGTAAATGAGCGTTATATACTCACTCACGTAGCTAATCGATAGTTCTTCTCCCACCTTGCAGTGGTGCCAGTTCTTCGATATCAGGCGAAAGGATACCGACCCCGGAATCATTTAAATGGTCCCGGGGTTGTTTTTTTATCGCGAAACGTAAAGCCTACCCCTTCATCCACACCCGAATGCCGTCCAGGAACATCTGGGTTGCCAGCATCACCAGCACCAGCCCCATCAGGCGCTCAAGCGCGTTAACCCCTTTCTCACCGAGCAGGCGTAAGAACAGCGTCGACTGCAGAAGAATGGCCACCGTGCCGCCCCACGCCAGCATCAGGGCGATCACCAGATGCCCCATCTGATTCGGATACTGGTGTGACAGCAGCATCAGCGTGGCGAGCAGGGTGGGGCCGGCCACCAGCGGGATCGCCAGCGGTACGATAAACGGCTCTTCACCGGCGGGCATACCGTAGCTGCCGCCCTCGGGGCTGGGGAAGATCATCTTAATGGCGATTAAAAAGAGGATGATGCCGCCGGAAATAGAGACGGTCTCGGCGCGCAGGTTAAGGAATGAAAGGATCTTCTCGCCGGCGAAAAGAAAAATCAGCATCAGCAGCAGGGCAATCAGCAGCTCGCGGATCATAATCGCCCGGCGGCGCTTCGGCTCGGTGTGCTTCAGCACTGACATAAAGATAGGCAGGTTGCCAAGCGGATCCATAATCAGGATCAACAGCACCGCGATGGAGAGGATATCATTCATTCTTCTTTTCCCTGAGGATCGCCATAAACGGCCGCTGATAAGCGCTATTTCTGACGGCGACACTATCATTGATTAATTTCACTTGCGACTTTAGCTGCATTTTGTAATGTGTGCGGTATACCAGTAAAAAGATCTGGATTGCTCAAACAGCACACACCTCTGCAGGAAATACGCTATGAAAAATGTTGGTTTTATCGGCTGGCGCGGTATGGTCGGCTCTGTACTCATGCAACGCATGGTAGAAGAGTGCGACTTCGATGCCATTCGCCCTGTCTTCTTCTCTACGTCCCAGCTTGGCCAGCCAGCCCCGACGTTCGGTACAGGCGCGGCGGGCACGCTTCAGGACGCATTTGACCTGGAGGCGCTGAAGGCACTCGACATTATTGTCACCTGCCAGGGCGGCGATTATACCAATGAAATCTATCCAAAGCTTCGTGAAAGCGGCTGGCAGGGCTACTGGATCGACGCAGCCTCTTCGCTGCGCATGAAAGATGACGCCATCATCATTCTCGATCCGGTCAACCAGGAGGTCATTACCCAGGGCCTGAACAATGGCGTGAAAACCTTTGTGGGCGGCAACTGTACCGTCAGCCTGATGCTGATGTCGCTGGGCGGCCTGTTTGCTGAGAATCTGGTGGATTGGGTCTCGGTTGCGACCTACCAGGCGGCCTCCGGTGGCGGCGCGCGCCATATGCGTGAGCTGCTGGCGCAGATGGGCCAGCTGCACAGCCACGTTGCGGGCGAGCTGGCGGATCCGGCCTCGGCTATCCTCGATATTGAACGTAAGGTCACGACCCTCTCCCGCAGCGGCGAGCTGCCGGTAGACAACTTCGGCGTACCGCTGGCGGGCAGCCTGATCCCGTGGATTGATAAACAGCTTGATAACGGCCAGAGCCGTGAAGAGTGGAAAGGCCAGGCTGAGACCAACAAGATCCTCAATACCGACCTGGTTATTCCGGTAGATGGCCTCTGCGTGCGCGTGGGCGCGCTGCGCTGCCATAGCCAGGCCTTTACCATCAAGCTGAAGAAAGATGTCTCTATCCCGACCGTTGAGTCCCTGCTGGCGGCACACAATCAGTGGGCCAAAGTAGTACCGAACGATCGCGAGATCACCATGCGCGAGCTGACCCCGGCGGCGGTGACCGGCACCCTGACTACCCCGGTTGGCCGTCTGCGTAAGCTCAACATGGGACCGGAGTACCTCTCCGCCTTCACCGTCGGCGATCAGCTGCTGTGGGGAGCCGCTGAACCGCTGCGGCGGATGCTGCGCCAGCTGGCGTAACTATCACTGTTTATGAGGAGGTGCAGCGTCACCTCCTTTTTTTTGCACATTTTTTGTGAACCCGCGCGCTGAGTTTTTTGTTAAATACATAATGTAGTCGCAATTCATCCAAATTTATCAGGAGACAAGGGAACCCTTGTCTATGCTTAAGTTGGACCAGCTCCAGGCCAGCGTAGATGTGGCTGGCGAAAAAATGTGGCACATATAAAACAGGATAAAATAACCATGTCCAGTCTTGTCGATAGAGACGTGATTAACGCGCTAATAGCAGGCCATTTTGCGGATCCCTTTTCCGTACTCGGTATGCATCGCACCAATGCCGGACTGGAAGTTCGCGCGTTGCTACCTGACGCCACCGAAGTGTGGGTTATCGAAACGAAAACCGGACGTAAACTGGCCAGGCTAGAGTGCCTTGATTCACGCGGCTTTTTTGCCGGTATCATTCAACGCCGTAAAAATCATTTCCGCTATCAGCTTGCCGTTAACTGGCACGATCACTCCAACCTATTGGACGATCCTTACCGCTTCGGCCCTCTGCTCCAGGATTTAGATGCCTGGCTACTGTCAGAAGGTACGCATCTGCGGCCCTATGAAACCCTTGGCGCGCATGCCGATACAATGGATGGCGTCACCGGTACCAAATTCTCCGTCTGGGCGCCGAACGCCCGACGTGTCTCGGTGGTAGGCGAATTTAATTACTGGGATGGCCGTCGCCATCCGATGCGCCTGCGCAAAGAGTCCGGCATCTGGGAGCTGTTTATCCCTGGCGCGCAGCACGGGCAGATCTATAAATTCGAAATGATCGATGCCCACGGCAACCTGCGCATTAAGGCCGATCCCTATGCCTTCGAGGCGCAGATGCGCCCGGAGACCGCCTCAATGATCTGCGGCCTGCCGGAGAAGGTTGAGCAGACGGAAGAGCGCCGACGGGCCAACGAGTTTGACCAGCCCATCTCCATCTATGAGGTGCATCTCGGCTCCTGGCGTCGCCATACCGACAATCACTTCTGGCTTAGCTACCGCGATCTGGCAGAGCAGCTGGTTCCCTATGCCAAATGGATGGGCTTTACCCACTTAGAGCTGATGCCGATCAACGAGCATCCGTTTGACGGCAGCTGGGGCTATCAGCCGACGGGCCTCTATGCGCCAACCCGCCGCTTCGGCACGCGGGATGATTTCCGCTACTTCATTAAGGCAGCCCATGCGGCAGGCCTGAACGTGATCCTCGACTGGGTACCGGGCCACTTCCCGAGCGATGAGTTCGGCCTCGCCGAGTTCGACGGAACCGATCTCTATGAACATAGCGATCCGCGCGAGGGCTACCATCAGGACTGGAACACGCTAATCTACAACTACGGTCGCCGTGAGGTCAGCAACTACCTGGTGGGCAACGCCCTCTACTGGGTAGAACGCTTCGGTATTGACGCCCTGCGCGTCGATGCGGTGGCTTCCATGATCTACCGTGACTACAGCCGCAAAGAGGGGGAGTGGATCCCTAACGAGTTTGGCGGTCGCGAGAACCTTGAAGCCATCGAATTCCTGCGCAGCACCAACCGCAAGCTCGGGGAGCAGGTTCCCGGCGCGGTAAGCATGGCGGAGGAGTCTACCGATTTCCCAGGCGTATCGCGGCCACCGGCTAACGGCGGGCTGGGCTTCTGGTACAAGTGGAACCTGGGCTGGATGCATGACACCCTCGACTACTTCAAGCTCGACCCTATCTACCGTCAGTATCATCATAATCAGATGACGTTCGGGATGCTCTACAACTACACCGAGAACTTCATTCTGCCGCTGTCGCACGATGAAGTGGTGCACGGTAAAAAATCCATTCTTGACCGGATGCCGGGTGACGCATGGCAGAAGTTTGCCAACCTGCGCGCTTACTACGGCTGGATGTGGGCTTTCCCGGGTAAAAAACTGCTCTTTATGGGCAACGAGTTTGCCCAGGGGCGCGAGTGGAACCATGACAGCAGCCTTGACTGGCATCTGCTGGAGGGCGGTGATAACTGGCACCACGGCGTTCAGCGGCTGGTACGCGATCTCAACACGACCTACCGTCACCACAAGGCGCTGCACGAGCTGGATTTTGATCGTTACGGTTTCGAATGGCTGGTGGCCGATGACAACGCGCGTTCGGTGTTTATCTTCGTGCGCCGGGATAAAGCAGGTAATGAAATTATCGTTGCCAGCAACTTTACGCCGGAGCCGCGCCATGAATACCGCTTTGGCGTCAACCAGCCGGGCCGCTGGCGTGAGGCACTGAATACCGATTCGGTACACTATCACGGCAGCAATATGGGAAATTACGGTACCGTGCACAGCGATGAGATCCCAAGCCACGGTCGCGATAACTCGCTCTCCCTGACGCTGCCGCCGCTCTCTACCATCTGGCTGGTCAGGGAGGGTGAATGACGAAGCTGGCGGCAGGCAAGCCTGCGCCACTTGGCGCGCATTACGAAGGCAACGGCGTGAACTTCACGCTCTTCTCGGCAAACGCAGAGCGGGTTGAGCTCTGCATCTTTGACGATGAGGAGAATGAGCAGCGCTACGATCTGCCTGCCCGCAGCGGCGACGTCTGGCACGGTTTTCTGGAGAAGGCGCGGCCCGGTTTGCGCTATGGCTACCGGGTGCATGGCCCGTGGGATCCAGCCACGGGCCACCGCTTTAACCCGGCAAAGGTGCTGATCGATCCCTGTGCTCGCCGCGTTGACGGCGACGCCATCGATCACGATCTCTTTCACAGCGGCTTCGACATTGCCGATCCGCATAACAACGCGGCCATTGCGTTGAAGAGCGTGGTGGTCAACGAAGCCTTTGACTGGGAAGACGACGCGCCGCCGCGTATCCCCTGGGGCAACACGGTGATCTACGAGGCCCATGTTAAAGGGTTAACGTATCTGCACCCCCGGATCCCAGAAAAGATCCGCGGCACCTATAAGGCACTCGGCCATCCGGTGATGATCGCCTACTTTAAACGCCTCGGGATCACCGCCCTGGAGCTGCTGCCGGTGGCGCACTTCGCCAGCGAGCCGCGCCTGCAGCGGCTGGGCTTAAGCAACTACTGGGGCTACAACCCGCTGGCGATGTTTGCCCTCGATCCGCGCTACGCCAGCGATCCTGACCGTGCCCAGCAGGAGTTCTGCGAGGCGGTCAAAGCGCTGCACGCTGCCGGTATTGAGGTGATCCTCGATATCGTATTGAACCACAGCGCCGAGGTCGATATTGAAGGCCCCACCTTCTCCCTGCGCGGAATCGATAACCGTAGCTATTATTGGATCAGGGAGAACGGCGAGTACGCAAACTGGACCGGCTGCGGTAACACCCTGAATCTGAGCCACCCCGGCGTAGTGGAGTATGCCCACCAGTGTCTACGACATTGGGTAGATACCTACCATATCGACGGTTTCCGCTTCGATTTAGCGTCGGTAATGGGGCGCACGCCGCATTTTGATCCCTGCTCGCCGCTGTTTGAGGCGATAAAAAACGATCCTGTGCTGTCGGCGGTCAAGCTGATTGCCGAGCCATGGGATGTGGGTGAAGGCGGCTACCAGGTCGGCAATTTTCCACCGCTGTTTGCCGAGTGGAACGATCAGTTTCGCGATGCCTCGCGCCGTTTCTGGCTGGCGAAAGATATCTCTCTGGGCCGGTTTGCCACGCGCTTTGCCGGCTCTGGTGACGTGTTCAGGCGCAGCGGACGTCTTCCCGCCGCGTCGGTCAACCTGGTGACGGCGCACGACGGCTTTACGTTGCGCGACTGCGTCTGTTTTAACCATAAACACAACGAGGCCAACGGTGAGGAGAATCGCGATGGTAGTAACAATAACCACAGCAATAATCATGGTATAGAGGGATTAGGCGGGTCGTTGTATGTGATTGAACGGCGGCGAGACAGTGTCCATGCCCTACTGGTCACGCTGCTGCTGTCACAAGGTACGCCAATGCTGCTGGCAGGTGATGAACAGGGTCACAGCCAGCATGGTAACAATAATGCCTACTGCCAGGACAACGCGCTGACCTGGCTTGATTGGGAACAGGCAAACGACGGGCTGACCACCTTTGTGGCCACGTTAGTTCATCTTCGCCAGCAGGTACCGGCATTAACCAATAATACCTGGTGGGAAGAGGGTGACGGCAACGTCAGTTGGCTGAATAAGGATGCTCAGCCTTTAAGCGTGCGGGAGTGGGAGCATGGGGTAGGTCGTTTGCAAATCCTGCTTTCAGACTATCTTCTGATTACGCTGAACAATACGGATAAGGTTACAGAAATTGTTTTACCCGACGGGGAATGGCGCGCCGTTCCTCCATTCGCCGGTGAGGATAATCCGGTGGTAGTGGCTGTCTGGCATGGGCCCGCGCATGGAGTATGCGTTTTTCGAAGGTCATAAAAAAGGAGTTCATCATGGTTAGATTAGATAACAACGATCCGCTAATGTTAGCGCGCCAGCTCCCATTAAAATCTGTAGCCCTGATCCTGGCGGGCGGGCGCGGCACGCGTCTTAAAGACTTGACCACCACGCGTGCCAAGCCTGCGGTACACTTTGGCGGCAAGTTCCGTATTATCGATTTTGCTCTCTCCAACTGCATTAACTCCGGCATCCGTCGTATCGGGGTGATCACCCAGTACCAGTCGCATACGCTGGTGCAGCATATCCAGCGCGGCTGGTCCTTCTTTAGCGAAGAGATGAACGAGTTTGTCGATCTTCTCCCCGCTCAGCAGCGCGTGCACGGTGAAAACTGGTATCGCGGTACGGCGGATGCGGTCACCCAGAACCTCGACATTATTCGTCGCTATAAGGCGGAGTACGTGGTGATCCTCGCGGGCGATCACATCTACAAGCAGGACTACTCGCGCATGCTGATCGACCACGTCGAGAAGGGCGCGCGTTGCACCGTGGCCTGTCTGCCGGTTCCGGTGGCGGAAGCGACGGCGTTTGGCGTCATGGCGGTCGATGAAAACGAAAAAGTAATCGATTTCGTTGAGAAGCCCCCTAAGCCGCCATCAATGCCTAACGATCCAACCCGGGCGCTGGCCAGTATGGGGATCTATATCTTTGACGCCGATTATCTCTATGAGCTGCTGGAGGAGGACGATCAGGATCCCGCCTCCAGTCACGATTTCGGCAAAGATATTATTCCCAAGATCACCCGCTCCGGCATGGCCTTTGCGCACCCGTTCCCGCTCTCCAGCGTGCAGTCGGATCCGGACGCAGAGCCCTACTGGCGCGACGTGGGAACCCTGGAGGCCTACTGGAAGGCTAACCTCGATCTCGCCTCCGTGACCCCCGAGCTGGATATGTACGATCAAAATTGGCCTATCCGAACCCACATGGAATCGCTACCGCCTGCTAAATTTGTACAGGATAGATCGGGTAGTCACGGCATGACGCTCAATTCGCTGGTATCAGGGGGCTGCATTATCTCCGGTTCGGTAGTGGTGCAGTCGGTGCTGTTCCCGCGCGTGCGCGTTAACTCATTCTGTAATATCGACTCGTCGGTTCTGTTACCGGACGTCTGGGTAGGCCGCTCTTGCCGCCTGCGCCGCTGCGTCATTGACCGCGCCTGCGAGATACCTGAAGGCATGGTCATCGGTGAAAACGCAGAGGAGGACGCCCGCCGGTTCTACCGTTCAGAAGAAGGCATTGTGCTGGTCACGCGTGAGATGTTAAGCAAATTAAAAGAGTGACGGCATCAAATCATAACCTTGCGCGGAAGGGGTCCGCGCGCTGGTTTACCGCTACCGCTCGCATACGGTAGCGGTTTTTAACAGGAGCGAGAATGCAGGTTTTACATGTATGTTCTGAGATGTTCCCGTTGCTCAAGACCGGTGGTCTGGCAGATGTACTTGGTGCACTCCCTGCGGCGCAAATAGCCGGTGGTGTTGATACTCGCGTACTGCTGCCGGCATTTCCTGATATTCGGCGCGGCATTACCGATGCGAAAGTGGTGTCCCGACGTGAAACCTTTGCCGGACACATCACGCTGCTCTACGGCCACTATAACGGCGTTGGCATCTATCTGATTGATGCCCCACACCTCTATGACCGACCCGGCAGTCCGTATCACGACACTAACCTTTTT
This sequence comes from Pseudescherichia sp., assembly GCF_031998825.1. GTDB lineage: Bacteria > Pseudomonadota > Gammaproteobacteria > Enterobacterales > Enterobacteriaceae > Pseudescherichia. Next base: position 68,376 of record NZ_DAMACX010000014.1, read on the forward strand.
GCCTATACCGATAACGTACTGCGCTTTGCCCTGCTCGGTTGGGTAGGCAGCGAGATGGCCTGCGGTCTGGATCCGTTCTGGCGTCCGGATATTGTCCATGCCCACGACTGGCATGCTGGCCTGGCACCTGCTTACCTTGCCGCACGTGGCCATCCGGCGAAATCGGTATTTACCGTGCATAATTTAGCCTACCAGGGTATGTTTTATGCTCAACATATGGCTGAAATAGAACTGCCATGGTCATTCTTTAATATTAATGGCGTAGAGTTCAACGGTCAGATCTCGTTCCTGAAGGCGGGACTCTACTTTGCCGACCACATTACGGCGGTTAGCCCGACCTATGCGCGGGAGATCACCGAGCCGCAGTTTGCGTACGGTATGGAGGGGCTGCTGCGGCAGCGTCATGCGGAGGGTCGCCTCTCAGGGATCCTCAACGGCGTTGATGAGCAGATCTGGGATCCGGAAACCGACCTGCTGCTGGCGTCGCGCTTTACCCGTGATTCGCTGGAAGATAAGGCGGAGAACAAGCGTCAGCTGCAAATTGCCATGGGGCTGAAGGTGGACGAGAAGGTTCCGCTCTTCGCCGTGGTCAGCCGCCTGACCAGCCAGAAAGGGCTGGATCTGGTGCTGGAGGCACTGCCGGGCCTGCTGGAGCAGGGCGGACAGCTGGCCCTGCTGGGCGCGGGCGATCCGGTGCTGCAGGAGGGCTTCCTGGCTGCCGCTGCCGAACATCCGGGGCAGGTGGGGGTTCAGATTGGCTATCATGAAGCCTTCTCGCACCGCATTATGGGCGGCGCGGATGTGATTCTGGTGCCGAGCCGTTTTGAGCCGTGCGGCCTGACCCAGCTCTACGGTCTGAAGTACGGCACGCTGCCGCTGGTGCGGCGTACCGGTGGGCTGGCAGACACCGTATCCGACAGCTCACTGGAGAACCTGGCGGACGGTATCGCCAGCGGATTTGTCTTTGAAGACAGCAATGCCTGGTCGCTGCTCAGGGCGATAAGGCGTGCTTTTGTGCTGTGGTCCCGGCCTTCGCTGTGGCGCTTTGTTCAGCGTCAGGCGATGAATATGGATTTTAGCTGGCAGGTTGCCGCTCAGTCCTACCGGGATCTCTATTATCGGTTGAAGTAGAGCACCAGGAATCACGTTTATGAATGCACCCTTTACCTATACCTCACCAACACTCAGCGTCGAGGCGTTAAAGCACTCTATTGCCTATAAGCTGATGTTTACCATTGGTAAAGATCCGGCTATCGCCAACAAACATGAGTGGCTGAACGCCACGCTGTTTGCCGTACGTGACCGCCTGGTTGAGCGCTGGCTGCGCTCAAACCGTGCGCAGCTCTCTCAGGAGACGCGCCAGGTCTACTACCTGTCGATGGAGTTTCTGATTGGTCGCACCCTTTCCAATGCGATGCTTGCGCTGGGCATCTATGGCGATGTTAAAAACGCGCTGGAGGAGATGGGGCTGGATCTCGAAGAGCTGATCGACGAAGAGAACGACCCGGGCCTCGGCAACGGCGGTCTGGGCCGCCTTGCCGCCTGCTTCCTCGACTCGTTGGCTACCCTTGGCCTGCCGGGGCGCGGATACGGCATCCGCTACGACTACGGTATGTTCAAACAGAACATCGTGGATGGCCGGCAGAAAGAGTCCCCGGACTACTGGCTGGAGTACGGCAACCCGTGGGAGTTTAAGCGCCACAACACCCGCTACAAAGTGCGATTTGGTGGCCGTATTCAGCAGGAGGGGAAAAAGACCCGCTGGCTGGAGACCGAAGAGATCCTTGCGGTCGCCTACGATCAAATCATCCCTGGCTTTGATACCGACGCCACCAATACGCTGCGGCTGTGGAATGCCCAGGCCAGTAGCGCGATTAATCTCGGTAAATTCAATCAGGGCGACTATTTTGCGGCGGTGGAAGATAAAAACCACTCGGAAAACGTCTCCCGGGTGCTCTACCCGGATGACTCCACCTACTCTGGTCGTGAGCTACGCCTGCGCCAGGAGTATTTCCTTGTCTCCGCCACGGTGCAGGATATCCTTAACCGCCACTTCCTGCTGCATAAGACTTACGCCAACCTCGCTGATAAGGTCGCGATTCACCTCAATGATACCCACCCGGTACTGGGGATCCCTGAGCTGATGCGCCTGCTGATCGATGAGCACAAGTTCTCCTGGGATGACGCCTTTGAGGCGACCTGCCAGATCTTCTCCTATACCAACCATACGCTGATGAGCGAGGCGCTGGAGACCTGGCCGGTAGACATGCTGGGTAAAATCCTGCCGCGCCATCTGCAAATTATCTTTGAGATCAACGACTACTTCCTGAAGACCGTTCAGGAGCAGTATCCGAACGACACCGGGCTGCTTAGCCGCGTCTCGATCATTGACGAGTCCAACGGCCGCCGGGTGCGCATGGCCTGGCTGGCGGTAGTGGCCAGCCACAAGGTCAACGGCGTCTCCGAGCTGCACTCCAACCTGATGGTGCAGTCGCTGTTTGCGGATTTTGCGCGGGTGTTCCCGACGCGCTTTACCAACGTGACCAACGGCGTGACGCCGAGACGCTGGCTGGCGCTGGCGAACCCGTCGCTGTCGGATGTGCTCGACGAGCATATCGGGCGCACCTGGCGAACCGATCTCAGCCAGCTCGGCGAGCTGGAGCAGCACATCGATTTCCCGACGCTAAACCAGGCGGTGCGCCAGGCGAAGCTGGATAATAAAAAGCGCCTTGCGCTCTACATCGGCCAGCAGCTTAACGTGGTAGTGAACCCGAAGGCGCTGTTCGATGTGCAGATCAAACGTATCCATGAGTACAAGCGCCAGCTGATGAACGTCCTGCACGTCATTGCCCGCTATAACCGAATCAAGGCCGATCCGGATGCGGACTGGGTACCGCGCGTGAATATCTTTGCCGGTAAGGCGGCCTCGGCCTACTACATGGCGAAGCATATTATTCACCTAATCAACGACGTGGCGAAGGTGATCAATAACGATCCGCAGATTGGCGACAAGCTGAAGGTGGTGTTCATTCCGAACTACAGCGTCAGCCTGGCGCAGCTGATCATTCCGGCAGCAGATCTCTCCGAGCAGATTTCGCTGGCGGGAACGGAGGCCTCCGGCACCAGCAACATGAAGTTTGCCCTCAATGGCGCGCTGACCATCGGCACGCTGGATGGTGCAAATGTTGAGATGCTGGAGCATGTGGGTGACGACAATATCTTTATCTTTGGTAACACAGCGGAAGAGGTTGAGACGCTGCGTCGTCAGGGCTATAAGCCGCGCGACTACTATGATAAAGATGAAGAGCTGCACAGCGTCCTGACGCAGATTGCTACCGGCGTGTTTAACCGCGACGAGCCGGGCCGCTACCGCGATCTGGTGGACTCCCTGCTTAACTTCGGCGATCACTATCAGGTGTTGGCCGATTTCCGCAGCTACGTTGACTGTCAGGACAGGGTGGATGAGCTTTATCGCCAGCCGGAAGAGTGGACCATTAAAGCGATGCATAACATCGCCAATATGGGCTACTTCTCCTCTGACAGGACGATCAAGGAGTACGCGGACAAAATCTGGAACATCAAGCCGATACGCCTGTAAAAACAAAACGCCCGGTGGCGCTATGCTTACCGGGCCTACACGTAGGCCGGGCAAACGCAGTGCCGCCCGGCGTTTCAATATCAACTACGATGCTAGCGACAGTTCACGCTTGGCCCAGTTAGCCAGCCACTGCGTCACTCGCGACTGCTCCTCCGCGTTCAACCACATGCCTGCCTTCGTCCGACGCCAGATGGCATCATCGAGGCGGCGCACCCACTCATGCTCAACCAGATAGCGCAGTTCAGCTTCGTAGAACTCATGGCCGAAGTTCTCGCCAAGCTCCTCAAGCGACGTCGCACCGGCAAGAATAAGCTCGCTGTTGCTGCCGTAGGTGCGGGCGTAGTGACGAGCCTGCGTCTCGCTGATAAACGGGTAGCGGCGACGCAGCTTCGCCGCGTAGTCGTCACGATCGCCGGCAATATCGCCCCCTGGCAACACGCACGCTTTCGTCCACGCCGGGCCGATGCCGCTGTAGTATGGCGTCAGCTTCTCCATCGCATGCTCGGCCAGCTTGCGGTAGGTGGTGAGCTTACCGCCAAAGACGGAGAGCAGCGGCGCTTTACCCTCATCATCGCGAATATCCAGGGTATAGTCGCGGGTAATGGCCTGCGGTGAGTCGGACTCGTCGTCGCACAGCGGACGCACGCCGGAGTAGGTCCAGACGATATCGTTCCGGGTCAGCGGCTTTTTAAAGTGCGCGTTATAGACCTTCAGCAGATAGTTAATCTCGCTCTCGTCGATCTCAACGTGTTTGGCGTCGCCCTTATACTCCACGTCGGTGGTGCCGATGATGGAGAACTCGTCCATCCATGGGATCACAAACACGATACGCTTATCTTCGTTCTGCAGAATGTAGGCCTGCTTCTGGGAGTGCACGCGGGGCACCACGATATGGCTGCCTTTGATCAGGCGGATCCCATACGGCGACGGCAGCTGCATCCCCTCGTCAAAGAACTGTTTCACCCACGGACCAGTGGCGTTCACCAGGCCGCGCGCCTGCCAGCGATACGTCTCGCCGGTATCAACGTCTTCGGCTTCGACGATCCACAAACCGTTTTCCCGGCGTGCCGAGGTCGCCCGGGTGCGGGTTAACACCTCGCCGCCTTTACGCGCCACCATCTGCGCGTTCGCCAGTACCAGCCGCGCATCGTCGACCCAGCAGTCAGAATATTCGAATCCGCGCACGATCTCCGGCTTCAGCACCGACTCTGAGCCAAAACGCAAGCCGGTAGAGCCGGGCAGGCTGGTGCGCTTGCCCAGATGATCGTACATAAACAGGCCGATGCGGATCATCCACGCCGGACGCAGGTGCGGGCGGTGGGGCAGGCGAAAGCGCATCGGGAAGGCGATGTGCGGGGCCATCTGTAACAGCACCTCACGCTCTGCCAGCGCCTCGCTTACCAGACGAAACTCGTAATGCTCCAGGTAGCGCAGGCCACCGTGGATCAGTTTAGAGCTGGCGGAAGAGGTGGCACAGGCCAGATCGTTTGCCTCCAGCATGAGCACGGAGAGACCACGCCCGGCGGCGTCTGCCGCGATACCGGCACCGTTGATGCCCCCACCTATCACAATCAGATCTTTGGTTTCCATGCTCACCTCATGCACTTTCGTAAAAGCTCAAAAATGTTCGATATCGCTCATAATAGCAAACGAACGCGCCTTTGGTAACAGCAAAAAAACAATTTAGAGTGATATGCATAACATAATGGCGTTTACCTGGCGGAACGACGTAAAATTAGAGAATGTGTAACGTGCATATCCAACAGAGATGAGAGCGCAATGGATCAGTTTGAGTGTATTAATGTAGAAGAGGCCCACCAGAAGATGCATCAGAAGCTAGCGGTGCTGGTCGATATTCGCGATCCGCAAAGCTACGCCATGGGCCATACCCCAGGCGCGTTTCATCTGACCAACGATACGCTGGGTACCTTTATGCAGCAAAACGACTTTGATACGCCGGTGATGGTGATGTGCTACCACGGCAACAGCAGCAAAGGCGCAGCCCAGTACCTGCTGCAACAGGGTTTTGACCAGGTCTACAGCGTTGATGGCGGCTTTGATGCCTGGCATCGCCATTTCCCGGCGGAAGTGGCGCACGGTACGCTTTAGTCAGCGGAGCAATAACCCGCTATACTGCCCTCTTTTGTGTGGAAAAAGCGACCGCCAGCATGTTGATGATCACCTCTTTTGCTAACCCGCGCGTCGCCCAGGCGTTTGTTGATTATATGCAAACCCAGGGCGTTGTTTTGACTATTCAGCACCACGAGACCAGCGACGTCTGGCTGGCGGACGAAAGCCAGGCCGGGCGCGTGCGCGCAGAGCTGGCGCGCTTTCAGCAGAACCCGGAGGATCCGCGCTACCTGGCGGCCAGCTGGCAGTCAGGGCAGATTGACAGCGGCCTGCACTACCGTCGCTACCCCTTCTTCGCTACCCTGCGCGAGCGAGCCGGAGCGGTAACGCTGATCGTAGCCCTGCTCTGCGTGCTGGTATTTGTGCTAATGAGCACGCTCGGCGACCAGATTGTCATGGTCTGGCTGGCGTGGCCTTTCGATCCCTCCCTGCGGTTCGATCTCTGGCGCTACTTCAGTCACGCCCTGATGCACTTTTCCGTCATGCATATCCTCTTCAACCTGCTCTGGTGGTGGTACATCGGCGGGGCGGTGGAGAAGCGCCTCGGCAGCGGCAAGCTGATTGTGATTACCCTTATTAGCGCGCTGCTCAGCGGCTATGTGCAGCACAAGTTTAGCGGGCCGTGGTTTGGTGGCCTCTCCGGCGTGGTGTACGCCCTGATGGGCTATGCCTGGCTGCGGGGCGAGCGCGATCCGCAAAGCGGTGTCTATTTGCCGCGCGGCCTGATAGCCTTCTCCTTAATATGGTTAATTGCCGGCTGGTTTGATCTGTTTGGCATGTCCATCGCCAACGGCGCGCACGTCACCGGCCTGGCCGTGGGGCTGGCAATGGCGTTTGTTGATACGCGAAAACGAACATAAAAGCTCAGGAACATTGCAATGAAACAGACACAGCGCCACGATGCCATCATCGAGCTGGTAAAAAAGCAGGGCTACGTCAGTACCGAGGAGCTGGTGGAGCAGTTTGCCGTCAGTCCCCAGACCATTCGCCGCGATTTGAACGACCTGGCCGATCAGAACATGATCCTGCGCCATCACGGCGGTGCGGCGCTCCCCTCCAGCTCGGTGAACACCTCGTGGCACGATCGCAAGGCCACCCAGACGGCGGAGAAGGAGCGGATTGCCCGTAAGGTCGCCAGCCAGATCCCCGACGGGGCGACGCTGTTTATCGATATCGGCACCACGCCGGAGGCGGTAGCCCATGCGCTGCTGGATCACAGCAACCTGCGCATCGTGACCAACAACCTCAACGTTGCCAACACGCTGATGGTAAAAGAGGACTTCCGTATCATTCTGGCTGGGGGCGAGCTGCGCAGCCGCGACGGGGGGATTATCGGCGAGGCGACGCTCGACTTTATCTCCCAGTTCCGCCTCGACTTCGGCATCCTCGGGATCAGCGGCATCGACGCCGACGGCTCGCTGCTGGAGTTTGACTACCACGAGGTGCGCACCAAGCGAGCGATCATCGACAACTCACGTCATGTGATGCTGGTGGTGGATCACTCTAAGTATGGGCGTAACGCGATGGTTAACATGGGCAGCATCAGCATGGTGGATGCGGTCTATACCGACGTAATGCCGCCCGCTGGCGTGCTGGACGTGATTAAAAGCCACAATATTCAGCTGGAACTCTGCTAAAACCACGCCGGGCGGCACTGCGTTTGCCCGGCCTACAATTTAAACCCCGTAACCCATCATCTGTAATAGCTGCTGCGCGTGCTGCACCGCATCCTGGCGGTGGGCTACGCCCAGCTTCTGGTAGAGGTTACGGATATGGGTTTTGATAGTTGTCGCGGCGACCGCCAGCTCGCCGGCAATCTGCTCGTTGCTGTAGCCGGAGTAGATGAGACCCAGCACCTGCCACTCCCGCTGGGTCAGCGGGCTGGTGCGGATCAGCTCCGGCACCTCCGGGTGGGTCAGCAGACGTTCAACAAAGCGCTCATCAAAATGAGCATACTTGTGGCGGTGATGCTGGTTAATGTCGCGCAGGATGCGCTGGGCGCGATGTCCCTCCAGCTCCGGCAGGGCGTTAAGCTGAATCAGCTGCCGCAGCTGCTGCGCCATCGCCTCGCCTTCAATCACGAAATGGCTAATGAAGCCGGTGCGGTTCGCCAGCGTCAGGGCCTCCAGCAGCACCCGCTGGGAATCGTTTTTGCGTCCGGACTGCCAGTAGAGCTGGTTGAGCAGCAGCAGGTTACGGTTCAGATCGCTCATCAACCGCAGGCTGCGCGCATTTTCGTTCAGCTCCTCCAGCACCATCTCCGCTGACTCCGCGTCTCCCAGCAGGATCTGCGCCCGGGCCACGTTGCGCCACTGGCTCTGGCGGAAGTGGTTGTTGGCAAACTCTGATTTTGGCGTCTGGCGCAGCCACTGGGCGGCGGCCTGTTTATCGCCGGTCATCTGCCAGTAGATCACCCGCACCTTGTCAGCATTCGATACCCAGTCGCTATGGTACTGCCCGTTGCCAAGCAGGTTCTCCAGCCGGTTAAGGTGGCTGCGCGCGTTATCCAGATCGCCACGCGCCAAAGAGTTCTGTACCAGCAGGGCCAGGCACTGCAGCTGCTGCTGAGGCTGATAGGCAGAGAGCACGGTCATACCCTCTTTGGCGGCAGCCTCGGATTCATCAAGACGTCCCCATGCCCACAGCAGCTGGGCGCGGATGCGCAGTAAAAATTCATGCAGCGGCAGCTGTTCAAGGTGCTGCTCGCGGATAAGCGTAAAGGCTTTATCCTGACACTCCCAGGCGGCCTGCAGGAAGCCCTGGGCAAACAGGATCTCACACTGTTGGATCATGCTCCACAGCGCGTAGTGCCAGACGTCGTGGCGGCGCGCCATCTGCTCGGTTTGCTGCATCAGGGTAAGGGAGTGGCTGAGCTGCCCCTTGCAGTGCAGCACTTCGCCATGAACCGACGTGGCCACGATGCGGCTGTAGAAGTTAGCCAGCGGCAGCTCGTCGAGGGCGATCATCGCCAGCCGCTCGGCCTCCACCGGATCGCCGTCGTTAATGGCCACCTGAGCGCGCAGGGCGTTAAAGTCGCCGTGCAGCGCATGATCCGCCGTCATATCCATCTCCTGCTCGGCGCGGGCCAGCAGGGTATTCACTTCGCTATAGCGGTGCTGGCTCTGCATCAGCCAGGCCTGCAACAGCACCAGCCGTGGGTTCTCCAGCAGGCTCTCCCAGGGCAGCGCCTTTAACGACGCCTCCAGCAGGGTCAGCTCGCTGTGGTTAAACAGTCCCCACGCATGGTGCAGCAGAATATCGCGCAGCATCGTGCCGTCGCCCGCGGCCAGCGCATGGTGGATGGCCTCGCTCGGGAAGCCCTGTGCCATCCAGCTCTCCGCCGCCGCGCGGTGGATATCCGGCAGCTCAGTAGCCAGCTCCCACTGACAGCGCTGGCGTAAAAAGCTGCCGAACAGCGGGTGGTAGCTAAACCACTCTCCGGAGTCATCCATACGCTGTAAAAACAGCCCCTGGCGCTCGATCTCTTCCAGCCGCATCTGACCATTCTCTTCGCCGGTGACGCGGACGATCAGCGCATCGTTCATCGAGCGCAGCAGGGAGCTTTTCAGCAGGAACTGGCGGGTGTTGAGATCGATATTATCCAGCACCTCATCCACCAGATAGTCCGACAGATGGGTAGCGTTAATTCCCGCCAGGCGACGGGCGGAGTGCTGGGTTGAGCTGTTGTTCTGCCGCGCCGAGAGGGCGATCAGCTGCAGCGCGGTAGCCCATCCGGCCACGTCGTCGCACAGGCGGCTGCTCTCTGCCGCTTCAATGGGTGCATTCAGGCGGCAGTCAAAAAACTGCTTCGCCTCCTGATGGGTGAAGGCCAACTGCTGGCTGCTCACCTCCAGCAGCTGATCGCGCACGCGCAGGTTGGCAATGCCCAGCTGCGGCAGATTACGCGACAGCACCACCAGAGTCAGGTTTTCCGGCTGGTGGCGCAGGAAAAAACGCATCGCATCGTGGATAACCGGGTTAGTCACCAGATGATAGTCGTCGATAACGATATAGAGCGGGCGCTGCCACTCCGCCAGCTCAATAAAGAGCTGTGAGAAGAGCGAGGGGAGGCTGGCATACTGGCGCTTCTGCGCCATCGCCTCGCTGGAGACGCAGTGGCCGTCGGTGGCCTGCTGCACGGCGGCAACGAGATAGCTGGCAAATCGCTCCTGCTGGTTATCCCCTTCGTCGAGGGAGAACCAGCCCAGGTCGTCTTTACTGGCGGCCCACTGTGAGATAAGCGTCGTTTTGCCATAGCCAGCCGGGCTGGTCACCAGGGCTAAACGAAAATTGTTCGCGCCGGAAAGTTTAGCCAGCAGGCGTTCGCGGACCACAGTATGGTCAAGACGAACCGGGCGACTTAATTTAGACGGAATCAACATAGTTATCACTTCACTGTGAGGGAACGAAAAAAGGGAATTTTTTTGAGCTTCGTAATTAATAACCAATAAGTTCGGTCAGAATGGATTTTATTGCAAGTTATGTCCGAATTTTACGGCGCTGATTTTGCACCAAGTCACATTTCTATAACCTGGCTGAATAAAACGCCCGACAGGTAGCGAGGGCAGGTGGTAACTAGCCTGCGGGCAAATGGAGCAGAATGTAATATTCACTTTTGGCACAGTAAGAGTAGGTCGTTGATATTCAGAATCCATAGGTCAAAAGTGGTAATTAATAGGGGAGGAGGATGAGGGCTGTTAATATTTGTATCCCCGTTTCACCGCAACCAATTTAAATTCACGTCTGTATATATGAAACGGCATTTCATTTCCTTGACCAGCCTCCCGGTTACCTGACGTTATTTTCCTCATACTTTCGTATGAGTTTTTATGCCGTCTGGCCGTTGAATTTTTGAGTAATTCGCGTTTTTACAGCTAACTTTAAGTGGCAGCGATCACACTTTTGGCTCATCCCTGCGGCTCCTCCTGGCCTTTTCCCCGGCAGGATGAGGAAGTCAACGTAGGGGCCAGGCAAACTAGCATTAACGTTGTTTTTACTTACAGGATCCCCGTTTGCTATGTCACAGCCAACCTTTAACAAAGCTCAGTTTGCCGCCGCCCTGACGCGTCAGTGGCAGCGTTTTGGTCTCCATGCTGCCGACGAGATGACGCCCCACCAGTGGTGGCACGCGGTCAGCGGCGCGCTGGCAGAGCAGCTTGCTGCCCAGGCGGTCGCCAAACCCGCAGAGGATCAGCGCCACGTAAACTACATCTCAATGGAGTTCCTGATTGGCCGCCTCACCGGCAACAACCTGCTTAACATGGGCTGGTATCAGGAGGTGAGCGACCTGCTGGAGACGCACAACGTCAACCTGACCGATCTGCTGGAGGAGGAGATCGATCCGGCGCTGGGCAACGGCGGGCTGGGACGGCTGGCGGCCTGCTTCCTCGACTCGATGGCGACGGTAGGCCAGCCTGCAACTGGTTATGGCCTGAACTATCAGTATGGCCTGTTCCGCCAGTCCTTTGCTGACGGGCAGCAGCAGGAGGCCCCAGACGACTGGCATCGCGGCAGCTACCCCTGGTTCCAGCATAATTCCGCGCTGGATGTGAAGGTCAATCTTGGCGGCAAGGTGAGCCGGGACGGGCGCTGGGAGCCAGCCTTCTCCCTGATTGGCGAGGCGTGGGATCTGCCGGTGTTGGGCTACCGTAACGGCGTGGCCCAGCCTCTGCGGCTGTGGCAGGCAAAGCACGCCCACCCGTTTGACCTGACCAAATTTAACGACGGCGAGTTCCTGCGTGCCGAACAGCAGGGCATCGATGCCGATAAGCTAACGAAAGTTCTCTATCCCAACGACAACCATACCGCGGGTAAAAAGCTGCGCCTGATGCAGCAGTACTTCCAGTGCGCCTGCTCGGTGGCAGACATTCTGCGTCGTCACCATCTGGCCGGACGCAAGCTGGCGGAGCTGCCGGACTACGAAGTGATCCAGCTGAACGATACCCACCCGACCATCGCTATTCCGGAGATGCTACGCGTGCTGATCGACGAGCATCAGCTGAGCTGGGATGAAGCATGGTCGATTACCAGCCGACTGTTTGCCTATACCAACCATACGCTGATGCCGGAAGCGCTGGAGAACTGGCACGTGCAGCTGCTGAAGCCGCTGCTGCCGCGCCACATGCAGATCATCAAAGAGATCAACGACCGCTTTAAGAAGCAGGTGGTGAAAACGTGGCCAAACAATGAGGCAGTATGGGCGAAGCTGGCGGTGGTCTACGACGGCCAGGTGCGCATGGCTAACCTCTGCGTCGTCAGCGGCTTCGCGGTCAACGGCGTGGCGGCTCTACACTCGGACCTCGTGGTGAAGGATCTCTTCCCAGAGTATCACCAGCTGTGGCCGAACAAGTTCCATAACGTTACCAACGGCATCACGCCGCGCCGCTGGATCAAGCAGTGCAACCCGGCGCTGGCTGCGCTCATCGACAGTACCCTGAAAAAAGAGTGGGCCAACGATCTCGACCAGCTGCTAACCCTTGAGAAGTATGCCGACGACGCTAACTTCCGTCAGCAGTATCGTGCCATCAAGCAAGAGAACAAGACGCGTCTGGTGGAGTTTGTGAAAGCACGCACCGGCATCGTCATCAACCCTAACGCTATTTTTGATATTCAGATCAAGCGCCTGCATGAGTACAAGCGTCAGCACCTGAACCTGCTGCACATCCTCGCCCTCTACAAAGAGATCCGCGAGAACCCGCAGGTGGACCGCGTGCCGCGCGTCTTCCTGTTTGGTGCTAAAGCTGCACCGGGCTACTACCTGGCGAAGAACATTATTTTTGCTATCAATAAGGTGGCGGAAGCGATCAACAACGACCCACGCGTGGGCGACAAGCTGAAGGTGGTCTTCCTGCCGGACTACTGCGTCTCGGCGGCGGAGAAGCTGATCCCGGCGGCGGACGTCTCCGAGCAGATCTCCACCGCCGGGAAAGAGGCCTCCGGTACTGGCAATATGAAGCTGGCGCTGAATGGCGCGCTCACCGTCGGTACGCTGGACGGTGCAAACGTCGAGATTGCCGAGAAGGTCGGCGAAGAGAATATCTTTATCTTCGGCCATACTGTGGAAGAGGTGAAGGCCCTGAAGGCGAAGGGCTACGATCCTGTCAAATGGCGCAAGAAAGACAAGCTGTTAAATGCGATCCTCAAAGAGCTGGAGAGCGGTAAATACAGCGACGGCGACAAGCATGCGTTCGACCTGATGCTGCACAGCATCGGCAAGCAGGGAGGCGATCCCTATCTGGTTGCCGCTGACTTTGCCGCCTACGTTGAGGCGCAAAGACAGGTTGACGTGCTCTATCGTGACCAGGAGGCGTGGACCCGCGCGGCGATCCTCAACACCGCTCGCTGCGGCATGTTCAGCTCCGATCGCTCAATTCGTGATTATCAAACCCTGATCTGGCAGGCCAAACGCTAAGGAGCGCCATGGAAAGTAAACGTCTGGCTGACGCCGCGCTGGCGGCGGGCATTGGCCCTAACTATATCAACGCCCACGGCAAACCGCAGTCAATTGGTGTCGAAACCAAACGGCGTTTGCTTAACGCGATGCACCCCGCTGCGGCCAAAAAGGCGGCAGCGGCGCCTGTTCCGCAGGTCAAGGTGCTGATCCACGGCAAAAGGCTGTCGTTGCCCATCGAGGGCAGCGGCGAGTTCAGCTGGACGCTCGCGACCGAAACGGGCGAGCAGCACCAGGGAACGTTTCGCGATAAGAAGCGAATGACGCTGCCGGCCTCGCTGGCAGAGGGCTACCACACTCTGACCCTGCGCCAGGGTAAAAAGCAGTGGCAGTGCCGGGTAATTGTCGCCCCGCCGCGCTGCTATGAACCCGACGCGCTGCTGGCGGGCAAAAAGCTGTGGGGCGCGACCGTTCAGCTCTACACTCTGCGCTCGGACGCTAACTGGGGCATCGGCGACTTTGGCGATCTGAAGGCCATGCTGGTGGAGGTGGCGAAGCGGGGCGGCGCTTTTATCGGCCTCAACCCGGTCCATGCCCTCTATCCGGCGATGCCGGAGAGTGCCAGCCCCTACAGCCCTTCATCGCGCCGCTGGCTCAACGTGCTCTATATCGACGTCAACGCGGTGGAGGATTACCGACGCAGCGACGAGGCGCAGGCGTGGTGGAAGATGGAGTCTACCCAGAAGGCGCTCAATGCGGCGCGCGACAGCGAATGGGTCGACTATGCCAGCGTGACCGCCCTCAAGCTAGCGGCGCTCAAAATGGCGTGGCGGCTGTTTGCCGATCGGGCTGACGACGACGAGCAGATGGCGGCGTTTCGCGGTTTTGTGCAGCAGCAGGGGGAGGGACTTTACTGGCAGGCGGCGTTTGACGCTCTGCATGAGTACCAGGTGAAAGAGGATGAGATGCGCTGGGGCTGGCCGGTCTGGCCGGAAGCCTATCGGCGCACCGATAGCCCGCAGGTAAAAGCGTTCTGTCAGGAGCATGCCGACGAGGGGGATTTCTACCTCTGGCTCCAGTGGCTGGCCGCCGTTCAGCTTGCTGAGTGCTGGGAGACCAGCCAGGGCTTTGCGATGCCGATTGGCCTCTACCGCGATCTGGCGGTGGGCGTGGCCGAAGGCGGGTCGGAGACCTGGTGCGATCGCGAACTCTACTGTCTGGAAGCCTCGGTTGGCGCACCGCCGGATATTCTGGGGCCGCTGGGGCAGAACTGGGGCCTGCCGCCGATGGATCCGCATATCATTACCGCCCGTGGCTATGAGCCGTTTGTTCAGCTCCTGCGGGCCAACATGAAGAGCTGCGGCGCGCTGCGTATCGACCATGTGATGTCGCTCCTGCGCCTGTGGTGGATCCCCTACGGCGAGACGGCAGATCAGGGCGCGTACGTTCACTATCCGGTAGATGACATGCTGGCGATCCTCGCTCTGGAGAGTCAACGCCACCGCTGCATGGTGATTGGCGAAGATCTTGGCACCGTGCCGAAGGAGATTGTCAGCAAGCTGCGCGATAGCGGGGTCTACTCCTATAAGGTGCTCTACTTCGAAAGCGACGATAAAAAACGGGTGCGCGCCCCGCAGGACTGGCCTGCCCAGTCGATGGCGGTCGCAACCACGCATGACCTGCCGACCCTGCGCGGCTACTGGGAAGCGGACGATCTGACCCTCGGCAAGACGCTCGGGTTGTATCCGGACGAAGAGGTGCTGCGTGGGCTGTATGCGGATCGCGAGCGGGCTAAGCAGGGTCTGCTGGACGCCCTGCACCAGCATGGCTGCCTGCCGAAAAGCACCGGGCGCAAGGTTGCCCGCATGGCGATGAACGCTACCCTTAACCGGGGCCTGCAACGCTATATTGCCGACAGCAGCAGCGCGCTGCTGGGGCTACAGCCGGAGGACTGGCTGGATATGGCGGATCCGGTCAACGTGCCGGGGACTAGCTACCAGTACAAGAACTGGCGGCGCAAGCTGTCGACGTCGCTGGAGAAGATGTTTGCCGATGAGAAGGTGAACAGGCTGGTGAAGGATCTGGACAAGCGGCGCAGAGCGACCGTGAAGAAATAAATAATCACCCGGCGGCGCTACGCCGCCGGGCACATCAACTAAATCACCATTCCCAGCAGCAGACAGCCGATCAGGCCGCACACCGCGATAATGGTCTCCAGCGCCGACCAGGACTTCATGGTCTCACCGATGCTCAGGTTGAAATACTCCTTGAACAGCCAGAAGCCTGGGTCATTCACGTGGGAGAAGATCACGCTGCCGGAGCCGACGGCGATAACCATCAGCTCAGGGCTGACGCCGGTAGTGGCGATCAGCGGAGCCGCGATCCCGCCAGCGGTAATGGCCGCCACGGTAGCAGAGCCGAGGGCGATACGCAGCACGGCGGCAATCGACCATGCCATAAACAGCGGTGACAGGTTGGTCGAGTGCATCATGGCCGCGATGTATTTATCCACGCCGCTGTCCACCAGCACCTGCTTGAACGCGCCGCCGCCGCCGATAATCAGCAGCATCATGGCGATGATTTTGATTGAGGAGGTGATGGTCTCGGTGATCTGATCCATCGAACGACCACGGTTAAGGCCGAAGGTGAAGATGGCGATCAGCACCGCAATCAGCGTCGCCATCACCGGGTCACCAAAGAACTCAGCGTAGGCGAGCAGCGGGTGGCCTTTCGGTAGGATCATCTCGGCGACGGCACGACCGGCCATCAGGATCACCGGCACCAGCGAAGTCCAGACGCTGACCGCAAAGCTCGGCATCTCCGCTTCGCTAAAGGTTTTCGCGTTGTAGAGGCCTTCCGGGATCGGCTTATCGATTTTCTTCAGGAAGCGTGCATAGACCGGGCCAGCCAGGATTACGGTCGGAATAGCCAGCAGCGTACCGTAGAGCAGGGTTTTACCCATATCCGCATGGAAGATGGTGGCGATAGCGGTCGGGCCAG
>NZ_DAMACX010000015.1:0-61060 GCF_031998825.1 Pseudescherichia sp.
GGCGGCCGAGGATGGTGATTTGCGGCGTGCCAGCCCGTTGTGGCTGCTGGAAGACGAATGTGAAATGATTGGGAGTTAACAAGCGTAACTCCCTGGGAAATGCGAGCTTAACCACTCAGGGTTAGCTTTATTACTTGGAAACGGTCAGACGAGCGCGGCCTTTAGCACGACGACGTGCCAGAACCTGACGACCATTTTTAGTAGCCATACGAGCACGGAAGCCGTGAGAACGGTTGCGCTTCAGTACAGACGGTTGAAAAGTGCGTTTCATGGCGATTTCTACCTAAACTTGAATGAATTCACTGAATTTCGCGTCGGTCCGCTGGGCAGTGCCAACGTCTTACGCCTCAGTGTTGATGATTAAAGAGGCCGGATTGTAATAATTGTACACTCCGGAGTCAATTCTCTTTCCTTATATACCGCCTAAATTCCACCGTTTTCGCATGAAAAGTAGACGATAGTCGACGCAAGAAATCGAGCAGCGCGCGCCGGGTGGAGGATTATACGGGCTGAGGGCCAAAGCGCAAGGATCCTCCAGGATCTACATCAGATCCTTTACGTAAATTTTTATCGATCCTCATTAATTTTTCCAATATGCGGCCTAAATCGTGCCGCACCGGCGCCAGGATCGTTTACACTTAGCCGATTCGGATCGTCCTGTGGATAAATCGTGAAGAATCTGTGAGAAACAGAAGATCTCTTCGGCGGTTTACGTTATGATCCGCGGTCCCGATCCTTTGTACCTGGATCCGGATCGGGGCAAAAAACCGCAAATAGCGGTTCGCACGTCACCCTTCAGGGGTCTTTTCGACGTGTGTCTACAATCATTAATTTCAGCTTTCGTCTTTTATTATCGACTTTTGTTCGAGTGGAGTCCGCCGTGTCACTTTCGCTTTGGCAGCAGTGTCTTGCCCGACTGCAGGATGAGTTACCAGCCACAGAATTCAGTATGTGGATCCGCCCGTTGCAGGCGGAACTGAGTGACAACACGCTGGCTTTGTATGCGCCAAACCGTTTTGTACTCGATTGGGTCAGGGACAAGTACCTCAATAATATCAACGGACTGCTGAATGAGTTCTGTGGCTCGGATACGCCACAGCTGCGCTTTGAAGTGGGTACCCGGCCGGTCGCCCATACCCTAAAGGAGCCGGCAAGCGTTGCTGCGCCTGCCCAGGTGGCGGCGGTGCAGATGCCTCGCGTCGCCCCTGCGTCGCGCTCAAGCTGGGACAACGTTCCCGCCCCGGCTGAGCCTACCTACCGCTCTAACGTTAACGTTAAACACACGTTTGATAACTTCGTCGAAGGTAAATCGAACCAGCTGGCCCGCGCGGCGGCTCGCCAGGTGGCCGATAACCCAGGCGGAGCGTATAACCCGCTGTTTCTCTACGGTGGCACGGGCCTCGGTAAGACGCACCTGCTGCACGCGGTAGGTAACGGCATCGTGGCGCGCAAGCCCAATGCTAAAGTGGTCTATATGCACTCCGAGCGTTTTGTCCAGGACATGGTAAAAGCCCTGCAGAACAACGCCATCGAGGAGTTCAAACGCTACTACCGCTCCGTAGACGCCCTGCTGATCGATGACATCCAGTTCTTTGCCAATAAAGAGCGCTCCCAGGAGGAGTTTTTCCACACCTTCAACGCCCTGCTGGAAGGCAACCAACAGATCATCCTCACCTCGGATCGTTATCCAAAAGAGATCAACGGCGTTGAGGATCGTCTGAAGTCGCGCTTTGGCTGGGGACTGACCGTGGCGATCGAGCCGCCAGAGCTGGAAACTCGCGTAGCGATCCTGATGAAAAAGGCTGACGAGAACGACATTCGTCTGCCGGGCGAGGTGGCGTTCTTTATTGCCAAGCGTCTGCGCTCCAACGTGCGTGAGCTGGAAGGGGCGCTGAATCGCGTGATCGCCAACGCCAACTTCACCGGCCGCGCCATCACCATCGATTTCGTTCGTGAAGCGCTGCGCGATCTGCTGGCGCTCCAGGAAAAGCTGGTCACCATCGACAATATTCAAAAGACGGTGGCGGAGTACTACAAAATTAAAGTGGCGGATCTGCTCTCCAAGCGCCGATCCCGCTCGGTAGCGCGTCCGCGCCAGATGGCGATGGCGCTGGCCAAAGAGCTGACCAACCACAGCCTGCCGGAGATCGGCGATGCGTTTGGCGGCCGCGACCATACGACCGTGCTCCACGCCTGCCGTAAGATCGAGCAGCTGCGTGAAGAGAGCCATGATATCAAAGAAGATTTCTCCAATTTAATCCGAACTCTATCGTCGTGATGCTATGAAATTTACCGTTGAACGTGAACACCTATTAAAACCGCTTCAGCAGGTCAGTGGCCCGCTGGGTGGCCGTCCTACGCTGCCGATCCTGGGCAACCTGCTTCTGCAGGTGGCTGATGGCACGCTGTCCCTCACCGGTACCGATCTGGAGATGGAGATGGTTGCCCGCGTCGTGCTGGCCCAGCCGCATGAGCCAGGCGCAACTACCGTCCCGGCGCGCAAATTCTTTGATATTTGCCGCGGTCTGCCGGAAGGCGCAGAGATCGCCGTGCAGCTGGAGGGTGACCGGATGCTGGTGCGCTCCGGGCGCAGCCGCTTCTCGCTGTCTACCTTGCCAGCAGCGGACTTCCCGAACCTCGACGACTGGCAGAGTGAAGTAGAGTTCACCCTGCCGCAGGCGACCATGAAGCGCCTGATCGAGGCGACCCAGTTCTCGATGGCCCATCAGGACGTGCGTTACTACCTGAACGGTATGCTGTTTGAGACCGAAGGCGAAGAGCTGCGCACCGTGGCGACCGATGGCCACCGTCTGGCCGTGTGCTCAATGCCTATTGGCGTGACGCTGCCAAACCATTCGGTGATCGTGCCGCGTAAAGGCGTGATTGAGCTGATGCGTATGCTCGACGGCGGTGAGACGCCGCTGCGCGTGCAGATCGGCAGCAATAACATCCGTGCGCACGTGGGCGACTTTATCTTCACCTCCAAGCTGGTAGATGGTCGCTTCCCGGACTACCGCCGCGTGCTGCCGAAGAACCCGGATAAGCATCTCGACGCTGGCTGCGATATCCTCAAGCAGGCCTTTGCCCGCGCCGCTATCCTCTCTAACGAGAAGTTCCGTGGCGTGCGTCTCTATGTTAGCGAAAACCAGCTCAAGATCACCGCGAACAACCCGGAGCAGGAAGAGGCCGAAGAGATCCTCGACGTCACCTATGCCGGGACGGAGATGGAGATCGGCTTTAACGTCAGCTACGTGCTGGACGTGCTGAACGCGCTGAAGTGCGAAAACGTGCGTATTCTGCTGACTGATTCGGTTTCGAGCGTGCAGATTGAAGATGCCGCATCACAGTCGGCAGCCTACGTTGTCATGCCAATGAGACTGTAATGTCGCTCACCCGCCTGTTGATCCGCGACTTTCGCAATATCGAAAGCGCGGATCTTGCTCTCTCCCCCGGCTTTAACTTCCTGGTTGGCGCTAACGGCAGCGGCAAGACCAGCGTGCTGGAGGCGATCTATACGCTCGGCCACGGCCGGGCGTTTCGCAGCTTGCAGATTGGTCGCGTCATTCGCCACGAGCAGGAGTCGTTTATCCTGCACGGTCGTTTACAGGGCGAAGAGCGTGAAACCTCCATCGGCCTGACCAAAGATAAGCACGGGGACAGCACCGTCCGCATTGACGGCACCGACGGCCACAAGGTGGCTGAGCTGGCGCTGCTGATGCCGATGCAGCTGATTACGCCGGAGGGGTTTACTTTACTCAACGGCGGCCCCAAATACAGAAGAGCCTTCCTCGACTGGGGATGCTTTCATAACGAAGCCGGGTTCTTCACCGCCTGGAGCAACCTCAAGCGGCTCCTGAAGCAGCGCAATGCCGCCCTGCGCCAGGTGACGCAATATTCCCAGCTCCGTCCATGGGACAAAGAGCTGATCCCGCTGGCGGAGCAGATCAGCCGCTGGCGGGCCGACTACAGCACCGCCATCGCCCAGGACATGGCGGACACCTGTAAGCAGTTCCTGCCGGAGTTCTCTCTAAGCTTCTCTTTCCAGCGCGGCTGGGAGAAAGAGGCCGACTACGGCGAGGTGCTGGCGCGTAGCTTTGAGCGTGACAGGGCGTTGACCTACACCGCCCACGGCCCGCACAAGGCGGATTTCCGCATTCGTGCCGACGGCGCACCGGTAGAGGATACCCTCTCCCGCGGGCAGCTAAAGCTGCTAATGTGCGCCCTGCGCCTGGCGCAGGGGGAGTTCCTGACCCGCGAGAGCGGGCGGCGCTGTTTATACCTGATAGATGATTTTGCCTCAGAGCTTGATGACAGGCGGCGCGCGCTGCTGGCCAGCCGCTTAAAAGCTACCCAGTCACAGGTCTTTGTCAGCGCAATTAGCGCTGAACACGTAATGGACATGTCGGACAAAAATTCGAAGATGTTCACCGTGGAAAAGGGTAAAATAGCAGACTAATCCAAGACAAATTGAGCGAGAAACGTTGATGTCGAATTCTTATGACTCCTCCAGTATCAAAGTCCTGAAAGGGCTGGATGCGGTGCGTAAGCGCCCGGGTATGTATATCGGCGACACGGATGACGGTACCGGCCTGCACCATATGGTATTTGAGGTGGTAGATAACGCTATCGACGAGGCGCTCGCGGGTCACTGTAAAGATATCGTCGTGACGATCCACGCCGATAACTCCGTGTCGGTCTCGGATGATGGCCGTGGGATCCCCACCGGTATTCACCCGGAAGAGGGTGTCTCTGCTGCCGAAGTTATCATGACCGTGCTGCACGCAGGCGGTAAATTTGATGATAACTCCTATAAAGTGTCCGGCGGCCTGCACGGCGTGGGCGTTTCTGTGGTTAACGCCCTGTCGCAGAAGCTCGAGCTGCTGATCCGCCGCGAAGGCAAAGTGCACCAGCAGACCTACGTGCACGGCGTGCCGCAGGCGCCGCTGGCGATCACCGGCGATACTGACGTCACCGGTACCGTGGTGCGTTTCTGGCCTAGCCTTGAGACCTTCACCAACGTCACCGAATTTGAGTATGAGATCCTGGCCAAGCGCCTGCGCGAGTTGTCGTTCCTGAACTCCGGCGTCTCTATTCGTCTGGTGGATAAGCGCGATGGCAAAGAGGATCACTTCCACTACGAGGGCGGCATCAAGGCGTTTGTTGAGTACCTCAACAAAAACAAAACGCCGATCCACCCGAGCATCTTCTACTTCTCTACCGAAAAAGATGGGATTGGCGTGGAAGTGGCCCTGCAGTGGAACGACGGCTTCCAGGAAAACATCTACTGCTTTACCAACAACATTCCGCAGCGCGACGGCGGTACCCACCTTGCGGGCTTCCGTGCGGCGATGACCCGTACCCTGAACGCCTACATGGACAAAGAGGGCTACAGCAAGAAAGCCAAGGTTAGCGCCACCGGTGATGACGCCCGTGAAGGCCTGATCGCCGTGGTCTCGGTGAAGGTGCCGGATCCGAAGTTCTCCTCCCAGACCAAAGATAAACTGGTCTCCTCTGAGGTGAAATCGGCGGTTGAACAGCAGATGAACGAGCTGCTCTCCGAATACCTGCTGGAGAATCCTTCCGATGCCAAAATCGTGGTCGGTAAAATTATTGACGCGGCCCGCGCCCGTGAAGCGGCACGTCGTGCCCGTGAGATGACCCGCCGCAAAGGCGCGCTGGATCTCGCTGGCCTGCCGGGCAAGCTGGCGGACTGTCAGGAGCGCGACCCGGCCCACTCTGAACTCTACCTGGTGGAAGGGGACTCGGCGGGCGGCTCGGCGAAGCAGGGCCGTAACCGTAAGAACCAGGCTATCCTGCCGCTGAAGGGTAAAATCCTTAACGTTGAGAAAGCCCGTTTCGACAAGATGCTGGCCTCTCAGGAAGTGGCGACGCTGATCACCGCCCTGGGCTGCGGCATTGGCCGTGACGAGTACAACCCGGACAAGCTGCGCTACCACAGCATCATCATCATGACCGATGCGGACGTTGATGGCTCGCACATCCGTACGCTGCTGCTGACCTTCTTCTACCGCCAGATGCCGGAGATCATTGAGCGTGGTCACGTGTACATTGCTCAGCCGCCGCTCTACAAGGTGAAAAAGGGCAAGCAGGAGCAGTACATCAAAGATGACGACGCGATGGATCAGTATCAGATCTCCATCGCGCTGGATGGCGCTACCCTGCACACCACCGAAGGCGCACCTGCGCTGGCCGGTGAGGCGCTGGAGAAGATGGTCTCCGAGTACAACGCCACGCAGAAAATGATTAACCGCATGGAGCGTCGTTTCCCGCGCGCGCTGCTGAAAGAGCTTGTCTACCAGCCGACGCTGGAAGAGGCCGATCTCACAGACGAAGCAAAAGTGACCCGTTGGGTCTCTGCGCTGATTACCACGCTGAACGAAAACGACGTGCACGGCAGCACCTGGAAGTACGACATCCGTGAAGACGCTGAGCTGAAACAGTTCGAGCCAGTTATTCGCGTGCGTACTCACGGTGTGGATACCGACTATCCGCTGGATCATGAGTTCATCATCGGTGGCGAATATCGTCGTCTGTGCACGCTGGGTGAGAAGCTGCGCGGCCTGATCGAAGAGGATGCCTTTATCGAACGTGGCGAACGCCGTCAGCCGATTGCCAGCTTCGAGCAGGCGCTGGAGTGGCTGGTGAAAGAGTCCCGTCGGGGCCTTGCTATTCAGCGCTATAAAGGGCTGGGCGAGATGAACCCGGAGCAGCTGTGGGAAACCACCATGGATCCGGAGAGCCGCCGCATGCTGCGCGTGACCGTGAAGGATGCGATTGCCGCCGATCAGCTCTTTACCACCCTGATGGGCGACGCCGTTGAACCGCGTCGTGCGTTTATCGAAGAGAACGCCCTGAAAGCGGCAAATATCGATATCTAATCGGTTTGTTCCCCGGCGGCACACTGCTGCCGGGGCGACAAAATCTGCAAATGGGGAATATATCGCCCCGCTCCTGTCCCCCTTTTCCCCCGACGCGCTTACTGTCTTTTGAGCAGAATCACGCTAGCATAAGAGTTAACTCTTTTACGCTGGGGAACCCATGGCTATCAAACTCATTGCAATCGACATGGACGGCACCTTGCTGCTGCCGGACCATACCATTTCACCTGCCGTTAAAAATGCGCGCGAGCGTGGGGTCAACGTGGTGCTGACGACCGGGCGTCCCTACGCTGGCGTGCACACCTACCTGAAAGAGCTGCATATGGACAGGCCGGGTGACTACTGCATCACCTATAACGGCGCGCTGGTGCAGAAAGCCAGCGACGGCAGCACCGTGGCGCAAACCACGCTCAGCTATGACGACTACCGCTACCTCGAGCAGCTCTCCCGCGAGGTTGGCTCGCACTTCCACGCTCTCGATCGCAACACGCTCTATACCGCCAACCGTGACATCAGCTACTACACGGTGCACGAGTCCTACGTTGCCACTATTCCGCTGGTGTTCTGCGAGGCCGAGAAGATGGATCCGGCCATCAAGCTGCTGAAGGTGATGATGATTGACGAGCCGGCGATCCTCGACCAGGCAATATCCCGCATTCCGGCCGAGGTAAAAGAGAAGTACACCGTGCTGAAAAGCGCGCCTTACTTCCTGGAGATCCTTAATAAAAGCGTCACCAAAGGCACCGGCGTGAAATCTCTGGCCGATGCGCTGAACATCAAGCCGGAAGAGATCATGGCGATTGGCGATCAGGAGAACGACATCGCCATGCTGGAGTATGCCGGTATGGGCGTTGCCATGGACAATGCCATCCCGTCGGTGAAAGAGGTCGCCAACTTCGTGACCAAAACCAACATTGAAGACGGCGTGGCTTACGCTATCGAGAAGTTTGTCCTGAACTAAATTTAGCTTTTCCCGCCTGTCACAAGCCCGCACCTCGCTGCGGGTTTTTTTATTGTCACCCGCTTTTCACATTTTATTCACCACTTGTCGTTTTTGTGATCTGGATTGTAGTACAACCTAAAGTGATTGTACTACTATCGGCTCAAGGTATGACGAATGGCTCGCATATTTGTACTTCAATAGTGCGGATTTTTACGCCAACGGGGATAAAGTAGTGGTAAAGCAACTCCTTAAAGGATCTGAGATGACCATTACCAAAACGGACCGCATCATCGCCACCCTCGGGCGGCAGATTGTCAGCGGTAAATATGTCCCTGGCGCAGGGCTGCCTTCCGAGACTGACCTGTGCGAAGAGTTTGAGACCTCGCGCAACATTATCCGGGAGGTCTTTCGCTCCCTAATGGCGAAGCGGCTCATTGAGATGAAGCGCTATCGCGGGGCGTTTGTGGCGGCACGCAACCAGTGGAACTACCTCGATACCGAGGTGCTGCAGTGGGTGCTGGAGAACGACTACGACCCACGGCTGATTAGCGCGATGAGCGAGGTACGTAACCTGGTGGAACCGGCCATTGCCCGCTGGGCGGCCGAGCGAGCTACCTCCAGCGACCTGGCACAGATTGAGGCGGCGCTCAACGACATGATCGCCAATAACCAGAACCGGGAGGCGTTCAACGAAGCGGATATCCGCTATCACGACGCCGTGCTGCAGTCGGTGCACAACCCGGTCCTCCAGCAGCTGACGGTGGCGATTGGCTCCCTGCAGCGGGCGGTATTTGAACAGACCTGGCGCGGTGATGAGGCCAACATGCCGAAGACGCTTCAGGAACATAAGGCGCTGTTTGATGCGATCCGGCATCAGGACGGCGATGCAGCAGAGCAGGCGGCACTCACCATGATCGCCAGCTCAACCCAAAGGCTCAAGGAAATAACATGACATCACGCTATATCGCCATCGACTGGGGCTCCACCAATCTTCGCGCCTGGCTCTATCAGGGCGATGAGTGCCTGGAGAGCAGGCAGTCCGAAGCGGGCGTAACCCGCCTGAACGGGCGGACATTCGAGGCGGTATTAGCGGAGATCACCGAGGGCTGGGATCGGGAAAACATCCCGGTGGTGATGGCAGGCATGGTCGGCAGCAATGCCGGCTGGGTTAACGTCCCCTATCTGCCTTGCCCGGCCCGCTTTGACGATATTGGCCAGCAGCTCACCGCCGTTGCCGACAACATCTGGATCGTTCCCGGCCTCTGCGTCAACCGGGACGATAACCACAATGTGATGCGCGGCGAAGAGACCCAGCTGCTCGGCGCGCGCGATCTTCAGCCTGCCCAGGTTTACGTCATGCCCGGTACCCACTGCAAATGGGTGCTGGCAGATAGCGAGCAGGTAAGTGATTTCCGTACCGTGATGACCGGCGAGCTGCACCATGTGCTGCTCAACCATACGCTGGTGGGTGCGGGCCTGCCTGAGCAGATTGCCTCTCCGGACGCCTTTACCGCTGGTTTAACCCGCGGTCTTGATGCCCCCGATCTGCTGCCTCGCCTGTTTGAAGTCCGCGCTTCCCACGTGCTCGGCACGCTTGCGCGAGAACAGGTGAGCGAATTTCTTTCCGGCCTGCTGATTGGCAGCGAAGTGGCGAGTATGAAAGCCTGGATCGCGCCGCAGCAGACCATCACTCTCGTCGCCAACCCGTCGCTGACCGCGCGCTATCAGCAGGCGTTTGCCCTGCTGGGCCACGATACGCAGGCGCTACGCGGCGACGACGCATTTCAGGCAGGTATAAGGAGCATCGCTCATGCAGTGGCAAAATAAACTCCCGCTGATCGCAATTCTGCGCGGCATCACGCCGGAAGAGGCGCACGCCCACGTGGCGGCGGTAATTGACGCCGGGTTTGAAGCGGTCGAAATTCCGCTCAACTCCCCGCGCTGGGAAGAGAGCATTCCGGCGATGGTGAAAGCCTTTAGCGACAAAGCGTTAATTGGCGCGGGCACGGTATTAAAGCCCGAGCAGGTCGATACGCTCGCCGAAATGGGCTGCACTCTGCTGGTGACCCCCAACATTAATCCGGAAATTATCCGCCGGGCGGTGGCGTACGGCATGGCGGTCAGCCCTGGCTGTGCGACGGCGACCGAAGCCTTTACGGCGATTGAGGCCGGTGCTCAGTCGCTGAAGATATTCCCGTCTTCTGCGTTTGGTCCGGACTACATCAAAGCGCTGAAGGCCGTGCTTCCACCGGAGATCCCGGTCTTCGCCGTCGGTGGCGTCACGCCGGATAACCTGGCCCAGTGGATCAAGGCAGGCTGTGCCGGTGCCGGACTGGGCAGCGATCTCTACCGTGCCGGGCAATCCGTGGAGCGCACCGCGCAGCAGGCAGCCGCATTTGTAAAAGCGTATCGAGAGGCAGTGCAATGAAAATTACTAAATTAACCACCTACCGTTTACCTCCGCGTTGGATGTTCCTGAAAATCGAAACCGACGAAGGCGTAGTGGGCTGGGGTGAACCGGTGATCGAAGGCCGGGCGCGTACCGTTGAAGCGGCCGTTCACGAGCTGGGCGAATACCTGATTGGCCAGGACCCTTCCCGTATCAACGACCTGTGGCAGGTGATGTACCGCGCGGGCTTCTACCGTGGCGGCCCGATCCTGATGAGCGCCATTGCCGGTATTGACCAGGCGCTTTGGGATATCAAGGGTAAAGTACTGAATGCACCGGTCTGGCAGCTGATGGGTGGCCTGGTGCGCGATAAAATTAAGGCTTACAGCTGGGTGGGCGGCGATCGCCCGGCGGACGCGATCAACGGAATTAGTAAGCTGCGCGAAATTGGCTTCGATACCTTTAAATTAAACGGCTGCGAAGAGCTGGCAATTATCGACGACTTCCGTAAAGTCGAAGCCGCGGTAAATACCGCCGCGCAGATCCGTGAAGCCTTTGGCAATAAGATTGAATTTGGCCTCGATTTCCACGGCCGCGTCAGCGCGCCGATGGCGAAAATTTTAATTAAAGAGCTGGAGCCGTACCGTCCGCTGTTTATTGAAGAGCCGGTGCTGGCCGAGCAGGCGGAATACTATCCGAAGCTGGCCGCGCAGACCCATATTCCGATTGCCGCCGGGGAGCGTATGTTCTCACGCTTCGAGTTCAAGCGCGTGCTGGAAGCGGGCGGCCTGGCCATTCTCCAGCCCGATCTCTCCCACGCCGGGGGCATCACCGAGTGCTACAAAATCGCTGGCATGGCGGAAGCGTACGACGTGGCGCTGGCTCCGCACTGCCCGCTTGGCCCGATTGCGCTGGCAGCCTGCCTGCACGTGGACTTTGTCTCCCACAACGCGGTGTTCCAGGAGCAGAGCATGGGCATTCACTACAACCAGGGTGCGGAGCTGCTCGACTTTGTGAAAAACAAAGAGGACTTCAACATGGAAGGCGGCTTCTTCAAACCGCTGATGAAGCCAGGCCTGGGCGTAGAGATTGACGAAGAGCAGGTTATTGCCCGCAGTAAAGACGTGACCGACTGGCGTAATCCGCTGTGGCGCCATGAAGACGGCTCTGTAGCGGAGTGGTAATCACCACTCCGTAGGCCCGGTAAGCGCAGCGCCACCGGGCAAATATTTAAATATAACAAACACACCCTCTGTAATTTACAGGGCATGGTGAGCGGCCTCGCTATGCCCAAAATCTGGAGACAGATTACGATGGATATTTCAGTTACTGCTGCAAAACCCGGACGTCGTCGTTATCTGACGCTGTTCATGATCTTTGTTACCGTAGTGATTTGCTACGTTGACCGCGCCAACCTTGCGGTGGCGTCAGCCCATATTCAGGAGGAGTTTGGCATCACCAAAGCGGAGATGGGCTACGTCTTCTCTGCCTTTGCGTGGCTCTATACCCTGTGTCAGATCCCTGGCGGCTGGTTCCTTGATCGCGTTGGTTCGCGCCTGACCTACTTTATCGCCATCATGGGCTGGTCGGTTGCGACCCTGTTCCAGGGCTTTGCTACCGGCTTGATGTCGCTGATTGGCCTGCGTGCGATAACCGGCGTGTTTGAGGCCCCGGCCTTCCCAACCAACAACCGGATGGTGACCAGCTGGTTCCCGGAGCATGAGCGCGCTTCGGCGGTGGGCTTTTACACCTCCGGACAGTTTGTGGGCCTGGCGTTCCTGACGCCGATGCTGATCTGGATCCAGGAGATGCTGAGCTGGCACTGGGTGTTTATCATCACCGGCGGCATAGGCATTATCTGGTCACTGATCTGGCTGAAAGTCTATCAGCCGCCGCGCCTGACCAAAGGTATCAGCACTGCGGAGCTGGACTACATTCGTGATGGCGGTGGTCTGGTGGATGGCGATGCCCCGGTTAAAAAAGAGGCGCGTCAGCCTCTGACTAAGGCGGACTGGAAGCTGGTATTCAACCGCAAACTGGTGGGTGTCTATCTCGGTCAGTTCGCTGTAACTTCCACGCTGTGGTTCTTCCTCACCTGGTTCCCGAACTATCTGACCCAGGAGAAGGGCATCACCGCGCTGAAGGCGGGCTTTATGACCACCGTGCCGTTCCTCGCCGCTTTCGTTGGCGTGCTGCTCTCCGGCTGGCTGGCCGATAAGCTGGTGAAAAAAGGCTTCTCCCTCGGCGCAGCGCGTAAAACGCCGATTATCTGCGGGCTGCTGATCTCCACCTGCATTATGGGAGCCAACTACACCAACGATCCGGTGTGGATTATGACCCTGATGGCGATTGCGTTCTTCGGCAATGGTTTTGCGTCCATTACCTGGTCGCTGGTCTCCTCCCTTGCGCCGATGCGTCTGATTGGCCTTACCGGCGGCATGTTTAACTTTGTCGGTGGCCTCGGCGGCATCACCGTGCCGCTGGTGGTGGGTTATCTGGCGCAGGATTATGGTTTTGCTCCGGCGCTGGTCTATATCTCTGCCGTGGCGCTGCTCGGCGCGCTCTCCTATATCCTGCTGGTGGGCGAGGTGAAACGCGTAGGCTAAACCCCTGCAATGCTATACCCTGATGCGACATCTGCGCATCAGGGTATCCTCATGAAACAAATCACCTTCGCTCCCCGCCATCATCAGCTTACCAATATCAATACCTGGACCCCCGACAGCCAGTGGCTGGTGTTTGACGTGCGTCCCTCAGGCGCCTCCTTTACCGGGGCGACCATCGAGCGCGTCAACGTGGAGACCGGTGAGGTAGAGACCATCTACACCGCGACCCAGGGTGCGCACGTTGGCGTGGTGACCGTTCATCCGACTGAAGAGAAATATGTCTTTATCCACGGGCCGCAAAATCCGGATGAGCGCTGGCAGTACGATTTTCACCATCGCCAGGGCGTGATTGTGCAAAACGCCAGGGCGAGCAACCTTGATGCGTTGGATATCACCGAACCCTATACGCCTGGCGCGCTACGCGGCGGCAGCCATGTGCATGTCTTCAGTCCGGACGGCGACAAGGTCAGCTTTACCTATAACGATCATGTGCTGCACGAGCGCGACCCAGGGCTGGATCTACGCAACGTTGGCGTTGCCGTGCCCTTTGGCCCGGTCACGCCTGCGGGCAACCATCCGCGTGAGTACGCCGGCAGCCACTGGTGCGTGCTGGTCAGCCGCACGACGCCAGCGCCTGCGCCCGGCAGCGATGAGATCAACCGCGCCTATGAAGAGGGCTGGGTAGGTAATGGCAGGCTGGCTTTTATTGGCGATACGCTGGCGTTAAGCGGAGAAAAGGTGCCTGAACTGTTTATCGTCGATCTACCCACTGACGAGCAGGGCTGGAAGCAGGCGGGAGAGGCCCCGCTGGCCGGAACGCCAGACATGATGCCGTCGCCACCTGCGGGCGTGCAGCAGCGACGTCTCACCTTTACCCACTCGCGTCGTTATCCTGGGCTGGTCAGCGTGCCGCGCCACTGGGTGCGCAGCAACCCGCAGGGCACCGAGATTGCCTTTTTAATGCGTGACGATGCAGGGGTAGTGCAGCTCTGGCTGATTGCCGCAGAGGGTGGCGAGCCGCGTCAGCTAACCCATAATGCAACGGACATCCAGTCGGCGTTTAACTGGCACCCTTCCGGTGCAGCGCTTGGCTTTGTGCTGGAGAATCGGCTGGCGCTTTGCGATAGCGCGACTGGAGCAATCGTGTTTTTAACCGATGATAACCCCACGCATCAGCCCTCGGCCGATGCGGTGGTTTTCTCACCAGACGGTAAGAAGATTGCGTGGATGGCGCCCGCCGCAGGCTTCCGCCAGCTGTGGCTGGCCAATACTGGCCGCTAACTAGTCAGAGCGAACTTAAGGTGCGGGCATGGCCGCAGGGGGAATAACGGAGTTGGTCGCCAGATTGGCCTCCTCCGCCTTCTCGACGCGAGATTTTACCGAGCTGTCTTTGCGGAACATATCCCAGGGCAGCAACAGCGTATCGGCCACGGCGGTAAATGGCATATCCAGCACCACGAACGATTTTACCGCCAGGTTCGCGTCGTCATCCATCAGCATTTTTGAGCTGGCGCGCGTGCCGGGGTAGAGTCCCTCTTTGCCGCCGGTATGTGACATCACGCTGGAGCAGCCACCCAGCGTCACCATTCCGCTGACAATCGCCACTTTTAACAGAATATTTTTCATGATGGTTTTTTTCTTATCATCGTGCACTCCTTGCTTATAGCGACCCTTAAGGGAAATGAATAGCTTTCGTGTGCCGCTCTGTGGCGGCAATCGCAATTTAACGTTAAGTGTCGTAATCCAGTCTAAGCACTGAGTGAGAAAGTGCAAAAAAAAGTCAGACTTTCGCCCTTGAAAAACCGAACGCTGCACCCATTTTTACAACGTAGCCGGAAGAACATGCCTGCGGGGTGTTCTGGTTCTAAGAGCCTGTCCATGGTGGAAGGTTCAAAAATTTCTCGCTGATTTCAGGAGCTTATTATATGCGTAACTTCGATCTCTCTCCGCTTTATCGTTCTGCCATTGGTTTTGACCGCCTGTTTAACCTGTTAGAAAACAATCAGAGCCAGAGTAACGGCGGCTATCCTCCGTACAACGTTGAACTCGTTGACGAAAACCACTATCGCATCGCGATTGCCGTGGCCGGCTTTGCCGAAAGCGAACTGGAGATCACCGCTCAGGACAACCTGCTGGTGGTGAAAGGCGCTCGCGCAACCGAGCAGAAAGAGCGTAGCTATCTCTATCAGGGTATCGCCGAACGTAACTTCGAACGTAAATTCCAGATCGCTGAGAACATTCACGTTCGTGGCGCGAATCTGGTCAACGGCCTGCTGTTTATCGAACTGGAACGCGTGATCCCAGAAGAGAAAAAACCGCGCCGTATCGAAATTAACTAATTCCCCGGGTCGCCACGGCGGCCCAGATTACACCTTGCTCGCCGTCAGGGAGCAGATGCGCGTCACACGATGCGTAGAACATTTCTTGCTTCAAAGAAGGAGAAACACCATGCGTAACTACGATTTATCCCCGCTGCTGCGTCAATGGATCGGTTTTGACAAACTGGCCAACGCCCTGCAAAACGCCAGCGAAGGCCAGACCTTCCCGCCCTATAACATCGAGAAGAGCGACGATAACCACTATCGCATTACCCTTGCGCTGGCCGGTTTCCGTCAGGACGATCTGGAGATCCAGCTGGAGGGCACGCGCCTCAGCGTTAAAGGCACGCCGGAAAAACCGGCCAACGAGCCGAAGTGGCTGCATCAGGGGCTGGTGATCCAGCCGTTCAGCCTGAGCTTTACCCTGGCCGACCATATGGAGGTCTCCGGAGCCACCTTTAATAACGGGCTGCTGCATATCGACATCAGCCGCAACGTGCCGGAAGCTATCGCTCCCCAGCGCATCGCCATCAGCGAGCGCCCGGCGCTGAATAGCTAAATCTGCACGATGTAAAAAGGCCCCGCTTGGGGCCTTTTTTGTTTTTTGCCAGGTCACAGGGGAAGGGATACACTGACCTCAGACAAGCATTCTGGAGGCTGACATGTTAGGCGAAAAACTGGAATTTGCAGGGCTTACCGGCGTTGGCCGTGTTCAGCTGGATCTTGAGCCAGATCAGCACATTTATACTTTCATAGGCGAAAACGGTGTCGGTAAGACCAAGACGCTTGAGGCGCTATTTCAGGTCGCTTTTTTTAGTCATCAAGCAGTAGCAGAAATCTCTACGCCATTTACAGGACGTGATTTTAATTTTCATGATTTTCTAAGAAAAAGCGCTCCCTATCTTTCTATAAATTTAAAGACAGAAGCTGATCTTTTTCTCCCAAACTGGCATAAGAAATTTTTTGCCGAGATGGCACATAATCTGCCCGTTGTTTATTTAGGAGCCCAGGCCAGGGGTGTCATAAAGAATAATGGCGTACTACGTAATTTACACCTCGGGACTCTAAAGCAGCGCAGAGAGCATTATCTATCCGATATAACCCAAAAGATGAAAACCGACTTTAGCTCTCTCAATATGGGTAGCAGCATTGAAGAGTGGTTTATTACCTTAGCCCGATCGTCCAATCCCTATCAGAAAAAAGAGGATAACCGGGACGTCGAGATCAAAACGGTCATTCGTCTGCTCTCTGAGATCGATAACCGTATCGATCCCGAATTCATGGAGATCGGCGGGGACGATCGCGTCAGCCTGAAAATTGAAAACCAAAAGCGTGAACTGAGCCAGCTCAGCTCGGGCTTCGCCTCTATTCTCAAGCTCATCCAGGCCATTATCTCCGGCTACGGCTACTTCACCAATGAAACTAACTTGCAGAATGTTAAAGGAATCGTGTTTATTGATGAGATTGAGAGCCACCTGCATCTGACGTGGCAGGCGAATATCATCCCGCTGCTGAAGACGCTTTTCCCTAACACCACGTTCTATATCACCACCCATTCGTCAATTGTCCTGTCGCAGCTTAAAGAGGGCGAGGCCTATAAGCTTTACAGAGACGAGTCGGGCATCGTGAAAAGCAGGAAGATTGAAGCACCGAACAAGGCGGCCTTGGTTGATATCATGAAGGACGTGTTTAAAGTCGATCTTAATCAGATGAAGCTTGAAAACAGCAATGCTGATGAGCAGCAGGAGGCGAAAAGTACTCTTCTACAGTTGCTCAAACAGCAGGAGAAAAAATGATGACAAGGAACGTTTTGCTGGACACTAATTTAATTATCGCAGCTTTTGATCCCCACGGTACAACCTCGTCAGAGATAAAAAACCTGGCAATTAGACAACTTTCAGCGCTTTTAGAAGATCCTGAAGCTGTGCTTTTTATCACGCCGTTAGTACGTTATGAGGTATTACGCGGGATTACATGGCAGAGTGAAGAGCAGTTTCTCGCCATGAAAAACGTATTAAAAGTTTTTACCGAGCTGGATGTCACTCGCGATATCTCTGAGCTGTCGGCCAATCTGTTTCGTTTTGATACCTGGCTAGCCCGGCAGGCAAATGACAGAAACAGGAATGTCGATAAGCGCAAATTCGATGTGTTTCACTACTGTAGTGCCCACTGTAATAGCCTGGAGTTTTGTTCAAACGACACCGATATCGGCAGGATCAGAACATTACATACCGCTTATGAAGAGGCACTAGCCTCCTGAAACAGTCGTTGCCGAGTTAAAGTCAGGCCACCCACAAGGACACCGCATGAAAATTTCTCGCCTCGGTGAAGCGCCGGACTACCGCTTCTCGCTGGCAAACGAGCGCACCTTCCTCGCCTGGATCCGCACCGCGCTGGGCTTTCTGGCGGCGGGGGTGGGCCTCGACCAGCTCGCCCCGGACTTCGCCACGCCGCTTATTCGCGAGCTGCTGGCATTGCTGCTCTGCCTCACCTCCGGCGGGCTGGCGATTTTTGGCTACCTGCGCTGGCTGCGCAATGAGAAGGCGATGCGTCTGAAGCAGGATCTCCCCTATACCTACAGCCTGCTGGTTATCAGTATCATGCTGCTCGTCGTTGCAGCGGTGGTGATGGCGCTGGTACTCTATGCCGGATAGCCGCAAAGCCCGCCGCGAGCGGGATCCCGGCCTGCAGCCCGAGCGCACATCGCTTGCCTGGCTGCGCACCCTGCTGGGCTACGGCGCGCTGCTGGTGCTGGCGGTAAAGCACAACGGGCAGCAGGCTGGCGCGGCCTTCTGGGTCGCCATTGCCCTGCTGGCGGCGGTGGCGCTGATCCTCTGGCGCTACACGCTGAAGCGCAACCTGATGGACGTGGGCCGCAGCGACTTTTTGCGTCCGTCAGCGGTACGGGACAAGCTTCTGGTTGCTTTGGCGGTGCTCTCGCTGGCACTGCTGTTTGCCGCTACTCATCTCCAGCAGATCGCGCTATTTCTTCTTGCGGCGCTACACGCCGGTTAAAAAAGCATGCTAAAAAATAGCGGTGCGTTAACTCATCTTCTCAGGCTAACCGTGTATACGTTTTCGATCGCTGCTGCGTTATTGCTTGTTACCTCTGCCGTTTATGCTGAACCGCCGCTGACGGCCGCACGTTATGCGGCGCAGCTTGGCGTAGGCATGGACGTTGACTGGGCGCGCACCGAGCGCGGCATCCGCGAGTTCGATCCGTTAGTAGTGCGGGATTTTGCCGCGCAGGGGATAGCGCATGTGCGTATTCGCGTCGCAGGCGAGCCGACGGAGGCGCGGCTCATTCACCTGCGTAAGCTGGTGCAAGCGTGCGAGCACTACGGGGTGATCCCGATTATCGCCTATCAAGCCGATGAGTATAAAAACGATCCAAAACCCGATAATGAAAGAGAGGTCGTAAACTGGTGGAGCGCCGTTGCGCACTACTTCGGCAACAGTTCGCCACAGCTAGGCTTCGATCTCATTTATGAACCCGCAGACAAGCTGAACCATAATCTCGTGTCGCTCAACCGCGTCTACGAAAAAACCATTAAAGCCATTCATGATATTAACGCCCAGCGCATGATATTTATCGCGCCGCGCCTGCGGGCCGAACCGGAAGATCTCTCCAGTCTGAAGCTGCCAGCACACAGCCAAAATTACCTGCTGGCGGAGTGGCATATCTTCCCGTGGGGGCCGCTCAAGAGTAACGGCAGGTATCCGTGGACATCGGGGACGGCGGCGGAGAAGGCAGCAATTCGAAATCGCATTAATGTCGCGCTGCGCTGGCAGCAAAAAACCGGTCACGTCAGCTGGATAGGTGGCTGGGGCGTCGGTGAATCCAGCCATTTTACCCCTACCGCGTCGCAAATGGCTTTTGCCACCTTTATGGCCTGCGAGCTACAGCAGGCAAAAATTCCTTACGCCATTAATGCCGATGCGCAGTTTTACGATGGTGAAGAGGGGGCGTGGCGTCCCATAGCCGAACCGCTGCTGAAGACAATGATCGCCCCGACATGTGAAAAGCCCGGCGAGAAGCCGGGCC
This sequence comes from Pseudescherichia sp., assembly GCF_031998825.1. GTDB lineage: Bacteria > Pseudomonadota > Gammaproteobacteria > Enterobacterales > Enterobacteriaceae > Pseudescherichia. The sequence continues at coordinate 19,201 of NZ_DAMACX010000015.1, forward strand.
ATCACAATGTTAAACAGGCTGCTCGTGATGCGGGGCACGCGACGCCAGCGGCAGCCAGCACAGTAAAATCAGTAGTCCCATCAGGGTCATCAATAAACCGAGGCTAGCCTGGCCGGTTTGCGGCATCATGGCCGAGAGCCATGCCAGCGCGCCGGAGCCGATATTCTGTAGACCACCCACCAGCGCGCCCGCCGTTCCGGCGAGGAACGGAAACGGCTCCATTGCGCCACTGGTGGCGAGCGGGAAGAGCATCCCCGCGCCGAAGAAGAACAGCGCCGCCGGGATCAGCAGCGTCCAGACGCTCATCACGCCAAACAGGCCCGGGATCCACATCATCACGCCTGCCAGCAAACAGCTCATCACCGACTGCCACATCAGGGTGGAGAAACGCTTATTCTGGCGTCCGGCAAACCATGCGCCGAAGAAGGCCGCCGGGATGGGTAGAATAAACAGAATGCTTACCACCATGCTGCTTAACCCAAGCCCCGCCCCTAACAGCACGCCGGAGCAGGCTTCGAACACGGCGATACCCGCCAGGCCACCGATCAGCATCAGCAGATAGCAGTTGAATGACCCGCTGCCGAAAAGCACTTTGTAGCTGGTGAGCAGTTTTGTGCGCGGTGCGCCTGCGGGGCGAGTCTCAGGCATCCAGCGCGCCATGCTGAAGGCCACTATTACACACAGCACCAGAAGGAAGGCGAAGCAGGCGCGCCATGACCAGAGGGTGTTTAGCAGGCCACCAATCAGCGGGGCCAGCAGTGGACTGACCAGAATGCCCATGTTTAACAGGCTGTTGGCATGACGAAGCTGGGTTCCTTCATACATGTCGCGCGGTAAGGTTCGCGCCATCACGCCGCCGACGCCGGTCCCAACGCCCTGCATCGCGCTGGCCGCAATTAATATGGTCAGACTATGGGTGGTCAGGGCAATCAGCGTCGCCACCATGAAAATGCTCATGCCCACTAAAATAACCGGGCGACGCCCTACGCGATCGGATAAGGGGCCATAGACGAGCTGGGAGAGGCCATAGGTCAGCAGATAGGCGGCCATTACGCTCTGCACTGCGCCCTCGCGAACGTGAAGCTCCTTTGCCATGTCGGCAATGGCCGGAATGTAGATGGTTTGCGCCATCTGACCGACCGCCACCAGTAACACCAGCATCAACAATAAGTTAACGTTCCTTTGTCTTTTCATGTCGCTGAATAGTTTTGTTAAATGAGAGAAATAAAGAATAAGTGACTACGCACGCCCATAAATGCGCGAGAAATCTACCACAGTGGGAGGATAAGTTAAGTATCAGGGTGATGAATGAGCAAAAGCGAAAAGGCAGGATTTATGAACAACGTTGGCAACTAATATTGCCTGGGTGTTTATGCCAGGCGTAATAGAATAGCTCCGCCGGCAATGCCCAGTGCAGCAGCGATGCGCACCCTGGCAATCCGCTCTTTTAAGAGTAGAAAAGCGAGAAGCGCGCCAAAGAGTATCGAGGTTTCACGCAGGGCCGCGACCACGGCCAGCGGAGCCTGAGTCATTGCCCACAGTGCCAGGCCGTACGATCCCATGGTTCCCGCCCCGCCAAATAGCCCTTTCTTCCAGTGCAGACGCAGGTAGCTGGACGCTTCGCGACGGCGTGCCACCATCGCCCAGCAGAGCAGACAAAAACCGTTCATAAAGAAGGTCCACAGCGTATAGCCCAGCGCGGTGTCTGACAGACGCACGCCGGTACCGTCTACCAGCGTATAGCCAGCGATAAAGCAGGCGTTCAGCAGCGCCAGCCAGACCCCTTTGCGTGACTGCATCCGACCATTCAGCGCCATGGCAAGTATCGACAGGCAGATAACGCCGATCCCAGTCCAGGCGAGCCACGAAAGCGTATCCCCCAATGCCAGGACGCTAATCAGCGCGACCAGCAGCGGGGCCGTGCCGCGCATCAGGGGATAGGTCTGGCTCATATCCGAGACGTGGTAAGTTTTTGCCACCAGCACCGTATACACCACCTGTAACGCACAGGAGATCGCTAAAAAAGGCCAGCTGGCGGCAGAGGGCTGAGGCGAGAAGGGCAACAGGATCAGGGCGATAAGCGTGGCGGAGCCGCTAACGCTAATTGCAGCGTAGAGCTTATCCGTTCCAGCTTTTACGATGGCGTTCCAGCTGGCATGCAGCAAGGCGGCGAACAAGAGAATGCAGAAAACAGAGAGCGTCATAGCGAACCGGGTGGTGAATTGTCATACAACAGTAACACTTAACCCTGCTCCGGCAGCATTTTTGTTTGGCGTTGAAACGTGATCGGTCACGCATTTTTACCGCCGCTGCGATAAAACGATTGTCATGCTGCACCAGCTGTGTTTGTATAAATTCAGCGAATAAATACACAACACAACATACATAACAGGCCCCTAATGAACCCAGCCATGCTGACATCGACTCTACTACGCACCGCGCCATCTGCCGCGGTCGTCGTCGTGCGTGTGGTGGTGGTCGTCGGCATAGCGCCGTAGGGTCCGGAACACACGATTCCAAAACCCCGCCGGCGCAAACCGGGCGGGGTTTTTCGTTTAGACCGCCCGGAAAGTCGGCCCAGAATTAAAGGACTGGAGCATGGCAAGTTTGGGCACAACCTCGCAGGCAAGGCGCTTTACCGGCGCGCAGTTAATCGTTCATTTACTGGAGCGTCAGGATATCTCCATCGTCACCGGCATCCCGGGCGGCACGGTGCTGCCGCTGTACGACGCCCTGAGTCAAAGCACGCAGATCCGTCACGTCCTGGCCCGGCACGAGCAGGGTGCAGGCTTTATCGCGCAAGGCATGGCGCGCACCCAGGGGAAACCCGCCGTCTGTATGGCCTGTAGCGGGCCGGGGGCTACCAACCTGGTGACCGCCATCGCCGACGCGCGCCTCGACTCCATTCCGCTGGTCTGCATTACGGGCCAGGTCCCCTCGTCGATGATCGGTACCGACGCGTTTCAGGAGGTGGACACCTACGGCATCTCTATCCCCATCACTAAACACAACTATCTGGTGCGCGACATCCGCGAGCTGCCGCAGGTCATTAGCGACGCGTTCCGTATTGCCCAGTCAGGCCGTCCCGGCCCGGTGTGGATAGATATTCCTAAGGATATTCAGACTGCTGAGATCGAATTAGACATTCTGCCGGAGCCGGGTGATGCCGCACCCGCCCCGGCGTTCAGCATCGAGAGCGTGCGCGAGGCTGCAACGATGATTAACCAGGCCCAGCGCCCGGTACTCTACCTGGGCGGCGGGGTGATCAACGCGCCGGAGCAGGTGCGGACTCTGGCGGAAAAGGCCAGCCTGCCGACCACCATGACGCTGATGGCGCTCGGCATGCTGCCGAAACAGCATCCGCTGTCGCTGGGCATGCTGGGGATGCATGGCGCGCGCAGCACCAACTTTATCCTGCACGAAGCCGATCTGCTGGTGGTGCTGGGAGCACGTTTTGATGACCGGGCGATTGGCAAGACCGAAACTTTCTGCCCGAACGCCAAAATTATCCATGTGGATATCGATCGCGCCGAGCTGGGTAAAATCAAACAGCCGCACTGCGCTATTCAGGGTGACGTCGGTGAGGTGCTGGACCAGCTGATCCCGCTGATTGCAGAGGATACGCGTGACGCCTGGCGCGATACCGTGGCGCAGCTGCAGCAGGAGTTTCCGGCTAACATGCCGGGCGCGGACGATCCGCTGAGCCACTACGGTTTAATTAACGCCGTCGCGGCCTGCGTTGATGACAGCGCGATTATCACCACCGACGTCGGGCAGCACCAGATGTGGACCGCTCAGGCCTATCCGCTCAATCGCCCGCGCCAGTGGCTCACCTCCGGCGGTTTAGGCACCATGGGCTTTGGCCTGCCGGCGGCTATTGGCGCAGCGCTGGCCAATCCCGATCGCAAGGTGCTGTGCTTCTCCGGCGACGGCAGCCTGATGATGAACATTCAGGAGATGGCCACCGCTGCTGAAAACCAGCTCGATATCAAAATCATCCTGATGAATAACGAGGCGCTGGGGCTGGTGCATCAGCAGCAGAGCCTGTTCTACAAGCAGGGCGTATTTGCGGCGACCTATCCGGGGACGATCAACTTTATGCAGATCGCCGCCGGGTTTGGCCTGCACACCTGCGATTTAAACGCTGCGGCCGATCCGCACGCGGCTCTGCAGGAGATCATCTCCCGTCCGGGTCCGGCGCTGATCCACGTTCGTACCGACGCTGAGCAAAAAGTCTATCCAATGGTTCCGCCGGGCGCGGCCAATACTGAAATGGTGGGAGAATAAGCCATGCCACAATCAACACATGACAACGTTATTCTGGAACTCACCGTCCGCAACCACCCTGGGGTAATGACCCACGTCTGCGGTCTCTTTGCCCGACGCGCCTTTAACGTCGAGGGCATTCTCTGCCTGCCGCTACCGGGCGGGGAGCAGAGCCGCATTTGGCTGCTGGTGGCGGACGATCAGCGACTAGAGCAGATGATGAGCCAAATTGACAAGCTGGAAGATGTGGTAAAAGTGGTGCGGAACCAGTCCGATCCCACCATGTTTAACAAAATTGCCGTCTTTTTCGAGTAGATTACTCGCTGTCTGAATCAGGGGTGATCGCCTTGACCGAGCCGTTCCGGCAGTGGAGAGCATACTCTGCCGATAGCGGGCGATCGCTGATCAGCACGTCAAACTGCGCGAGCGGGGCGATGCTGGCCGGGGCCACCTCATCAAAGAGGGCGGAGCGCGCCAGCAAGATCTTACGGATGCCGTGCTCCATCGCTTTGCGCTTCACCGGCAGATCGTCGAGGTTGAACCAGGTCACGCCATAGTGCTCATGCACGCCGCTGGCAGAGATGAATACCTTGCGCGGGTTGAGCGAATCCAGAATCGACGGGTTGTTAGGATCGTAAAAGGCGTCGCTCTTAGCGCGGTAGGTGCCGCCGCAGAGCATGGCGGTGGCGTTGGGTTTGGCGTTCAGCGCCATAAATACCTGATGCGAGTAGCAAATACCGGTGAAGGTAATCTCGTCGGGGATCATATCGATCACCAGCGGCATCTCCGGACCGTTGTCGAAAAACACCAGATCGTTCTCACTCACCAGGCCTGCGGCGAGGATCGCAATCGGCATATCATCCCGGTGATGACCGCGCATGGCAACGGCGGCAGGCTGGCTGGCGGTTGAGGCAGCAGGCTTGTTAACCATCACGATATAGCCCCCGAGCAGCGCCAGCGGCAGCGGCTCATCCTCCTGGCTAAAATCGCGACGAATGGTCATCACGGAAACCTCCAGCATCCGCGCCGCATCTTTCAGGTGGATGCGGTCGGTCTTTTTGAGCAGCTCCGTCAGGCGACGAATACGCTCTTTCTGCTTGGTTTCCATTCTCTCTCTCCGCTTTACCAGCCTAATCATCTTCTTATGTTTCTAAAGTAACATTTTCCTTCCAGGGCGGGAACGCTGCGGCATCAAATGTTGCTGTAATCGCGAGCGGAGTCACAAATGATACTAAAATAACATGATAATGTTACGATAATATCATTGTTAAGCGTTTGTTTCTGAGAGGTAGGAAAATGGATATCGCAGTCATCGGCTCCAACATGGTGGATTTAATCACCTACACCCACCAGATGCCGAAAGAGGGTGAAACCCTTGAAGCACCAGCATTCAAGATTGGCTGCGGCGGTAAAGGTGCCAACCAGGCCGTTGCCGCAGCGAAGCTCAACTCCAAAGTATTGATGCTGACCAAAGTGGGCGATGATATCTTTGCCGACAACACCATCCGTAATCTCGAGTCGTGGGGCATCAATACCACCTACGTAGAGAAAGTGCCATGCACCAGCAGCGGCGTCGCGCCTATTTTCGTTAACCCCAACTCCAGCAACAGCATCCTGATTATTAAAGGGGCGAACAAATTCCTCTCGCCGGAGGATATCGATCGCGCCGCGGAAGATCTGAAGAAATGTAAGCTCATTGTTTTACAGCTCGAAGTGCAGCTGGAGACGGTCTATCACGCCATTGAGTTTGGTAGAAAGCATGGCATTGAGGTGCTGTTAAATCCGGCCCCGGCGCTGCGCGAGCTGGATATGTCCTACGCCTGCAAATGTGATTTCTTTGTGCCGAATGAGACCGAACTGGAAATTCTCACCGGTATGCCGGTCGACAGCTACGACAATATTCGTCGTGCCGCCCGCAGCCTGACCGATAAAGGGCTGAACAATATTATCGTCACCATGGGCGAGAAGGGCGCACTGTGGATGACCCGTGATACGGAAGTGCATGTCCCGGCGATCAAAGTGAATGCCGTCGACACCAGCGGCGCGGGCGATGCCTTTATTGGCTGCTTTGCGCACTACTACGTCCAGAGCGGTGATGTAGAAACCGCCATGAAAAAAGCCTCGCGTTTCGCGGCCTTCAGCGTAACGGGCAAAGGCACCCAATCGTCCTATCCCAGTATTGAGCAGTTCAATGAATTTCTGGCGATAAACGAATAATAAAAACCCCTGCACTGTAAAAGGTAGCACTATGAACGATAAAAACATCGTTCAGATGCCCGATGGGTATCTGAATAAGACCCCTCTGTTCCAGTTTATTTTGTTATCGTGCCTGTTCCCATTATGGGGCTGCGCCGCAGCGTTAAATGATATTTTAATTACGCAGTTTAAAAGCGTATTTTCCCTCAGTAACTTCGCCTCTGCCTTAGTGCAGAGTGCGTTTTACGGTGGCTATTTCTTAATTGCTATTCCGGCATCGTTAGTCATTAAAAAAAGCAGCTATAAGATTGCGATTTTAATTGGCCTGACGCTCTATATTGTCGGCTGTACGCTCTTTTTCCCGGCATCGCACATGGCAACCTACACCATGTTCCTCGCCGCGATTTTTGCAATAGCCATCGGCTTAAGCTTCCTTGAGACCGCCGCCAACACCTACAGCTCAATGCTGGGGCCGAAATCCCATGCTACGCTGCGCCTCAACATCAGCCAGACCTTCTACCCGATCGGGGCAGCGGCGGGTATTCTGCTCGGCAAGTACCTGGTCTTCTCCGAAGGCGACAGCCTGGAGAAGCAGATGGCGGGCATGACGCCAGAGCAGATCCACAACTTCAAGGTGCTGATGCTGGAGAACACATTAGAGCCGTATAAGTACATGATCATGGTGCTGGTCGTGGTGATGGTGCTGTTTATGTTGACTCGCTTCCCGACCTGTAAAGTGGCGCAAACGGCGAACCGTAAGCGCCCGTCGGCGATGGACACCCTGCGCTATCTGGCAAGCAACGCCCGCTTCCGCCGCGGCATTCTGGCCCAGTTCCTCTATGTTGGTATGCAGGTTGCGGTCTGGTCGTTCACCATCCGCCTGGCGCTGGAGCTGGGGGATATCAACGAGCGGGATGCCTCCAACTTTATGGTCTATAGCTTTGCCTGCTTCTTTATCGGCAAGTTCGTGGCCAACATTTTGATGACGCGCTTCAACCCGGAGAAGGTGCTGATCCTCTACTCTGTTATCGGCGCGCTGTTCCTGGCCTACGTGGCGCTGGCCCCGAGCTTTAGCGCGGTCTATGTGGCGGTGCTGGTCAGCATCCTGTTTGGACCATGCTGGGCCACCATCTACGCCGGTACGCTGGATACGGTGGACAACGAGCATACCGAGATGGCGGGGGCGGTGATCGTGATGGCGATTGTCGGCGCGGCGGTGGTGCCGGCGGTGCAGGGCTACGTAGCGGACATGTTCCACTCGTTACAGCTCTCATTCCTGGTCTCTATGCTCTGCTTTATTTACGTCGGCATCTACTTCTGGCGTGAAAGTAAAGTGCGTCGCGAACTTACCCCAGCAACCGCTTCCTGAGGAGAACTGCTATGAAAACCTGTTTGCCACTGTGGCGTGAGCTTTTTACCGCGCAGCCGCGAACGCTGCTGGAGAACGCCGATTTTACGGTCAGCGCCTTCCGCTATCCGAGCGGTGTTGAGGGCCTGAGGGTGGCAAACGCCCGCGGACATCTGGTGATCTTACCCTGGCTGGGGCAGATGATCTGGGACGCGGAGTTTGATGGCCACGAGCTGACCATGCGCAACATGTTCAGCCAGCCGAAGCCAGCGAAGGAAATTGTCGAAACCTACGGCTGCTTTGCCTTCCACTCGGGTCTACTGGCCAACGGCTGCCCCTCCCCGGAGGACACCCATGCGCTGCACGGGGAGATGGCCTGCGCGGCGATGGACGAGGCCTGGCTGGAGATCGACGGTGACACGCTGCGCGTCGGGGGCCGCTACGAGTATGTGATGGGCTTCGGCCATCACTACCTGGCGCAGCCCGCGGTCACGCTGCGTAGGGCCAGCGCGCTATTTGATATCGATATGACGGTGACTAACCTGGCCTCGGTGGCGATGCCGCTCCAGTATATGTGTCATATGAACTATGCCTATGTTCCCGAGGCGACCTTCAGCCAGAACCTGCCGGACGAGGCGCTGGCGCTGCGGGAGTCCATTCCGGCCCATGTTAAACCCACCGAGCAGTGGCTGGCGTTCAACCAGCGCATCCAGCAGGGTGAAACCACGCTGAAGACGCTGAGCGAGCCGGCGTATTACGATCCGGAGATTGTCTTCTTTGCCGACAGGCTGGATCGCTACACCGCGACGCCGGAGTTTCAGATGACCGCCCCGGACGGCACGACCTTCGTGACCCGTTTCTCCAGCGCGGAGTTCAACTATGCGACGCGCTGGATTTTATACAACGGCGATCAGCAGGTGGCGGCGTTCGCGCTGCCGGCTACCTGCCGTCCGGAAGGGTTCCTGGCGGCACAGGCCAACGGCAGCCTGCTGACGCTGGCCCCGCAGGAGAGCCGCAGCTTCAAAGTAACTACCGGGATAGCGCACTAAAGAGACTGTATGCGTCGCCGCGTTTACCTTTATGATAAGCATTCCGGTACAGGGCAGGAGCTTTCATGATTTGGTTAACGCTGGCGACGCTGGTTATTGTTTTTGTAGTAGGTTTTCGCGTTTTGACCTCAGACTCCCGGCGGGCGGTGCGTCGTTTGAGCGAGCGGCTGGGTACCACACCGATGCCGGTTGAATCGATGATCGATCAGCTGGGTAAAGCGGCGGGCGCGGAGTACATTCAGTACCTCTCCCGCCCGGACGAGGCGCATCTGCAAAATGCCGCCCAGACGCTGCTGATCTGGCAGGCGTGCATTGTCGATAGCAGCGAGCAAAATCTCCACTACTGGCACCGCACGCTGCAAAAAGCGCGTCTGGCTGCGCCGCTGACCGATGCCCAGGTACGTCTGGCGCTGGGTTTCCTGCGCGAGCTGGAGCCGGATATGGCAGAGATCAACAACTTCCAGATGCGCTACAACGCCTTTTTTATGCCTGAAGAGGGTGTTCACTGGCTGCATTAAGCAGCGTAACGCCGGATGGCGCTACGCTTATCCGGCCTACACATCATGCTCGATCCTGTAGGCCTGGCAAGCGCAGCGCCGCCGGGCGCAATCAATTGTACATTTCACTGTATAAGTTGCTAAAACGTTAAATGCGTCACACTCAGAATGTTACACTGCGCGACTTTACCGCAATGTGACGTTGCCTGGAGGCAAAATGAGTGAGCATTTACAGGGAAAACCCCACCCGGAACTGGCCCGTCCCAACTGGTCAGCCGTCTTCGCCGTCGCCTTTTGCGTGGCCTGCCTCATCACCGTAGAGTTTCTGCCGGTCAGCCTGCTGACGCCGATGGCGCAGGACTTAGGTATCTCTGAGGGCACCGCCGGGCAGTCGGTCACTATGACCGCCTTTGTCGCCATGTTCGCCAGCCTGTTTATCACCCAGACGATTCGCACCACCGATCGCCGCTACGTGGTGCTGATCTTCTCGGTGCTGTTAACCCTCTCCTGCCTGCTGGTGTCGTTTGCCAACAGCTTCACCCTGCTGCTCATCGGGCGCGCCTGCTTAGGGCTTGCTCTCGGCGGCTTCTGGGCGATGTCCGCCTCGCTCACCATGCGCCTGGTCCCGATGCGTGTGGTACCTAAAGCGTTGTCGGTAATTTTTGGCGCGGTGTCGATTGCGCTGGTGATCGCCGCTCCGCTGGGCAGTTTCCTCGGCGGTATTATCGGCTGGCGAAACGTCTTTAACGCGGCGGCGGTGATGGGGATCGTCTGTACGCTGTGGGTCTGGAAAGCGCTGCCCTCCCTGCCGGGCGAGCCGATGCAGCACAAGGAACATATGTTTGGCATCCTCAAGCGGCCTGGCGTGCTGGCGGGAATGATCGCCATCTTTATGGCCTTTGCCGGCCAGTTTGCTTTCTTTACCTATATTCGCCCTATTTATATGAGCATGGCAGGCTTTGACGTTGATGGCCTGACGCTGGTGCTGCTCAGCTTCGGTATCGCCAGCTTTATCGGCACCTCGATGTCGTCCGCGTTCCTGAAAAAATCGCTGAAAACGGCGCTGACCGCCGCGCCGCTGGTGCTGGCCCTTAGCGCCCTGACGCTGATCCTCTGGGGCAGCGATAAAACCGTCGCCTCTGCAGTTACGGTGGTGTGGGGATTAGCCTTTGCGCTGGTGCCGGTGGGCTGGTCGACGTGGATCACCCGCTCGCTGGCGGATCAGGCGGAAAAGGCTGGATCGATCCAGGTTGCGGTGATCCAGCTTGCCAATACCTGCGGTGCGGCGGTCGGTGGCTACGCACTCGATAACCTCGGCCTGCTCTCGCCGCTGGTGCTCTCCGGCAGCCTGATGCTGCTGACGGCGCTGCTGGTGGCTGCGAAAGTACGCGTAAAAGGGTAATTGCTCTCTGCCCGGCAGGCGCTGCGCCGCCGGGCATTTCGCTCGAACTACATCAGAACCACGCTTCCCACATTGCGCCGACGTTGAACGAATCCAGATTGCTCTCTTCCGTGCCGTTAACCCGTGCGGTACGGTCGTTATCTACCTGGCCACCGGTGACGTAGAAGCGCAGCATCGGACGGAACTCCGGCCCCATCGCAATTGAGATGTTCTGCGACAGCGTCAGCTTCCAACCGTGGTTATCTCCGCCCTGGTCGAAATCAACCCGCTGATAGCCCGCTTCCAGCCAGGTCGAGTGCACCTCGTTCCACCAGTACATCGGACGCACGATCGCGCCGTAGTTGCGTCGGTTATCCACGCTATTGGCATCGTTATCGTAGTCGTGGAAGGCGAGCAGGTACTCAATCTGTGCCTGCTGGGTAAACTTATAGTTACCTTCGAAGCTGGCATAGATCGCCGTCAGGTCGTCGGTTTTGTTATAGACGCTGTTGTCTGAGTTGTCCGAGTAGCGGGCAATCACCTTGTTCACGCCTTTCTCACCGGTGTGGCTCAGCACCACGCCACCCTGCCAGGCATTTTTACGCTCGTCGGTGTCTACCGCCTTCGAGTCAAAGCCGTAGTTGGCGTACAGCTCCAGATCCAGCGGGCCGACCTTCATGCCGTGCACTTTGGAGGTAATGGCGTAGTTGCCTTTATCACCGGTGCCGGAGCCGCCGGTACAGGTGATACGCGACGGGTTGCCCTCATCGTTCATCACTTCCGGACTACAGGACTCCACCGCCGCCACTGCCGCGACGTCAAACTGCACGCCGCCGATGTCGAAGTTTTTCACCCCTGCGCCCTGGCCGTCGTGGTTCATCCAGAAGTAGTCGTTGATCCCCTGCTGCGGACGCTGGTGGAAATCACGGCCAGCCCACAGGTAGGCGTTGGGGTTGGACTCCAGAATGTTAGTCACTCCGGCGTAGGCTTTTTTCAGGTTCACCTCGTCGCCCCAGTGGTCAAACATCACGTTGATGTCCCAGATTGCCCCGTTGTTGCCTTTGAACGCTTTCGAGAGCTGGAACTCACCGCCGTTGCCTTCGTTGCCCAGACGACCGATGGCGGAGGAGCCGTTATAGGAGCCATCAACGCCAACAAATTTCTGATCGCCGCCCTGGAACTGCGCCCCGTAGCGGGCATAGCCGCTAAACTTCACGCCAAAAGGAATGGCCATATCCGGCGACTGGGCCGCAGACTCCGGCTCGGTGATCACGTCGGCTTTTTTATCTACCGCCACATCGATTTTCTTTTGCCGCTCCGCGAGGGCTTTATCCACCGCTTTTGCCACAATCGCGTCGATCTGTTCCTGAGTAAACTCCTGGGCGCTGACTGAACCAGAGCAAAGGGCAGCCATAACCGCCAGCGCGACTGGAAGTTTTTTATTGATATTCATTTTTTGTCTCGATCTAATATATTATTTTTAGACAATAACTATCCCGCCGCTTGATGCGGAATAGTTGCGCTATCACCATTAATTGTGAGGTACAGATTACTTAAAAACTGACTGACTATTTCTCCATAATTAATTAACGTTGATAAAGACGAATAATCTCTTCCGACAGTTCACGCGCCAGCAGCGACGTCATTAAATGATCCTGGGCGTGAACCATAATTAAGGTCATCGGCTGGCGGGCCTCCCCGGCATCCTGCTCGATCAGTTTGGTCTGCATATGGTGCGCCTGGCGAGCGTAGCCGTCCGCCTCGCGCAGCAGGCTGTTCGCCTCGTCAAAGTTGCCTTCGCGCGCGGCGTGCAACGCCTCGAAGCAAAGGCTGCGTGACTGTCCGGCGTTGACGATAATCTCCATGACGGCCTCTTCCAGTTCAATCATCTTATTGCTCCTCATTGAATCCGTTATTGGCGGCGGTGGCAGCAAACCACTCTCCGCTGCGTTTAATCGTCCGCGTCTGGCTGGCTAAATCGAGCTGCACAAAGCCATAGCGGTTTTTATAGCCGTTGCACCATGACCAGTTATCAATAAACGTCCACATATGGTAACCGAGGCAGTGACAGCCCTCCTGAATACCCTTATGCAGCCACTTCAAATGGCCGGAAACAAACTCAATCCGGTATTGATCGTTAATTTGACCATTCTCAATAAAACGCTGCTCATTCTCGACGCCCATGCCGTTCTCTGAAATAAAACAGCGTGGGTTGCCGTAATTAACGCGTAAATTAGTGAGGATGTCGTAAATACCCGGCTCGTATATTTCCCAGCCGCGGTAGGGGTTCATTTTCCGGCCCGGCATCTCGTAATAATCAAACAGCCACTCCGGCATAAACGGCGAGGCCGGGTTAACCGCGCTGTCGCGGCATTTCACGCGTCGCGGCTGGTAGTAGTTGATCCCCAGCAGGTCGATTTTGCCGTTGGCAATCAGGGCGCTGTCCTCCGGCCGGCAGGCCGGCAGCTGATCGTACTCTTTCAGCAGTGCCACCAGATCCGCCGGATATTCGCCAACCAGCACCGGGTCGAGGAAGCTGCGGTTAAACAGCAGGTCGGCATGGTGCGCGGCAGTGAGATCCGCCGGATTGTTTGAGCGCGGATAGGACGGCGTCAGGTTGAGGACAATGCCGATCTCTCCAGGATAATGCCCGGCGCGGTAGGCGCGAACCGCCGAGGCGTGCGCCAGCACCGTATGGTAGGCCACCGTTGCCGCCCGCTTGAAATCCACTACGTTGGGGTAGTGGAAGTCATACAGGTAACCGCCTTCCACCGGTACAATCGGCTCGTTGAAGGTAAACCAGTGCAGCACCCGGTCGCCAAACAGCTCGAAACAGATCCGCGCGTAGCGGCTAAACGCCTCCACCACCTCGCGGTTCTCCCAGCCCCCTCTCTCCTGCATCGCCATCGGCATATCAAAGTGGAACAGGGTGATAAATGGGGCGATCCCCTGGGCCAGCAGCTCATCAATAACGTTGTTATAGAACGCCACCGCCTCAGGATTAACCTCGCCCACGCCGTCCGGGATCAGCCGCGACCAGCTCAGCGAGGTACGGAAGCTGTTGTGGTTGAGCTGCTTGAGTAGGGCGATATCCTGCCGCCAGTTCTGATAGAAGGTCGACGTGTCCTGCGGGCCGACCTGCTGGTGAAAGCGCCACGGCTGGCTGGCATACCAGTGGTCCCACGTGGTCGCGCTTTTGCCGCCCTGCTGGCTCTGCCCTTCGGTTTGCAGCGCGGAGCTGGCGCTGCCCCACCAGAAATGCTCTGGGAATGCGTATTTCATCTCTTTTCTCTCCCGTGAATTACTGGCGAACGGTTCCGGCCAGCGGAGTAACGTCCTGTGCTTTCTGCTCTTCGGTTTTCATTAGTGAACGCTCATAGGCCCGCAGGAACGGCAGGTACATCAGGGCGGACATCACCATGCAGATCCCGCACATGATGACCGGACTCAGTGCCCAGTTAGCGGCCCAGGATGCGCCAATAGGTGCCGGTGTTGTCCATGGCGTTAGCGAGACTACCTGCGCCAGCCAGCCCAGTTTTGTCGCGCCATAGGCGAGGCAGGCGTTAACCATCGGCACGAAGACGAAGGGGATAAACAGCATCGGGTTCATGATGATCGGTGCGCCAAAAAGAATCGGCTCGTTGATATTAAAGAAGCTCGGCACGATGCCCATTTTACCGATGGTCCGCAGGTGGGTCGCGCGGCTACGCAGCAACAGGATGGCCAGCGGCAGGGTCGAGCCAACGCCGCCAATCAGCAGATAGTGATCCCAGAAGCCCTGCAGATAGATATGCGGCAGCGCTGTGCCCGCCGCCAGCGCGGCCTGGTTGGCAGAGAGGTTCGCCATCCAGAAGGGGTTCATAATGCCGGTCACGATCAGGGCACCATGAATACCGGCAAACCAGAAGATCTGGCACAGCAACACGGAGAGCAGGATGGCAGGCAGTGAATCCGACGCTGAGACCAGCGGCTCAAGCAGGTGCATAATCGCCTGGGGCAGGATCATGCCGGTTTGCGCCTCGATGAACAGGTTCAGCGGGTGCAGCGTGGCAATAATGACGACTACCGGAATAAGGATCTCAAAGGAGCGCGCCACGCCGGTGGGGACCTCTTTTGGCAGGCGGATAGTAATGTTGTTCTGCTTCAGCCACGCATAGACGCGGGTCGAGTAGATAGAGGTAATCAACGCGGTAAAGATCCCCTGACCCGACAGGTACTGGGTAGAGATTTTACCGTCGGCATAGGGTGCGGCCACCAGCAGGAAGGCCATAAACGCCAGCAGCCCGGACATCACCGGATCGAGATTAAACTGCCGCCCGAGGCTGGCACCGATCCCGACCGAGATAAAGAAGGTCATCACGCCCATGCTCAGGTTAAACGGCAGCATCAGCTGTTCGCGGTAGGTCAGGGAGAAATCGAGCCAGCCCCGCGCGAAACTATTGGTGGTGTCGGCAGAGAAGGGCGGGAAGATAAACACCAGCATAAAGGAGCCGATGATCATAAACGGCAGCGCGGCGGTAAAGCCGTCGCGAATGGCGATAACGTACTTCTGTTGCCCCAGACGCCCCGCCAGCGGCGTGATGGACTGCTCGATAACGGCAACCATGGATTGATATAACGAACTCATAGGAACACCCTTTTAGTGTGCCGCTTCGATGAGCGACAGAGCAAAGTCCAGCACCTTGTCGCCGCGCTGCATACCGTAGTCCATTGGGTTAATGGGCTGAACGGGAATGCCTTGGGCGGCAGCCTTTTCTGACAGCGTGTTGAGCATGTATTTCACCTGCGGCCCCAGCAGCACCACCTGGTAACGCGGGAACTGAGTGTCAAACTCCGCTACGCCGTAAGCATCGATCTCTACCGGTAAACCTCTTTCATCTGCCGCTTCGACCATTTTCCTGACCAACAGGCTAGTGGACATCCCCGCGGAGCAGCACAGCATGATCTTGATCATCATCCCCATCCTCTAAATGTTAAAAGTTATTACAATGATGATTGGATAACAGATGGAAACCGGTTTCCATCTGTTAGGCCTCGAAGTGTGATACCCATCAAAATCCATAAGCCATATGATAATTTTCCTGGATTTACATCACATGTTTTTATGGCTTACTACCATCAGTAAGGGTTAAACGGAAAATCGGTTTCCATGGGAAATAGAATCCAGCTATACTGCTGCTGGCGATATTATGCACCATGTTTTGGTTGGTTTTTGGGCTGCGCATGCGGCCTGACAGGGGATAAAGATGTCTACAATCAACGATGTATCACGTCTGGCGGGGGTGTCTAAAGCAACCGTCTCACGGGTGTTGAGCGGGTCACGCGGGGTCAAAGAGGCCAGCCGGCTGGCGGTGCTGAAAGCCGTCGAGGAGCTAAACTACCGGCCTAACGTCATCGCCCAGTCTCTTCTCAGCCAGACTACCGGCTGCATTGGCGTCATCTGCGCTCAGGACAATATCAACCAGACCACCGGCTACCTTTACGCGCTGGAGAAGCACCTTAGCCAGCATCAGAAGCACCTGCTTTTGCGCTTTGCCAACAGTCGCTCGGAGGTGATTAGCGCCCTCGATGAGCTGACCTGCGGCCTGTGCGATGACGTCCTGATCATCGGGGCGCGCTTCCCGCTGAGTAACCTTGGCTATGACGATGTGATTCTGGTGGACTGCGCAGAGGCCGACACGCCGAACAGCATCCAGTTCGATCATGCCTTCGCGGCGGAAACGGCCTGTAACTATTTAATTAGCCAGGGGCGGCGGCAGATAGCGCTCATCCACCCGGACGCCAGCGGCTCTGCCGATCGGGTTCTGCTGGGCTACAAGCACGCGCTGGAGAATAACTTCCTGCCCTTTAACCGTAACCTGGTGTTTATGGACGCCACCTCGGCCTCGGTTGCGCTCCAGGTGCTGCTCAACAACGCGACCACGCTGAACTTTAATGCTCTGCTGGTCGCCGACGAGCAGGAGGCGCAGCGGGTGATTACCCAGCTGCAGGCGTTTAATAAATCGGTGCCGGGGGACATCATGGTCTTCAGCCTTGCTGGCTCCGTGCACCTGCCGGGGATCCCAACCATCCCGGCTATCGAATACTCGATGGACGCGATGGCAGCCCGCATCGTCAGCTGGCTGAGTGAAAAGACCCAGGACGTGCTGGGCTCATGCGTGCTGCGCGGGGATCTCATCATTCCGGATATACGCCAGCGCTGACAGAGCAGGCCCGGCAGCAACGCACCGCCGGGCTGCTCGCTTAGTTCACCTTCGGGAAATCCACGACGGTGTCGTTGACCCGGTTAATCATATTGGTGAACAGAATGGCGCTGACCGCGCTGATGGTCTCTACCACCTGCCGATCGCTAAAGCCCGCGTCGCGGAAGCGGCTAACGGTCTCCTCCGGCAGCGTACCGCGCGTCGTAACCAGCGCTTTCACAAATTTCACCAGGCCATCAATGTGCGCATCTTCCGGATAGTCGGCGCGACGCAGTTGCTCGGTCTGCTCAACGCTGTAGCCCGCCATCTTGCCGGTCAGGGTATGGGCTGCCAGGCAGTAGTCACAGCCAGAGGCTTCGCTGACGGCAAGGTTAATTGCCTCCAGCTCGCGTTTGCTCAGGCTGCTTTTCGCCAGCGCGGCGTTGTGCTGCAACGCCTGGGCGAGCATATCCGGCGCGTTGCCAATGGTCTGGTAGGCGTTGGGCACTTTACCCATCGCACGTTTAATAGCGCTAAATAGTTCAGTAGTCTGGCCAGTGGCGTTATCGGGCTGGATGGTAGTTAAACGGCTCATGATCTTCTCCTGTCAGTTTATGGTTTCCGCCGTATCGGCGATGGACTCATAATAGGGAGCCTGCGGCAGGGCCGTTGCCGCTCATCGTCTCGATTTTTTGTCCTGTCGTCTCAGGAGAAGTTATGGATAGCCTTAGCCAACTGCTTGCTATGCTGGCCCCGGCGTGCGCCGTTAATCTGCACTGCCGCTTTGCCGGACGCTGGGAGGCCGACCATCCCCAGCTTGCCGCTGGCACCGTGCCCTGGCATGTTATTCTGCGCGGCGAAGCCCGGCTGGTGATGGCGGGCAGAATGCTTGACGTGCGCGCTGGGGATATCCTGCTGCTGCCTCACGGCTCGCCGCATCTGCTTCAGGGGCTGGTGGAGTGGGGACAGGTCGCACCCGTGGCAAAACGTCATAACGGGACGCTAATTGAAGTAGAGACCAGCGGGCCGGGTCCTGCGGTAGAGGTGCTGTGCGGCGAATTCCATTTCGGGCCGGGCTACAGCTGGCTCTTCGCCGACAACGCGGCGCTGATCCATCTGCAAACCCACGACCGGGAAGATTGTCCGGAGCTGGAGCTTCTGCTGACGATGCTGGTACGGGAGAGCCTGACGCCACAGCCGGGCGGGGCAACGATTGTCAAAAGCCTGGCCGCGACGCTGCTGGCCTTGCTGATGCGGATTTTGCTCTCACTGCATGAACCTCCTGCCGGGCTGCTGCGCCTGATGAGCGATAAACGGCTGGCCCCTGCGCTACTGGCGGTATTGGCCGATCCGGCCCATCCGTGGACGATGGAGATCATGGCCGAGCGCTGCTTCTTATCCCGCGCCACCTTTGCCCGCCACTTTGCCCGCAGCTATCACCAGACGCCCCAGGCCTGGCTCTCCCAGCTGCGCCTGACCCTCGCCTCGCGCATGCTAATGGAGGAGACGCAGGCAACCGTGGATGCGGTCGCCGGACGCTGCGGTTTTCTCTCCCTGGCCTCGTTTACACAGGCCTTTAAGCGCCTGTATGGTATGACTCCGGGCCAGTATCGAAAGAGACCACGAGCATGATTCGCCTTGAAGATGTGACGCTGTTTGTGCGCGCCGCGGCGCTGGGAAGCTTCTCTAACGCCGCACGGGAGGCCGATCTGCTCCCAGGTCAGGTCAGCGCTGCCGTTCACCGGCTGGAGCGCGATCTCGATAAGCGCCTCTTTGCGCGCTCTACTCGCAGCCTGCGGCTGACGGCGGAGGGGGAGAAGTATCTGCCGTTTGCTCAGGAGCTGCTGGCCGTAGTGCAGGCCGGCGAGGAGAGCCTGCACAGCGATAACGAGTTACAGGGCGAGCTGAAGGTGGCGATGCCGTCGGATATCGGGCGCAACGTCCTGCTGCCGCTGATTACCCGCTTCTGCGAACAGCACCCGAAAATCACGCTGCGGCTCTCCCTCTCGGATCAGGTCAGCGATGTCTTTCGCGATCCGGTGGACGTCGCCATTCGCTACGGCGTGCTGGATAACAGCAGCTACGTGGCGCTGCCGCTGGCAGAGAATAACCGCCGCGTGCTGGCCGCTTCTCCGGCCTACCTTGAAAAGCATGGACGGCCTGCCAGCCTTGACGAGGTGACGCACCATCACTGTCTGCTGTTTACCATGAACAGCCACGTCTATGACAAGTGGAGCTTCCCTGAGAACGGTACCCGCCGCCAGCTGACGGTCAAGAGCCGCCTGCTCTGTGATGACGCCGACGTGGCGCGGCGCTGGGCCGTAGAGGGCATGGGTATCGTCTATAAGTCGTGGATCGACATCAGTGCCGATGTACAGGCCGGACGGCTGGAGATGTTGCTGCCCGCACATCCAGGGGAAGCCGCACCGCTCAACCTCATCTGCCCGCACCGCAAGCAGTTTTCTCCGGCTATTCGCCAGCTGCACAGCACTCTGCGGGAACACTTAACGGCAATTACCGACCTACTGCTGGACGTCGCGTATTAATTATAATGTCCTGAATCACTACCCTCTGCGTCATTTAAGACATCACGAAAGCGCATAAGATGAGTTCACCAACCCGATAACACAACACAAGGTGAACATCATGAATACAGCATTTCGTGCGGACAGAGGCACGGCAGTGATTACTGGCGCCTCTACCGGTATCGGCGCTATCTATGCCAGTCGCCTGGCAAGAATGGGTTATGACCTGATAATCGTTGCCCGCAACCACAACCGCCTGAACCAGATGGCGAGCCACATTACCGCCGATACCTCCCGTAACGTAGAAGCGATCTCCGCCGACCTGAATCAGCCTGAATCACTGCGGGCGCTGGAAGAGAAGCTTCGCCAGGACGCCAGCATCACGCTGCTGGTCAATAACGCAGGCGTCGGCACCCATACCTCCCTGCTCGACAGCGACATTGACCGCATGGAGTCGATGATCGATCTCAACGTGACCGCGCTGACCCGTCTGACCTACGCCGTTGTCCCGGGCATGGTAGCTCGCGGGCAGGGGGCAATTATCAATATCGCTTCTATTGTCAGCATCGCCCCGGAGTTGCTTAACGGTGTTTACGGCGCGACAAAAGCTTACGTGTTGGCCTTCAGCCAGTCGCTGCATCATGAGCTGGCGGAAAAGGGTATTCAGGTACAGGCCGTCCTGCCCGGCGCAACCGCCACGCCGTTCTGGGACAACGGTGGATTGCCGCTCGACCAGCTTGATAAATCCATTGTGATGAGTCCGCAGGACATGGTGGATGCCGCACTGGTCGGCTTCAGCCAGGGCGAGCTGATTACTATTCCTTCACTGCATGCGCAGGAGGAGTGGCAGACGTGGGAAGCCGCCCGTCAGGCCATGATGAAACACCTTTCATCCAGCGTACCGGCCGATCGCTACCGCACCAGCACAACCCATTAATCACCTGCATATAACAACGTTAAGAAACTGACTGGAGAGAGATTATGAAACTGACCGACAACACAATTTTCATTACCGGCGGCACCTCTGGCATTGGCCGGGCGATGGCTGAGCAGTTCCACAAGCTGGGCAATCAGGTGATCATTTCCGGCCGCCGCAAAACGCTGCTGGATAGCGTCACCGCCGCCAATCCGGGAATGGACTCGGTAGTGCTTGACGTCACCGATGCGGCAAGCGTCCAGGCGGCGGCAGAGAGCGTACTGTCACGCTACCCGGCGCTGAACGTGGTCATCAACAACGCTGGCATCATGCCCTTTGATAACGCTGCGGGCGTGCAGGATGACACGATGGCCGTCTCGCTGCTCAATACCAACCTGCTGGGACCGGTACGCGTCACCTCGGCGTTTATCGAGCATCTGAAAAAACAGCCGGATGCGGTGCTGATCAACAACAGCTCGATCCTGGCCTTTATCCCGCTGGCGAGTAACGCGCTCTACTCCGCCACCAAGGCGGCGATCCACTCCTACACGCTCTCGCAGCGCTTTCTGCTGCGTGACACCAGCGTGAAGGTGATTGAGATCTCCCCTCCATGGGTCGATACCGATCTGGTTTACCGCAGCGGTGACGAGCGGGCCATGCCGCTGGACGCCTTTATCAGCGAGACCTTTGAGAAACTAGGTAGCGATAATATCGAAGCTATCGTTGACCGCGTGCTGCCTGCCCGCGCCAATCCGGGCGCGGATGAGCATGCCGTCGTGAATCAGTTCAACCAGGCAATGGTTGAGAACCCTATTCCCGTAGCGTAACCGCTGGCCGGAGCGGATAAGCCGCCCCGGCTTTAAGAGATCGTGGCGATGAAAAATGAGA
The DNA here is from genome assembly GCF_031998825.1 of Pseudescherichia sp. Lineage (GTDB taxonomy): Bacteria > Pseudomonadota > Gammaproteobacteria > Enterobacterales > Enterobacteriaceae > Pseudescherichia. The sequence goes on from NZ_DAMACX010000015.1 coordinate 40,449, forward strand.
TTACCGCTCCCCAGCGCCGGGCGCTGTGGGCCTTAAGCCTGGCCTATTTTGTACAGGCCACCGGGGCGCTCTCCGTCGCGGGAAGCCTGGAGCCAATTTCCCACGCCTGGGGGCTGACCGACGCCCAGAGTGCCCGCCTGCTAGCCGTTTTTGGTCTCACCTTTGCCGTAGGTGCTCCGCTGGCGCAGGTCTTTTTTGGTCACATCAGACGACGCCAGCAGGTGGTTGCCGGAATGAGCGTCTTTGGGCTGGGGGCGTTTCTGTTTGCCCTGGCACCAGACTACAGCGTGCTGGTGCTCGCACGGATCGTGATGGGGCTTGGGGCATCGCTGATCGGGCCGGTGCTGGTGGCGCTGGGATCGGAGCTGGTGAAACAAAAGGAGCGCGGCAGCGCCATCGCCATGATCCTGCTGGGCGTGTCGATGGCCAGCATGGTCGGCATTCCGCTGGCGGCCTGGGTCGCAAATCTATTAGGGGCGCGAATGCTGTTTACCCTCGTTGGGGCAATGAGCGTGCTGTCGGTCATCAATATTATGCTGAGCGTACCAAACAGCGTCGCCGGGGCAGATATTCGCCTGCGTCAGGTTGGGCAGGTACTGACGGAGCGGACATCGCTGACGGCGTTTCTGGTCGTGTTCTTTATCACTTCCGGCGTCTATGACATGTACGCTTTCATCTCGCCGATTGTGCGTGATACCTGGCATGGCGACAGCGGCAGCGTGTCGGTTGCGCTGGCGGTGATTGGCGTGGCCGGTATTGTCGGCAACCTGTTTGTCGCGCGGGCCGCCAGGGTCTACAGCGCCGAGCGCCTGCTGACCGCAGGGATAGCGCTGTTGGTAGTGGATATGGTGGTCATCACCCTGCTGCCGGGCAAGCTCGCGCTGCTCTATATTGCGCTGGTGTTCTGGGCGTTTGCCACCGATCTGTTGTGGCCTTCGCAGCAGCGCAGGATCGTGGAAATGGCCGATCCGCAGACGCGGGGCATCTCTCTGGCGCTGACCAGCGCCTTTATGTTTTGCGGAATTGGCTTTGGCTCCGCCGTCGCCTCATGGATCTATCCGCTTTATGGCTTTTATGGCGTAATGTTCAGTGCGGTACTCTTTCTGCTGCTGGCGCTGGTAAGCCTCTGGCTCTCAGAGCATTTTCGCACGCAGCCCCGCCAGGCGGTGAACGTCTGACTTCCCATTTTTGGTAAGGTGATCTGATGCACAGGATTGGTTTAATTATTTCCGATAATTTTCAGATGCTGGCCCTCTCAACGCTGACCGTTTTTGAGTTTGCCAATATTGTAGCGGGCGAGAATTTCTACCAGACGGTGGTCTATTCAGAGCACGGCGGAGCGGTGCGCTCATCGTCGGGGATTGGTATCGATAGTGTGCCATTATCTGCCGATCTACAGATGGATACCTGGCTGCTGGCGGGCGTGTTGATGCCCACCGAGCAGCCCGCCACGCCGGGAATTATTGCCTTTCTACAAACGTCGGCCCGACAGGCAAGGCGGGTGGCAGGGATCTGTACCGGTGCGTTTGTGCTGGCCCAGGCGGGGCTGCTGGAGAACCGACGCGCCACTACTCATTGGGCGCACGCTCCCAGCATGAAACGCCTGCATCCGACCATTCAGCTTGAGGATGACCGCATCTTTATTATTGATGAGGCGATCTGGACCTCGGCGGGACTCACTGCCGGGCTGGATATGGCCCTGGGGATGGTAGAGAAAGATTTGGGGGCAGATGTGGCTCGCAGCGTGGCGCACCGGCTGGTAATGAACCAGCGCCGCTCCGGCGGCCAGACCCAGCACTCGGAGATGCTGGCCCTGGCACCCCGCTCCGACAGGCTACAAAGTGCGCTGGAGTACGCACGTAAAAACCTGCGCAAGCCGCTGACGGTAGATGACCTGGCGGACGCCGTGCACCTCAGCACCCGTCAGCTTACACGCCTGTTTCGTGCCGAGACCGGCAAGTCCCCGGCTAAGGCCATTGAGGGACTGCGCCTTGAGGCGGCCCGGCTGATGATCGAGCAGAGCCGTTTAACCCTCGACGCCATCGCTCGTGAGTCTGGCTTTCGCGACCGCCGCCATATGCGCGAAGTGTTCGTCCGTGGCTATGGCGTGCCGCCCCAGGCGCTGCGTCAGGGACGATCCGCATCCCGTGCGGCGTGAATTTTGCCGCGGAAGATCCAGAAGCCCCAGCTGTTGTAGAGAAGCGTAATCGGCACAAATGCGCCGAAGGCGATAAGCATCAGCTTTTGCGTAGCGGGCGGGGCGGCGGCCTGGGTCAGCAGCAGGCCGGGCGGCAGAATGAACGGAAACACCGCCAGCAGCATAGCGCCAAACGCAGCGCAAAAGAGCGTAAGCGCCATGGCCAGCGGCAAAAATTCGCGTTTGCGGCGCAGCGCAGCGAGAAGCCCCGCCAGCGTCAGCAGCGCGATGAGCGCCAGCGGCCCGCTGTAGCGCCAGGCCTGCAAATGCAGGCGATAACTCTCCTGCAGCTGCATCGTCCAGATAACCAGCCCCGCCAACAGCGCGGCGGTAAGCAGCGCAAGCCGTATCGCCTGATGTCTGCCCCAGGCGGCCAGCTCCCCTTCGCAGCGCCACACCAGCCAGCAGGCACCGAGCAGCGCATATCCCACGGTGAGCGAAACGGCACAATAGAGCGAAAACGGTGAAAGCCACGCCAGTGGGCCGCCGGTGAAGTGCTCGCCGTTATGCGCTATTCCCTCAATCCATGCGCCCATCGTTGCGCCCTGGCTTAGCGACGCAACCCAGGAGCCACCGATAAACAGCGTGTCGAACAGCGCTGGGTACTGATGGCGAAACTCTATCGCCATGCCGCGCACGATCAGCGCCAGCAGCATGATATAGACCGGCAGATAGAGCGCGCTGTAAAGGATGCTGAAGGCGAGCGGAAAAAGCGCCAGCATCGCCCCTGCGGTCAGCACCAGCCAGGTTTCGTTCCCATCCCATACCGGTAGAAGAGAGATGTTCATCTGCTGGCGCGCCTGTGGCGGCTGAAACGGTGCGAGCAGGCCGACGCCGAGATCGGTGCCGTCCAGCACCACGTAGATCAGCACGCCGAAGGCCAGCGCCATAGCGCTCAGCAGCGTTAACGGTGGCATAGAAAGGATAGCCTCAAGCATCGTAGCGCCCCCGTATGCTCTGCGACGTTATGCCACGCCCGGTCTGCTCCGCCACTTCCGCATTTGGCTCTCTTTCATCATGGGATGGCGGCCTGCCAAGCAGGCGCAGCAAAAACCACAGCCCGATGGCGAAGATAAGCAAATACACCACCAGGATGGCAAAAAAGGAGGTCAGCACCAGCGCGGGGGCGATGGGGGAAGCGCTGTGCGCGGTGCGCAGCACGCCGTAAACCGTCCAGGGCTGGCGTCCGGTCTCGGTCACAAACCACCCGGCGAGCATGGCGAAAAAGCCCGCTGGTGCCATCCATACCATGCCGCGTTGCAGCCAGCGCGAGGTCCATAGCCTGCCGCGCAGGCGTGTGGCCAGCCCGGCTGCGCCGAAAAAGAGCATCAGCAGCCCAAGCCCTACCATTGCGCGAAACGCGAAAAACACCCCAGGCACCCAAGGAAGATCCTCGCGCGGATACTGGTTCAGGCTATGAATAGTGCCGGTAAGGTTGTGGCGCAGGTAGAGCGAGCCGATATTGGGAATGGCCAGTTCAAAGTGATTGCGCTGCGCCTGCATATCCGGAATGGCGAAAAGCCGCAGCGGCTCGCCCTCGCCGGGCGGCGGCGGATCCCAACTGCCTTCCATCGCCGCCAGCTTCACCGGCTGGTGATCGCGTGTGTTTTCACCATGCAGGTCGCCTATCACAACCTGAATCGGGGTGACGAACAGCAGCAGCCACAGGCCCCATGAGAACATCAGTCGCGCGCCGCGGTTATCGGGGCGTTTTCGCAGGTGCCACGCTCCTGCGGCGGCGATAAGGCAGGCGGTGGCGAGCATCGCTGCCAGCGTCATGTGAACAAAACGCCAGGGGAAAGAGGGGTTAAAGATCACAGCCCACCAGTCGACGGGCTGAAAACGACCATCTGCCCCAGTGATAAAACCGGCTGGCGTCTGCATCCAGGAGTTAGCGGAGAGGATCCAGAAGGCGCTGAAAATTGACCCGGCGGCCACCACGCAGGTAGCGAAAAAGTGCACCCAGGGGCGCACCTTGCCCATGCCGAAGAGCACCACCCCCATAAACCCGGCCTCAAGGAAAAAGGCGACCAGCACCTCCATGTACATCATCGGCCCCATGACCGCACCGGCGCGGTTAGCGAGCGCACCCCAGTTGGTGCCGAACTGAAACTCCATCAGCACCCCGGTCACCACGCCCACCCCAACGTTCAGCGCGAATACCTTGCTCCAGTATTTGTAGAGATCGAGATAAACGCGCTGTTTACGCCACAGCCACAGCCCCTCCAGCAGCATCAGCCACTGGGCGAGGCCGATGGTGAAGGCCGCCAGTACAATGTGAAAGCCGATGGTAAAAGCGAACTGGCTGCGCGCCAGCCATAAAGCCGTCTCCTGGCTTATCATGCTTCCTCCGTTGAGCCTCAGGCGTCGCTCGGTTTACCGCTGAACGACGAAATCGGTTTATCCACCTCTTCCTCCATGCGGCGGGAGAAAGCCTTGAGGCCGTTTAGCAGCGGCGAGAGAGAGTGCCATAGCTCGTCGTCATGCAGCATTTTCCAGGCACCGCGTGCCCCCGGTGCGCTGCCGTTTGCGCTTTGCGGCTGCTCTTCTTCGCGGCTCAGTTCGGCCATGAAATCACGCAGGCCGAAGGCGAGCTTGTAGGTCTGCTCTGGCGGGATGGTGGAGAGCGCCATCAGCAGCACGGAGATATTCTGAATGACGTTTAGCGAGCCTTTGCGGCTCAGGCCGTCAACAATCACCTTGAGCCAGTCGTTGTTGCTGGCCACCAGATCGTTGGCGAGGCGCAGTACGCCATGCTCATGCAGCGTCTGCAACAGACGCTGAAGTTCTTCCTCGGCGGTGGGGCCGATTTTCGGCGGCTCCACCTGATAATCAATCGCTTTAGCCATTAAAATTTCTCCGGATTCGGGGCCTGTTCGGGCGGGAGGCGATAGTCATCGCGCTGCCATTTCTCCTCAACCTGCACGTGCGGGATCGGCGTGCGGTTGCCGTAGCGGAAGTTGTGCCGCGGCAGAGGAGAGGGGTGCGGCTCGCGTGAAAGCTTATCCAGCCGGATAGCGATCTCTTTGTAGGCCGGCGTGTTGACATCCGGGTCGTGATGTTCGCCGGTCAGCAGATTAATGCCCGGCTTGCCCTGATGAATAGAGATAAACAGCGTGCCGCCTGCTACGCGGTCGGTGACAACCACAGGTACCTCCAGCGAGCCGCGCCGTGAAGTGAGCTTCACCCAGTCGCCCTCTGCGATGCCGCGCTCGGCGGCAAGCGTCGGGCTAATTTCCACAAACCAGTCCGGCGACAGCGACATCGTGCGCCCACCGCGTCCGCTCTGGTTGGTTGCCTGGAAATGCTCCAGCATGCGGCCGTTGTTGAGCGTCAGGTCGTACTGTTCATCAGGCTCCTCCTGCGGCCGCTGCCACTCAAGCGGGTAGAGGATGGCGCGTCCGTCGGGCGTTTTAAATTTATCGGTGTAGAGCAGCGGCGTGCTTTTGCCCTCCGCCGTGACGGGCCAGACCTGGGAGCTGAAGCCTTCGAGCCGCTCGTAGCTAACGCCCGCGAACAGGGGCGCGATGCGTGCCGCTTCGGCCATAATCTGCGACGGGTGCGTATAGCCCCAGTCGTGCCCCATGCGGGCGGCAAGCTCGGTAAGAATGCGCCAGTCCGGTCGGCTATCGCCAAGGGGTGACAGCGCCTCGTAAAAGCGCTGAATGCGCCGCTCGGTGTTGACGTAGGTGCCCTCTTTTTCCACGCTTGGGCAGCCCGGCAGCACCACGTCGGCGAACTGCGCCGTGCGGCTGAAGAAGAGATCCTGCACCACCAGAAAATCGAGGTTGGTAAAGCCCTCGTGAACGTTAGTGGTGTCGGCGTCGGCAAAAGCGGTCTCTTCGCCAATCACATACATGGCGCGAATTTGTTTTGTACGCGCGTGCTCAACCATCTCGAAGTTATCCGAGCCCGCCTCCAGCGACAGCCGCTCCGGCTCGACGCCCCAGGCGCGCGCCCACTTTTCACGTACGCTTTCATCGGTTACCGACTCGTAGCCGGGGTAGTAATCTTTCAGGCAGCCGAAGTCGCTCGCTCCCTGCACGTTGTTGTGGCCGCGCATCGGGTAGCCGCCGGTGCCGGGACGGCCATAGTTGCCGGTTACCAGCAGCAGGTTAGAGAGCGCGGTGCTGGCGTCGGCGCCGTGGCTGTGCTGAGTGATACCCATCGCCCAGACGATGCAAACCGCGCTTGCCTTGCCGATAAGCTCGGCGGCGGCGGTGAGTTCCTCAACGGAAAGCCCCGTAGTTTCTGCCGCGAACGTCAGCGTGAAGGGTGACAGCGACTGGCGATACTCCTCCACCTGGTTGACCCGCTCGGCCAGAAACGCCTCGTCGGCATAGCCGTTATCGAACATATAGCGGGCCATCGCCGAGGCCCATACCATGTCAGTGCCGGGGCGGGCGCGCAGGTGCAGATCGGCGCGCTCGGCCATCTCATGACGGCGCGGGTCGACGACCAGCAGCTTCTGTCCGTGATGCTTTCTCGCCGCTTTGATCTTTGCGGCAATAACCGGGTGGTTTTCCGCGGTATTGCTGCCGACGATGACAACCAGATCCGCCTTCTGCAGATCCTCTATTGTACCCGCATCGCCGCCATAGCCTACGGTGCGGAATAGCCCTTGGGTAGCAGGGTTCTGGCAGTAGCGGGAGGAGTTGTCCACGCTGTTGGTGCCGATAATCAGACGGGCAATTTTCTGCGTCAGGTAGGCCTCTTCGTTGCTGCCTTTGCTGGAGCCGATAAAGCCGATGCTTTGCGGACCGTGCTGGTTGCGAATTTGCAGCAGGCGGCGCGCCACCAGCTCCAGCGCTTCATCCCAGCTCGCCTTGCGAAAGCGATCGTTTTCACGAATCAGCGGTGTGGTGAGGCGCTCTTTATCGTTAATAAAATCCCAGGCGAATTTGCCCTTCACGCAAGTAGAGATACCGTTGGCGGGCGCGTCGGCCATCGGCTGCACTTTCAGCACGTGGCGGTCGCGCGTCCAGATCTCAAAGCTGCAGCCCACGCCGCAATAGGTGCAGACGGTTTTGGTGCGCTTGATCTCCGGCTGACGCCAGTGCATGTCCATCACTGAAATACCGGTGACGATTTCCGCGCCGGTGGTGTTTTCGACCGCTTTCACCAGATCGATCATGGGTCGCTTAAGCGACTGTTTCATGCTGGTAAACGGTCCGGCGTCCGGCTGCATAGTTTTCTCAAGCAGTGCGTTACAGGGGCAGACGGTGACGCAGTGGCCGCAGCTGACGCAGCTCGATCCAGCGATGGTTTCGCCGCCGTCCCACAGCACGCGCGGATGCTCCATGGTGTAGTCGATGCTTAGCGTTTCATTCACCTCCACGTTCTGGCACGCCTCCACGCAGCGGCCGCAGAGAATGCATTGATCGGGGTCGTAGGTGTAGAACGGGTTGGAGTGGTCTTTGACGTAGGGTTTGCGCTGATACTCATAGCGCTGAATGGGGATATGCATATCCGCCATGGTGTTATGCAGCGTGCAGTCGCCCGTGTTGTGCTCGCAGACGGTGCAGTAAAGCTCATGCTTCGCCAGCAGGCGATCCATCCCCTCATGCTGCGCCGCCTCGGCAAGCGGCGTGCGGCTCGCTATCTCCATGCCTTCCGCGCTCTTAAGCGTGCAGCCGCGCACCAGTTCGCCATTGTATTCCACCCAGCAGACGTCGCAGGTTTGCATCGGTTCAAGCGATGGGTGGTAGCAGACATGGGGCAGCTTCAAGCCGCCCGCGGTCAAAAAGTCGATTAACGGGACGTTCGCCGGGCCAGTAACCGGCCTCCCGTCGTAAAACAGGGTACACAGGGGCTCGCTCATTTTACTTCCTCAACCTTGCCAGTGGCCGCCGGCAAACTGCGCCGCAGCAGAGTGAAGGCGTCTTTTCCCGCAGGAATGCGCCTTCGTTATAGTTGTTTAAAGGTAGCCACGGTTGAGAGAGGGCGCCAGGCAGGGATGTTGCCAGGTATGTACGATGTGGCGAGCGTTAACGGAGCTATATCAGCAGGATCCCCAACGAGGCGGCGACGGGACGCACATCATCGCCGCCGTGCTTCGCCCAGCTATTGATAAAGCTGACAAAATTTTTATCGGTGGTGGCATCCCACTCATTAAAATGCAGCACCGAGCGCCAGTAGCGGCTATCGACATAAAACAGTTGCTCGCATAAATAGCAGGAAATCGCGCGCAATTTAATGTGGCTATCGCGGTCCCAGATTTTAGTGATGCTCTTTATTTCAAATACCGGCAGGTTGACGTTAATAAATTCCAGAATATCGCCGGTGGTAATACCCTGTGGTACGTCCTCCAGCAGTTTTTCAAGGCAGTTGCGTATCTCCTGACGAAACGTCTCCAGCGCCGGGTGCCTTGCAAAGGGGAGGTCGTGCCAAATCTGATAAATATTATTTAAATTGCTGAAGGCACCGGCTTCACAAATAGCCTCTTCAAACCATTTGTGTTTGGTGGCCTTCGCTTTATAAAAATTACAGTAGGCGTGGCAGATCTCATGGGAAAGCTGATAAACAATCTCTCCCCAGTCGCGCGTATCTTCGACCTTCAGGGTAATACAGTAACGCTCCTGCTCTTCCCGCGTATTCAGCGGAAAGAAAATCATTGGCGTCGTACTGTTTAAATCGTTCGTAACAACAATATCTTTATCAAGTTCATAACCCATCATGTCTACAAATGAGCGATAGGTCCCTTCCAGTATGATATGCAAAACATCTGCATCGATACCCTGCCACTGTTTCGCATCAGCAATAGCAACGTCCACTCGGGCCATCTTGTCATCCTTTGTCGATGTAATAACGAACAACGATACTTATAGCAACGAATGGGAATGTACACTAATTAAATGGTTTTTGAGACGCACCACCTGCGGTTGCCGGTGGCGCATTTTTAGTCAGAACGTTTCTTGCGTAATCAGGGTCTCAACCGGGGTTTTAAGCAGCATCCACAGCAGAATGGCGCCGACCACGTCGAAGCCGGAGAGCACGGCGAACAGCGGGCTAAAACCGACGGTATCGGCCAACGCGCCCACCACCAGCGCAAACAGGGTGCTTGCCGTCCACGCCGCCATGCCGGTAAAGCCGTTGGCGGTTGCTACCTCACCGGAGTCAAACATATCGGAGGAGAGGGTGATTAGTGCCCCGGAGAGGGACTGGTGGGCAAACCCGCCGACGCACAGCAGGCCAATCGCCACCATCGGGCTGCCGAACAGCCCCACCATGCCGGGCAGGATCATCAGCGCTGCTCCCATAGTCACCACCAGCTTGCGGGAAACGATGATGTTAACGCCGAACAGTTTCTGGAATATTCCCGGCAGGTAGCCGCCCACAATGCAGCCCACGTCGGCAAACAGCATCGGGATCCAGGCAAACATGGCGATATCTTTCAGGCTAAAGCCGTAGGTATGCACCATAAACAGCGGGATCCAGGCGTTGAAGGTGCCCCATGCCGGTTCGGCCAGAAAGCGTGGAAGCGCGATGCCCCAGAACTTACGCTGCTTTAGCAGGCGACCAATCCGCACTTTCTCTACATGCTCCTTCTCCGGCTGCCCGCCGGTGATGTAGAGATACTCCTCTTTGGAGAGGGACTTGGCCTTTGCCGGGCGGTTATAGGTGAAGTACCAGCCCGCTGCCCACAGCACGCTGGAGACGCCGACGATGATAAAGGCCAGCCGCCAGTCGCGCATAAAGATCGCCCAGGCCACTAACGGGGGCGCAATTACCGCACCGATAGAGGAGCCGACGTTGAAATATCCCACTGCCACGGAGCGCTCCCGATCCGGGAACCACTCGGTCACCGCCTTCAGCCCGGCGGGGATCATTGCGCTTTCGGCAAAGCCGCCGAGCCCGCGGAAAAACGCCAGGCCTGTCCAGCTGGTAGAGAACGACGCGCCAATGCAGAACACGCCCCACAGCAGGCCGAAGATGGTATAGCCCATTTTGGTCCCGAGCGAATCGAGGATATAGCCCGCTATCGGCTGAGCGATGGTGTAGCAGGCGGAGAAGGTAGCAATAATCCAGGAGTACTGCTGCGTGGTGATGTGCAGATCGGTTTGCAGCGTTGGTGCCGCCGCCGAGATGGTGTTTCTGGTTAGATAGCAAAGAATGGTACCGAGCGTCACCAGCGAAACCATAAACCAGCGCATATGACCTGTTTTGCGCATACATACCCCTTTTTTAATGCAATAGACTGGCCGACCGCTGCAAGGCAGCAGGTAAAGAATCGAATAGAGATAGAGAGGAAAGCGGCGCTACGCAGAACGTCGGAAACGGTTATTGCCCGGTTTTGGGCTGTTATGTGTTATCTGGCTCACATTTTTAAATAATGATGAACTGCTGTTTCACTATTTTTCGTGATCTAACTCAATTTAGGTGGCAAGTTGTGCCGAAGGTGTTTTGGTATGTGATCGTGGTCACACTTTGTAGGTAGATCATAAGAACATCCTGAGTAACTCATGAACGTTATTCATAAGGTCATGCTTCTTTGCGCCATTTTCAAACGAGTGGGATCCGCTAACATTTCTGACAGAAATGTCAGGAGGCTGTCAGCCAGCCGTTGGTCGCGCTGACGTAAGATGGCTCATCATGCCGCGCACCGGCAAAACAAAAAAGGGCACTGCGTATGCGACTGCTGCTGGTTGAAGATGAAGAGAAGACATCGACCTACCTCAGCCGCGCGCTGGGAGAGTCGGGCTTTACCGTCGATGTCTCCGCCAACGGTGCCGAGGGCCTGCACTACGCCCTGGAGTATGACTATGACGCCATCATCCTTGACGTCATGCTGCCCGGAATGGATGGCTACCGGGTGCTGGAGGGGCTACGGGCCAGTAAGCAGACGCCGGTGCTGATGCTCTCGGCGCGCGGCTCGGTTGATGAGCGCGTGAAAGGGCTGCGTCTTGGCGCGGATGACTATCTCCCCAAACCTTTTTCATTGATTGAGCTGGTGGCCCGCATTCAGGCGCTGGTGCGCCGCCGTTCAACGGAGGGCGTGGATATTACCCAGATCCACATTCACGACCTGCATCTCGATCTGCTGGCCCGTCGGGTATTTCGCGCCGGGGTCCGGCTGGAGCTTACCGCAAAAGAGTTCTCCCTGCTCAGCCTGCTGGCCCGTCACCAGGGGGAGATCCTGTCAAAAATGATGATTGCCGAACAGGTGTGGGATATGAATTTCGACAGCGACGCTAACGTCGTCGAGGTCGCGATTAAGCGCCTGCGCGCCAAGATCGATATGCCATTTGAGGTCAAGCTGCTGCATACCGTGCGCGGGATGGGCTATGTCCTTGAGATCCGCTCCTGATTTCCTCCTTAAGCGAGGGTAAAAAGTATGTTTAAACGCGCTATCTCCAGCCATCTGGCGCTGATGTTCGCCATGAGTGCCTTACTCATTGTGGCGGTATTTGGCATTGTGCTGAGAAGCTCGCTGCATGAGTCTCTGCAAAAACAGATGCACAACGAGCTGCTTTTTCGTGAATCCCTGATGCGACCCTGGATTGCGTCCCGCACGTCGGCGGAGAGTTGGCCAGTACTGGCGAATAAGTTTACCGATCTGGCCAGCTCGGAGGGTGAGCGAGTCCGCTACTGGATCGTCAGCAACGATACGCGTTTTAGCCTGGGCGGCGCGCCACCGGTAGGCGTGAGCTGGGCCTCGCTGAAGGAAGGCGTTAATCAGGTGCCGGGCGCAACTGGCGACGCCTGCTCGCTGTTCGTGCTGGTGAAAACTATTCCCGCCAGAGGCGAGCGTCCCGATCTGCGCTATGTGGTAGCCATCGACTCGACTCCCTACATGGGCACGCTGGAGGCGTTCACCCGCACGCTGATTATCATCATCGTTCTGGGGGTACCGATTGTGGCGCTGCTGGGCTTCGCTGTGGCAAGGGTGGGTTTGCGTCCGGTGGGCGCGCTCAGCGATCAGGCTCAGCACCTGGCACCGGGCGATCACGGCCAGCGGCTGGATGCAGAGGCGCTGCCGGAGGAGCTGCGGCAGCTGGCGTCATCCTTCAATGGGGTACTGGAGCGTCAGGAAGTGGCCTGGCGACAGCTTGAGAGCTTTAACGCCGACGTAGCCCATGAGCTGCGCACGCCGCTTACCAATCTGATCGGCCAGACCCAACTTGGGCTATCCCGTAGACGTTCGCTGGAGGAGCTTGAGGAGCTGCTCGGCTCTAATCTTGAGGAGCTGGAGCGGATGACCTCTATCGTGAATGACATGCTGTTCCTCTCCCACGCTCACGCGGGCGAGCACGCTTCTCAGCTGACCCAGGTTTCCCTGCGCGAGGAGACGCTAAAAACAGCCGAGTACGTTGAGCCCTCCTTCGCTGAAAAGCAGCTCTCACTGCACGTTGACGGTGATGTCATCGCCCACATTGATCGGCGGCTGTTCCATCGCTCGCTGGCAAATCTTCTGGAGAACGGCGCAAGACACTCTCCGCTCCAGAGCACGGTGATCGTCAGGTTAAGCGAAAGCGAAAAGCAGGCCTGCGTCGCCGTCTCTAACCCCGGCGATCCTATCGCGCCGGAGCATTTAGAGCGTCTGTTCGAACGCTTCTACCGGGTGGACTCTTCTCGTGCCAAAAGCGATACCCACCACGGCCTGGGCCTGGCGATTGTCCGCGCGGTGGCCATCATGCATCGGGGGGAAGCCTTCGCCTGTAGTGAAGGCGGAGTAAACACCTTCGGCCTGACGTTTGCAGTCGCTACCGATGATCCTTACCAGGAAAAGGCCCCGTCCACAGAGGCCACGCCGGAGAGGGCGCTGGAGGCATTAACTGACAAGATTGTCAGGCGCTCGTCAGCCTGACGACATTGTCCCTTTGCCAGAATCACAGTGACTTTTCACCCAAAAGGATGCACTGCATGATGAAAAAACTCAGCTGTCTCGGACTGTTACTGCCTCTTGTCGCCTTCTCGTCTACTGCCCAGCAGCAGAATGCTCTGGTTCATATCGCACCCGCTGGCAGCCAGAAAGCGGTTCCCGGCCCGGCGGAGAATTTCACCGGTCAGGTCCGCGTCGAACCGCTGTTTGCAGCGGATAGGGACATCGGCGTATCGGGCGCATATGTCACCTTTGAACCCGGCGCGCGCTCGGCCTGGCATACCCATCCGGCAGGGCAGCGGCTGGTTGTCACCTCCGGTACGGGGCTGACGCAGCAGGAGGGGCAGCCGGTGCGGGTGATAAAAACCGGTGATGTCGTGCTGTGTCCGCCGGGGGTTAAACACTGGCACGGTGCTGCGCCGGATAGCGCTATGACGCATCTCGCGTTAACCGGGATGGTAGAGGGTAAAGCGGCTGACTGGATGGAGAAGGTGACGGATGAACAATACCACGCACGTTAAAACCCTTGCGGCAGCGGCCTTGCTGATGTTCAGCGCGAATCAGGCTTCGGCTGCCGCCCCCGTAACTTCAGGAGCATCAGAAATGCAGGAACAACACACCACCGCCGATACGCTCACTGCCCGCCAGCAGGCCATTCCTCTGATTGCGGCGTCTATGGCAGTCGGCAATATGGGGAAACTCAACGCCGCCCTTAACCAGGGGCTGGATGCTGGCCTGACGGTAAACGAGAGCAAAGAGATCCTTGTTCAGCTCTATGCCTACACTGGCTTTCCCCGCAGCCTCAACGCGCTGGGGGAGCTAATGAAGGTGGTCGAGGCACGTAAAGCACGCGGCATCAACGACGCGCAGGGGAAAGAGCCTGCCGCGGCCGTACCCGTTGGCGACGAGCTTCGACGCGTAGGCACGGCCAACCAAACCACTATATCCGGCGCGCCGGTGCAGGGCCCGCTGTTTGATTTTGCCCCGGTCATCAACCAGTTCCTGCAAACCCACCTCTTCGGCGATATCTTTGCCCGCGACAACCTGGACTGGCAGAGCCGCGAGCTGGCGACCGTCGGCGCGTTAGCCGCTATGCCGGGCGTGGAGTCTCAGCTACTGGCCCACGTCAAAGCCAGCCAGCGGGTAGGCCTGAGCAGCGGACAGCTGCGTCAGCTCGCCCAAGGGCTACGTGACAACGGCGATGCCGATGCTGCCGCGCGCGTTGAAAGAGCGCTGGAGCAGCATTAATGAGCCAGACTAATTAGCTCAAGCAGATCTCGGCTCTAATCAGATAAATCCCTCTGCGTTATGCTTTTGGCACATCAGCAGGGGGATAACGTCAAGTAATTCTCTCCTTACGCGATCCCACCAGCAAATGTTTAACGATAAACCGATGAGGTACGACGTAATGCAAAAACGTTATCTTGGACAATCCGGGCTTGAAGTGTCGTCTCTGGGCCTGGGCTGTATGGGTCTAAGCCACGGCTACGGTCCGGCAACCAATACTCGCCAGGCGATAGAGTTAATCCGCTCTGCCGTTGAGCGTGGCGTAACCTTTTTCGATACCGCTGAAGTCTACGGTCCTTATCTGAACGAAGAGGTAGTCGGGGAGGCTTTAAAGCCGTTTCGCGATCGGGTTGTTATCGCCACCAAGTTTGGCTTTACCTTTGGCGATGACAATAAGCAGCAGATTTTAAACAGCCGTCCAGAGCATATCCGTGAAGCGGTAGAGGGTTCGCTGCGCAGGTTGAAAACTGACATTATCGATCTGCTCTATCAGCACCGTGTCGATCCTGAAGTGCCTATCGAAGACGTTGCCGGAACGGTAAAGGATCTGATTGCCGAGGGCAAGGTTAAGCACTTTGGCCTGTCCGAAGCGGGCGCGCAGACGATTCGCCGTGCCCATGCGGTGCAGCCGGTGACCGCGCTGCAAAGTGAATATTCCTTGTGGTGGCGCGAGCCAGAGCAGGAGATTTTGCCGCTGTTGGAAGAACTAGGCATTGGCTTTGTGCCGTTCAGCCCGCTGGGCAAAGGCTTCTTAACGGGCGCGATTAAGGCGAATACAACCTTTGGCGAGGATGACTTCCGCCGCAGCGTGCCACGTTTTGCTGCTGAGGCGCTGGCGGCCAATGGAAAGCTGGTCGATCTGCTGACCGCGCTGGCTACGGAGAAGGGCGTAACCCCTGCGCAGATCGCCCTGGCATGGCTGCTGGCACAAAAGCCGTGGATTGCACCGATTCCCGGCACCACCAAGCTGCACCGTCTGGAGGAGAACCTGGGCGCAGCAGAGATTATTCTTTCGCAAAACGATTTGCAGAAAATTAATCAGGTGCTTGAGACGGTTAAAATAGTCGGCGAGCGCTACTCTGCTGCGCATCAGGCCCGCGTAGGCCGCTGATAGTTAATAGAGCTTTCGATAATTATTTCTGTCAAATTATCATAGTTAAATAAAGTTAAGTAAAGCCTCGCTATTCTGACAGGGATGTCAGATAACCGTCAGTTTTCCGACAGGCGCACCGCCTATATTCATACCTGAGGGCAGTATCTCATTATCGATGAACATTTATTTTTAACGAGGCTATCGCTATGAAAAAATTAATGCTCGCAGCATTGCTGATGGGGTTTGGTTCATATAACGCAGCCATTGCCGCTGAACCGGTTGTAGATTCAACGGGTAAAGAGAAAATAGGCGTTGTCTCCGCCAGCAATGCCTACTCTCTGGACGATCTGTCTGAGGCATTATCTCATGAGGCCAGTGAGAAAGGCGCGACCTCCTATAAAATTATCTCGACCTCCGGTGACAACCGGATGCATGGCGTTGCGGAAATATACCGCTGAGCCATGCGCACAATTAATACCCTTATCCGCTGGCAACTTAACCGGAGCGTTAATTTATGGTAAAAACAGAAAATATCATTGAAGATATTGCCAGCTGGATAGAGCATAACTTGCATAAGCCGCTGAGAATTGAAGATGTCGCCGCCCGTGCGGGTTATTCTAAATGGCATCTTCAGCGGGTTTTTTCCCAGGTGATGCACATTAGTCTGGCGCAATATATTCGCGAGAAAAAGCTCAGTCAGGCGGCAAAGGATTTAGTCGAGACCGAAGAGAGCATCATTACCATCTCCTGCAAATACGGTTTTGACTCTCAGCAGTCGTTTACCCGTGTCTTTTCAAAGCGCTATCAGCTCCCACCGTCTCGCTACCGTAACGTGAGGCGTGGCGAGTTGTGGCAGGCTATTCGCTAATCCAGGTTAGCAGCTATTTTTTAGCAGGGCGTTTCATCCAGGCAGCGCGCATGACGGGCATAAACGTCGGCGGGATGATACCCATTTTTGGTAACGGGATCGTGACCGTGACGCCGGGCGATGAATGAAACCATACATCGTTAAAAGGCAGTTTTTGCAGCCTGTTCAGGTCGAACTTAGTTGGAACGCCAAGCCCAGCCGTATCAAGTTGATCATCAATGACAAACTCACCATCATAAATTTTACCGATCTGAGACGTCCCATAGGTGATAAGCACTGCATGAAGGTCGGCAAACACGTTCAGAACAAGCCCAGGGCGTGGGTACGGCCCCGGGTTGCCTAAGTCCTCATCATGCGGGAATTTACACCAGAGGATGTCGCCAGCTGCTGGTAAAGGATTAAAGTTATGAGCCATATGCTTCCTGCTTATTTAAATAATGGCGAATCCAGGTCTTCGTCTGTGATTTCCATACCAGACAGTCGGTTGATGGCAGCGTGCTGTTTGTCAGTCAGCGGGCCGTTATCCAGTTCATAAGCCGGTAAAACGTCGTGCGCCAGGTAGCGCAACGCCTTATGGACTAACTCAGTCTGGTTAAGCTCCAGCGCTTCCATAAGGCGGGTGAAGGTTTCTTCGCTTACGCCGTACTCGTTGTCACGCGCGCGCAGCTGGAAAAGAAACTTCTTCGGCGCAGCGGGTGCGCGGGTTTCCGCTTTGCTTTTAACGTTACGTGAACGGCGTTTAGCGGTCGCAATGGCGTTAGTTGCAGAACCAGGAGCCATGATTTACCTCTCTCTTATGACTATATAAAAAGTATATAGCACTGGCGTGATATTTTCTATATAGGTTGTATATAGCTAAAAGAATGCTCGTGGTTTCAGCTATCAGATCCCGCCGTCGCGCTACCGTAACGTGAGGCGAAGTATGCTAATGTCATGACATAACGGGTGGCGAAAAGGAATTCTGATGTGAAACGCACTATCGGCGGGGTACTGTTTCTTCTTTGCGCCTTGTGCCAGCAGGCTCAGGCAATCAATACCAACGGGCTACAGGCCTTCCTGAAGCAGGAGGAGACGCGCCTGCCGGGTAAGATTGGCATGGCCATCGTCAACGCCGAGGGTCAGCCGATTTTTGGCTACCGTCAGAATGAACGTTTCCCCTTAACCAGCACGTTTAAGGTTCTCGCCTGCGCCGCGCTGCTCGATCGTCTGCATAAGACCTCTGGCTCGCTGGATGAGACCGTCACCATTAAGCCTGACGAGTTGCTGAGCTACTCTCCGATCACCAAAAACTACGTTGCCCCGGCGACCATTACCCTGCAAACCCTGTGCGCGGCGGCGGTGAGCTATAGCGATAATACGGCAGGCAACAGCATTTTGACTTACCTCGGCGGCCCCGAAGCGGTGACGCGCTTTATGCGTGAGAGCGGCGATACCATCACCCGGCTGGATCGCACCGAACCCACACTCAACGAAGCCACGCCAGGAGATGAGCGCGACACCTCAACGCCAGAAAGTATGGCAGCAGGGGTGCATAAGCTGCTGGCAACGCCGCTGCTAACCCCGTCGCATCGAACGGTGCTGGAAGGTTGGATGCGGGAGGATAAGGTTGCCGACAACCTGCTGCGCGCCGCTCTGCCCAAAGGCTGGACCATCGCGGATAAGACTGGCGCAGGCGGCTACGGCTCAAGGGCTATTATTGCCGCTGTGTATCCCACGGGGGAAAAGCCTGTCTATATGGCGATCTACATCACCCAGACGAATGCCGAGATGAAGGTGAGCGATGGGGTGATTAAAAAGATTGGGGAAAGGGTGTTTCGGTGATCCTGAAGTAACCGCTGTGCTTTCAATAGCACAGCGGCATAATATATTTTAAAGACTTGGTTATCGTTAAAGGTTAACTTTTGGCCTCTTTTTCCCATTGAAGCAACGCAGCGATATCTTTCTCACCTTCAGCTTCTTTTAAGCACCGTTGTTGCTCGGCAAACTGACTATATTCTGCCTGTGCTTTTTCATCGGCCACTTTCTTGCTGATTTTACCTGCGCCTTGTAGAACATCGCGATCGTTAAATTGCAGGAATTGATCCAGCTTGTCTTGCCAGTCATGAAGAAATATCTGCTTACGACGACGGGCCTGATCTTCGGCAAAATCCAGCCACATGTTAACTACGCGGTTAAGTTCACTGACCTCATCCTGGTTAAGGTAGTTTTTAGCTACCGTCACATCACACTTACGTACCTCGTCGCCTTTGTAATTGGTTAAGCCCATATGCGGTTTATTGGCGTCAGCGCGTTTGTGGATGAGTTCTGCGGCAGTGTGACCGGTGCAGGAGAAATGCAGTTTGTTCTGGATGGTTTGGAAAAACTGTGTGGTCTCTTTCAGGGACGGCTGATAGTCGGCGGCTAACGCAAAGATCTCTCGCACCCGCAGATAAACCCGCCGTTCGCTGGCGCGAATATCGCGGATGCGCTCCAGCATCTCATCAAAATAGTCAGGCACAACGGATGAACCAACGGGCGGGGTTTTCAACCGCTCATCGTCCATAACGAACCCTTTAACCAGATATTCCTGCAGCGTCTGGGTTGCCCACTGGCGGAACTGAGTGCCTCTGATGGAGCGTACTCGATAACCTACGGCAAGAATAAGCGGTAAGCTAAGGTACTGAACCTGATAGTTTTTTCCATCAGCGGCAGTTGTTCGGTAAAACCGAACAACTGAATTCCCATCAAGTTCACCATCTTCGAAGATGTTCTTTATGTGACCGCTTATGGTTGCCTTAGCTTTGCCATAAAGTTCGCAAATCATTGCCTGGGAGAGCCACAGCGTATCGCTTTCGAAACGACACTCGATGCGTACTTTGCCATCACCACTGGTGAACATCAGAAATTCGCCTGCTGGTGATTGCATTAAGTTTTCATCCGCCATAGACCCTCCACGTTAGCTTCTCTAAGCACGTATCAATCTGCGTAGTATGCCAGAGATTTCGGATGAACCCTGCTGCGACAGCACTTATCGCTCATTGCATTAAGTAACGTTTTGAACTCGACTTTTAGGCCGGGAGCGATACTTATCCGATCTGATAACAAGGTCTACTGTCAGAGAAAGTAATTGATAGTAAGTGCAGATATTGCAAGAGGTTTTATTTGGAAGAGAGCAGTTCAAAAGAAGCAAACTGGCGGAAGATCACAGGAGTCGAACCTGCCCGGGGCCGCTGGCGGTCCCAACTGGATTTGAAGTCCAGCCGCCTCACCGGAGACGACGATCTTCCGCGCCTGCATTGCTACATGGAGGCGGGCGCATTATAGCTACTTTCGTGCCTTTACACACATCTATTAGCGCTTTTTTCACTATCCCGTTTCGTTGCCACCCGCCGCTTTGATTAAAAACCCTATAGTTTCCACAAGTTACAATCGAATCCGCCTTTTTAGCCTACCGCGATCACAGAAAACAAGAATCGTAATCTGATAACCAAAAAACGGAATACCCGCGTTGAGAGGGATGGTTTACAACGACTGCAACCGGTCTCAGAACGTTTCCTTACCTGAAGGATAAGAAAAATGCAGAGTCAGATTATTTCTGTAAAGGAGAAGATTGGCTACGGCATGGGCGACGCCGCCAGCCATATCATCTTTGATAACGTCATGCTGTACATGATGTTTTTCTACACCGACATCTTTGGTATCCCTGCTGGCTTTGTCGGTACCATGTTCCTGCTGGCGCGCGCGTTGGACGCCATCTCCGACCCTTGCATGGGCCTGATTGCCGACCGTACCCGCAGCCGCTGGGGCAAGTTCCGCCCGTGGATCTTATTCGGCGCCATTCCCTTCGGCCTCGTCTGCGTGCTGGCCTACACCACGCCGGACCTCAGCCACAACGGCAAGCTGGTCTACGCCGCCGTCACCTATACGCTGCTGACGCTCCTCTACACCGTGGTTAATATTCCCTACTGCGCGCTCGGCGGGGTGATCACCAACGACCCAACTCAGCGTATCTCGCTCCAGTCCTGGCGCTTCGTGCTGGCGACCGCGGGCGGCATGCTCTCCACGGTGCTGATGATGCCGCTGGTACATCTCATCGGCGGCGAGAATAAGGCGCTGGGCTTCCAGGGCGGTATTGCAGTGCTCTCGGTGGTGGCGTTCTTGATGCTTGCCTTCTGCTTCTTTACCACCCGCGAGCGCATCCAGGTGCCGCCGAGCACCACGCCAATGCGGGAAGATCTGCGCGATATCTGGAACAACGACCAGTGGCGCATCGTCGGCTTCCTGACGCTGTTAAATATCCTCGCGGTCTGCGTGCGCGGCGGGGCAATGATGTACTACGTCACCTGGATCCTCGGCCAGCCGGAGG